>JBFFWG010000001.1:0-208370 GCA_041570395.1 Nitrosopumilaceae archaeon
ATGTAATGGTTTATCACATTTATTACAATCAGGATCTCTCCAACTACACTGATTTCCACAGTTTGCACATCTCATATTAATTACAAGCACCTCCTTTACTCGAATTTTTGTTAAAATGCTGTATTCCTTCGTTTAATACTTGGTTTACAGTATCTGAAAAACTTACAGATTTTTTTGATTTTTTAATTAGATTTGCTTGAAGAATTCTTAAACTAGTTTCCAATTTTTCATCTATTAAAACAGATATCTTCACATTCATCTGTAAATCTGAACAGAAGATTATCGCATATTAGGAAAAAGGGATTTGAGGAAATTCTGAATTTCGTAAACTAGTTGATAATTTATAAGATAAAGTCAACTACTTGGTTATTTTCTATAATGGACAAAAGACTCCAAAGTATTATAACCAGTTTTAGGTAGGATACAACATGCAAAAAATCACTAATTTCTACGCTTTGGCCGTAATGACCATTTTAATTACAGGTCTAGCCGTTCCATTAGATGCTTTTGCTGATGTGGTAAATCCTAAAAAGCAAATGTCTATTGGAATTGGAAATGAGGATATTTTTTGTAAAGCAAATTTATATAAAATTATTAAAAAAACTACTGGTGCAGCAACATGTGTAAAACCAGAGACTGCAAAAAAATTAGTTGCAAGTGGATGGGCCAAATCAGTTGATATAGCAAAAATTGATCAATTCATTCAGACACTAAAAAGTCGTCAATCTGTTGGAACAATTACAAAACAAGCAGTTGTTAAACAAACTGTAGCCCCTGGTATTGCAAGTTCTAATCCAGCTATTTCTTCATACCATGTAATTTTTGAAGTATGTGCAAATGATGCCACGATAAGATTACCTGAAGTTATTGTTACATCTGATAGCGAAACAAGATTTGTTAAATTAGTAGATAGAATACCTGCAAATACATGTGAAGTTAATGCAGTTAAAATTAAAGCAGCTGACAAGGAAACAATTATGCTAAAATTAGTGAACAAAGGTGGAGTAACGAAAAAAATTACAGAACTTGAAAATAATGTAAATGATTTAACTGAAAAACTAAATGCTGAAAGAACTAAATTATCAACTAGGGTTGCACAGGCAGAATCAATGAGTGGTTTTGTACCTGAAGAAAAAAGACTGGCCACTCTTGCTGATCTTAGAACACAGCTAAACGATGCCAAATCAGAATTAAATAGATATCTCTATGCTCACAATATGCTTCCAAAAATTAAAACTGCAGACCTTAAAGTTCCTACATCAATAACTGGAACACCATTAACTGGAATTGTTGTAAATAAACTATCTGCAACTCCACAACTTGTTGAACAAGGAGGATGTGATGTAGTTTTTGAAATTTGTGCTGGTGATCAAATAGTTAGAATACCTTCTGTCTTAGTAACTTCAGGAATTGAATCAAAAACAGTAAAACTCGCTGATAAAATATCTCCAAATTCTTGCCAAGTAAGTGGAGTAAAAATTAAAGCAGATAGTGCTGATGCAATTCAAGTTACACAAGGAGAATCCATCAAGCAATCTTCAACTGTAACCAATCTAGAACAAAAAATTGCTTATCTAACTAAACAACTTCAAGCTGAAAAGCAGGCTTTGAAAGATTTAACACATCTCAATCCACGTCCTGCTGATTTTAATGACCAAGCCTCTAAGATTACTATTAAAATAATTGAAACAAGAGCCGAAATCACTTTGACCAAGCTCCAACTTTTCAATTTACTAAGTCAGGTATTTGAAAATTAAATTGAAGACTATTTTTTTATAATCTAGTATTTTCTAGGCAATTTTTGTTGAAGAATATTCTCCTAGAAACTCATTTTTTATCACATTCAATATGAATAAGAAAATTTTTCACTATGAAAAATGGTTGAAATTAGTGGAGTATTAGTTGGTCTAATTTTTGTAGCAGCGGTAGCAGGTTTGATTTTTGTAAATGATTTAGGATCTGCAGAATCTCAAAGTGTTATCAATTCAGAACTTATAGAAACTCCACAAGATGATATCGTAAAAGCACTAAATGATTTTGATTCTATACTTGTGTCATTTATTTCCGATGTAAAAGAAGATCTAGGTTTTCTTTAAATACAAAACATTGAAAATTGCTAGTTTTTCTGAGAATACAAAGGAATGTTTTGACATTCCATACTTTGGTAAAATTGTCTTAGTTGGATAGTTTATAGAAAATTTAATAAAAAATCTTTCATGGATACCCAAAAGTTTCTTGAAAAATTTTCTTTAACAGAGTTTCCAATAGCTTTAGGTGGATGTAGAAATGATGGAACCAGTTACGATTCTTGTGAGTACGACATAACAGTATTTGATGATAAAGATGAAAACGATTCTTTGATGGATTTTGGAAATGAAACAGTTAGACTTCATCACGGCACTATGAAAGAAACACGGTCAGAAATTCTTACTCAATACAGCAATTTACAAATTTTATGGGATGAAAAATGGGAACTTAAAATATTTCTCTCACAAATCTCAGAAAAAAAAGAAAAAATCTTCAATGCTTATACAAAAAGTTGTTTGGTTGAAACAGCAGTTTGTGCTACAAAAACTAAAGAATGTATTAAAAACTCTGATCCATTTGCATCATCTTGGGTAAAATGTGCTGCATACTATCTGGCTGATGCTATTATTCTAACAAATAATGTACGTCCTAGTCCTTCACACATGTTAGAGCATGTTAGAGAATTTAAAAAAAATAAAATCAATGAAAAATTTAGCACAGTCAATGAAAGTATTGGCATTGAGAGGGCTACTCCTTCCTTACTTTCTAGAATGTGTAAATCAACAATGGGATTTTCCGACATGATAGAAAAAAATGAACATTCAAAAATAATTCAAAAGAAACATGATTATCTAATAAAAAATTCACTGCTATCTGACTGTTATTTTTATTTAGGATACATTAATCGAAATAACTTTATGAAAATCAAAGATTCTCTACACAGAACCCCTGAATTAATTCATATTTTGAAGGTAGCATTTGATGTTGAAAACGACATGACTAGGCTAGAGCAACAAGCAATTAATCTTCATGAGACTTCAAATGAATTACTCTCAATTCTAAATGACTGATTCTTTCACTCGTATTTTTTGAAAAACTTTTAAAACTAGGTAGGAGATCCGTTTTTCATGACAGATCAAGCATGTGGATGCGAAGCAGATAGCGGCGATCCAGATTATTCATGTGATTGTGCAATGCAGGGTCATTGTATTTGTAGTGAAGATTGCAAATGTAAAACCGATGTATGCAAAGAAGCTGTATCACAACTATAAACAACAAACTTTTCTTTTCTTTTCTTTTTTAATCTGATTCTTCTTCCTCAAATCCCCATGACTTGACTAATTCTTTTTGAAATGAATCGGCCTGTTTTTCATTTAATGCATCACCACAGTTTTTGTGGGTGGGAACCACAGTCATTCCTGCCAGTTTGAATTCAACTTCAAAAAGATGAACTTTGGCACATTCGCACATTTCTATACATAAAAAATCGTGCCTCTATATTTGCTTATTTGAACAACTTTTAAACAGGAAACTGCGTAAATAAGATTACTTGAAGGCCATTCTATTATCTATCTCATTAATTGGAGTACTGTTTACAGGATTCATTTTCATTCCTACAGCATATGGACAATATCAAAGCGGTGGTGTTGATCATCAAGGTACATGGTATGTAGGTGAGGGATTAAAAACAGGAGATTTTTTTTCTTATAACATATGTCATCTTGATTACAAAGACTGTTCAACCTTTAAGATGAATTTATGGATTGAAGGAACAATTACCGTAGGAACTGAAGAAAAATGGCTTGCACAAGTCGTTGTTTATGATGGAAATAAAATTGTCAAAGGCAATATGGAACTAGGAAAAATTGCTCCTGAACCAAGTGGTGGAAGTCCTGAACTTGGCGTTTATCGTGGTGCCTTCAAATCCTCAGTAGTTTGGTTGTCAGCATATGCTACTAAAAATATTGCAGTAGATTCTTCAGGTGAAAAAAAATTCTCATCTCCATCATGGGGAAAAATTGCAAACATTGGCGGTGAACAAATCATTCCAACAGCTTTAGAGTCTGTTACCGTTCCAGCTGGAACATATGACACAGTTCGTATTCAATGGAAAACAGGAGGGGCAGAAAGTAAAGTTTGGGTAGTTGATGGTTTTCCATTTCCAATTAAAGCAAGTACTTGGACTCAAGTGTCAGAAGGAATTCCTCCACAAGAATATCGATTTTCACTTTTAGACTATAAACAATATGTGAATTCAGATCCATTTGTTGGAATAAAATCAACTCCTGTAGGCGCTGGAATAGGTGAAGGATGCACTTCACATTATGACTTGGTAGACATCCAAAAAACAACAAAAGATGGCAAATATCTTATTGAATTAAGATATGGTCCACCAGATCCTGAATCTGGATGTGGAATAGAATGGTTCATTAATTTTAAAAATAAATTTGATACTACTGAATTTCTTAACCAAGTACAGTATGATATCTTTGTAGTTGATGACAAACTAACATTACCTCCTATAAGATCAATAGCTAATGAGGAGGGACGTAATTTCTTATATTCACAGGCAGGCCAGGTTCATACTACTACACTAGTCAAAGAAAAAGCTGGAACTGCTCATTATGTAATTTGGGTTTATGGATTAGCGCCACAATCAGTCATTCCAAGTACCGCACCAGACTTTCTTCAAATTGATATTCCTATTGGCGGAAAGGTAACACCTCCACAACCCCCTGGTACCAGTCTTGATATTCCTTCTTGGATTAAAAACAACGCAGGTTGGTGGGCAAATGATCAAATTAGCGACTCTGACTTTGTATCAGGAATTCAGTTTTTAATTAATCAAGGAATTATGAAAATTCCATCAACCACCCCAGGAAGTGGTACTGGTTCAAATGAAATTCCATCTTGGATTAAAAACAACGCAGGTTGGTGGTCTAGTAATCAAATTTCTGATAAAGACTTTGTTTCTGGCATTCAGTATCTTATACAAAATGGTATAATGAAGATTGCATAGTCTTCATTAAAACTTAGAAAAAAATTATGAGATTAAATGTCTGGATTGTTTAGTCACCCAAAAAGGAAACTAAGAAAACTTGTCAAGGACGGAGAATACAAAGAAGCAGTTGAATTTGGCAAAAGTTTGGAACAAAAAAATCCCGATGACTCTGATCTTCTATTCATTATGGGAAGTATTTTCTATATTTTAAAAGATGCAAAATCTGCACTAAGTTATTTTGATAGAGTTTTAGAAATCAATGGATACGATCAAGAAGCACTTCTTCTAAAAGCAAACGTGCATGTTTTTTTGAAGGAATTTGATATAGCTACTGAATGTTGCAATAAAGTTCTAGATGTTGACTTTGAAAATATGGAAGCTAAAAACATCTTAGAGAGAATCCAAACTAGTTAATTTACAACTTCTAACTATTATTAGATGCAAGTGTATTGTCTTGTTTTAATTCATAGACTTTTTCTAATAACCAATCACAATACTCTGTAACTTTTTCTGTAAACTTGCACCAAATATGTAACGAATGAGGTAAAATATCTATTCTGCCTTTTTCAAAAAAGACTTTGACTCCTTCTTTTCCTTCATACATGTAGGCATCTTCGACTTTTACATCACCAAAAAGTTCCTTTGCTTTTTCTTTAATTATACTTCTATCGATAGGAAAATTTGTTTTACTTTGATCAACAATAATGCTAAGATCTTGTGTTCCATATGCATCAAAGTCATTAATTTTTCCACGATGAGGAAAATTTACTATTAATTTTATGTTATATTTTCTTCCTACCTGAAAACCTATTTCAGTTGTTTTTGAGTATGCAATACCCTCGCTTTTTTTTAAAAGAAACCGAATTTGTGGCAGATTCGATTTTAATTCTTTTTGGAGATCCTTGGTAATTGTTCTAAAACTCATATCAAAAAATAATAAAATCTTAGATATATTCATTGATACATTGTTATTTGTCCTAAAATCTAGATTGATTTTTGTATATGTATAATCTTTGAGTATCATGGCATTACCTATGGATTATGATAGCTTACGCTCCGATGAAAGCTCAGAACGTGCAAGTAGTTTAGAAGATTATAAAGTAACTTGTATGGAATTTATCAAAGACATATCTGGCGATTATCTTGAATGGGTTGATTATTACAAACTTCCACCAGATGAAGATAAAAAAAGACGTGCAGAAATTGCTGCAATAATACAGCGTACAAATGATTGGATTGCAAAAGTGTCTCAGTCAATTAAAGGAGTAGATGTTGTTATGAATGACGGAGTACAAAAAATGGCAGAAGCTACTGCTGGAAAACCATTTCAAATAGGTGTTTTTGTAAATAACAAATCAGAGTATACTGTAGCTAAACCCGGAATCATTGATGTAAATCTTAAAGCAGCTGGACGAAAGGGTAGAAAAACAAAGTTAGGTTTTCATCATAAAGAACAACGATTTCGAATTGAAACAACTGGAAAAGTCTTTTTTGATGAATCAAATCTTTCAAATGAAGAATTTGATCTTCTAGATATGCATTTGAAGCTAAATGCAGAACAATGTAAACAAAGAGATGTTGTTTCATTTACAGTAATTGTTTCTGAAATGGAAAATGGCCAGGAAATGGATAGGCGAGGAGCTAGCACAATAATTCACATAATATGACGACTTTGATCGCGTAGATAGGGTTTCAATAGGTTTTAACAAAATTGTTGCAAGTTATCAATAAGCCAATATCCGTATCCCTTATTAACCGCCTGGGATTTGTGTATTTTAGGAAAAAATGAGGAAAGAAATTCTGTTAGGGTTTTTACTGCTCGTAACAACTACAGTAGGTACTATTCCAGCATATTCACAGGCTGGAATTTCTGATGTTGATAGAGATGGTATTCCTGATAGTGTAGATGATTGTCCAAATTTAGCTGAAGACTATGAAGATGCTATTGATGGATGTCCCTCAAGACATGGAATTTATCATGATACAGATGGAGATGGTATAGAAGATCAAGATGATGATTGTCCTAATGTTGCCGAAACTTGGAATAAATTCCAAGATGAGGATGGTTGTCCCGATTATAGTGGGGGTGCCGGTGAACGAGCTCCTGACTCTGATGGAGATGGAATACCAGATGCGATTGATTGGTGTCCAAGTCAACCAGAAACTTATAACAAATTTTTAGATCTTGACGGTTGTCCTGATGATGCTAGCTCAAATCTTGATACTGATAGAGATGGAATTCCAAACTCTATTGATGCATGTCCTGATGTACGTGAAACATATAATCAATTCCAAGATACTGATGGTTGTCCTGACACAGTAACTGGTAAATCAAAATCATATCATTTCCCTGACACTGATGGCGATGGAATTGAAGACAGATGGGATCAATGTATTTTTGAACGTGAAAATTTTAATAAATATTTAGATTGGGACGGTTGTCCTGATGTTCCTGGTGCGGAAAGTACTGGGGCTCCAGTTGATTCTGACTTTGATGGAATTTATGATAGTGATGACTTGTGTCCAACAGAACGTGAAACTAAAAACAAATACAATGATGCAGACGGTTGTCCTGATGTAGCTCCTGGTACATCTATTGCAGATACCGATTACGATGGAATAATAGATTCTAATGATACATGCCCTACAGTTCCAGAAAATTATAATAGATTCCAAGATACTGATGGTTGTCCTGATACAGCAACTGGTGTTTCACTTGGTGCACCAGACTATGATGGAGATGGAATACCAGATAGAATTGATTTGTGTTACAGTCAACCAGAAACTTACAACAAGTATTTTGATCACGATGGATGTCCCGATAAATTTACAGACTTGAATGACTCTGATAGGGATGGAATTCCAAACTCAATTGATGCATGTCCTGATGTACGTGAAACTTACAATCAGTACCAAGACGAAGATGGTTGTCCTGATTTAGTTGTAGATGGTGCAAGATTATTTTCTTTTCCAGACTCTGACAAAGATGGAATTGAAGATAGATGGGACCAATGTATTTTTGAAAGAGAAAACTTTAACAATTATTTAGATTGGGATGGATGTCCAGACGTTCCAGGTGCAGAACCTACAGGAAGTCCAATTGATTCAGACTTTGATGGATTGTACGACGATGAAGATTTATGTCCAACAGAACGTGAAACTAAAAATAAATACAATGATGCAGACGGTTGTCCTGATGTAGCTCCAGGTACCTCTATTATGGATACTGACTATGATGGAATCCCTGATTCTGTAGATGCATGTCCAACTGTACCTGAAAGATATAACAAGTACCAAGATGAAGACGGTTGCCCAGATATACCGGGTGAAAAATCAACTGGTGCACCAGACTATGATGGAGATGGAATACCAGATAGAATTGATTTGTGTTACAGTCAACCAGAAACTTACAATAACTTTTTAGACTTTGATGGATGTCCTGATGGAGTTTCTAATTTTGATTCTGATGGAGATGGTATTTTTAATGATGTAGATGCTTGCCCCGATGTGCGTGAAGTCTATAACATGTTTGAAGATGCAGACGGTTGTCCTGATACAGATCCATCAAGCTTCTGGAGTAATAATCAAAGATTTATCTTCCCTGATACTGATGGTGATGGAATTGAAGATAGATGGGACCAATGTATTTTTGAAAGAGAAAACTTTAACAATTATTTAGATAAAGATGGATGTCCTGATGTTCCAGGTGCAGAGCCTACAGGTGGTAAAATCGATACCGATTATGATGGAGTATATGACTTTGAAGATCAATGTCCAACTGAACGAGAAAGATACAACAACTTTGAAGATGAAGATGGTTGTCCAGATGTAGATAACTTTGATACTGGTATAGACCGAGACAACGACGGAATTCCAAACTCAATAGATGAATGTCCAGATGTTGCTGAAACTTATAACAAATTCCAGGATGAAGATGGTTGTCCAGATATCTCAACTGGTCAAGCAGGAAAAGCACCTGATGGAGATGGGGATGGAATTCCTGACAGAATTGATTCATGTCCAAGTCAACCTGAAACATACAACGGAATTTTAGATCTTGATGGTTGTCCAGACGATTACATACCAAATGTAGACACTGACCGTGATGGCATACCAGACGCAATTGATGCATGTCCTGATTATCGCGAATCATACAACAGATTCCAGGATGATGACGGATGTCCTGATTCTGTACCTGGTGGAAAAGGTGTAAACTTGGGAACAAATGATAGAGATGGCGATGGATTTGCAGATATAAAAGATCAATGTCCATCACTTCCTGAAAACCGTAATGGCTATCTTGACCATGATGGATGTCCTGATATTATTCCTCCAGCAAGTACAGGTCCCTCTAAACCTGATTTAGATAAGGATGGATATCCAGACTCTGAGGATCAATGTGTAGCAGAGGCTGAAACTTGGAATAAATACAAAGACCTGGATGGATGCCCAGATCAAATCCCTGACCAAGCCCGACAAATCCATGATCAGGATCAAGATGGAGTAATTGATGATGAAGATGCTTGTCCAATAGAGCCTGAAGATTATGATGGCGATAGAGATCAGGACGGCTGTCCTGATAACTAATAGCTAAAAACTGATCTAATTTTTACTATATTTCCTACTATTAGATAGGTCAGATCTATTCAAATCTCGTCGCCAATATTTGCTTGATACCTCAAAATACAAGAAGAGTAACGGTTAAAAACCAAAAAAATCTGCCATACTATAAGTTGTATAGAGGAATATTCACAATATCTTTTCTATTTATGATTCTATTCATGTCAGCACCGACTATGAGTTATGGTGCCACTGATTTTGATAAAGACGGTGTTCCTGATGATGTGGATTTATGTCCAAATTTAAAAGAAGATTATGATCCTCAATATGGTAATGTTATAGATGGATGTCCTGCAGACTTTGTTCCTTGGTATGATGAGGACTATGATGGAATAGAGGATCATCTTGATGGTTGTCCTGACTTACGTGAAACATACAACAAATTCGAAGATGAGGACGGTTGTCCTGATACTATCTCAGGTACTGAAGCAGGAGTTCCAGATACCGATGGTGACGGAATTTTTGATAATTTAGACAAGTGTCCCACAAGTGCTGAAACATTTAACGGACTTTTAGATACTGATGGTTGTCCTGACAAACTTATGTCAAAAATTGATACTGACAGAGACGGTATAGTTGACTTTTTAGATACATGTCCTACAGTTCCTGAAAATTATAACAGATACTTAGATCATGATGGTTGTCCTGACACTATTGATGTAACAGTACCAATTGTTGATTCTGATAATGATGGTTTCCCTGATGCAATCGATAATTGTAAATTTGAACCAGAAACGTTTAACGGATTCCAAGATGACGATGGCTGTCCAGATTCTAATGTAATTCTTCCAGATTCTGATGGTGATGGTGTACCTGATCATATGGACTTTTGTCCTGGACTAATGGAAACTATGAATAGATATTATGATCTTGATGGCTGTCCTGATACAATTCCTCTAGGTAGTGGTCTAACTGATTCTGATAGAGATGGAATCTTAAACAATGATGATCAATGTCCATCAGAACCTGAAACATGGAATAAATTTGAAGATACTGATGGTTGTCCTGATGTCCCACCTTATGAGCGTGGAATTGATTCAGATGCAGATGGTATTTTTGATAAACTTGATTCATGTCCATTTGAACCTGAAACATACAACATGATTGATGATACTGATGGCTGTCCTGATGGAATAATCTCTGAGCGACCTACGTTTGATTCTGACGGTGATGGTATTCGTGATGAATTAGATAATTGTCCAACAGTTGCAGAAACATTTAACGGAATTTTAGATACCGATGGTTGCCCTGATGATTATATTCCATTAAGGGATACTGACAGCGACGGTTTACCAGATGCAATTGATGCATGTCCATTGCAATCTGAAACTTATAATAGATACTTAGATGAAGACGGTTGTCCTGATTCAATTGAAGCTCTTTCATCTGATGTAGATACTGATAATGATGGATATCCAGATACAATTGATGCATGTCCACTAGAAGCTGAAATATTTAATGGATACTTAGATCAAGACGGGTGTCCTGACTCTACAATCGCATTACCTGATTCTGACGGTGATGGTATTCCAGACAAACGAGATGTTTGTCCTGCATCCCCTGAAACATTTAACAGATACTTTGATTGGGATGGATGCCCAGACGATTTTCCAACCAGTCTCCGCTCAACAACTGATAGTGATGGAGATACAATTCCAAATGATGTAGATTCATGTCCAACAGAACCTGAAACATGGAACAAGTATAATGATAAAGATGGTTGTCCAGATAACTTCCCAGAACAATCAAGATACAAGCATGATACCGACTTGGATGGAATTCACAATGACTATGACGCTTGCCCATCAGATCCAGAAGACTTTGATGGCGACAACGACCAAGACGGTTGTCCAGAGTAACCTAATTCAGGGATACTTGTAAAACCACTCTACTTTCTTTTGCTCTATCTTCACCAGGATATTTTAACTCAGAAATTTTTTTTGCTAAATTCTCATCAGTTACCAAAGTAGCTTTTCCTACAAAACTTGATTTATCAAATTCTACTTTAACTTCCGAATTAGAAATTGCGTTTTTTATCCAATCTCCGTCTGCTCTATGACGAGAAAAGTAAATTTTTTCATTATATGAAACTGCTCTAAGCATTACAGCGTGCTCTTTGCCAGTTTTTCTACCCTTTGTAATCAGAAGAGCCTTGAAAACCTGATTATTCTCGAAATTCACGAACAAAATTTCTTAGTCAAGGAATTTAACCTATTTGATAGGAATTTCTGATATCTGATGCCATAAGGAAATCTCATCATATGCCTACATGTCAACCACACTAGAAGATATTCCAGAAAATCTGGCAACAGCCGATAAATTTGCTGGAAAAAAGGTAATAGATAGAGAAGGCATTCAATATGGAAAGGTAAAACATATTCACATCAATGGAGATACTCTTAATGTATCTGGAGTTACCATCCACGAAGGTTTTCGAAAAGACTACTATTTGTCAAATGATTACATTGACAAATTCACTAAAGAATCACTTTTACTAAACATCCCACCAATACGAACTGATTCCCAAGTCGTTGATATTGACAGTCATAAAATTGGTAAAGTGAAAAAACTACATCGAAATCCTGACACAGCTGAACTTGAATCAATTGAAGTTACAGATGGCTTGATGCATTCAAAAATCATATCCAAATCCCATGTATGGGGAGTTGGAGAAAAAGTTATTCTGAAAATAACCAAAGATCAATACAAACGACTAGATTAATCTTCAATTATTTTCATTTTTTTCATTTATACAATTAAAACAGATCGTTTTTCCTTCATCAAGTTCAACATCAACATTTGAACTAAAACACACCTGACAAAGACCTTTCATAGAACCAAGAATTATTTACCAGAATAAATTTTTTTTTAGGATCTAAACTCGATTACTACCCAATATTTCAAATGTCAGAGTGTTAGCAATTTATAATTGCAAAAAACTTTCAATTCATGAACTCAATTGAGATAAATTCTCTATCCAAAAAATTTGGAAACATTATAGCAGTTGATGATATTTCCCTCAAAGTCAATGAGGGTGAGATCTTTGGTTTTTTGGGCCCAAATGGAGCTGGCAAAAGTACTACAATGATGATTTTAACAACTTTGCTAAAACCTACATTTGGAAGTGCTAAAGTTGCAGGGTATGATGTAATATCTGATGCAAAGAAGGTTAGAGAACACATTGGATATGTTCAACAGGAACTTTCTGTTGATGAATATCTTACAGGGAGAGAAAATCTAATTTTACAAGCAAGACTTAATCATATTCCAAAAAATCTAGTTAACAAAAGGATCGATGAAATTCTAAACCTGATTGAATTAACAGAAAAGCAAGATGCCGCAGTAATCACTTATTCTGGTGGCATGCGAAAACGATTGGATATTGCAGGCGGTCTTTTACATCATCCAAAAGTTCTGTTTTTAGATGAACCTACTGTGGGCCTTGACATTCAAACCAGGAGAAAAATCTGGGAATATCTAAAAAAGATTCATGAAGAGTTTCAGATGACAATTTTTCTAAGCACTCACTATATGGAAGAAGCCGATAGTCTATGTGATAGAATCGGAATTATTGATTATGGAAAAATTCAAGCTATTGATTCCCCGCAAACAATGAAAAATGCATTAGGAAATGAAGTAATTACTTTTACAGTAAATAATGATGAAGAAAAAAAATCAAAACTAATTTCTAAAATTAAAGAAATTGAATATGTTAAAGATATTTCTATTAATCAAAATGGTATTACCGTATTTACATCTAAAGGAACAGAAGTCATTCCATTAATTTTTCAATTGTCATCAGGCTTGGAAATAAAAATTAATTCTATATCGCTTACTCAACCATCGCTTGATGATGTTTTCATTTCTTATACTGGTAGAGAACTAAGAGATGATTCAGACAACTTCAACAAAAGAAGAGAGCATGCAAAAATGAAGAGGATACGTGCATGATTTTATCTGATACTTATACAATTTTTTGGCGAGAGCTTAAACGATATAGGAAATCAAAAAGTGGAGTATTAATTAGATTAATTCAACCGGCAGTTTGGATAATTGTAATTGGTAATACTTTTGCAGGAACACAACCATTAATTCAATCAGTAGGATTTGCTGGTGAATACATTGAGTTTATGGCACCTGGAGTAATCATACTTACTGCAATATTCACAAGCATTTTTGGAGGTGTTAACACGTTGTGGGATAGACGTTATGGATTTATGAATAAAGCCTTGACTTCTCCTATTTCAAGATCTTCAATTGCATTAGGTAAAATGTTTGCAATATCATTAATTGCCGCCCTTCAAGCAACTTTAGTCTTAGGTATTGCACTTGCAATTGGAGTTAGCTTTCCTAATCCTATATTGATTGCACCGATAATGGCAATCGTTATACTATTCTCATTAGGATTTTCAGGAATTTCAGTAATGGTTGCAGCTACTGCAAAATCCCAAGAAACCTTTTGGGGAATAATTAATTTTCTGGGAATGCCTCTCTTTATGCTCAGTCCTGCTTTGTTTCCATTGGAGCTTTTACCTGAATGGTTAGCATTTGCAGCAAAACTCAATCCAGTAACCTATACCGTTCTTTTAATTCGAGGTATGATGACTGGAGTATACGAGGGCGTAAATAGTGCCCTAAGTATTGGAATAATTGCAGTTTTTGTAGTAGTCATGATAGCCATGGCAAGCTATGTTTTTACTCGTGAAGTCAACAAACCCTTCTAATTTAAGCCAAAATTGACTAAAACTACAACAAATCCTAACTCCTGAGATCTTTTTCATATATCGAAATTCACCTCTGTTGAGAGTAGTAATACCACTAGTGGTAATTTTTGCAATTATTGGCCTAGCTAGTACTATATCGAATGCTGAGGCAAATACAAGTTCTAGCCATCCATATATCTTACAATGGGGAGAGTCAGGATTAAGTACGCCTGGAAAATTTTCGTTTCCTCAAAATATTGCAATAGATGAACTAGGAAATGTATATGTAACTGATCTTGGAAATATCCGAGTTCAAAAATTTAGTAACGATGGGAAATTTTTGAGTGCATGGGGAAGTAGTGGAACTGGCCCCGGACAATTCCAGTCTCCTGCAGGAGTTGCTGCTTTTAATGAAACAGTTTACGTTGTAGACAATCAACAAAATCGAGTTCAACAATTTGATTATAATGGAAATTTTATTTCTTCATGGGGTGAACAAGGAAATGCCCCGGGGCAATTTTTCTTACCAAATGGAATTACAGTTAGTCCAAGTGGATTTGTTTATGTAGTTGATACTG
The DNA here is from genome assembly GCA_041570395.1 of Nitrosopumilaceae archaeon. Taxonomy (GTDB): domain Archaea; phylum Thermoproteota; class Nitrososphaeria; order Nitrososphaerales; family Nitrosopumilaceae; genus CSP1-1. The sequence continues at coordinate 14,931 of JBFFWG010000001.1, forward strand.
GAAATCAACGAATACAAAAATTTTCTTCAAATGGAGAATTTATTTTAGAATTTGGAGACAGTGACGCAAACGGTGGAAAATTTGTATCTCCATATGGTATTGCATTAGATAATGAAGAAAACATTTACGTTTCTGAACCAAGTAAAAATAAAATATTTCAATTTAATTCTGAAGGTGGATTTATTCAAGACTATGGACCAAATTTTGGAGGATTAGCAATGGTCCCACAAGGAATAGTAGTTGATCCATTTAGAAATATTTACGTAGCAGACTCTGGACATGATAGAATTTTACGAATATCCCAAGAAGGATCGACATTGAACACATGGGGAAGTATGGGAAATGAAAATGGACAATTTAAGATGCCAAAAGATATTACACTAGATAATGACGGAAAATTATTTGTTGTTGATTCAAACGGACATAGAATTCAAAAGTTTGGTTCACCAATAGCACCAACTATTGTTGAAACAACATCCGAAGAAACAACTTCTTTAGAAGAAACCTCTCAAAGAACATCTCAAACATTACAACAACCAACTCCAATTCCTGGAGACTTGACTAAACCAGTAATAACTCCTCCAAATGATTTGTTTATTGAAGCTACTGCAGGTCTTACCCCTGTTTCTGTTGGACAAGCTATGGCAGTTGATGAAAGTGGAATTCAATCACTTGAAAGTAATGCTCCTGTAGAATTTCCCTTAGGAACTACCACCATTATCTGGACTGCCATTGATGGATCTGGAAATATGGCTATTGCCACACAGGTAATTACAGTAGTAGATACAATCCCTCCAACAATTACAGCATTACCTGAAATTTCTATAGAGGCTAAAACTCCTGACTCAAATCAAGTTCAATTAGAGGCTCCGTTGGTCAGTGATGCTGTAGGTGTAATCTCAATAACAAATGACGCACCTGAGGTTTTTCCCCTTGGTGAAACTATTGTTACTTGGACTGCTACTGACGTTGCATCAAATTCTGTGAGTGTAATGCAAACTGTAAATGTTATAGATACAACTACTCCTACTCTATCAATACCTAAAGATCTAGTGATTGAAGCATCTAGTATAGATAAAAATGAAATCTATCTTGGAGAAGCTGTAGTAATTGATAATGGAGAGATAATATCCATTACAAATGATTCTCCTCAATTCTTTGAAATTGGAAATACTACTGTGACGTGGACTACTGCTGATTCATCTGGAAATGTAGCAAGTAGGCAACAATTAGTCAGTGTAATTGATACTACTGCTCCAGAAATTATTCCTCTTGAAGATATTATTTTTGAGGCAACATCAATTTATGAGAATTTGATCCCACTTGTGGAGCCAGCCGTTATTGATGTTCAAAATGTCACAATCTCTAATAATGCACCTCTAGTTTTTCCATTTGGGGAATCAATGATTACATGGTTTGTAGAAGATCTGTCTGGAAATTCTGCAACTACGACTCAGAAAATTTTTGTAATTGATACAACTAGTCCTACATTAATTATTCCAGATGACATAACTATTGAAGCTACAAGTGTTGATAGTAACAACATTTTACTTGGAAATGCCACGTCAGATGATATTACAGGAATTTTACAAATAACTAACAATGCACCTGATGTATTTCCATTTGGAACAACAATTGTTACTTGGAATGCTACTGACAATGCACTAAACTCGATTACTGCTGATCAAACTGTTACTGTAGTTGATACAACTGCTCCACAAATTAAAGCACCTAAAGATATCTCACTTGAAGCAACAACTATTGATGCTAATATTGTTGATATAGGATTACCTTGGGTTTATGATATTATTGCAGTAGAGTCATTTACAAATGATGCCCCAGATGCATTTCCAATAGGAATGACTACTGTAACCTGGACAGCTTCTGATACTTCTGGAAATATAGCTTCAGATACCCAAATAGTGACAATTAGTGATACTACTCCTCCAATCATTACTGTTCCATTAGATATTGAAGTTGAGGCTACGTCTGCTTCTAAAATGCTAATTGAGATAGGTGATGCAACTGCATCAGATACAATTGGAATAGATTCTATAATAAATAATGCTCCAAAAACTTTCAACTTAGGAAATACAACAATTACTTGGACCGCAATTGATACACACGGAAATAATGCATCTGCTAATCAAATTATTTCAGTAGTAGACACCACTGCGCCAACAATTGAGGCGCCATCTGATGTAATCATTGAGGCCCAAGATGCAGAATCTAATAATGTATCAATAGGTACAGCTAGTGCTCAAGATATAGTTGGAGTAATTTTAATAGAAAATAACTCCCTTGAAGTATTTTCATTAGGTGAACATTTGATTACTTGGACTGCTATAGACGCTGCAGGAAACTTTGCAACTGATACACAAAAAATATCAGTAATTGATACTACTCCTCCAACTATTATTGCACCCGAATCAGTACAAGTTGAGGCTAGCTCAAAATTAAACAATTTAGTAGAACTAGGAAATGCAACTGCAACTGACTTTATTGGAATTCAATCAATTACAAATGATGCACCTGAAGTTTTTCCACTTGGAGAAACGATTGTCACATGGACTGCTACTGATCTTGGAGGTTTAACTTCATCTGATACTCAAACAGTTTCTGTAATTGATACTACTTCACCAACTGTAAGTGTACCAAAACTCATTACAATCGAGGCTACTAGTGAAACCCAAAATGTTGTTGACTTTGGTGGAGTTTATGCAGATGATCTTGTGGGTGTTGCATCTGTAACAAACGATGCGCCTGAATTTTTCCCATTTGGATTAACTACAATTACTTGGGTTGTTACAGATGAATCTGGAAATATTGCAACTAGCATGCAACAAATCTCTGTAGAAGATACTACTGTGCCTACAATTACTGCACCAGATGACGTTATTCTAGAGGCAACAAACTCACAAAATAATATTGTAACTTTGGGTCAAGCAGAGGCATCTGATTTAGTATCTGTTTCTTCAATCATCAATGATGCACCAGATACATTTGCTGTAGGAGAAACAATTGTAACTTGGTCTGCAATTGATTCTTCTGGAAACTCAGCTAATGCAACTCAAACAATTACTCTAATCGATACGACTGCTCCTGCCATTGAAACCCCTAATGATATCGAGATAGAGGCATCTTCGCCTGATGAAAATATCATTACCCTTGTAGCTCCATCTACATCTGATGCAGTTAGTGAAGTTGTAGTGACAAATGATGCTCCAACCTATTTCTCATTAGGAGAAACTATTGTTACCTGGACAGCTACTGATGAAGGTGGTAATACTGCAAGCTCTACTCAGACGATAACTGTGGTTGATACAACTGCCCCAGAATTATTTGCACCTTCTGATATTACAATTGATGCTAAATCATTACTAACACCAATAGAAGTTGGTCAAGGTGCAGCAATTGATTTGGCTAATTCTGAAATAACTATTACTAACAATGCTCCATTTTCATTTCCTCTTGGTGAAACCATAGTTACATGGACTGCCGTTGATTCATTTGGAAATACTGTTAGTACATCACAAATAATCAATGTACAAGCATGTGGAAAAGAAGACTCTTACTATAACATGATAATGGGAAGTCCAGAGGATGATATTTTATATGGTACAAATGTCGCAGATCTAATATTTGCCGAAGAAGGAGATGACATTGTAATGGGTGCAAAAGGAAACGACTGCATATTTGGAGGAGATGGGGATGATATTATTTTTGGTAATGAAGGCTCTGATAACTTAACTGGTGGAGATGGAAACGATATCATTAAAGGTCAATCAGGGGATGATGTAATTTCTGGAAGCTTTGGTATTGATGTAATTGATGGTGGAGACGACATTGATGCATGTAATGTGAATCAAGATCCAGACGGTGATCTGGAAATAAAATGTGAATCCTAATTTTTTTTCTAGGTTTCTATTTTATAATGATGTTCTATATAGAAAGACCACTCTATACTTTTATCTATAGCAAAAATAGATTAGGTAATCCAGATGAGAAGCTTCTTAATGACTAAAACAAACAAAAATTTAACATCTTATATGCGGAAATTTGAAAAAATTGTAATTGCTTCATTAATTGTTACAGTTGGTTTTACAATTCTCTCACTTGAAGGGTTTTCACTAAATGAGATTATTGCTCAAGAATCTGGTGAAGATAAAGGATACAATTTTGCAGAAGACACTGTTATAACGGGAATTTTTTATTTTAACGAGGGTTCAGAAGTATCTCACTTTGAAGTCTTTAGACAAGTTAGTGGTTTTCAAGCTAAAGAGATATTTGTTTTTGAATTAGAAAAAATAGTGGGCTCAAATCCACTTTTACACAAGTCTACAGATCGTTCATTCTTATTTCGAAATTCACAAAGTGATAGTTCTCAACAAGATCAACAAACAGAATTTGATGTAAAAATTGTAATTTCACAAGGTTCAGAGCAAAAACGTGCATTTGAATATTTTGATTGTCAAGTGAATGATTATTCGGTGTTCACCAAAACTGATAATGAAGAAGGCTGGACCCAAGGAAAAGGTTTTGCAGTAGTTGACCAGTTCGAATTTCAATGTCAATCCCTAAATCTACTTAATCCTGTTTATGAAAACATGAAATCCACTAAAGAATACGCAGATACAGAAAGTAGTATTGATTATCAAAACAAACAAAAAAGTCTGGGACGACAATAGTTTTTTTCTGATCGCAAAATTTTGAGTTCTATATAGATGCCATATAGTATATGGAGTACAGAGATTTAATCTCAAATAATCATGCAACGTTATGGGACAATGGCTTTCTTGGGTTAAATCAAACGAAAAAGAAATTCTAACAATTCTAAATAACTTATCAAAAAAAGCAGTCGAAGTTTCTGAAGAATTAGTAAAATTATTTTCTAATATTGAAAATTCTAAAGAACATCAAACTAAAATTAAAATTCTTGAAAGAGAAGCTGATGTATTAACTAGATCTGTTTTTGCTGAATTAAATAAAACATTTATCACTCCTTTAGACAGAGAGGACATTCAAAGAATAGCCTCAAAAACTGATGATGTAATTGACTTTATTGAAGGAATTTCTGGGAGAATGTGTAGCTACAACATAACTTTCACTCCACCATTCATGCTTGAAATTGCTAAAGAACTTGCTAAAGCTGCTAAAGAAGTAGAATTCATGATTTCTAAACTCGGCAACATGAAAGGAAATAAGGATTTAATCAATCATTGTCGAACTACTAGTGACATTGAGCATAACATTGATGATCTCTATAGAGAGGCTGTAGGAAAATTATTCGAATCTAATGATCCTATTACCATCATAAAACTCAAAGACATCTATGAAGCAATTGAAACTGCATCTGATAGATGTGTAGATGTTGCTGATGTTATAGAAGACATCGTTTTGAAATACGCCTAGGTTTTTTTATGTTAGAGTTAGCTATTTTTGCTATAGGAGTAGCACTAGTATTTGATTTTGTTAATGGATTTAACGATTCAGCAAACTCTGTTGCTACAGTGATTGGGACCCGAGTGTTAACTCCTCTACAGGCAGTTTCATTATCTGCGGCTGCAAATTTTATAGGCCCTTTTGTTTTCGGAGTGGCAGTAGCTACAACAATAGCAAAGGGAATCGTTTCTTTTGATGATATCACCATCTTCATGATTATTGGAGGTTTGGCTGGAGCAATTACTTGGAGTACTGTCTGTACATATTTCGGGTTACCAATTTCAAACAGCCATTCTCTAATTGGGGGAATAATGGGTGCAGGAATTGCAGGATTGGGATTCGAAAAATTAGTTCTAGGCGGATTAACCAAAGTTTTCGCTGGAATTGTAATTGCTCCAATAGGAGGAATTATTTTTGGTTTGTTAATCACTAGTCTAATAATTACTATTTTTGCAAGCAAACGTTCAGCTCAAGTAAATAAAACATTTGGCAAATTACAAATTATATCTTCAGCATGGTTTGCTCTGACTCATGGAGCAAATGATGGACAAAAAACCATGGGAATAATTGTTCTGATTTTATTTGCTGCCGGCATGATCCAAGAATTTACAATGCCACTTTGGGTAATTTTTGCAGCAGCAACTGCAATGGGGTTAGGAACTTTCTTTGGTGGTTATAAAGTCATTAGAACGCTTGGACTAAAAGTCACAAGGTTAAGACCTTATCAAGGATTTGCCGCAGAAACTGGAGGAGGATTGATGCTAGCTATTTTTGCTACATTTGGAATTCCTGCAAGTACAACTCATGCAATTACTGGTACAATTATGGGTTCAGGTGCAGCACGTCGAAAATTTGCAGTTCGTTGGAAAGTTAGTAGACAAATTGTATTTTCATGGTTAATTACAATTCCTGGTGCTGCTGGGCTTGGAATTGCTTTTACATACCTTATTCATCTATTTGTTTGATAATTGGATTTTATCTTGATTTTTATGACAGTGTAAAATTTTTCAGGTATTCACATGGGAATTTTAGAATTAATCCAAGCAAATATTTTAACTCCAATTGTATTGTTTTTTCTCTTTGGAATAATTGCTGCACGAATAAAATCTGATCTAAAAATCCCAGAAGCAATTTCAGAATTTCTACCTATCTATCTTTTAGCTGCAATTGGACTTCACGGTGGAATTGAGATGAGAAATACAGGCTTTGAAGAAATGTTAATTCCAATGTTTGTAGCAATCGCATTATCTTTACTCTTTACTTTGAATCATTATCAAATTCTACGTAGATTAGGAAAATTCAACATCTTTGATTCATATGCATTAGCATCAACTTATGGTGCAGTAGGCGCAGTTACATTCTCAGTTGGACTATCATTTTTGAAAACCCAAGGAGCAGAATCAGAAGGATACTTAGCAGCAATTCTGGCAGTATTAGAACCAGTTGCCTTTATCCTAGCAATATTTTTGACAAACATGGCAGTAGCAAAACAGGTTAGAGCAAAAAAACAGTCTCTTGCTAAAAATATGCCAAGAGATGACATTCAAAACGAAAAAGACTTGGGAATGTTAGGATTAGAACAAACCAAAACTAAACTCACTCAAGTACTTCATGAATCTATAACTGGTAAAGCCATTGTAATTTTGCTTGGAAGCATTATCATTGGATATTTGATTGGAGAGAGCGGATTTGAACCAATCAAAATTGTATTTGATGATCTATTCACTGGTGCAATAGTGATTTTCCTTATAGAAATGGGAATAATTGCAGGCCAAAGACTAGATGACATCAAGAAGGTTGGAGTATTTTTGATTGGATTCTCAATAATAATGCCTACAATTAATGGAATTATAGGAGTTTTAGTAGCAACAATTCTTGGACTTAGCTTAGGCGGTTCAGTAATGTTTGGATTATTACTTGCAAGTGCATCATTTATTGCAGCGCCAGCGGTTTTACGACATGCAATTCCTCAAGCTAAACCAAGTCTATACATCACATCTGCGTTAGGAATCACATTTCCATACAACATCATAGTACTGCTCCCAATCATGTTTATGGTGTCATCTATTACTCATAATGTAGAAGGATCGATAGACTTATTCAACAACTTTTTTGAGATGATTTAATGAAGTTTTTCAATGTAAAACTCTTAACGATCACATGTGAAATTTTAGCACAAAAAAATATAATTGAAATCTTACACAAGCATAAAGTTTCTGGATATACCACATATGAGGTGGATGGAGATGGTTCGAAAGGACTTCGAGGACAAGGATTTCAAAATGAAAAAAATGTTAAAATTGAGATAGTACTCTCTGAAGATAAATTACAAGATATTGTAGAAGAGCTTACAAGAACAATGTTTTCTGATTATGCTATTATAGTATATGTCAGTGATGTTGGCGTTGTAAGGCCTGAAAAATTTGTCTAATTTACAAATTTTTATTGTTGAGCTTATTGGGACTTTTCTTCTAGTAGTCTTTGCTACTGGTTCAATTGTCTATGATGCTCAAATCAATGGAACTCCTGGATTTGTGTATGCAGCAATTGCACCATTTATTGCATTAATAATTGGAGTTTATTCTTTTAGGAAAATATCTATGGCGCATTTTAATCCTGCAGTTACTATAGGTTACTACATTACAGGTCATATTTCAAAAATTCAAGTAGCCTATTATTTTGCAGCAGAACTAATTGGTGCAATTCTTGGTTCTTTGTTTGTAATGTCAGTTATCGGAACAGAAGCGAATCTAGGAGTAAATGTGCCAAACTATGAATTTTCACTACCGTTAGTTTTTGGAATTGAAGTCTTAGCAAGCGGATTACTAATGGCTGTTATATTTACAGTAGTGTACACTAAAGGTCTAAGAGGATTTAGCGGAATAGCTATTGGTGGAATAGTAGGATTAGATATTTTCTTTTTTGCATTTATCTCCGGAGCATCTATGAATCCTGCCAGAGCATTAGCCCCTGCAATATTTTCAGGCGTTATGGGGGATTTGTGGTTATATTGGACAGCAACGTATGTTGGAACTATGATAGTAGCATTTTTGTTTAGAAATAAGTTTGCAAAACAAAGATTGAATGAAAAAAATAACTAGATTCGAACCTGGAATCTTCGTATTACGAATAATAATACCAAAAAATAGCGTTAGTTATTGAAATCAAAGAAGTTATTTGCTGAAGCAAAAAGTGTAATTCCTTCAGGTGTGAACAGCCCTGTAAGGTATATTGAACCCTATCCATTCTTTGTAAAAAAATCCCAAGGTTCATCAATTTGGGATGAAGATGGTAACAAGCTAATTGATTTCTGTAATGGTTACGGTGCATTATTGTTAGGTCATAGAAGAAAAGAAATCATCTCTGCTGTTTCACAACAACTAAAGAAAGGAACCTTATTTTGTGCACCGACAGAGCTTGAAATAGAATTATCTAAACTAATTATTGGAAATTTTCCTTCAATAGATAAAGTTAGACTAGTAAATACTGGCGGTGAAGCTACAATGACTGCAATTAGACTTGCAAGAGGATATACCAAGAAGAAAAAAATTATTAAATTTGAAGGATGTTATCATGGGGCACATGATTCTGTCTTAGTAAAAGCGGGTTCAGGTTCTGCGCATCACGGAATATCAATTTCAGATGGAGGTCTTTCTGAAGTTTCAAAGAATACTCTAGTAGTACAATACAATAATCCAAAAGAATTAGAAAAAGTTCTAAAGAAAAATAATGACGTTGCAGGTGTAATTGTTGAACCAATTTTAGCAAATATGGGCTTGATATTGCCTGAAAAAAACTTCCTCTCTGAAATTAGAAAAATCACAAAAAAATATCATGTTCCATTAATCTTTGATGAAGTAGTTACTGGATTTCGTGTATCCCCTGGAGGTGCACAAAAACATTTTGGAATAAAACCTGATCTTACTACTCTAGGAAAAGCTCTTGGAAATGGTTTTACAATTGCTGCAGTTGGTGGAAGAAAAGAAATCATGAACCAACTTACTCCTGAAGGAAAAGTTTACCAAGCCAGTACATTTGCTGGCAATCCAATATCGGTTTCAGCATCCATTGCATCTATCAAAACCATGAATAAGCTAAAAAATAAAATCTACCCAAAACTAGAACAATACTGTGCATTTCTATCTAGAGCAATAGATGATATGGCAACTGACTTGAAAATCCCACACCAAATTAATTTTACAGGTTCAATGTTTCAAATATTTTTTACAAACAAACCAGTAACTAATTTTACAACATCAAAAAAGGCAGACGCAAAAAAATTCCAGAAAATGTTTCGCTCTTTGCTAAAAAGTGGAATATTTATCGCACCATCTCAATTTGAGACAGTTTTCTTATCTGATGCACATGCTAAATCTGACTTAAGCAAAACACTAGATGCTTATCAAACCGCACTCAAATTGGTGAAAAAATGAAGTATACAATAGGCACCCGAGGAAGTAAGTTATCTCTTGCTCAAACAAACTGGGTAATTTCTGAATTAAAAAAAGTAAATCCTGATTCAGATTATGAAATCAAGACAATTACTACGAAAGGTGACACTGATTCAAGACCATTATTTACACTAGAACAAAAAGGTATTTTTGAAAAGGAGATTGATAGAGCTGTTGCAGAAAAGGAGGTAGACTTTGCAGTTCACAGCCTCAAAGATGTACCATCTGAATTAGGCCCCAATCTTAGTCTTAGTTGCATTCCAATACGCGAGGAAATTAACGATGTTTTTGTTTCATCTGACGGCTCTACTCTGGAGAATATCAAATCAAACGCGGTAATAGGTACAAGTAGTCTTAGAAGAGCAGTTCAGGTTTCTAGAATACGGTCAGATGTAGTTGTTAAACCAATTAGAGGAAACGTTGAATCTAGAATAAGAAAAATCAATGAAGGCCAATATGATGGAGTTGTTCTAGCTCAAGCCGGAATTAACAGATTAGGACTTGATGTTAAAGTAACAAAACTTTCAACAACTGACTTTCCTCCATCTCCAGGTCAAGGAGCCTTAGGAATAGTTTGTAGAAGTGATGATGAAAAAACAATTTCAATGTTAAAAAAAATTGAAGACCACGACACTAGAATAAAAATAGAAGCTGAACGAGCATTATCTAAATTTGTAGAATCAGGTTGTAGATTTCCTGTTGGTGCATATGCTGAGTCCAACGGAGATGATTTGAAACTAACTGTTGCAGTGTATTCTATTGATGGAAAAAAATCTATTATTATTGAAAAGAATGGAAGCAAAAATGAACCTCATTTACTAGGAAAAAAAGTAGGCGAAGAATTAAACAAACAAGGAGTAAATGAACTTGCATTAAATTGGAGAGAAAAGGTGGAGGAATGGAATAAAAAATGACAGGTAAAGTGTATTTGGTTGGAGCAGGACCTGGAGATTCAAAATTAATAACATTACGCGCAGTTGAGCTTCTCAAAAAATCAGATGTAGTTCTTTATGATAGATTAGTTAGCAAAAAAATTCTTGCCATGATTCCTAAAAAAGCAAAAAAAGTTTACGTTGGTAGAGCAGTTGGAGATGATTATCGCCATCAAGAAAGTACCAATGATTTAATGGTAAAATATGCTAAAACTAAAAAAAATGTTGTTAGACTAAAAGGCGGAGATCCAATAATTTTTGGAAGAGGGGGAGAAGAAGCAGAGCATCTAAAAAAACATAAGATCAAATTTGAAATTATTCCAGGAATTACATCTGGAATTGGTTCTGCAACCTATTCTGGTATCCCATTAACTCATAGAAAATTTGCATCATCAGTAGTTTTTGTTACAGGTCATGAGGATCTACAAAAATCAAAAGAGAAAGTAAAATGGAAAAAACTTGCAACTTCAGTTGATACTATAGTAATCATGATGGGCCTATCGAGAATAGGTGTAATTTGTAAACATCTTGTTCAAGGAGGCATGGCTAAAACTACTCCTGTTGCTGTAATTCAGGAAGGAACTACCTCAAAACACAAAATGATTACTGGTAATATCTCAAATATATCTAAACTAGTTACTCAGAAGAAAATCAAACCTCCCTCTATAATTATAATAGGTAAAGTAGTTAATCTCTCAAAAACTATAGGATGGAAGTAATAATGGAAGGAAAAACAATAGCAATAACACGTTCTGAAGAAGATTCTGAAGAGTTTGTTGATTTAGTTTCAAATGAAAAGGCAACACCAATTCCATTACCTACAATTGAATTAGTAAGCAAGGGAGAAAAAATTGTAGATGAATTTCTTGAATCAATTAAGCAAGATGATCCTGATTATTCAGTTTTTATGAGCTCAAAAGCAGTTAAACTTCTTTTTGATTCTGCAAAAAAAATTTCAATGTATGAAAAATTACAACTTGCAGTGGCAAACACTATTGTAATTGCAGTAGGACCAAAAACTAAAACTGCTTTAGAATCAAAAGGAATCAAAGTTGCATACATGCCAGACCGGTATTCATCTGTAGGAATTGGTGAAGTTTTTACAAGATTAAATGCAGTTGGAAAAAAAGTAATTGTACCCAGGAGTGGTGCATCTACTCCGTTTCTAAGAACTCTATTAGAAAAAATTGGGATAATTGTTAAAGAAATCCATCTTTATGATGTATGTGCATTTCGTGATACCTCACAATGGAATAATTTTCGGCGATTATTCTCAGAAAACAAAGTTGATGGAATTGTTTTTACGAGTGCATCATCTGTTAGAGCATTTTTTGAAATTATGAAAAAAGATTATGATAATATAACATTATTAAACAATTTACATAAAACAAAAATTGTTTCAATTGGTCCTTTTACTGCAGAAGAGCTAAACAAATTAAATGTAAACAACACTGTAGCAGATGTTCATACTGTTCCAGGAGCTTTTCAGACAATCAAAAATATTTTTTCATTAGCTTAGCCTATTAATTGAACTTAATTTAGCTCCGCCTACTCCGATCTCCAAGTAGTAATGGTGGAAGAAGCTATTAATATCATAACGGAGTTATTTTTTGCATGACTACTGAGAATCTTGACATGGATTATTCAAAATATGATTTTAAAGATTCAACTGATTTGTATGTGCATCTTAGCAAAAAAGGTCTTTCAAAAGATACTGTCATTGCTATTAGCAAAATGAAAGATGAACCACAATGGATGCTTGATTTTAGATTACGTTCTTATGAAACTTTTATGAAAAAACCAATGCCAACTTGGGGAGGTGACCTAAGTGTAATTGATTTCCAAAATATCTTCTATTATGCAAAGGCAACTGAAAAAACTGAAAAAAATTGGGACGATGTACCTGCTGATGTCAAAGCTACCTTTGATAAACTGGGTATTCCAGAGGCTGAAAAGAAATTCTTGGCAGGTGTTGGGGCACAATATGAGTCAGAAGTTGTATATCATAATTTAAGAGATGATCTTGCAAAGCAAGGAGTATTATTTTTAGATACTGACTCTGCATTAAAAGAACAACCTGAAATTTTTAAAAAATATTTTGGTAAAATAATTCCTCCAGAAGATAACAAGTTTGCTGCATTAAACAGTGCAGTATGGAGTGGTGGATCATTTATCTACATTCCACCTGGAGTAAAAGTCGACATGCCACTTCAAGCATACTTTAGAATTAATGCAGAAAACATTGGACAGTTTGAAAGAACTCTTATCATTGCTGATGAAGGTTCTGAAGTACATTACATTGAAGGATGTACAGCACCAGTTTATTCATCTGAATCTCTACACTCTGCAGTTGTAGAATTAGTTGCACACAAAGATGCAAAACTAAGATATACAACTATTCAAAATTGGAGTAATGACGTATACAATCTTGTTACAAAACGTGCTTATGCATATGAAGGTGCTAGAGTTGAATGGATTGATGGAAACATTGGAAGTAAACTTACAATGAAATATCCAGGAGTTTATCTTATGGGCGAAAAAGCTTATGGTGAAACACTATCAATTGCATTTGCAGGAAAGAATCAACATCAAGATACTGGTGCAAAGATGGTACATCTAGCCCCTAATACAACATCAAAAATTACATCAAAATCAGTTAGCCGCTTAAATGGCCGTTCTACCTACAGAGGATTGCTTAACGTTGCAAAAGGTGCAACAAACGTAAAAGCTTCAGTAAGATGTGATGCTTTACTATTAGATGACACATCAAAGACTGATACTTATCCATACATGGAAATTAACCAAGAAGATGCTACCATTACCCACGAAGCAACAGTTGGAAAAATTGGTGACGAACAAATTTTCTACCTCATGACTCGAGGATTTTCTGAAGAAGAGGCATTATCATTGATAGTAAATGGATTCATGGAGCCTTTCACAAAAGAGCTTCCAATGGAATATGCTGTAGAACTGAATCGATTAATCAAGTTAGAGATGGATGATTCAGTAGGTTAAACATTATCTTTGAAGACATTATGATTAACTATGCAAAACCTTGCTTTATCTACAATTGGCTCTAGCCACATAGATGAAATATCTTCATCAAAAAATGAACCAGACTGGCTAAAAGAATATAGGAAAAATTCTCTTAATGTATACCAAAGTCTCCCACTAGAGACATCTCCACTATACAACAAGTATACCGATGCAAATAGAATGGATCCTGAACAGGTTTCATTGGCAATTAATTCAGATAACTCCATTCCAGATTTTCTTATGAATAGATTAAAAGAACTTGAAAATGAAATCTCAATTGTTCAAATTGGTTCTAACATTCACAAAATAAATTTGCCTGATGAGTTCCAAAAAAAAGGACTGGTAATTTCATCAATTGATGATGCATTAAAAAATCATAGCGACATTATTCAAAAAACTTTGGAATCGACTAACTCTAATGAAGATAAATATACTGCATTAAACAATGCAGCATTTAATTCGGGAATGTTCATTCACATTCCAAGAAATATGGTTTTAGAAAAACCAATTCATATTATATCCTCACTTTCAATAGATGGCGCATCAACCATATCTCGAAATGTAATTGTAACTGAAGAAAGTAGCAAAGCAAGCATTATTCAAGAATTATACGCTCCAAAAACTTCTCATCAACAAGCATATCTTGAATTACTTAATGTAAGTGTAGGACAAAATAGTCAACTAGATGGAACAACTTTACAAGTGATGGATAATAGCGCAGTTAACTTTTCAACTAGAAAATCTAATGTTGCTCAAGATGGAAAAATAAACTGGTATTTGGGTTTGTTTGGTGCAATGTTATCACGTTACAGAATTGATTATTACCTAAATGGAACAGGAGCTAATGCTAATGACTCAGAAGTAGTTTTTGGAAATGATGATCAAGCATTTGATATCAGCTCAAATGTTAATCATGAAAAACCTTCAACTGAGGGAAAAGTAATAGAAAAGTCAATTCTAAAAGATAAATCAAAATCACTTTTCAAAGGAATGATACGCATCAAAGAAGAAGCAAGTAAATCAAACTCATTTCTATCTGGTCGTTCTATTTTACTAGATAAAGGAGCAAAATCAGATGCAATTCCAGGACTTGAAATATTTACAAATGATGTAAAGGCAACACACTCTGCATCTGTAGCTCAAATAGATGAAGAACAAATATTCTATCTTCAAACAAGATGTCTAAGCAGAGAAGAAGCTGAAAGAATTATTGTTGAAGGATTCTTAGAACCACTTTCTAGAAAAATGTCATACCAAGTAAGAGCATGGATAGCATATCTAATAGAATCTAAATGGGAAGGACGTGATTTGGGTATTAAAAATGATGAACAGCTCAAAGCAATAGTTGAAGTTGAAGAAACAAGATATGACGAGAATGCCGAAATTGAACAGCATTACAAGTACAGGTGATTCTATTGGGTAATTGGATTAAAGTATGTGATACTGATAAAGTATCAAGTGGAGAATTGTTTGGATTTGATCATGATGATAAGAAAATTCTTTTAGCTAATCTTGACGGAAAGATTTTTGCAACTGATAGAATTTGTACTCATGCAGAAGCTGATCTTTCAACTGGTATACTGAGCGAAGAAGGAATTCGTTGTCCATTACATCTATCAGTTTTTGATTTAAACACCGGTAAACCCCAAAATCCGCCCGCAGAAGAATCACTGAAAACGTATAATGTAAAAATTGATGACAATGAGGTTTACGTGGAGGTTTAAGCATGCAATCTAGTATATCCATTGAAAACATTCAGAAGGATTTTCCAATTCTGCAAAGAACAGTACGTGATGGAAAACCATTAGTATATTTAGATAATGCATCAACAACTCAAAAACCAATTCAAGTCATAGATGCAATAACGGATTATTACACAAATCATAATGCAAATATTCATCGTGCTGTATATGCTCTAGCAGAAGAGGCAACTGCTGCTTATGAATCAACAAGAGATAAGGTTGCAAAGTTTCTAAACATAAAAAATCGTGAAGAGATAATCTTTGTTAGAGGTACTACCGAAGGAATTAACCTTGTAGCCTATTCATGGGGAAGAAAAAATATCGGTCAAGGGGACATTATAGTAACTACGGAATACGAGCATCATAGTAATATCGTTCCATGGCAACTTTTAGCTAAGGAAAAAGGTGCAAAAATAGAATACATAGGTATAGATGATAATGGAGAATTACTTTTAGACCAACTTGATTCCTATCTTGAAACTGGAAAAGTAAAATTAGTTGCTTTTAGTCAAATGTCAAATGTACTTGGAACTATTACTAACACTGAAGAAATAATTAACAAGTGCAAAAAGGCAGGAGTGAAGACACTGATAGATGGTGCACAGTCTGTACCTCACATGAAAGTTGATATTGAAAAATTGGGCTGTGATTTCTTTGCGTTTTCAGCTCATAAAATGTTAGGTCCCACCGGTGTTGGAATTTTATGGGTTAGAAAAGATGTCCTTGAAACTATGGATCCATTTCATGGCGGGGGTGACATGATTCGAGAGGTCCATAAATATGAAACAACATGGAATGATTTGCCGTATAAATTTGAAGCAGGAACCCCAAATATTGCAGATGTAATTGGTTTTGCTGCAGCGATTGATTATCTAACTGACATTGGAATGGATGCCATTAGAAACCATGAAATTGAATTAACAAAATATGCATTAGAAAAAATGTCCCAAGTAAAAGGAATTACGATTTATGGAGTAAAAGACGTTTTAAAACGAGGAGGAGTTATTTCATTTAATTTCCATGATGTACATCCTCATGATGTAGCTACTATTATTGATAGAGATGGGATATCTGTTCGTTCAGGTCATCATTGTGCTCAAGTATTGATGGAGCGATTAGATGTATCAGCTACTAATCGTGCAAGCTTTTACATTTACAATACAAAAGAAGACGTTGATCATTTAATAAAATCACTTGAGAAAGTAGCAGAGTTGTTTAAGTTATGAGTGATCCAATCTATACTGAAATAATTATTGATGAAGCAAAAAATGCTCAAAATGAAGGAAAATTAGAAAATCCTGATATTTCTCAACATGATGCAAATCCAATGTGCGGTGATAGTATTACCTTACAAATGAAAGTAAACGATAATGTAATTTCTGATATTAAATGGCATGGTGACGGTTGTACCATTTGTAAAGCTTGTACTTCTGTAATGACACAAATGATTAAAGGACAAGAAGTAGAATTTGCAAAAAATCTAAAAAAAGAAGAAATACTCTCTGAATTAGGACTGGAGCATTTGATAAAACAGAGTCCAGTACGCATT
Organism: Nitrosopumilaceae archaeon; assembly: GCA_041570395.1. GTDB lineage: Archaea > Thermoproteota > Nitrososphaeria > Nitrososphaerales > Nitrosopumilaceae > CSP1-1. The sequence goes on from JBFFWG010000001.1 coordinate 32,083, forward strand.
AAATGTGCATTATTATCATTAAAAACCTTAAAGCTCGGTTTATACTCTTATCTAGCCAAAAAAATGGAAAATTCATCTTCCTTTGATGATTTAAAAGAAGAAGCATCTAAACTATACTGAGTTGAGTGACTTCCAACCCACTGTGAAAATCCAAGATCAAATTAAAAAAATTATTTATGAGAAATTTAATGATCCAGAAAAAAAATTTACGAATGATGAAATTTTTGAAATAATAAGAAATAATGGAGATATTGATAAGTCATGGACAATTGATGACATGGAAAAATATTTTCTTGAAATTTGTGATTCAGGTATTGTAAGAAATATTGCGCAAAACTTTACTACAATCTGGCTTAAGATATTCGATCCTGTTGAAAAAATTCAATGTACATCTTGTAACAGTGAAAACTATTTGGGAAAATTAGAACCTAGAATTTGTACAAACTCTGACTGTAAAGCAGCTATTTAGACTTGTGACGATGTGCGGCTTCTTCTAAAACCTGAATCATCGGTAGTATTTCTCCTGTCAAATATAGTACAAGCGCACCACCTGCAGTACTGATGTGATCTATTTTATCTACTAATCCATAGCGTTTTAGAGCAGAAGTCAAATGCCCACCACTTACAATCGTAGTTGCCATAGAATTTGCAACTCCTTCTAGAATTCCTTTTGTACCAAAACTAAATTCATCTTTTTCAAAAAATCCTGGTGGCCCACTAATAAAAACAGTTCCTGCACCTGAAATCATCTTGTTATAATATTCAACAGTTTTTGGACCAAGATCATATATTGTATCTTCTTTGTTGAGGTCTCTCACGTCTAATTCTACTCTTGAACCATCCTTGTCCACTGCAACATCAACTGGTGTCGAAAAGACATCAGGGTATTCACCAATAAGGGCATGAGCCTTTGATATGATTTCGTCTTCTCGTTTAATCCCTAAAGGAGATCTAATGCGACCTTGAGCTCTCATAAACACATTACCGATTATACCAGTAAGCAAAACATGATCTGCTCTCCCTTTTTTAATCAGCATTTTAATTGCTTCAAGTCTATCATCAACTTTTGATCCTCCAAGAACAATTACATGAGGTGCTTTTGCAACTGTCATTATTTCATCTAGTTTTTTAACTTCTCTTTCAACAATTTTGCCTGCACAAGCTGGTAATACATGTGCAAATCCAACAATTGAAGGATGAGATCTATGCGCACTTGGAAAAGAGTCTAATACACAAAGATCAAATAATTTTTCTAATCTTTTAACCATTATTGTTTTAGCAGCTTCTGCAGGAGAAAATTCATAATTTTCTTCTGCACAAAGTCTGAGATTATCAAGTAATAAAATTTCTCCATCTTTCAAATTTTTTATTTCATTTTGTGCAGCTACTCCGATTGTGTCTTGAACATATTTTATTTTTCGATTCAATAATTTCTCTAAAACTTCTGCATGCTTTTCCATCCCAGTATAGTCTTTGTTTCCTACTCTGCCTTGATGAGATGCTACAACTAATTTTGAATCTTTGATGGCATTTATTGTTGTAGTTGCTTCTTCAATTCTTTTTGTACCTGAAATTTCCATTGTATTAGGATCAAATGGACAATTCATATCTACACGTAAGAAGATAGTTTTTCCCTTAAGATCAAAATCATCTAAAGTTAACAGTTTCATGTTTTTCCTATTTTTTACCGGGTTAAAATCTTTAAGCCGATCAGAATTTTGATTTAGTTTTCATTTCAATTGACTGTCCTTTTAGATTCAGTAATGAATAATGTTAGAGCAATCATCTATTACCACGAATTAACTTATCATTATTGAGAAAAATTAAAAATGATACAATTGAGGGTTACATAATTGCAAAAACTCCTATTTGATATTCGTTCTAGACCTTTCGTTATTACCATATTGGCTTTTGTTTTCGTCACTCTGTTAGTTTATTGGGAAGTAACTCAAGATTTTGATGAATCTGTTAGTCAGTACTTTCAGTCAATTGCAGGTAATGCGGCATTAGACCTTATTATGCAGTCAATCTCTGAGCTTGGCGATGTCTACTATATGCTAATTTTTTCAATCATACTGCTAATCATTAAAAAAACGAGGAGAATTGGATTGGCATTAATGATTTTATTGGTTTTATCTACACTTCTTACTGGATATATCAAATGTGGAGTTGATAGAGATCGACCAATCTTAGATTATGAAGGAACTCCTTTTCCAATTGAATTAAGCCAAGACACATTTGCATTATTCTGTGAAGGAAGCTTTAACGCATCTTATCCTTCAGGGCATGCAGCTAGAGCAACAATATTTGGTATTATTCTTGGATTTGCTCTTTCTCAAAGATTCCCTAGGGGATGTTACCTACTATTTCTATACCCCTTATTGGTGTCATTAAGTAGAGTTTATGTTATTCACCATTTTCCCATGGATGTAATTGGTGGAACAATTTTAGGAATTATGTTAGCAGGGGTAATAGCTAAGAAAGTTAAAATTTTGAAAGATTTTGAAGTATCAAAAACCTAATTCATCAAAAACTTTTTCACTTATCAAAACAATAGCATAATGATCTTTGTCATTATGATATGTCCAATATCTAAGATCTCGTTCTTGATTGGTCTTTCTTAAACCATAATTGATATTTGAAGTTATGATGTAGCCAATTCCTTTAGCAATTTTATTTTCTTTGGGCATTAGAACCTTAAAACCAGTTTTATTACTTGAAAATCCCAATTTTACCATCTCTTCAGCAGCCTCTTCAGCTTCCTTTTCGTTTTTTACATCAAAGGTTTTGCTTATAGGTATTTGAGAAGGGTGAAATTCCATATTCGTTTAATTATTCGTATCATGAACTAATATTTCTTAAATTATTTATAAAATGTAAATTTTAGCTCAAAATCTAATGGAAAAATCTTAACTGATATGTCAAATCATGATTATAAGAATAATTTATTCCAGTAAAATTACTCAAAAATATCATTGGCATCCCTAGCAAGAAAAGCAGTCCTATTACAACAAAGAAAACAAGAGGCATCCAAACTACGAAGAAAAGACGAAAGAGAGTTTCTAAAAACCAAATCTTTGGCTAATAGGTCTGTTTCTGGTCTAGTTTCTCTCCAACGAAGAATTGATTCCTCAAAAGAGCAGTTAGAAGATGTTTCTGGAATTCTTACTCAACGAATGGCCCAACAAGAAAGCATTCAACGTTTGATTACTAACGCCCAAGAAGCCCTCAGACGTGAAAATGAGGCTAAAGAACAAGCAGAACAGGATGTTTCTTTTGCAGATTCTGATGAAGAAAAAAACCAGGCAATTGCAAGACTTCGAATTATTACTGATAGAATAGACGAACTAGTTGATGAAATCAAGCAAAGAAGTAATACTGCAAAAAAAATTTCTAAAGGAATAGAAGATTATAAAAAATCTAGTGCAAAATTAGCAACTAAAATTAAAAAACAAACACATTCAAAACCTGATCTTCAAAAACTCATCAAATCAAGTAGAAAAACAACAATTCGTTTATCTAAGAAGATAGAAAGAGAAGCAAAACAAGAAGAATCTGCCAAACTTAACCTCTCAAAAATAAGTAAAAAACTCTCATCTAAAAAAAGAAAGAAATCTAATAAGAAAAGATCAAAGGTAAAATCTAAAACAAGAAAAATTAAAGCAAAACCAAAGAAAAGATCAAAGGTAAAATCTAAAACAAGAAAAATTAAAGCAAAACCAAAGAAAAGATCAAAATTAAGAAAAAGAAAATAAAATACTAGGTTATTTTACTATAGTTCAAAAATACCTATGAAAGTACTTCTAGTTGACCATATTTTCCCTTCGTGAGAGATACTTCTCCTTTGAAGGTGTTGGTATAACCGTTTGTGATTTTTACTTTAGAACCATCACTTACTTTTGGAATATCATCTCCCCATAGAGTAAGTTTGATTTCACCAGCATCATCAACAATATATGCGTCACAAACATCAATTGTACCGCCTGCTTTTTTGTTAACTGTACGTGTTTCTCCTTTTCTTTCTACGGTTCCTTCCAAGTCAATTCCATTTCGCATGTTCTTAGCTTGTTCAGTTGTTACGTTAGCCATTATGTGCCATCTTTTTGTGCTAATTATAAAGCTTTTTTTAACATGAATGTTTCGCAGAAGTTGCAGGGGTATCGAAGCCCGGTCAACCGAGAAGGACTCAAGATTATGACATAGGAAATCCTTTCCTTTAGGGGTTCGTGGGTTCAAATCCCACCTCCTGCACTTTCTATATTATAAAATAACTGGGAAATTTTATTGAAATAAAATTAAATTTTCAAGCTGTGATAACTTTTACAGTTCTAACAGAATGTTTTGAAATTTCTTGATGTAGTTTTGCATGATCCTCTTCTTTGAATGTTAGATCGCAACGAAAACATTTCCAAGCTGAGGAGGTCACACACCAGCTACGACAAAATTGAATATAAAGATATTGAAAAATCTGTTCATTTTTTTGAACATCCTGATCTTTTTATCCTAAATCATGTATTTTCTACAATTTCTTGGTAATTTTTACAATTTTTCCTTGAGAAAAACCCATACAAGCGTTTAGATGAAGAAATGGAAACTTTGATGATGAAAAATGAGTGATATTTTTGAAATAATTGCAGATTATTCTTTCATTGGTATCTTCTTTTTGTTGTTAGGCATTAATGCTGCACCACTTTTAATGCCTCCATCCTGGATAGTTCTTTCTTCATTTCTTGCATTAGATCCCACTCTTGACATTCTTACCCTGGCACTTGTAGGTGCCACTGGGGCAACTGTTGGCAGATTTATTCTAAAAAGAATTAGTCATCTTTTTCGTCGATTTGTGGGAAAAGAGCAGAAATCTAATCTTGACATCATAGGAAATTTTCTTAATAAAAGAAAATTTGGATATGTCATTACCTCATTCCTGTTTGCAGCAACTCCACTCCCGAGCAATATGCTTTTTGTTGCATATGGGCTAATGCGTGCAAAAAGCATTGGCCTTTACATCGGTTTTTGGTTAGGGCGAGTGCTTTCTTATTACACCATGCTTTCTATAAGCGATGTTGTTTTAACGCCATTCTTACAACTATTTGAGGATCGTTACGCTGGAATACTAATAGCTGATGGAATAGGGATTGGAGCAGTCATCTTATTTGCATGTATAGATTGGGGCATCCTTATTACTAAAAGAAAATTAAAGTTTGTAAAACCAAAAATTTGGAGATTCTAATGAAACCTCTGACAATCTTGCGTAACCAAGTAAAAGCAATGATGGTAAAAAATGATCCTGCACATGATTTTGAACATGTTTTACGAGTTTATTCAAATGCAGAAAGAATTTGTAAAAAAGAAAAAGCAAATACAAAACTTGTTCTAACTGCAGCATTATTACATGATATTATTTCTTTTCCAAAATCTGACAAACGATCAAAAACATCTTCTACAAAAAGTGCCATAAAAGCAAAAAAAATCCTTCAAAAATTACCTTATTCCGATGATGAGATAAAAATAATTTCAGATGCAATAGAAAGTCATAGCTTTTCAAAAAATAAAACTCCAAAGACACTTGAAGGAAAAATTCTTCAAGATGCAGATAGACTTGATGCTTTAGGTGCTATAGGAATTGCTAGAACTTTTGCCGTAGGCGGAGCAGAAAAAAGATCCTTTTATAATTCAAGTGATCCCTTTTGTTCATTTAGAAAACCAGATGATCATGAATGGACTGTAGACCATTTTTTTAAAAAATTACTTGTTCTTGAATCAAAGATGAATACAAAATATGGAAAAATAGAAGCAAAACGTAGAACAAAAGTAATTAAAAAATTTCTAAACGATTTGAAAAAAGATTTTTAACCATAATCAATATACCTTTCATATCGTTTTTCAATTTCTTTGTTTTTTCCTTCTTTAATATTCTTAATTTCTTGGTTTTTACGTAATTTGATGTATTTGTTCATGTCCTCTAAAGTAGAAGTACTATGAAATGAGTCAAAGAGGGGATTTAGCAAATCAAAATATTCTAAAACCTTCTCGTAAAATTCCTCTCTTGAAGGATTTTTGATTCCATTTAGTCTAAACCAAATTACTGCCCAACTAGCACCTACCACATGAGGTAATAGATCAAATGCACGTTCAATTTCAAATCTTTGTTCATCTCTCATTATCTATTCATTAAGAATCTCTGCACCAGATTTTGCAAAATATGTTACTATCATATCTGCACCAGCTCGTTTAATGGAATAGAGAATTTCTGTAATGATGTCATTTTCTTTAATCCATCCTTGCTTTCCTGCTCCCTTCACGAGGGAATATTCACCAGATACACTATAAGCAGAAACAGGAACATTGAATCTCTTTTTTGACTCAGCGATTAGATCAAGATATGCTAATGCAGGTTTTATCATTACGATATCTACTCCTTCATTAACATCCATCTCAACTTCTCTCATAGCTTCTTGTGAATTAGTAAAAGGAACTTGGTAGGTTTTTCTATCACCAAACTGTGGTGCACATTCAGCTGCGCTACGAAATGGTGAATAAAATGAAGAGCGATGTTTTGCAGAGTGTGACATAATAGCCACATCTGAAAATCCTGCATCATCTAATCCTTGTCGAATTGCCATTACCTGACCATCCATCATAGCAGAAGGTGACACTACATCAACTCCAACTTTTGCCTGACTAACTGCAATTTTTGCTAGAGTTTCAATACTAGAGTCATTATCAATTTTATTATCTTTAATTATTCCACAATGACCTGATGTAGTATACTGACACAGGCAAACATCTGCCATAATTGCAATTTTTTCTCCAAAATTATTTTGAATTTCAGATATTGCTTTTTGAACAATACCATTTTCATCATATGATGAGCTTCCAGAATTATCTTTTGTTGATGGAAGTCCAAAAAGCATTACTGCTGGAATGCCCAAATCTGAAATCCTTCCTACTTCTTCATTTACTTTTTCAAGTGGAAATCTTTCAATTCCAGGCATAGAATCAATCTTTACTGGTTCCTTCAAATCTTCTTGGATAAAAACAGGACAAATGAAATCTTTTGTTGACAGTCTAGTTTCTTGTACTAGCTCTCGAATTTTTTCACTCTTTCTTAATCTTCTAAGACGTCTATTAGGAAAATATGACATGCCAAAAATCTATTTTTTAGTTATATAATCCTAGTCTGAAAAATTACTAGTCTTTTTTATTATAATCAAAAAGTTTACTTGCAGCATCAAGCAATTCTGGGTTTCCTTGCTCTGATGCCTTTCTAAGATTATTCATTGGAGCTGAAACAATACTTTCAACAACTGCCTTTGTTAACTCTTCAATAATTTTTACTCGCTTTTCGTCAGTTTCCCCTAACATTTGAAGTGCTTTTTGTAATTCTTTTACTCGAAGTGAATCTATGTTTTTGAATACATCCTTAACAATTGGCTCTGCTTCTAGTCGGTTCATTGACGCCTCAACTACTGGTAATTCATCGCTAATTATATTTTCAACGGTTGAAACCTTGCCTATTCTACTTCTCATATTTTTATCTACCATTTCTGCTATTTGATCAAGATTCATCAATTTTATTCCTTGAAGAGTTGCCACCTTTTCATCTACTGTTCTAGGATTTGACAAATCTAAAATCATAATACCTGATTGTTTTGAATCCATTGCATGTTTGATTCTATCAAATGTAACAAGAAAATAAGGGGCAGCAGTTGCTACAAACAAAACATCATAATTATCAAAACTAGATAATACATCTTCGAATCTGATTGGTTTTCCACCAAGTGTTTCGGCAAACGCTTTTGATCTTTCCATAGTTCTACTCGAAATAAAAAACTCATAACCTCTTTTTTTAAGAGATTTTGCAACTAGAGTTGCAGATTCTCCTGTTCCAATCAACAAAATTTTCTTTGTTTTTAACTCATCAACATTTTCTTCTGCAAGTTTTACTGCCATAGACCCTACAGATATTCCCCCTTTACTAATTCCAGTTGAATTTCGTACTCTAGTTCCTATTCTAATTGCTTTATCAAATAATGTGTTAAGTCGTTCACCTGAAAACTTTGCATGTCTTGCTGCAGTAATAGAATTTTTTATTTGTCCTAGAATTTGTTCTTCTCCTAAAACCATTGAATCAAGACCAGAAGTTAATTTTAACAAATGATGATAAACTTCTTCATTTTCACTTAGCTCTAAATTCTCTTTGAATGCAGAATCTTCTAGACCTGCAAGCGATGCCCATGTTTTTTTAATTTTTTCAAGATCAAAATCTCTTCCAGTAGCAAACAACTCTACTCTGTTACAAGTTTGTAAGATAACACATTCGGTTAATCCTGAATGTTTTTTAAAATGTGAATAGGCGTGCTCAATATCTTTGAATGTAAATTTCTCAAGAACATGAATTGGTGAATTACGAAATGTCACTCTTGCATTAATAATATTTTGACTCATTTCCACTCCCTTAACATCAACATTGTCCTTTGTTGCGCCTTTTTTAGTTTTTTATCTTTTATTAACTGTTTAATCATTTTATCATGTAATACTGTATACAGGAACTTTTTTCTCTCTAATTGAGTAGGGATTATTTTTTTTGCAGAATCTCGGGCGATCTGCTGTAATTTTATTTGGAATATGTCTTCTTTTTTTATGGTTTTTTTGAAGATCTTTTCTGTTTGTAATTTTAGTTTTCTAGCCATCGCAGGACTTCTACCTCCAGTAGAAATTGCAATCTGAACGGTATCTTCTATGTTAATTACAGATGGATGGGCAAAGTCACTAACTTCTGGATCATCAGCTGCATAAACATAACATTTCATTTTTTTTGCTTTTTGAATAATTTTTCTGTTAAGCTCTTTATTATTAGTTGTAGCCATAACAAGAAACGGTTTGTATTTTGAAATAAAATTAGCATCTTTTAGTTTAGTTTTTTTAAATTGAATTTTTTTTTGTTTAATATAATTTGATAATTGAGTATTTACTTTATCACTAATTACTAGAATCTTACAATTTTGTGTTAGCAACGAATTGACTTTTTTATATCCTTCTGCTCCTCCACCTACAACTATAACTAAATTTCCTTTTAGATTAAGATCTACTATCAACGATTTGCCACCTTTGAAATTCTATTTATAGATTCAAAAAATCTAGCTACATTTTTAATTGAAAAAGAAATTGAGTGTAATATTGGCTACGATGGATAATTTAGATAAAGAAATTCTAAATGAGATACAATGGACTTTTCCCTTGGTTACTCAACCATATAATGAAATTGCCAAAAAATTCAGTGTTACTCCTGAAGTAATTAAGGAAAGATTAATCAATTTAAAAAAAATTGGAGTCCTTCGACAGCTTAGTGCAATTTTTGATACAAGAAAACTAGGATACAAAAGCTCATTGATTGCAATGGAAATAGAACCCGATAAACTTGATTTTGTTGCTCAACAGATTAATCGTCATCCCGGTGTAAGTCATAACTATGAACGAAATCATGAGTTTAACTTGTGGTTTACTTTGGCAGTTCCACCCGGCTCAGATCTTAAAACTGAAGTTGAAAAATTTCAAAAACTTGAAGGAATTAAAAAAGTAAGATTACTTCCAACAATACAATTATTCAAAATTGGGGTTAAACTAGACATGGTTGATGAAAAAAAACATGAAGTAAAGCCTTCTGAAGAAAAGAAAAAGATACAAGATATAAAATTTGAAGCAACTGAAGAAGACAAAAAATTTATCAGAGAACTTCAAAAAGATTTAGACATTGTTGATAGACCTTTTCTAAATGCAGCACAAAAACTTGGAATTAGTGAAGAGCAAGTATTTGAAAAGCTAAAACACTATGAAGAAATTGGAGTTATGAGAAGATATGCTGCTATTTTACGTCACAGAGATGTTGGCTTTGTTGCAAACGGTATGATTGTTTGGCAGGTTCCTGAAAATAGAATAGATGAGGTTGGTGCAAAACTTGGGGCATTTCCACAAGTGAGTCACTGTTATCAAAGACCAGTATATGCTGATTGGCCATATAATGTATTTTCAATGATTCATTGCAAATCTGAAGACGAAGCAAAAGAAATGGCAAAAACTATTCAAAACCAGATAAATGTAGATGAATACAAAATTCTATTTAGTGCACGTGAATTCAAAAAAACTCGTGTAGAATACTTTGTTGAACAGAATTTTTCTTTAGAAGAAAAAATTCCTGCATAAAAAATTTCTACTTTCTAAAATATATTATGTAGTTTGAGGTGTAGCCTTTAGCTCATATGAAGGCCAAGTATTGTACAAATCATCAATTTCCTTCATATCAGAATCAGGAATATATTTTCCATCTGACATAGCTGAAAACATTTCAATTTCTTCTACACTAATTACTGTAGGCAATACAGATGAGACAGCCTTTTTTGATAAAATGAACTTAATCGCAAGTTCAGTAATATTGAGGCCGTTTCTCTCAGCAATAGGTCTAAGCTGTTCTACTTTATGCATTGCTGATTTTCTCCATTCACGTGTGCGCTCTTTTCTATGATCTTTTTCACTAATTTTTGTTTCCGCAGTAACCTTTCCTGTAAGAATACCGGATGCATCTGGAACTCTAACTAAAATACCTACATCTTTTTGTACAGCATTTTCAATTAGCTCGTTTCCCGGAGTTTGCTCTAAAATATTGTAAACTGTTTGAACAGCAGAAACATTTTTTCTATTCATGGCCTCCATTCCTTCTTGTGTCCACCCGATTGCAGGTCCTAATGCTATTTGACATGTTTTGATTTTTCCTTCCTCAATTTTTTTATCAAGTGTATCAAAAATCATATCATCTCGAATATGACGCAACTTTGGATTGTGTAAACCATAAACATCAATATAATCAGTTTGTAATCGTTCTAAGCTATTTTTTAAAGCATTTTCAGTAAATTTTGTATCAAAAAATTGTGGTAATTCATTGTGACCAATTTGCTTGACATTTTCATAATCATACCCGTATTTTGTTGAAATAACAACTTCATTTCTCATGTCTTTGAAGACTTCCCCAATCAATCTTTCACTTTTTCCTTTACCATACATATCCGCAGTCTCAAAGAAATTAATTCCCACATCATATGCTTTTTTTAACATACGTTTAGCTTCGTCTTCATCAATTTCTTTTCCCCACCAGTTTAATGCAATAGTCCATGCACCAAATCCTATCTCAGAAATCTTAATTCCACTTTTTCCTAATTTTTTGTATTTCAATTTACTATATCCTTGAATTTTTGTAATCTTGAGTTTATTTCTTCATCACTCAAAACTGCTTTTCCTGTTTGAATATCTTCATTTATGTTTATCCAAGATTTGCAACCATGATATTCAGATTTTATTGGAATTTCTTTTTCTGGAATTTTATATACTTTGAGAAAAACTGCTTTGATAGGTTTTTCAGACATCCAATTAACTCGTTCATCAATGTAAGAATCACTCCAAATATGAAAATCTGACAAAGCATTGATTTTTTCTTGAGATTCAATATCTACTTCATCAATTACTTCTGCATATGATGTAATTTTGTTGTGTTCATTTTGAGGACGATTTTGTTTTACCACATCTAAATAATTATGAAATTTTTCTTTTAGGTTTTTTTCTTCTTGATGCTCAAATGTTGGAAACAAAAGAAATTTTTTTGCTTCAATTTTAAAACCTGATGCAGTTTCTAAAATTCCACCTTTTCTTAAAATTACTGTTTGCTTACCATTTTCAAGTGCAGTAACTATAGCTGCCCATTCTTTTAGTGCATCCATTAACCAAGACTGGATATTAGTGGAATAATATCCTTTTTCACACAAACAATCATTGGTATATCTAATGCAATATACTTTGAAACTTGAGTTCCCCTTAAATCCATTATGAGGTTTTGAAATGCATGAAGATCATCCGTTTCAAAAGCTAACATGAAATCTTCATCATGTATACCAAAAGAGTAAGTTGTATTCAAAATTACTTGTGGGTAGCTTTTACCAACTTCAATATGCTCTTCCATCATTTTTTGTCTTTGTTGAACTGGTAACAGATACCACTCTCTTGTTTTAGTAAATGGGTAAACTATCACATATTGACGTGCTTCTTCTCCTGCAACAAATGAAGGAACCCTTCCAGTTTTTGCATAAATTGAGGGTCTAGTTGATGAAAGATAAACATGAGATGGAATGAGATATTTTCCTATAACCGTAAGGTAAATCTTTGAAATAACATCTTGAATCTCTTCTACTGTTTCAGCTGCAAACCAGAACATAAAATCTGCATCATCACGCAAACCCAAAGTTGAATATGCTCTAAACCTAACACCTGAATTTGCAACAACAATTTCTAACTCTTTAGCAGATTCTTCTTTGGCCAAATCTGCCATCCATCTCCATTTTGGGTCAATTTTGAAGAATGAAAAATTGAAAAAGAACTTTCTTTCTACCTCTTCACTTGATTCCATGACTTTTCTTTCAAACTATGTGAATAAAAAAGTATACTTAGTTTTAGAATTTTTATGGTGTAGGTTGACTTTCAAGTATCCACTCATATCCTTTCTTCTCTAGCTCTGCAGCTAAGGTTGCATCTCCACTTTTTATTACCTGTCCATTAGCAAAGACATGAACAAAATCTAACTTGTCTAGAAAATTTAAGATTCTAGCATAGTGAGTGATTATTATTGTTGTAGAATCTTTTCCAGACACTTGACTAATTGATTTTGCAACAGCTTGTACTGCATCAATATCTAATCCTGAATCTGGTTCATCTAAAATTGAAATTTTTGGTTTTAACACTGACATTTGTAATACTTCAGATCTTTTCTTTTCCCCACCAGAAAATCCTTCATTAAGATATCTTGCTAAGAAATCATCTTTTAATCCAACAGCATTGATATTTTTTTTCAAATAATTTTGAAATTCTCTTACTGTAATGAAAACTTCACGGTCATCACCTTGCAGTGCTTTACTTAATGCATTGTAAGATGTTCTAAGAAAATGTGAAAACCCAACACCTGATACTTCCGTTGGATATTGAAAACCTAAGAACAGACCTTTTTTTGCCCGTTCATCAGCTTTAAGATCTAAGATACTTTCTCCATCAAGTAGAATGTCTCCTTGTGTTACTTCATATTTTGGATGTGCAAGTAATGTGTAAGCTAGAGTGCTTTTTCCAGAACCGTTAGGTCCCATTATTGCATGAACTTCACCTGGACCAGTTTTTAGATTAACGCCTTTGAGAATCTCTTTTCCATCTCTTTTTACATGAAGGTCTTTAATCTCTAAAACTACCATGAAATCAATAATCTTTTTTCACTATATAACACAGACGAATTTTAGCTTCTCCTAAGGACTTATTCTAAATTTATAGAATTACTAGTTCAGATTTAAAAATAAAGAAAGGGGGTGGATTTTTGTTTTAGGCTAGTGATGGTCGTAGAGTTACGCATAATTTGTAACAAGTTAGGATTTCTTTACATCTATTTCGAATCGTTACTTCAGTTACTCCTGCAACACTTGAAACGTCCCTTTGAAGAACATTTTGTCCAAGCAATACTGATGCAACATAAAGATATGCTGCCGCAATACCATTAGGAGCTTTTCCATCAGCAAGGTTTCTGTCTTTAGTCTTTTCTGAAATCTCTAATGCAAGTCGCTCGACTCGTACATCTGTTTTTGTTAGATTTGCAATTTTTGAGATGTACTTGTCCATTGTTACAACGGGTGTTGAAGATGCTCCAAGCTCCATTACCATAGTTCTATAGTATTTTGCTGCAAGTTTTGTTTTTGCTTTGAGATCTTTTACTGTACAAATTCCTGCACATATTTCATCGAGGGAACGGACAACATCGCATTGTTTACATGCCATGAAAATGGTTGCTGCTGTAATACTTGCTACGGATTTGCCTTTTACATCTACTTTTCCGTCTAGATTTCTATAAATCATAGACGAAGTCTCAAGTACATTTTTTGATAGGCCAAGTGCCTTACAAGTTTCTCCAATTTTTGATAGTACGTTTGATAATCTTCTTTCTCTTGGAGAAGATACTCTTACTCTTTGTTGCCATTTTCTCAGATTATTCATCTGGTTTGCCATTTCAGAGTTGATTGATTTCCCACTGAAATCTTTGGTGCTAATAGAAATTTCTGTTGTAATTCCCAAATCATGTTGGGAATATGTTGTTTGTCCTGTCGCTCTTGCAAGTTTCATCTTGTCTTCTAAGTTACTACTTGTTGCTTCTGGACCACTATCTGCCATTTGTTCTTCAACGACTACGCCGCATCCCGAACAAATCCTTTCACCATTCTGAATGTCATCAACTAATGATGATTCACATTCAGGACAGCATTTTTGTATTTCAATTGCGTTCATTTCTTTTTCTCCTGAATTTTTTGTATTTTTTTACAGGAGAGGTTGTAAGTGCAAAAACTTTTTTTCCAATGTATTTTTTTACGCTGTTAGTTAACGGAATAGCAGATGCATATGGTTTTGCAACTGGCCCTATCATTTCCGTAACTTTTGCTATCTTACTACTTTTTTCGTCACAAAGTATCTGACCTTCTTTCAATGTAGTTGAAAGTCTAACGATAACTCTGCCACTATTGGCTAAATGCATAATTTCGCCTACCTCCTGCAATTATTGTTAAAATTATTCTATCATTATCATAGACTTCTGTCAACTTTCCTTTAGCAAGAAGCTAGATAGAATATTATTTTGACTGCTTTGCTCTCTTGGCAACTAATTTTTCAGAAATTTTGTTTAAAATTTTTGTCTTTGGACCGTTTTTTGGAATAACGATATATCCTGATCTGACATAGGGTCTTTTTGGAAATCTGGCTTTTTCATTTGTTTCTGTAAGTTCTAATCCAGCAGATTTTGCAGCATCGCTTAATTCTTTTAAGGATGGATCAAAAATACATTTTTCTTTTGTAAGTTTTCTTCCTTTATCGCGTGGTAAATTTTTATTAAAATAATCCAGCCAGACTACGACATGTTCGTAATCTTTCATTTAATCACTTAATGAGAACTGCGTTAACTGTACCATGTTGTCCAGGTTTTGAAACAACTTTACATTTTCCATCCTCTGTTTCAAGAATTGCACCTTTAGTTATAACACCACGTCTTTGATAATCACTATTTGTTGGATTTTCTAAAACTTTAACAATTTTTGATCTTTTAACTTTAGCATTTGGAATTGCTAAATTTACAAAATCAATTGTTTTTAATGCAGTTTTCTGATTTTTACCACGAACTTTTCTAGTTACCGTTGATGCAGGTCCAGTTAAAGCTTCATTAGGATATCTATTTGTTTCATATTTTCGTCTAATTCGTAATGGGTGTCTTCTTCCGCCAGTAATTTTACTTGTAGCTAGATTCTCAATTGACATCTTCATATGATGCGTTTGAACTACTCTAATTTATACAAAACGAAAATTATCTGATTTTAGGAATTAAACTCACGCATTTTCTTATACAAAAATCAAAAAATTATGCCTGAGGTGCAGTAGTTTGTGGAATGACAATTGGATGTGCTTTTCTTACTCTTTTGAAAAGTTTTTGCTTTAGTAAATCGGCATCTCCTTCAATTCCAAAATATTTTTTAAATTTTGTAGTGGTATTATAGATTCTAAGTCTTCCAACATTTTCATGTTGTATGTAATCGAGTTGTCTTAATTCTTTTAGATGTGAATAAACCCCAGAACCTCTTGTTTCCACAAGTTGTTTTGAAGAAATTGGTTGCATGTATGCAATGTACGAAAGCGTCTTTAGAGTAGCTTTTTGTAAAATTGGTTTTGAAGCATATCGTCTAATGGTTGCACTATATTCTGGTTTTAATTGAAATACATAAGAATCATCTGGAAGAGTTATTATCTCAATTGCCTTAAATGACGACTTTGCTTTTTTCATAATAATATTTAATAAATTGAGCGTTTTTGTTCTAGATTCTGTACCTGAGGCCCTAATCAATTCCTCAATACTCAAAGGCCTTCCAGCAGAATATAAGGCTGCCTCAATTCTAGCAGTTGCCTCATCTTCATTTTCAATTTTTCCCATTTATTTCACCTTTGATATAATCTACTTAAAAGAATCCTTTATCCATCTTTGATCAGGTTGTAAACTTCTCTTTGATTAGAGTGATCTTGATGTCATCTTCTATCTGCTCTAAATCCACTTTTTGGTCTCTTGCAAGAAATAGGATGGCAAAAAAGCATCTGATTGAGTCAATTGTATCAAGATCAGTTACTATATCCTTAAGCATTCCCGTGCCTGTATTTTTGATCTTGTTAGTGATGAGTTCTTCATATTTTCCAATAATATTTTCAAGCGAAATAAAATAGTCTTTGAAATCAGGTGCTTCAATGGGTTCAAAACTTAGATTCTTTCCTTTACGAGAACGAGGATTGGCAATCGTTCCTATAAGATTCTCAAGTAAATTCAAAAGCTCATCTAGGGTTACTGGGTATGTTGACTCGTGCCGATAAGGCATGTTTATCATGTCTATATCCAAATCAACACGTTGAGTTAACGGCTTTTTTTCCATTGCAGCTTTTTGCAAAGCAAAAATACTTTCTACTTTCATTCTATGAATGAGTGATGATGATAATGCGGCCATACCTGCTACTCTTAGGTCTTTTTTTCCAGTTTGATTTAGAATTTTAATTAATAATTCTAAAATTTTAATAATGTCAATCTCCCAAACATCTTTTTTTGAAATATTTTCCCTATCAAATAGAATATTGATTGGTGCCTGAGATATTCCGATTTTTGTCTGTTCTTCACTCATAAATACTCAAAGTATCTGATTCAATAATATCTAGGGGCTCTATTTTTTTGTCCCTCCCAGTCAACTCTTATATTATTAATAGAAAATCAGTACCGCATTGAAAGCAGCCAGAATCATCGAGCCAAATAAACCACTTCAGGTAACTGAACTAGAACCTACTCAAGCTAGTGGAAATGAAGTCATTGTAAAAGTAAAGGCAGCTGGGGTATGCCATAGTGATTTGCACCTATGGGAAGGTGGATACGATTTAGGCGATGGAACATTTTTGAAAGTTACTGATAGAGGCGTGAAATATCCTGTAACACCTGGTCATGAAATTGTTGGAACAGTGGCTGAAATAGGAAGTGATGTAAAAGGAGTTTCTGTAGGTGATAATGTACTAGTTTATCCTTGGTTAGGTGAAGGTGAATGCCCTGCATGCAAAGCAGGCAATGAAAATCTTTGTGATGCACCAAAATCAATTGGTCTTTTTCAAGATGGTGGATATGCAGAAACTGTAAAAGTTCCTCACTACAAATATCTGGCAAAAATTGATGGTCTTGATTTAGATGCAGCAACATCACTTGCATGTTCAGGTCTTACAGCTTATACTGCTGTCAAAAAAGCAAATGTAAACTCTCCTGAATTTTTAGTAATAATTGGTGCTGGTGGTCTAGGCCTAATGGCAATACAACTTGCTAAAGCAATCACAAAGGCAAAAATCATCTGTGTAGATAATGATGATAAAAAATTTGATACTGCAAAAAAAATGGGAGCTGATTTTATTGTTAATACAAATGTTGTTGGTTCTGTTTCAACCGGGGGAGGAGGTACAGTTGAAACAATAATTTCTATCTGTAATGGTAAAGGCGCAGATAGTGTTATTGATTTTGTTAATGCACCACAAACTGCAAAGACTGCACTTGCAGTTTTACGTAAAAGAGGAAATCTAGTACTTGTTGGACTCTTTGGTGGCTCCCTCGACTTGTCATTAGTAACAATTCCTCTAAAATCACTTACAATTCAGGGAGCATATACTGGAAATTATGATGACATGGTTGAATTGATTGAATTAGCAAAGAAAGGTGTAATAAAACCAGTAATATCAAAAAGATATTCCATTGATGAAGCAAATGAAGCACTCGAAAATCTTAAAGCACGAAAAATTATTGGCCGTGCAGTAATAAATCCATAAAAGATTTTCGTGTTATCACTCTGGTATGTTCAATTTGAACTACAATAATATAATATAAAAAAAAATCAGCATCAAATTCATGCTTGTAAAAGAGAAAAAATTAGATTATGATTTAGCATTTACCCATCTTCAAAACCATCAAAACATAAGCGCTTACAATCTTTTTATGGATCTTGCAGAAAAACACAAAAAAGTCGATTCGATAAAAGCTGGCTTACTTTATGTATTAGCTGGAGAATGCAAATCCCGTCAAAGTAAAGATAATCGTGATGAAGCGCTGCAAGCAGGAAAATTATTTCTAAATTTTGCTAAAAAAGAAAATAACTACAAAGGAAAAAGTGCATATCTCTGTGCAGCAAAGTGTTTTCTTAAATCAGGAAATTACGATGAAGCCAAAAAAGCATTTCAAGAATCAAAAAAACTTCAATTTTCTGTAACAGAAGTTGTAAGACCGATAGTAATTGTAGATGATAGTAAATCGATGATAATTAAACTACAAAGTCATTTGAAAAAATTGGGTTATCACAATTTATTGACATTTGAAACAGGAAAAGAAGCCATCAAAGAAGGCCAAAAATTAATTAAATCTTCAAAAAATCCTATCTTTTTACTTGATATGGGTCTGCCAGACATAGAAGGTGACGTTGTAGCTGCTAAAATTTTAGAAGAAAATCCTGAATCCCAAATTATTTTAATTACTGCTGATGATAAAACAAGTAAACGAGTAAACAAAACAATTAGCTCAGGAGTTACTGCGTTTATTCAAAAACCATTTACCATAAATGATCTAAAAGATGCAATGAATACTGCTGAATCAGAATATTCTATTTTATAATAGTAACAAAGACATATTTAGCAAATTAATATTTTCAATATCTAATTTGTTTATTCTATAATCAATTACTTGATCTGAAAACTTTTCAATGATTTTTGATGTAATACTTTTTGTCCCTGGTTCAAGTTTCATAATTACTAACATATTCCATTCCCCATCAAGATTAGCCACAAATAGATAATTTGGCTTCTCAATAACATGTTCTTTAATTGATTCTTTTACTGATTCAAGAGATTTTGTTGGTTTGAACTTGATGAAAAGTGCTTCATATTCATTTGTTTCAGAAACATCTGAAAGAACCGCTTTGTATCCTTTGATAATTCCACTTTTTTCTAAACGTTCGATTCTTTTTCTAATTGTTCTGTCTGATACATCATGTCCAGATTTCCTTAATTCAGTTGCTATTTCTTTTGAAGGTGTTCGGGCATTTTTATTTAATATCTCGATTATTTTTTGGTCAACTTTGTCTAGATTAGACCATGCATCACTGCTCATGAAGTTACGTGTTTTTAGATGCTTTTGAATATTTGTTTGTACGTCCCACGCGAAGGAATTGAACCTTCGACAACCCGGTTTCTGTATGCCTGATAGGCTGTTATTCGGTCAGCCAAAAGCCAACAACTACAGCCGGAAGCTCTACCAGGCTGAGCTAGCGTGGGACAGAATTGACGCTGTGTTCAAGTATTAAATAACTATCGAAATCTCTAGAAAGCCTTATTTTAAAAAATATTTTAGTCGTCAGATCATGGTCAAATCTACAACTGATCGATAAATATTAAATAATGCCACAGGATCCTTGATCAAAGCATTGGATTCTAATTTGTTGACAGGCGGTTATGTTTGTGCTCCTTATTTACATAATCATAACTCTGTAGAATTAAAGGAAGTTTGGTCCCATTCAAGAAATATTGAAGATATGTTTTTTGTTACGGCGACTTTTTCTCAAGATAGTAAGCCATACTTTCCAACATCTGCTAATCATTATATTTTAGCAAAATTTAAAGACAAAACAAAAATCACAAAAGAACTGGCACAACATCAACAAGAAAAACCATCTTTTGTTTTTGGAATTAATGATGATCTTTTTGAAAGAGAGGCTGAAGGAAAAACAAATTTAATTTCAGTATATTATCTAGATTATAGTGATTCAGACGAAGATGTTGGAGAAATAGCAAGTGTTGTAGCTAAAAGAGATAAAGTTGCCAAAGCAGGTGTTGGTAGTATGGATCTATTTTGCAATGAAGAACCAAAGTTTACTTTTCCATATAATGACAATATTGTTGTTTTAGAGGTATCTAGTGATCAGGGTCATCAAAGTGATAACAAATATTGTGAAAGGACTAGACGTGATGTTGGAAGAAAAGGAATAACTATGACAAACCTTGTAAGTCTCTCCGTTCTTGAAAAACTAAAATAAAAAAGTTAAATATACAACATAATTCTGTCTTTGCATGAGTAAACCCTCTGATCTGGGATCATTAAAAATTGGTTCTTACATTTTATTGCCTGTTTCAGATCAACCAAGTGGAGAACCATGTAGAATTGTTGAATATGATACAAGTAAACCTGGAAAACATGGAGCTGCAAAAGCAAGAATTGTTGCCGTAGGAGTCTTTGATGACCAAAAACGACCACATGTTGGACCAGTTAGCATGCAAGTACATATTCCATTAATTGATAAAAGAACTGGACAGATTATTTCAATGACAGATGCAGGTATTCAAGTCATGGATTCTGAATCCTTTGAAACAATCGACATATCATTAGTTGAAGATGAAATTAAAGATAAAATCGAACAAGGTCAAGACATTGAATATTGGAAAGTCATGGACCGAACTAAGATTATGCGAATCAAAGCATCCTAACCTATACAATTAAAAAAATTCTTGAATGACTAAAATAATCCAAAAGTGCATTTAAGTTTGGATGCTGATGATGACTGGAAAAGCCGTCTGATTTTATGATGAAGATTATGAGTTTTGAAGCATCCACGGCTTTTCATTTTTAACAATCAAAAAATGAAATAGTGCTTATCCCAAACATATCTGATGAAAGTAGCAGTCTTATTTTCAGGTGGGAAAGACAGTACCTTCTCAATCTATAAAGCAAAAATGGAAGGTCATGAGGTAGTCTGTGTAGTTACCATTTTCCCACAATCTGAAGAAAGCCATTTACTTCATTATCCAAATATACAGTTTACAAAACTACAATCCGAATCAATGAATGTTCCTCAAATTTCTATCAAGGTTGATTCAACAAATCCAAACAGTGAAGCACAAACTCTAGAAGAAATTTTAATTAAAGCGAAAGAAGAATTTAAAATTCAAGGAATTGTACATGGAGGAATTCTAAGTGAGTTTCAAAGAAAACAATTCGAACAAATTTCTCAAAGCTTAGGAATTACTTTAATTTCTCCATTGTGGAAAAAAAATGAAAAAGAATACATGGAAAATTTATTAGAATCAAAATTTCATTTTATTCCAATAAGTGTTTCATCAGATGGATTAGATGAATCTTGGTTAGGAAAAGAAATTACAAATGAGGATTTGGTAACTTTAAATCAGTTATCTCAAAAATATGGTTTTAATCTAAGTTTTGAAGGAGGCGAAGCTGAAACATTTGTTACTGACTGTCCATTATTTTCATATCCAATTAAAATTGTTAAATCAAAGAAAATTTGGGATGGATATAGAGGAAGATTTGAAATACTGGAGGCTGAATTAGATAAACATGTTAGATAATCTTAAAACTAATCTACGTGCAGCTATAAAAAAAATTGTTAATTCATCAGGAATAGATGAAGAATTAATCAAAGAACTATCAAAAGACGTACAACGTGCTCTTTTACAATCTGATGTAAATGTCAAGTTAGTACTTGAAATAACAAAAAACCTAGAGGAGAGATCTCTTAAAGAAACCCCTCCTCCAGGACTTTCAAGAAAAGATCACATTGTAAAAATCCTCTATGATGAACTAGCCAAACTTTTAGGTAATGAAACCGAATTTGCCTTCAAACCTGGAAAATTAAACAAAGTGCTTATGCTTGGAATTCAGGGAAGTGGAAAAACTACAATTACTGGAAAACTTTCCAAATTTTTAACTAAACAAGGATACAAAGTGGGTGTAATAGGAGCAGATACCTATAGGCCAGGTGCATTAGTTCAACTCAAAACTAATTGTGAAAAAGAAAACATTGAAGTTTATGGTGAAGAAAAAACAAAAGATTCCCCTTTAATTGTTAAAAATGGCCTAAAACATTTTGAAAAATCTAATTTAGATATTATACTAATTGATACTGCCGGTAGACACAAAGAAGAAAAAGATCTACTTGATGAAATGACTGAGATAAACAAAGTAGCTGAACCTGATTTGGCCCTATTGATTATTGATGGAACAATTGGCCAGCAGTGTTATTCTCAAGCTGAATCATTTCACAAAATTGTTCCAGTAGGAGGAATTGTTATTACGAAACTTGATAGCTCCGCAAAAGGTGGTGGTGCCATAGCAGCATCAGCTGCAACTGGAGCTCAAATAATGTATATTGGTACAGGGGAACGAATTGATGATATAGAAAAATTTTCTCCAACTAGATTTGTTGGAAGACTTTTAGGAATGGGTGATTTACAAGCTCTCTTAGATCTTGCTAAAAGACTTGAGAGTGAAGCTGATGATGTCCGTCTTAAACGAATCTCAAGTGGAAAGATGAACATGGATGATTTCTTTTATCAGCTTGAAGAAGTTACTAAAGTTGGTTCACTCAAGGGATTACTAGATAGTATGCCAGGTTTTTCTGGAATGGTTAAAGAAGATCAACTAGACCAAGTTGAAGGAAGAATGGAAAAATGGAGATACATTATTCAAAGCATGAATAAACAAGAAAAGGCCGATCCTGATTTGCTAAATGCATCACGAATTAAAAGAATAGCAAGAGGTTCAGGATGGCCGGAGCATGAAGTAAAAGAACTTTTAAAAAATTATAAAAATTCAAAAAATATGATGAAAGCATCTAAAGGAAGACAGATGCAAGGTGCCCTAAGAAGAATGGGCTTGGGATAGAATTTTTACTCTAGTAATCAAAACAATTTCTAATGAACTCTCAGCAAAAAATCAACATGAGGAATAATATTTTTGATAAATCTGTATCAGAAGCAAAAATTATTCTAAATGAATATGACCTTTGTGAACAGTGTATAGGTAGATTATTTGCAAAAAAAATGGGGTTTAAGTCAAATCAACTATTGGGAAAAAAAATTAAAAATCATTTACACTCTAAACCGTCAAAAAATTGTTATATTTGTAAGAAAATCCTTTCAAATTTACAACCTGTTATTAATAAAATGCTAGAAAAATCCTTTGACTACAAGTTTTCATCATTTGTAGTGGGGGCAATTCTAAAACCATCTGTTACGGATAGGGATGATCTGATTAGATCAAAATTTAAACTTCAAGGAATTGACAGTGTGAAAACTGCCATAACCAAAGAATTATCTAAAAAATTTGCAAAGAAAACTAAGAAAAAAATAGACTATCTTTATCCTGATTTAACTTTGACATTTAATTTTAAAGATGGTTCATGTGAATTACAAACTAGAACTTTAATTTTTTCAGGGAGATATGTTAAAAAAAATCGAGGATTGCCGCAAAAACAACCTCCATGCAGTAATTGTAAAGGAAAAGGGTGCCTCCAATGTGACAGTCATGGATTTTCAAAATTTACTAGTGTGGAAGGAAAAATTTCGAAATTTTTATTTGATAAATTTTCTGGAACCCAGACCAAAATTACATGGTTTGGTGGTGAAGATAAAAATAGTCTCGTTTTAGGAAATGGCAGACCATTTTTTGCTAAATTATTTAACCCAAAGAAAAGAATAACTAGATTACAGAAAAAATACGCTCTGGATGAAATTGAAATTCATAATCTAAAAATTATCTCTAAACTCCCAAAACTAGTAATTCCTTTTAAATCCACAATTGAATTATCTGTATTGACTGAAAAGAACTTACCAAAAAAAGATCTGGAACTTCTTAAAACACTTAAAGATTCTCCTATAACCGTTTTTGATAAGCCTAATAAAAAAAATCAAAAATCTATCTATAAGATAAAATTAATAAAATCCTCTATAAAGTCATTTTCTTTTAAGATTACTGCAGATGGTGGACTTCCAATTAAGCGATTTGTAGAAGGAAATAATGTGAATCCTAACCTAAGTGATCTTCTAGGAACCAAATGTAGGTGTAAAGAGTTTGATTTCCATAAAGTTGATTTGATTCATTTTTAGACTAATTTTTGAAGTGAGGGTATATTACAAGCCTGCCTCGAACTGTATTTTCCCCTCACTTCGGAATTGAAGGATAGTGTCATAAATCAAAGTAGTAAAAAAAGAGTTACTGATAAATCGTCATAGTTTAGATTATATTTGATTCATCAAGTTTTCGACATGTTTCAATGGATCCGCTGATAAAAGTTAAAGAAGCCCATAAAAAAGGAATTTTGCCAGATGAGATTTTTGATTTAATTAAGAAAAGATTCCCCTTGGCTGTTTCAGGAATTGACAGAATTGAGAAAGCTTCAGGCATAAACTATCCTATTGCTTATGTAGATCCGTCTATCGTCCTATCCTCCTCTAGTTCCTATGATTATGGAATACTTTTTGCACGAACTATCCCATTAATTTTTGAAAATCAACTACAAGTTGTAATTCAAATCTCTTCTCCTCTGATTGCATATGGTTTGAAAGGAACAATTCATGCCATTTTAGCCCATGAGTTTTTACATTATCTCGATTTGATAAGGAAGGTTTCAAAAATGGAATTGCTTTCCGACGAAATTTCAGGAAATCTATTTGAAAATGTTTACGCTGATAGTACAAGACTTTTTGAACCTAGAGCTGTTTTTAATGATAGAACATTATTAATGCATATTACAAAAAAATTTCCTGCAGGTTTTAAAGATTACAAATTAGAGGATAAAACAATAAAGTTTTGGATTAAAAAAGATCTACCTACTACAAACATTACTATGGATACAAACATAGTTAAACTATCAACAGAATTTTTATCAAAAATAAAATTAAATAAAACACTTCTAAAAAAAATGGAAGAGCTAGAAGAAAAAAACTCTAAACTTCGTAAGAAAAAATTATTTTAATTACTGTACAAATTCTGTTAGACCACATTTGCCACAAGTTTTACGATTTTTATGCTCTGACATAAAGACGCCTTTTCCACAACGTGAACAAATTTTTCTAGTTTTAGTTACTTTGTCTCCCTCAATTTTATAATATTTGTAAACATTTGGGCTTGAACCTTTTTTACCTGCCATTTTTAGCTTTTCTCCTCAGTCGGTTTAGATTCTTTTTTCTCTTCTTCAGGCTTTTCTTGTGGAGCTTCTTCTTTTACCTCAGCAGGTTTTTCTGCAGCAGTTTTTGCTTTTTCTAAACGCTTGAAAATAACTGGATTAATTTGCTTTTTTGCAAGATTTTCATCGTCATACACATAAAATGTACCTGTAATTGAAGGCCTTCCAGTATGATTTGTCATATTTATTGGAATAATGATCTTCCCATCAAGTTTGAATTCTTTTTTTATCATATCTACTGCATCGAGTTTTTTCAATTTTCCTCCAACTCCAGCAAAAGTGCATGTAATTTCTCTTCTAGATAGAAATGAATTTTTTACATCATTTACAGTTTCAATCATAGACATGTAACCCAAATCCTTGATATAGTTCATATAAATTTAATTAAAAATTACGAAGAAATTTATGAAAATAAAAAAACTTCACTTTATGGATAGATTCATGCTTCATTTGAAAAATGAAAATTACATTCCTAAAGATGCCTCTGAACTTCTTCATCAGTCAAGAGATCTTAGTTCAGGAATGAATGTCACAATTCGTGATACTAGAGTTTCTAGAAAATTTCTAGAATTTGATGTATCAATTAAAAAAGAAAATCTTGATGAATTTCTTACTAAAATGAAGCCTTTAGGTGAACTTGATCATGCTAAACATGTAGTCGAAGAGGAAATTCCTAAAGAGGATGCCATCAAGGATGGAATTTCTTATTTTAATGATGAAAGATTTTGGGAATGTCATGAGGTTTTTGAAGGAGTCTGGAAAAAATGTTTTGCAGAAGAAAAAATTCTAGTTCAAGGAATTATTCTAGTTGCAGCAGCACTAGTTCATTTTCAGAAAAATGAAAACAAAATATGTATTTCAATCTTAAATCGTGCATTAAACAAGCTTGCTAATACTACTGGACAATATTACCAAATCGATTTGGATCGATTGCGTAACAAAGTAAATCAAATAATTACTTCTGGAAAAATTACTACATTTTTGATTTAATTAATTCTAAGCTTGTATTAACTACTTGTGAACCTTCAAGTAACCCTATATTTCCTTTTTTAGCTTCTGCTTCGGTATACCTTTCTGTAGCATCTCTTTCAATAAGATCTCCTGATACAAGAATGGGTACAGGATCATCGCTATGTCCTTTGTTAATACATGGAGTAGAATGATCTGCTGACACCATTACTGATACTTTTTTGGTATCAATATTATCAAGTAAAGTTCCAAAAAATCTTCTATCAATCTCTTCAATATTTTTCATTTTACCTATAGCATCTCCATCATGGCCAAATTCATCTGGTCCTTTCAAATGAACATAAATGGCATTTTGAGTTTCCATTGCATTTGCTGCGACTCTGGCTTTTTCTTCATAATCAGTTAAACCCCCTGCACTGAAGGCCTTCATTTTTAGAACCTCCGAGATGCCTAATTCCACTGGCATATCAACTATGCATGAAAAATTCATTGAATACATATCATTAATTGGTTCTACATCCGGATACCTATTCCCAGCGTCACGTAATAGAATACTGTTTAGAAGTTTTTTGTTATTTTCTTTTCTTCTATGATTGACCTTACTAGTTTTCATAATGTTTATGGATTGTTCCGTAAACTCATTAACTAATTTTGCAGTTAATTCAGAATCAGCTGAATCATTTAATGGAAGACATTTTTCAATTTTCATATAATCAGTTACTGCCTTCGCTATTCCCATTCCTGAAACTCTAGAGTAGGCTGGGTCTGTATTAGTGATGTATGATGAGAGATGTTTCCCTTTACATCGTATTCTTACTGTAACCCTATGTCCTATAGTTGGGGCTACTACAACAGTTGTATTGGGGAGTGAAAACCTTGAATTTTGTTCAATCTCTTTTGCAATTTCTAAAGCATCTTCTCGCTCAATACTTCTTCCTGCTCTTCTATCAATTATTACTTCATCATCATTTAACGTAGCAAAGTTTCCTCTTAATGCTAAATCCCCATCTTTGAAATCTATTCCAACTCCTATTGCCTCGATTACTCCTCTTCCAACATAATCTTCATGTTGAAATTTGTAACCTAACATATTGAAAACAGCAATATCTGATTCTGGAGCAATTCCTTTTCCAACAGAAATCACCTCTCCCATCATCCCGTTTTTTGTTAATTTATCTAGATTTGGAGTTACTGCGGCTTCCAAAGGAGTTTTGCCCTTGAGATCTGGATGTGGTAGATCTCCAACTCCATCTAACAAAACATAAACTACATGTACATCAGAATTTTTTGTAATATTGAACAGCCTCTTTTTAGAATATTTTACATGGTTACTTTAAATTTTGCAATCTTTGCGAATTTTTTGGAAAAGTATCGATCTATAGAAAGCTTTTAACCAGAAGATTTTTTCTTTATTCGTTATGGGGGAGATGCGTAAAGATTCTGTTCTTGAGCGATTCATGATTATTTCATCAGGTAACGGTAAAGTTACAGATAGTAAAAAATCCCCATATTCTCCTGGAAATGAATCAATGACAAATCCTTCGGTGTTGTCTCTAGTAGCAAAAGATGGAATGCTGCAAAGACTCCAAGATAGTGAAGATAACTATGTTACAGATTGGTCAATACGAGTTTTTGAAAGTAAAAATCCAGCAGTATCCATCACCACAGAAAATACCTATAGTGATAAACCCCATTATAGTGAACCGGCGTATGGCTATCATTATGTAGTAGTTGCTTCCCCAAATCAAAAAGATACTTTTGCAACAATTGATGTTGAACAATGGTCAAACATACTTGTTGTAATTCAAGATAGACTAAGATGGTTGTATACCCAGAAAGGTGTTACCTATGTTTCAATTTATGCAAACCATGGTAAAGAAGCAGGAGCTGATATTTCTCATCCACATCTTCACATAGTAACCTTTTCTACAATTCCTCCCGTAATTGAAGCTGAGGCAGATGCTACCCATAAAATTTTGAATGAAAAAGGCGTTTGTGCCTTATGTCAAACTGTTACAGCTGAAACTGGAGGTCCCAGACAAATTTTACAAACTGAGGGATTTATCGCCTTTTGTCCTTGGGCCCCCTCACACCCGTACGAATTTTGGATTTGCCCAAAAAAACACACAACTAGCTTTTCAAAAATTACCCAAAAAGAGATTAACGATCTTTCTTTAATTTTACGAGCCAGCCTTGGAGGCCTGGCAAATACTATCAAAGATGTATCTTATAATTTCGTATTTCATCTATCTCCTGAAAAAAAGAATAGTAGACAAATTCATTGGCACATTGAGGTGTATCCCATCACTTCTCATTGGTCAGGACTAGAACGTGGTTATGGGGTATTTTTGAATAAAATCTCTCCAGAACAAGCTGCAGAAAAACTTGGAGCATCATGCAGAAAATCCTTAGCTAATCTAGTGGGAATAGTATAGAAATCTGTATAGTTTATTTATCATTGAAAAATTTCATGCTGTATGAGTGTTGAAAAATATATTGCAGCAGCAAGTCTTGGATTATTCATAATGTTTGTAGGAGAAATCATCACAATGTATAATTTCATGCAAGACACTCCTGAACAAACTTCATCATTCCTTATAGAACCTAATCCAAAAATTTTACAATTTATTTCAATTGGTGTAGCTCCCGCATTAATTATGGCAGTAGTGTCATTTATCATGTCAAAACGATATGGTTCAAAACAAATTGGTATAATGATCATTGCAGGTGGTGTAATTTTGTTAGGTGGAATGGTATTTGCACATACTATGATAGATGGAATTAATTCAGCATATGACCTTGAATTCATACCTCTTCTTACTCCATTATTTATGATCGTATCAATTCCTGTAATAGTTATGGGTACACGTTTGTTAAAAGTTAAAAAAAGGAAAACGAAAAAAGATTATTTCTAAGAATGATTAAATCGCATACCATTTGAAGTTACTTTAAAACCAATTTTCTCATAAAACGGTTTTACTTCATCGGAACAATCTAAAATTGTTTTGTAACAATTACTATCTTTAGCAAGATCTAGTAATGATTGAATTAACATTTCACCAATTCCTTTTCCCTGATATTCTTTAGATACTACAACATCTTCAATATGTGCTACATTTCGGCCATCATGAATAAATTTTGGTTCAATAATCATAGTTGTAGAACCTACTATTCTACCATCTAAAATTGCAACATAAACAAAATGATTTGAATTTGCTTTAATTTTTTCAAAAACATCTTTTGCCTTTTCCCTATCAAGATTACTTGCTAATTTGAGAGAATCCATTGATTCTAAGAATCCATTGAAAAGATCCTTTTCCTCTAATTCTCTAATAGTAATGTCAACCATTTTTTGTCGTTAGATATTACCTAGTTTCTCAAGGAATTGCTGATATGCTTTTTTGTATGAGGCTTTATCCCCAATATCCATAAATCCTTTTTTTGTCAGGAAGCTATTGACCAATTTTTTCTTGGAAATGGCTTTTTTTATAACGTCATCCATTCCATATGGCTTGTTGCTCGGAATTAGTCCAAAAACTTGGGGTTCCATTACATAGCAGCCTATATTGATATTAGCTTTGATCTCAGGTTTCTCATTCCACCCTACCACTTTGCCATTTTTTGTAGTGTCAATTACTCCGTAGTTAAGTTTTGTACTGTATTCATAAAGGCTCATTGTTATGAAAGATTTTTTTCTCTTATGTTGATTAATCATATTTTTTAAGTTAAAATCAAAAATCGAATCTCCGTACACACAAACAAATGAATCATCTATGAACTGTTCTGCAGTTTTTAACTGTCCTGCAGTAGCAAGTGGTTTTCCTGCTACTGCGTATTCTATATCCATTCCAAATCTTTCTCCATCTTCAAAATAATCTTCAATAGTTTTTCTAAGATAACTTACACACAAAACCGTAGTTTTAATTCCATTTTTCCTTAACCACTCAATTAGATGTTCCAGTAATGGTTTTTCTCCAAGCGGAAGCATTGGTTTTGGAACAAATGTAGTATATGGTTGAAGTCTTGTTCCCAAACCACCAGCCAAAATCACAGCTTTCATGAATTTGTATTTGAAATTATGAGTATTTATGTTGAAGTATAGATTTTGAATACATTACAATCAAACTTACAAAATTTTAGCAACTTTTTCTACAACTTCAGATGGATTATTCCCAAAAATCATTATCATTGGCTCTTTTCCAAAATCTCCTTTATGATATATTATATCTGGTGGTTTTGTAGAATTTTTAATTGCTAATTTTATTCCCCATGAAATTGATGAATTTTCTTTTCTTTTCACTTTATTTGGTTCTTTATTTCTATCATAACTTTGTACAACAAGAGATTTTTTTTTACAGCGTTTTACTAAATTAGAATTATATTTTACATTAACTGCAGATCTAGTTTGTGGGAACTTTCTATTTAATTCTAATAGTGCTGAAGCAACATGTTTTGAACCTCCATATTGTAAACTACCAGCTACAACAATATCTTTTCCAGCTTTAACAATTCTTCCTGAAACTCCTAATACATCTTTTGTTGATTTAATTTTCCTTTTAGAATAAACAAAATTTGTTTGGCATTCAGGAATTATAGAATAAATTTTTTTTAAATTTTTAAAATTATTAATTGCCTCCTCGAGGATTTTTTTATTTTTATCAGATTTCCATTTGGAATGAGTAATAGTAACACCTTTTCCAATTTTTTTTGAGTTTATTATTGAGTCATAAGTATATTTTTTAGCAAATTTAACTGCTTTATGAAGGGTATCCCCCCTAGCAATTGCAATAGTTAATGCAGCAGAAAAATTACATCCACTTCCATGATTAATCTGTTTTAATTTTTTTCCAGGTACACTGTAAATTTTCTTTCCATCCATAACAAAATCTGATATTATATTTTTTCCTAAACTGATCCCGGTTATTACGATATTTTTTGCTCCATATTTTTTTATCTTTAATGCACATTCATGCAAATCTTGTTTATTTTTTATTTTTATTTCACTAAGAATTGAAGCTTCTGAAAGATTTGGTGTAATAATAAATGCTATAGGTAGAAGAAATTTTCTATAATCATCAAGTGCCTCGTTTTTTAGGAGCACCCCTCCTGTAGTAGATTTAAGAACTGGGTCAAGAATTATTGGGATTTTAATTTTAGAAAGTTTGGAATAGATTGCTTTGATGGTATCTGAATTATACACCATTCCAATCTTAATTGCATCAATTTTAAAATCTGAAAAAACAGAATCAATCTGGTTTTTAATCATTTTTGAAGAAATTGACTCCACTTTACCAAATTTTGTTGTATTTTGACTTGTGATCGATGTAATTGCAGTTAATGCGTGTGCTCCTAACGATGTGAAAACTTTCACATCACTTTGTATGCCTGCACCAGAAGATGGATCAGATCCTGCAATAGAAAGCAAATTCATACAATTATCTTAAAGAACTACTGTTTAAATCCAGTAAAAATGTAGATAATATGTTGGGCACACAAATGAGTGCAGCACGAAGAGGTGTTGCAACTGAACAAATGAAACTTGTTGCAAAAGATGAAGATGTTACCTTAGACTGGTTAATACCTAAAATTGCAAATGGATCTATTATTATTCCAAGTAATAACACTAGACCTCAAAAAATTCACAATGTGGGAATTGGAAAGGGAATGAAAACTAAAGTAAATGTAAACATTGGAACTTCAACTCTAAAAGTTGATCTTCAAGAAGAGATTGAAAAAGCAAAGACTGCAGTAAAATATCATGCTGACACAATTATGGATCTTAGTGATGGAGGAGATGTAGGGTCGATTCGACGTGCTTTGTTAGAATCTGCACCAATTACATTTGGAACTGTGCCCATTTACGAGGCATACAATCATGGTATTGAAAAACACAAAAATCCAATGAATTTAACAGAAGATGATTTTCTAAATGCTTTTGAAAATAATGCAAAAGACGGAGTAGATTATACTACTATACATTCTGGAATAACTAAAGAAATTGCAAAGAGAATTCTAAAAGTAGAACGATATGGTGGCGTTGTTAGTAAAGGTGGAACCATTACTGCTGCATGGATGCTAAAATACGATAAAGAAAATCCCTACATTACTCATTATGATTATCTCATTGAACTTGCTAGAAAATATGATGTAACATTTAGTCTAGGTGATGCTTTGAGACCTGGTTCCATTCTTGACTCCCATGATGAATTACAAGTTCAAGAAATGATTAACATTGCTCGATTGACAAAACGTGCACATGAAAAAGATATTCAAGTAATGGTTGAAGGGCCCGGACACGTTCCATTAAACGAGGTTGCTGCAAATGTTCGATTAGCAAAATCTCTTATTGGTGATGTTCCATACTATGTTTTAGGACCACTCGTCACAGATGTGGCATCAGGCCATGATCACATTGCAAGTGCAATTGGAGCAGCTGTTTCTGCTAGTGAGGGGGTGGATTTACTATGTTACTTAACTCCTTCTGAACATCTTGCATTACCTAATGCAGATGAAGTCAAGGCAGGTCTAATTGCTTATAGAATTGCTGCACATGCTGGTGATCTTGTCAAATTAAGAGAAAAAGCAATTAAGTGGGATATGAAAATGACAGAAGCTCGTCGTACTCTTGATTGGGAAAAACAACTTGCTTTATCTATCGATCCTGAAGAAGCAGCCCGTATACATAGTAGAACTGGTCAACGGCCAGGAAATAATGTACCTTGTACAATGTGCGGCGGTGCATGTGTATATGTAATGTTGCCACAACAAAGAAAATATGAAAAAGAAAAAGAAAAACTACAACAAATTGAATAATACTTTATCTAAACTTGGAACAGTCTCATACTTTGGAATCTCTTCTGCCTTAATCCATTTGTAATCCGAATTTTCCCAATTTAATTTGATTTTTGGATTTTCGACTGAAAACAAAAAAGGATACACTTCCCATTCATGATTTTCATATTGTGGTGATACAATTCTCATTTCCTCTGATTCTTTTATGAGCATAATCTCATCATCATTAATTCCCAACTCCTCAAATATCTCGATTTTTGCTCGTTCTAGAGGTGATTCATTTTTTTCAATAATACCACTTATCCCTGCCCATAATCCCTTCATACTTTTTACCTTATCACTTCTTTTTAAAATTAAGATTTCATTTTCTTTTTTAAGAAAACATGTAATAATTTTTGTTGAACGTGTCATTCTTTCTTTTCAATAGAGTTTACCATTGTTGTTAATTTTTTATATGAACTTTCAATGTCAGAATTTTTTGCTAATCTTTCTTGACATGATTTGATATACGTCAAAATTTCTTCTGATTTTCCTTCTTGAACAGCAGTTAACAATCTTCCAATATCCTTCCAAAATTCTTCTGCAACTCGTCTAATTTCTGGATTAGAAATAATAGTCTCAATTAATTCTGGGGACTCAGTCATAATACTTTCAGTTAGTATTTTCTGTACTTTGAAAGTGGTACCTGACATTTTTTCTGTCAATGAAATTTTCTCATCTTTAGCAATAATATTTGCAAATGCTATATTGATTAGATGTGTTAATCCAAGAATAACTGCAATTTTTTTATCATGTTCAATGGTATCTATGGTTACAAAATTTGCTCCTGGAAAAAGAGATTTTGCAACCGTTAACTCTTTTTTTGCATCTTTAATTGGAACTGAAATAATGTGTTGACCTTTGATTTTTTTTATTCCTGGACCAAACATTGGATGAATGCAGATAGGATTAATTTTTGATGGCATTTTAGCAAGTGATGCAGATGTTTTTGATTTTTGAGAAGAAATTTCTATTAGGTATGATCCTCTTTTCATTTCTTTAGCAATTAATCGAATTATTTCTGGGGTTCTTCTAGTAGGAGTACATAAAATTACATAGTCAGCTTTTAAAACTGCTCCCACAAGAGAAGTTGCTTTGATAACTGATTTAATATTAGAATCATTTTCTGAATCATAACCTGTAACTTCAAAACCATTTTCTAGAAAGTATTTTGCAAACCACTTTCCCATCTTGCCTCCTATTCCAAGGATCGAAATAGTTTTTTTCATTTTCTTCCATTGAGAACATCATCAAGTATGTTCATTCCTTCAACTAATTTTTTTTCATCTTGGCAAGCAGAAAGTCTAATAAAATTTTTGAAATCTCCAAAACCTCCTCCAGGGGCTATAGCTAAACCATGATCAAGTAATTTATTGGAAAATTCATTTGAATCAAAATCGTCCTTTTTGATTTTTGCAAAAATATACATCGCTCCATCAGGTTTTACAAATTCAAGTCCCATATCATTTGCTTTTTCAATCATAATATCTAGTCTAGATTTTACGATATTAGAATTGTTGCTTGTATCTGCCTCAAGGGCCTTCAAAGCAACGTATTGAATTGGCTCAGAGACATTAGTAAGGCAAATAGCTTGTAGTTTTGCCATTTTTTCAATGATTTTTGGACTAGAAATCGCATACCCAATTCTAAACCCAGTCATAGAATGCGATTTTGAAAAAGATTGAGTAATTATGGCTTTTTCATAATTATATGATAAGACACTTTTCCAATTCTCATAAGAATACTGAGCATATATCTCATCACTAAGTACATAGAGTTCATTTTTAATTGCTAGTTCTAATATCTCATTTTGAATTTTTTCAGGTAGAATCTTTCCAGTTGGATTGTTTGGATAGTTAAGAACTACCATTTTTGTGTTAACATTGATATTTTCTTTAATTTCATTTATTGATGGCTCCCAATTATTTTCAAGAGATGTTTTAATTGTTCTAACTTTAACTCCTGCATTTTCTGCGCAGTCTTTGTAAGCTGGCCAAGCAGGTTCAAATACAATTATTTCATCACCTGGATTGAGAAGAGTTGTAATAGCTAGATAAACTGCATATCTGGCTCCAGGACATACAATAATATTTTCATTTTTTATATCAAGATCATATTTCTCATTAGTTTTTTTAGAAAGCGCAGTAAGAAATTGTGACATTCCTTTTACCTGACCATATTTTACAAAGCCTTTATCGTATACTTCTTCCAAAGCATCTTTTACAATTTTTGGAGGAAGAAAATCCGGCTCTCCAACTTCCATGTGGATGATACTTCTTCCTTGTTCTTCTAAGGATTTTGCTTTTAAAAAAATCGAAAGATGTGTTTGTTTGTTAGTTGTTTGTACTTTAACTGATTCATTTAATAAAAAATTAAGAAATTTAGTGCCTACAGCTTCATCAATTTCTATTTCTGAACATAATGAAACAACTTTTTCTCTAAGATTTTTCTCTCTTTTTTCATCTGTTACATTCATACCAAGATCTTTTTTGATATTTCCGATCTCTTTTGCAATGACTGTTCTTTGTTTAAGTAATTTTATCATTTCTAGTGTAATCTCATCCATTTTATCTCGAAGATTATCTATGTCTGACATGATACTATAGAACTGGTTTTATGAAACCACCAATCAATGCATGATCCGCTAATGTTAATGAAACAAAAGCATCAACTATTGGCGGTGCACGAGGCACAACACAAGGATCATGTCTTCCTTCTATTTTCAAAGTAGTTTGTTTTTTTGTTTTTATATCTATGGTACTTTGTTTTTTTGAAATTGATGAGGCTGGTTTAAAGGCAACTCTGAGTACTATGGGCATTCCATTAGATAGCCCTCCTAATATTCCTCCAGCATTATTCGTTTTTGTAATGATTTTCCCATTCTTCATTGCGTACAGATCATTATTTTTTGAACCAACTAATTCTGAACCTGCAAAACCTGAACCAAATTCAACACCCTTTACTGCTGGAATTGAAAAAAGAGCTTTTGCAAGATCTGATTCTAATGAACTAAAAATAGGATCTCCAAGACCTACTGGTAAATTAGTAGTGACTGATTCTATTATTCCTCCAAGTGAGTCTCCCTTTTTTCTTGCATCCAGAATTGCTTTTTTCATTAATCTTGCAGATTTTTCTTCAGGACATCTAACATCATTAGAATAAATTGTTTTAATCATTTTTGGGGTTGGTTGATTTTTCATCTGAACTTTGCCAATCTGACAAGTGTAAGCATTTGTATCAACTCCTAAGGATACTTTTAGTAATTTTTTGGCTATTGCGCCTCCAAGTACATGAGTTGCAGTTAATCTACCCGAGAATCTTCCGCCTCCACGATAATCGTTGAATTTTTTGTACTTAACAAGAGCAGGATAATCTGAATGTCCTGGTCTCATCTTTGTTGTAAGACTTTTGTAAGCATTTGAGTCATGATCTTTATTCCAAATCACCATTGCAATTGGGGCCCCAGTTGTATATCCTCTAAAAACTCCTGAGATAATTTCTACTTGATCTTTTTCCTTTCTTTGTGTAGAAACAAGTGATTGTCCTGGTCTTCTATAGTTAAGCATTTTTTGAATATCTTTTTCTCCTAACTCTAATCCAGCTGGACATCCATCTAATACTGCACCCACACATTTTCCATGACTTTCACCAAAACTAGTGAGCACTAATTTATGACCAATAGAACTTCCAGACAATAATTTAGATTAATCTATTGATGCTTATAATCCTTATAGATTTGATTTTATCTTTCCACCTACTTTATTCATATCAGATATGAAATTAGGATATGATATTGCAACTGATTCAGGATTTGAAACTGTACAGTCTCCAACAAACATACCTACAATACAAAATGCCATAAACAATCTATGATCGTTTTCAGAATTCAATTCTGCACCTTGAGATTTATCAGGAGCTTCTAAAATCATACCGTCATCTTTTTCTTTTATTTTTATTCCTACCTTTTGTAGCTCTCTAGAAATAATGGCAATTCTATCTGTTTCTTTGTATCTAGCATGTTTTACATTGAAAATCTCTATAGGTTGAGATGTCTTTAGAGCTAATATTGCAAGTGGGGGAAGAAGATCTGGAGTATTTTTTAAATCAAATTTTCCTCCTTTTAGTTTTTCAGGAGATTTCACAGTAATTGTAGTTTCATTCAAAGTAACAACGACTCCTAACATTTCTAAAAAATCAATAATCCTTTCATCACCTTGAGGTAAATCTCCTAATGTTATTTCGCATGTTAAATCATCCCCAAGTAACACGGCTGCTGAAAGCAGTAATGCTAGACTAGAAAAATCAGTTGGAATTGTTAGTGTTGTTTGAGTATATGCCTGTGGAGAAATTTGATATTTTTTGTATGGTGTTATGGTATTTACTTTAACTCCAAATTTTTCCATAACATTAATTGTTGCATCAAGATATGGTTTTGAAACTAGATCACCTTCAATGTTCATTACAAGCCCTTTTTCTGTTCTTGGAGCAACTAACAAAAGCGCTGTACTAAACTGGCTAGAAATATTTCCTGGAATATTTATTTCTCCTCCCTTAATTCCCCCCAAAACCGTAATTGGCGGTTTTCCTTCAGAAGACGAACATTTTGCACCTAGTGACTCTAATGCATCAAGTAATGGTTGCATAGGTCTCTGTCTCAGACTCTCATCACCTGTAAGAACTGTCTGGCCTTCTAAGAGAGAAGCTATTGCTGTAGCAATTCTGATAGTTGTTCCAGAATTTTGTGCATCAATTTCAAGATTCTGCTCTTTAAACTCTTTAATTCCCTTTACTGTTATATCATTTCCATCTTCTTGAATCTCAGCTCCAAATTTTTTACAGGCTTCTATGGTTGCACAGGTATCTTTTGATTGTAGTACATTTTTGATAATACTTGTTTTTTCAGCTAAAGATCCCAAAATAATTGCTCTATGAGTGTAACTCTTGTTTGGTGGACAAACGATTTTTCCAGAAAGTTTTGATTTTTCTATTTTACAACTCATGAACTTCGGCCTTTTTGTTATTGATTTCTGAAACTATAATTTTTCCAGCTAGACTAGAAAAAACTTTCTTAATATTTCCTGAATTCTCTTTTTTACAAATTGCTGCTATTGAGGGACCATTACCTGAAACAGAGGCTCCTAATGCACCTTTTTCGATTAAATCTGTAATTAATTTTGGGTCAGAATTGAGAATAGTTGAAGTTGCAAGTCCATTTAATATCATAGCATTCCAATAATCTGAGTTACGTGCAAGATTCCATGCTTGCTCAAAAATTGGACTAAGATTTTTTAGATTTTTTATATTTCCTCGTTTTCTGGATCTTGGAATAAAAATTACTGAAATCAAATTTTTTGAAATTCTCTCAGATTTAATAATTTTTCTTTTATAATTATCAGTAACTGCATATCCTCCATAATAACATCCACAAGCATCATCATAAGCTCCTGTAATGCTAACTTTGCTTTCTATTGAAGCATTTACACCTGCAAGTAGGATTTGATTATCAGACCACTTTGGTCGAAATAATTTTGCACATGCTAAAGCTACTGCAGATGATATTGCGCTTGAACTTTTTAATCCATACCCTGTAGGAATTTCTGATTCTAATGAAATCCTAATTTTTGTATTTTCTAAATCATTTTTTGGGATAACTTTTCGAATAACACTGTTAATCAGACGCGAACTAATTGTTTTATTTTTTGATTCTATGAATATACCGTTTCCAGGAGAAGTTTCAAGCAGCGCTTTTGTTTTCAATGATATTCCTAGTGTAGCACCTTTTCCAGTCGCTATGGCATTTACTATTGAAATTGCTCCATGTAAAGAAGCCTCAACTCGTGTCATCAGAATCCTCCCAAGATTGCTTTTTTCATAGCCTCATATGGTGCCTCCACCCCATGCCATATGTTAAAAGCTAGAGCTGCTTGTCCCAAAAGCATTTCATATCCATAAACTATTGTTGCGCCATTTTTTTTGGATTGTTTAATTAAATCTGTATTAATCGGTTTGTACACAATATCATAAACTATAGATTTCTCATTGATAGTTTTTGTTGAAATTGGGCTAGGTTCATTGTTGAGGCCAATAGATGTAGCATTGACAATAATTTCATAGTCAGATGCTGATTCGCCCACATGATCTAAGGTAATTGCATTAGCGTCGATTCCAATTTTATGAGCAAATTGGGCAAGAATATTTGCGTTTTGTAAAGTTCTATTCGCAATGGTTATTTTTTTGGCTTTTTCTTTAGCAAATCCTGCAGTAATTGCTCTAGCAGCTCCACCAGCTCCAATAAGTAACACTTTAGAACCTTCTAGATTCAAACTTCTTCTTTTTAATGGGTCTAAAAATCCATCCATATCAGTATTGTATCCAATTAGTTTTCCATTATCATTTGAAACAGTATTAGTTGCTCCAATAACACTACAGTCCTCATTTACACTATCAAGAAACTTGACCATCTCAACTTTGTGAGGGATTGTGACATTAAATCCATTAATCTTAATTTTTTTAAGAGATTCAATTCCTGCAGCAAGCTCTCCTTTGGGAATTCTATACGCAATGTATGTGCAGTCTAGTCCAAGTTCTTTAAAGGCAGCATTGTGTATGTTTGGAGATAAAGAATGATCTATTGGATCTCCAATTACTGCATATGTCTTTACCATCTATTTTTTCAATTTGATGAATGATATAAGCCTAAAAAAATCCTACATTCTGAAAATATTCCTTCCAAAGTAAGATTTCTTTAGTTGTGCAAACTGCACACCATTTTCCTTACATGTCTATAGTCACAAATTCTGATATGGGAAAGCACGAGAAATATGAGTTTAAAAGTTTCAAAAAACGGGGAGTCGCACCAGTTATTGCTCATTTACTCTTAATCGCTATAGCTGTTATTGGTGGGACAATAATTTTTACATTTTCAGAAGGATTTTTTAGTTCTGCTCAAATTAGTGGTTCGCCTACAATTGAATCTCTAACCATTTTTGGATATGATGCAAGAGCCGTACCAAATTTGCAAATGCATGACGGTAATAACTTGATAGCAACATCAGGTGCTGCTGATCCAAATATTGAGGCTGATGACAGAATAGCCATTTACATCACTAATCATAGTGTAGAGAAAATATTACTTGGTGAAGTAGAATTCGGTGGATTTGAATACAGCTATGTCAACGTCAACAATGCCCTCGGAGGATTAGGTGCATATAACACCATAGTAGCTGGAGAACTTCGTGCAACAAACTATACTATACTAACTAGCACCACTGGTGGTGATCAACTGTTGAATGAGGACGCTGGAGAAATTAAAGCAGGACAAACTGCAACTTTATTACTGGATCTTGAAAGTGATTTAAGAATAGGACGTTCCACACAGTTGAAAATAACTACCTCAAATGGTAATGTATTCGTAGGTTCAATCTCTGTTGGACAATTAAGAGGCTAAATAATTTTACATCTTATTTTATAACTAATTTCTAATTTCAATTTCTGAAGATTTACGAAGATAAATCACTATAGCATAAATTCCTACAAATCCAGTTAAAAATAGTGCTGACATGAATTGTTTTTCATCTTTTGTAGGAGGCTCAGAAAATGCAAATGCTTCTTCACCTGCAATAAATCCCGAAACTACTACTAATGCGAGTAATATTACAATCCTTTTCATGTTCGTCTCAAAATACATTTACACTTTTGATTAAAATGAATTAGTTTGTACTTTCAAACAAACAACGAACAAATCTAACCCAGTATTTAAAACTCTATAAAAACACCTTTCATTAAAAGGAAATATTATTTTGAGGTATAGTTTTGTTATATTTTTTTATTTAGAATTTTCTTTACTTGTTCTAAACTGAATTGACCTGGAGCAATGGGTTTTCCAAGTGAGACATAAGTAAATGGCGCACCTAGATATAGGCAGAGAATTCTAGACATTCTTCCATTATCTCCCATTGCAAATGCAATAAGATTTGTCTTTACAGAATTGTTGTAAAGCGACAGTATATTTGATGAATCATTAATTGTTTTTGCATTAGTCACAATTTTTACATATTTTGAAAATTTGATCATTTGTTTATTCATTTTTTTTAAAGTAAATACGCTAGGAGTTTTTTTAAAATCGTGCCAAGATACCAAAATATCTGTTTTAGTTTTTTTTATATAATTATGAAGGGTTTTATTTTTTCTCAGTGTATTAAATTCAATATCTATCAAAAATGGGCGAT
Source organism: Nitrosopumilaceae archaeon (assembly GCA_041570395.1). Lineage (GTDB taxonomy): Archaea > Thermoproteota > Nitrososphaeria > Nitrososphaerales > Nitrosopumilaceae > CSP1-1. Next base: position 73,250 of record JBFFWG010000001.1, read on the forward strand.
ATTCTGCAATTAACTTTAGGATGGAAATTCTTTCATTTTCACTTCCATGAAATTTTCCACCTTCTAAAACTGGTCGTAATGTGCAAACACATCTATCTAATTTCTTTTTGACTAACTCAAGAGCATCTGGAACTTGAATTGGTTTTAAGAAATCAAATCTTAACTCTGCGTAATCTGATTTTTTTAATGCTTTTTTTAGAACTGAATCAAATTTTTTTGGAGTTTTTTCTGCAACAGTTACACATGTTTTGAAAGCCATATTTTATTTTTCTAAGATATATTCGTCTGAAACTTCCATTCCAAAATGTCTTCCAGTGGCTGCTTTAGAATGAACTAAAACAGTATCACCTTTTTTGAGATGGGTTACTGATATTAGATGACCATTAGGTTTTACAAAACGAATTGTTTCTGCATCCTGAGCAATTATTCCTCCCACTTCATCTCCAATCTGTGCTTTGATCATTAACATTGGTCGTCTTTCAATTTTCGAGCGACCTACTGTTGCCCTTCGTGCTTTTCCTTTTGAATCAAGTACTAAGACTTCAGAACCTGTTTCTATTTCTGACAGATAGTTTGTCGTACCGTCTGGAGCAATTGTATAGCAATGAACAGCACCGGCATTTACTCTAAATGGTCTTGGAGATGTAAATGATGACCCTACCGATTCATTATGAACTAGAAACATAAAGTTTGATCTATTCCCAATTAGCATCCCTTCTCCTTTATGCAACATTGATGCAGTATCTACACAAACTCTTTCTCCGTCTCCAACTTCTTTAATGTCAATGATTTTGGCAGGTTGTAACTCAAAATTTCCACTTCCAAGATACACTAGAACTTCTTTTACTTGATTGATTGAACCTGTGTTGAAGATTACCCCATCTACTCCTATTTCTAGAATAGAAAACATCTTGCGAACTTCTTCAGGATTTCTTGCCAATGCAAAAATTTTGGTGTGAATTTTGTGTAATTTGGCTATGATATTCTCAAGTGGAATTATTTTCCAATCTTTTACCTCAATTATTACAAAATCTAATCCTTTTTTTGCAGAAACAAAGATTTTGTCAATGTCCTTATTAGATAAAACTTTGAATTTTTTGCCTATCTTTTTTCCTTTTGGTTTAACTGATGATTCTTTATCTAAAACTACGTATTTTGCATTAGCCGACGGATAAATTGTTTCAAGCTTTGTATTAATTTTGGAAATATTTTTTGGGTCTAAATATACCATTTTTAATCCCTCATTTTCAAGATGTCGTAGAAATTTACTCAATTGAGGCTTTGATACCTTTGGCGCTATGATGAGTTCTCTATTTTTCACCAATTTTTTTTGCAGCTTCCTTTGCTGTTTCCTTATTGAAGATAATGGATGCTAGTGCACGTACCATTAATTCTGGATGTTTGTGACCAAAGATGTTTCTACCATATGTCACTCCTTTTGCTCCTGCTCTCATTGCATCTTCGGTCATCTGAAGAATATCTAAATCAGTTTTAGCTTTTGGTCCTCCAGCAATTACAATTGGAACTGGAGTTCCTTTAACAACTTTTGAGAACGAATCAATATCTCCTGTATAAAGTGTCTTCACAATATCTGCACCACAATCTGCTCCAATTCGTGCAACATGTGCAACTATTTCAGGATCATGAGGATCTTTGATCTTTTCTCCTCTAGGATACATCATTGCTAAAAGCGGCATATTCCATTTATGACATTGTTCTGAAGTTTTTCCTAACTGTTCTAACATTTCGGGTTCTTCTTTTCCTCCAATATTGATATGAAGTGACACTCCGTCTGCACCTAACCTGATTGCTTCTTCAACAGAACCCGTTAACATTTTTCTGTTTGGAGAAGAAGAAAGAGAAGTACTTCCAGAAAAATGTACTAAAATTCCAACTCTAGTTGGTTTTGGAAGTGTCTTTAAAGTTCCTTTATTGATAATTACACTTGTCAATCCATGATGCTCACATTTGTAGATGACAGAATGTGGATCCTCAAGACCTACAATAGGACCATTTGATATTCCATGATCCATTGGAATACAAAGCATCTTTCCTTTTCGTAGTAAACGGTTTAATCTAATTTCATGTCCGGAAACCATGAAGAATATCTTTTTGTACCTTACTTAAAAATAACGTGACTCTTGTTTAAAACAAAATCAAATCAATTTATCTTATTTTGAATTTTGATTCACTCAAGGATTAAATACCATTTAGCAAGCACAAAAATCAAGTCAATTGAGCCAAATTACTGAACAAATTCATTCAAGCGAGATAGGTGATATTCTTGAGAATGCACTTAATGGAAAAAGACCCGAGTATGACGATTGTATTAGACTACTTGAATCTGATGAAATTCATCTCATGGGTCTTGCTGCAGGACATCTTTCTAGAAAACGGTTTGGCAAAAAGGCCTCTTTTGTAAATAACATCATCTTAAACTACACTAATGTTTGCATAACTGACTGTAAGTTTTGTGCATTTTACAGACCTCCAGGCGATGATGAAGCATATACTTTAACTCTTGAAAATATTGAAGCCAGAGTTAAAACAGGATGGGAATTATTCAAGATTCGTCAAGTACTGATTCAAGGTGGACACAATCCAAATCTTGGGGTAGAATATTATGAAGATGCATTTAGAATGATTAGAACAAAGTTTCCTAAAGTTGGGGTACATGGGCTATCTACTTCTGAAATTGATATGATTGCTCGTGTTGAAAAATCATCCACAAAAGAAATTTTATCCAGACTAAAAGAATCTGGTTTGCAATCAGTTCCTGGCGCTGGTGCAGAAATTCTAGTTGATTCTGTAAAAGACATTATCAGTCCTAAAAAAATTACCAGTGATGAATGGATAAGGATTATGCGGGAGGCTCATGAATTGGGATTGCCAGCTTCAGCAACAATGATGTATGGGTCTGTTGAATCAATTAAAGACATTGCAGAACATTTTGAGAAAATTGTAAAATTACAAGAACAAACAAAAGGATTCATGGCGTTTATTCCTTGGAGTTTTGAACCAAATAACACTCTATTACAAAAAGAGAACTCTGTAAGTTATGGTGCAGGGGGAACACAACTATTGAAAATGATTGCAATATCTAGACTTGTTTTAGATGGATTAATTCCTCACATACAATCTTCTTGGCTAACTAATGGAGTAGGTATGGCTCAAATTGCACTCCAATATGGTGCAGATGATTTTGGTGGAACTCTAATTGGTGAAGAAGTCGTATCTTGTACAGGTTCTCGTTCCACTGAATTAACTGATAAAAGAATTATTGAATCTATTCAACAAATTGGTTATCAAGTAGAAGAACGAGATAATTTTTACAATACTGTTTGCATGCATTAGAGTCCATAGCTGGACCACTTTGAATCTACAAGTTCTTTTGTAGCGGAGTCCGTTTTTACCATCTCTTGAATTTCTCGTTCAAAACCTTCTTCTTTTGTTTTTTGCGTAGCATCAATTCCAAGTTTTGAGCCTAAATTAACTAGTGGTGATGCTGGATCCAAAGTATCTGTTGGAGCATTATCAATAATTATTGTATCTCTTGCAGCGTCTGCTCTTGTAGTTATTGCCCAAATTACATCGTTCATATCATGAACGTTAACATCTTCATCTACAACTATGAAGATTTTTGTTAATGCAAGCTGTCCCAATCCCCATAATCCCATCATTACCTTTTTAGCTTGACCAGGGTACATTTTTTTTATTGAGATTATTGCCATTCCTTGAAACCACCCAGCAGCTGGCATAGCAAAATCAACTACTTCTGGTTGAAACATTCTGATCAATGGTAAAAATGAACGTTCAATCACTTTTCCAATATACGCATCTTCAAGTATTGGTTTGCCAACTATTGTAGTAAGATAGATTGGCTTTTTTCTTTGCATAATTCCTGTTAGTGTAAATGTTGGATAGGGCTCTTTTGGAGTATAGTACCCTGTATGATCTCCAAACGGTCCTTCATCTCTAATGTCTGAAGGATCAACATATCCCTCAAGAACCATTTCTGCATTAGCCGGAACCTCAAGGTCTATAGTTTTACATTTTACCATTTTGATTCCTTTCTTTCTTGTAATTCCTGCAAAAAGATATTTGTCTAGTCCTTCAGGAACAGGAGCTACTGCTGAAAAAACTGTAGCAGGTTCACCACCAATAATTATTGCCGCTTCAATTTTTTTACCTTTTTCTTTTGCTATATCATGATGATGTGCGCCGCGTTTGTGTTTTTGCCAATGCATTAATGCATGTGTACTATCTAAAATTTGAATTCTGTATACTCCAAGATTTCTAACTCCAGTTTCAGGGTGTTTAGTTGCCACAAGACCAAATGTAATGAATTTTCCAGCATCCTTTGGCCATGTTTTTAGAATTGGAATTTTATCAAATGAAGGAGAATCGTTTACCACTTCAGTTACTGGGCCACTATTTTCTAGTTTAGGAAACACTTCACCCATCTTTGAAAGTTCTGGAAGTTTTTTTATTTTATTCAAAAAACCAGATGGGACTTCCATCTTTGTCATATCTACAATTCGTTGACCAATTTCTGTAAAATCAGATGTTTCCAGACCTATCTCGAGTCTTTTCATTGAACCAAAAGCGTTACCTAAAACTGGAATATCATAACCTTTTACATCTTCAAATAAAACTGCAGGACCGTTTGCATACATTGTTCTTTTCAAAATCTCTGCAATTTCCAAATTTGCATCAACTTGAGTCTTTACTCTTTTGAGCTCTCCTGCATTTTCTAACTCTTTGATATATTGATTAATGTCCTCGATGGGCACGCCTCTAATCTGATTTGATGATAGTATAAAGCTTAACTAGATTTGTCATATCATGCATTATTTTGAAAAATTATTAACAAACGGTTTTTAATTCAAAATAACAGGTTTTTGATAGTGGTCGAAGATAAATGCCCTGTTTGTAAGGGAAATGGGACAATTGAGTTACTTGGCTCACAATGCCCATTTTGTAATGGAACAGGAGACTTTACAAAAGCTGCTGAAAGTTATCTAGATTCTCATATTTGTCAATGCATATTTTTGGATAGAAAAAAATGTCCATTATGTGGAAAGAAATGTCATCATGATACTCCAAACAAACCTAAAGTTTTGATTGGTCCAATCTAGAAAACTATTTTTAAAATTTAATCTATTGGAGGAAGCTCACTTTTTCTTTCATGTCCCCCTGATCCAAACTTACAGTAAAAACACAAGTCAGATTGCATATGAGTTAATTGTTCAATTTGTATTGCTCCAAGCTTTAGTGCGATCTTAGTTAATAATTTGTATTTTAGAGGCATTGCAGGAATTACCTCATCAAGATATACTTTGTAATGCTCTGGACAAAATTTCAAAGTTACCTTACTTGGTTCATTTCCTTTTTTGTTTACCTGCTTTGTAAAATTGATCTGCTCTCTAATGTATTCATGTTTTGGGCAAGGGCAATTTCGTCCACCGGGGTGTTTGTAAGCAGGAGTATTTTTCCAATCAAATCCGGGATACTCTTTTTCAAAATCGTCCAATACATTCCATAATCGTTCAATATTAATAAAACTTGGTAGTATTTGATGAAAATTTGAATGATTTATGAAATCACATTAATCTGACGTTTGAATCTAAGCAAAATGTAAATAAAGCACACCTTACGTAACCTCAACATTGGCTACTAAACGCAAATCTACAAAATCTACGACCAAGAAAGATCTTGAAGCAAAAATTGCGGAATTGGAGGGAAAACTATCTCAGCTTTCAGCCCAGGTTGCTCAAAAGCCAGCGGGACAAGCTCAGACAGCACCACCAAAACCCACTGAAACCGCTAAACCAGCTGAAGCACCAAAGCCATCTGCACAAACTCAGGCAGCACCACCAAAAACCATTGATGCAATAATTGAAAGTGTTCCAATGGGAAACTGGAATGTACAAAAAACAAAAACACCAGGATATGTTGGTGATAATCCACGAGCTTGGGCAAGACGACATCCTGATGTAGGTCCTGTCCCAACAACTTCTTGGACGCTTCAAAAATCAAAAATATCTGGTTATACTGCACCCTCAAATCAGTATTTTGCAAATAAACAAAGACTAGCATACAAAAACCCAGCTACAAGCTTTACAGGTTTTGGAGTTCAACTAGGACATGGAGCAGCTCAACAACAAACACAAGCGCCTCCACCACCTCCACCAAAACAAGATAGAGCCCTTCCAAAAGGATCTACTTCATCTGGCGGCGATAGTACTTCTAAAAAAAGTTCACTTGAGGAGTATGAGGCTGATTACTTGGCTAGATTAGATAAGCAAGAACAAGAAGCCCGAGAATTCAATCAAGCAGCTGCAGAATTAGCTGCAAAGAAACGTGCAGAGTCTGGTTCATCTAGCTCCGGCAGTTCAGCTCGTGGCTCACTTCCAAAAGGATTCTAATCCTAAAACCTTCTTTTCTTTTAATTATTTTTTAAAGTTAATTTGTGAATATTTGTAAAACTTCCTTTGCATGACCCGCTGCTTTTACCTTAGGATAAGCTTTGAAAATTTTTCCTTTATCATCTACTAAAAAGGTACTTCGAACTACTCCCATGTATTCTCTTCCCATAAATTTTTTTTTGGTCCACACTCCAAATTTTTTTGCAACTTCCGTTTTTGTATCTGCAAGTAAAACAAAAGGAATCTTCATTTTAGCACAGAATTTTTTATGAGAGTCTACATCATCTTTGCTTATTCCAACAATTTCAATGCCAGCTTTTTTGAATTTATTATAATTTTTTGAAAACTCATCAGCCTCTACAGTGCAACCCGGTGTGAAATCTTTTGGATAAAAGTAGATAACATGTTTTTTCCCCTTAAAATCAGTAGATTTTACTTTATTTCCATCTGAATCTAGTAACTCAAATTTTGGAACCATATCCCCTTCCTTAATCATATTTTCATGCAAGAATTATCCCTAATTAATTATTTTTTAATACTTTAACCGCATCAAATTTTAACTGAAAGAAAATAGATGTAATTATGGTACAAAGCAATTATGAAATATTAGGAATTCGTGAAGAAGCAACAAAAATTGAAATCCGAGATGCTTTTCGAAAGTTAGTACTTGAACATCATTCTGATAGGGGAGGAGATGATGAACAATTTAAAAAAATTAAACGTGCATTTGATGATCTAAAGTTAGGTAAAAAATTCCCAGATTCAATTGAAGAGAAGTCAAAAAAATCTAGATTTTATTCTGGTGATTCTGAAGAAGAAAAAAGAAAACGTAATCTCATTTTATCACGAGATGTTGCAAAAGAAGTTGCTCGAGCACAAGAATGGGCAGCAGCTCTAAATCGAACTGATGCAACTGATGTAAGACTTTTTGGATCAAAAGAATTGGGACAACTAGAGTTTGAAAGAAAAGCAACCAAATCTTTGTCAATTAAGGGTAAGTTTTGGGCAGGAAATCTAAGTTACGATAATTCAATAATCATGTGGGGCAGTATTACCAATCCTTACTTTTCTGAAAACCAAGAAGAAAAAACTGTAATTCATGTAAAAGATGGAAAATTTTCTTTAATTGATCCTCTTGAAAACGGATACTTGATTGAAAATGGGGCAACAATTCTTGTTGACAATGGTGACATTATAGTTGGTGATGTTTATGGTAAAAAAGAGATTCTTCCAGATCCTTCAGGGAGAGTTGGAATGTTCATTACTCTGGAGCATTTTACTGAGCTAAAAGCACCTAGAGGAAAAATTGTTGGGGGCTTTATTAGAAACACCGTAAAACTTGAAGCCGATTCTATCATGGTGATTAATCTTGAAGATAATGTGAAAGTTAAAGGGCGTGATATTTCCATTTTGGGAAATAAAGTTACCTATGATGTTGAAATCACTCTAATGAAAGATGGAAAAATAAAATTTCATGATCAAGGTTCTGGATTTGGCATTAGTGATGATGCAATTTTGAAATTAGAAAATGGAAAAGAGTTCCGCTTGCACGATCTAAAAAAATCTCAAATGATTGGATATGGCGGTGCTGAAATTAGATATGACTATCTCGACGAGGTTGGAGCAAAAAGACAAAACGGCTCTTCGAAAAGCTGGAAATCCAAATTTGGATTTGGAAATTAGCTTAAACTATTCGAATCTTTTATATGACATTTGACTGGCGCTTTGTCTGATGGTTAATCCCCGGGCATGGCTTGCAGAAGCATTATCGACTTTTGCACTGGTATTTTTTGGACCACTTTCAGTAATCATGGCTGCAGCCGCTTTTGGCGACGGACTATCTGTTGAAGGAATTTTACTAATTTCATTTGCTCATGGTGGAGCAATTGGTTTGATGGTTTACTCATTTGGACATGTTTCTGGTGCTCACATTAATCCTGCAGTAACAATTCCAATGATTATTACTAAAAAAATTGGCGCTGCAGATGGAGCAGGATATATTGCATTTCAAATAATTGGTGCAATTATTGCTGCCTTTACCCTTGCTGCCATTTTGCCAGATATTGGCGCTCAAGTAAACTTTGGAACTCAAGGTGGACCAAGTGATCTAATTAACAATGACGCAATGTCAGGTCTTTTCTTAGAAATGATATTCACATTTTTCCTAGTACTAGTTATCTTCATGACTGCAGTTCATAAAAAAGCAGCAGCTGGATGGGCTGGATTTTCAATTGGTGGAATGATTTTCTTACTTCACTTAGTTGGCGTTCCTCTAACAGGAGCATCAATGAACCCTGCAAGAACATTAGGTCCTGCATTAGCCTCTGGATCTTGGGAATTTCATTGGATATATTGGGTTGGACCAATAATTGGTGGAATTATTGCAGGTCTCATAATGAACTATGTCTTTGTAAAAAAGGCAGAAGCTGAAGCATAAAATTTCATTTTCATCATTTCCAAACGTTTTTAAAAATTTGATAGACGGATCCTAATGGGCTCGTTGCATAGCATGGATAGTGCGAACGCTTGCGGAGCGTTAGGTCGCCGGTTCAAATCCGGTCGGGCCCGCTTGCATTTTTCCATTACTTCTTATAATAGCATGATTTGAATGAATTATGTCAGAAGACCGAAAAATGTACCCTTGTACATGTGCTGATTGTGGCAAAGAATCTGAAGTACCTTTTCAACCAAAAGAAGGTAGACCAGTTTATTGTCGAGAATGTTTACCAAAACATCGAAGTAAGAGATTTTAAGTAATTTTGTTTAAAGTAATTTAAATTCAATTATCTCCAAGTTTTTTACTAATTTTTTTTTTTGAAATTTTGAAGTGTATAACAAAGGGGCTTATATGTGGCAAAATTCTAACTATTTTCATGCCTCAATTGCAAATTACAGCTGAAACAATGGCTAGAATGAAGGAAATAGTAGGAATAAAACAAGTACATGATGGTGACTTCATGGTAAACGAAATGATTAACATTTTGGAAAAGAAGATAAGAGATCGTAGTTAGATTATACTGGATTATTATTAGACCAAAAACTAAATCTGTTCCTAATATGGCCTATCTCGCATTAAATGACAATCACAATTACATCCTTTTTGACATCTAATCCGTCTACAATCAGAACAGATACTTTTATTCCAAATTGGGGCAGTATTCATACAATCTTTAGCACTTTCATAGTAATTAACAGTGCTAATGATTATCAAATTTAACAATAAACGCACAAAAATCAATTTATTTTTTATTAAGTTTGCTATTAATTTGTCACTTACGCACTTTTTTAAAATAAACTTGTTTGTATAAACTCTAAAAATTTACACAAGCACTATTTTTATTCATTCACTAGATGGCGATATTATGGCTTCAAGAAGAAGAGGTTCACGAAGATCTGGCGGAAGATCAAGAAGACGATCTGCTGGTAAATCTAGACGAAGTTCTGGCGGAAGATCAAGAAGACGATCTGCTGGTAAATCTAGACGAAGATCTGGTGGAAAAAGTTCTGGTGGTAAGGCTGCCAGACGCGCACGAGTTGTCGCTAACAAACGAAAAAGCGAACTAAAGAAAGCAACTAACAAAGTAAAAAGTGCAAAGCGTGTACTCCGAATAGCAGAAAGGTCTGCTACCAAGAGAAAGGCTGCATATAAACAAGCTTTATCTCGTGCATCAAGGGCATAATATTAGCCCATCCTTTTTCTTTTTCTAACATCTTAATATTTCCTAAATATTTTTTTACGAACGAATCAACGAATGATATCTACTATATACTTTTTAATTATTAATTTAAAATTAATCCGTGGACGTCCAGTCTAGAACAATCACATTTACTGTAAATCGTAAAACTGCTGAAGCATTTGATGCGATTATAAATATTCCACCAAAAATGATGCCAGATGCCACTAAACGAAAAGATGGTTGGTGGTCTTTCACAGGTCCATGGGGTCCAGCCAAACTCAAGTTTAATGAAAACAAACAACATGGCATTTTAGATTATCAAGTAGTAGAAAACGATGTAAAATGGAATGTTCCAATGAGAGTAGTTTCTAAAGGTGATGATTCTGAATTAATTACTACCATCATAAAACCTGATACTCTAAGTGATGAAACTTTTGATGAACGGATGGTAGAAATAGAAAAAATCATCCTATCTATGAAACAAATTATTGAAGAATCCTAGAATGAATAATTCATTAATAATTTAACATATAGAAATATACGCTGTTAAATAATTTCTAAAACTATGTCTACTGCCTCCCTTCGACGTGATCATGACTTGATTGAAAAAGTCATAAAGTCTATGGAAACTACTATTCAATTATTAGAATCTGGAAAGAAAATTCCTGAATCAATTCTAAACCCAGTAATTGATTTTTCTAAAAATTTTACAGATGTTTGTCACCATACTAAGGAAGAAAAATCATTATTTCCTGCTTTAGGAAAAGCAGGCATGCCTACCAATATGGGACCTATTGCTAAGATGCTCATGGAGCATGAAGAAACTAGAAAAATTGGAAACAGTATGGAAGAGTCTGCAAATACATATTTTCAAACAGATGATTCAACACAACTAATTGCAGATATGAAAAAATATGTTGAACATGTAACTAAACATTTGTGGAAAGAAAATAATCGATTATTTATGATGGCAGAAGCTAGATTACAACATGTTTCCAAACAAGTTGATGATGAACTAAATCAAATTGAAAAAACCAAATTAGAAGAAATTGGAAAGACACGAGATCAATACGAACAGATTGTAGAAGAGTTTGGTAAAAAAATTAACCAAGAATTTTCTTAGTGATAAAATTGACTTTGAAGGATAACAAAGAAGAATTTGAAGATTGGGATAAGTACTATAAAGAAAATAACGTAGAAGATATGCCTTGGTATGAATCAAATTTAGATGTTGATTTAGAAAATGAAATAAACACGAGAAATCTTTCTAGAGGTAAATTTCTTGATCTAGGTACAGGTCCTGGGACTCAAGCAGTACAATTATCGAATCTAGGATTTGAAGTAACTGGCTCTGATTTTTCTGAAAATGCAATCAAAAAAGCTAAAAAACTATCTAAAAAAGTAAATTTTGTGATTGATGATTTTTTAAATTCAAAATTACCTGAAAATGAATTTGATTTTATTTTTGATAGAGGATGTTTTCATATTTTTGATATTGAACAAAGACCAAACTATATTGTTCAAATCAAACGCATTTTAGGAAATGATGGAATTTTATTTTTAAAATGTATGAGCATTGAAGAAAAGGACTTATCTGAAGATAAGGGGCCCCATAAGCTATCCAAATCTGAACTAAAAGATCTCTTTTCTTACGATTTTGATATAGACTTTATCAAAGATTCTGTTTTTCAAGGAACCCTTAATCCTTTTCCAAAGGCCTTGTTTGCAGTATTAAAGAAAAAACCTCAACCTAACTAGCTATTTTATCTTTCATAAACACTTGATTTAATGAGATATGAAAAAAATTAATCCTATTGAACTTTTTTTATGGACATTTAGAAGAAAAGAAAAAGATGTAGTCAATCTTTATGACTCTCTATCTGATCTGATGCGATTAGCAACTGGAGGTGACATGTTAAATTTTGGATATTGGGATGATGAAACTAAATCCGCACTAGAAGCCCAGAAAAAAATGTGTACAATTTTTGGTAAAAAAGCTCTTTTAGAATCAAACCAGCATATTGTCGATGTTGGAAGTGGGATTGGCTCTCCAGCAATTCAATGGCATATGGAATATTCTCCAATCAAAGTTTCATGTATTAACATTAATTTTACACAGCTACTTACATCAATTAACAATGTCAAAAAATCAATTTCTAAAAATAATACTAATGAAAGTTTTAATTTAGTTAATGCAACAGCTACTACTTTACCATTTGAAAACGAATCAATTGATCGAGTATTATCCTTAGAGGCGGCTCAACATTTTAAACCATTGAAAAATTTTATCTCTGAATCATTTCGGATTCTACGAAAAAATGGAATACTGGCATTGGCTATACCTGTAATGACTGAAAACCATTCTAGTTCTATCATGAAATTGGGTACTCTTTCCTTAACTTGGTCATCCGAGCACTACAGTAAGGAATTTGTTGAATCCACTCTCAAACAAGAAGGATTCAACAATATTGATTTACAAAAAATTGGTTCAAATGTATATTCTCCATTAGCTGATTTTTACATAAAAAATAGAACTTCTATTAAAAATAAAATTTTACAATATTATCCAGCATATGTTGAAAAGATTCTATTCAAATCTCTAAATAAAATGAAAGAGGTTTCTGAAAAAAAAATAATTGACTATGTTTTAATTTCATGTACAAAAAAGTAGGATAACAGTTTTTAATCCCTTGAAAATAAAAAACTCCATGAAACGAATAGACGCAATGGTTCCAACTCTTAAAAGAAAGGCAGTATGTGAAGCAATACTTAAGGCAGGTGCAGGTGGTCTAACTGTTTCAGAAAACCGAGGAAAAGGTTCCAGTGAAAGACCAACTTTTAGTGGAGCCAGAGGCACCGCAAAATATGTTGCTGAATATAGTAGGATAGATACAATTACAACAATTGTCGATGACTCTAAAATCGATGGAGTTGTTAAAGCCATAATGACTACTGTTCATTCTGGATCAAAGGGAGATGGAAAGATCTTTGTCTCTCCAGTTGATGAATCATACGATATCACTACCGGACAAAAGGGTACAGCATAATGACTGGATGGCAAAACAAACCATTTGTAATTGATGTAAAATCTGGTGAGACTGTAGCCTTTTGCATGTGTGGTAATTCAAAAAATGGTCCATACTGTGATGGTTCTCATAAAGGAACTGGTATCTCTCCTAAAGTTGTAACTTATGATAAAGATACAACTATTCATGCATGTGGGTGTAGACAATCTAAAAACATCCCAATGTGTGATGGAACTCATAAAACAATAGAATAATTAAATTCAAATTTTTTAATTATTTTTTTAAGATTTAATTAGATAATGAAATTTTGTGAGTTGTGTCTGAATTAGTTATTGGTATGGGAATTTTTTTATTCATTCTAGGTGGGGCTTTGATTGGACTAGGATATTTTCTTGGTAAAAAAATTCCTCCACTACACGTTATGCTTTATTTTATGGCCACGTTTACATTTCTAATTGGAACATTAATGCTAGCTTACCCTGACAGTTTTGAATCTATTTTCAATTAGACTCCCCTAATTAGATGAGACTAATATTCATATCCTTTAATACCAGAGAAATTTTTTGATTAAAAATGAGTCCGGGGGTGAATTGAAAAAATGGGTGAAGAAGAAAAAGAACCACCAATGAAAATACTAATTGTTGATAAAATGTCAGCATTAATTACAGCTGCATTTGGTTTAGTTGCTGCACTAGCATGGAACGAAGCAATTAAAGCAATTTTCAAAGAAATCTTTGGTACTGCAGAAGCTATAGCACCAATGTTGATTTATGCTATAGTCGTAACTATAGCTGCAGTGATTCTAACTATAATAGTAGCAAGATCACTTTCAAAGATGAAAGCAAAAATGTAATAAAATTTTATTTTTTTTATTTTTTATATTTAATACATTTACAACCTTGGATTAAACAGCTACCATTTCCATCTTCATGAATATCTTTTTCATGATAGCATCCAATCTCAATATTCTGACATTTCATAACTAACTAGCCATAAATTATACAATACTCACAATCACAACTAGACTGTTGATTTGATTTTCCAAGACATTTTTTATGTTGTCCTGCTTGACATTGAACACATACTTTTTCTAAATTCTCAACTTTAGAATATTTTTTCGATTGATCAAATCCAAAACCTCCGTCTTGAGGACCTACCATATACTGAATTCTATTTACTTCTATTTTAGGTAAATGAGAACAAAAAATTAGAAGATAGGCACAAATAGTCCTTTTTTTTTGAATATTGTAGTATGTCTCATAAATGTAAATTATGTACATTTGAAACTGAGAAAGAACATGAGCTCATGGAACACATGATGAAAGACCATGCTGCTAGTGCAGACAAGTTTATGACATAATTAAATATTCAAATTAAGATTTTTTTGAATTCTTTTCATCTGATTTTGTATTTTTTTCTTTATTTTTATCCCACATTCGCATTGTTCCCCTTAACATAAAAAAACCAACTGCGATGGCTATGATGCCACTTGCAATAAATGCAAAAATATTTAGAATTTTTTGTAAAAGCGACATACTTACAATTTCAATAACTTAATGTTAAGTTTACATTCCTTAAGACACCTGATTTAATCAATTACATTCAATTACTAGATCCATTTTTTTACTATTTATGGGCAAAAAACAAAACATTGCAATATGGATTGGAATTTTAGGTGGAGGCGCTTTGTTTTTCTTATTATATGGATATCTCGCAGATTTAATGCGTTAAATTTTAGATATAATCCGTGTTTATTCTAAATGAAAAGCTATTGCTTTTTAATAAAAAAGTGAAATTTTACCTATAATGACATTATCCCAAAAATCACTTGCAAATGTTTGTCTATTTTGTGGTGAAGGATTAAGTTCACCTATGATGTGTACTTATTGTGGATTCAAATTTTGTGAAGAACATAAATCCTCTCAAAGTCATCAGTGTATTAAAACTCGATATACTGAATATATTAGAAAAAGTCCTGGGTCTAATCCTGATATCTCCAAAGGTAATTTTAAAGTAGTATGCGATGTTTGTGGCTTCAACACTTCAAAAGGCGTTCCAATTGAATATGCTGGTGAAGAATTAATTCAGCATACTCAGATTGTTGGATGTACAGAAAAGGTTTTTCTTGAAGAAGTAAATTCCAAAGATACTCTAAAAATTGATTCAGTTACTGGTGAAGAAAAACCTCCAGAAATTTCTCAACAAAATATTTCTGATGTCACTCAGGCTACTAGCGAATTTACTCCTAGCGTACATAACAAATCATCAATTATAGATGAAATTGTAAAGCTAGCTGCTCTAAAAGAAAAAGGAATGATTTCAGAGCAAGAATTTTTGTACATTAAACAAGAACTAATAAGAAAACTACAATAATCTAGTCGTATAAAAAACCATTATGGGTTTACTGACAAATGAGATTAAAAATATTATAGAACAACAAAAACTGGGATACGTAGCTACCGTTTCTCCTGATAGTACTCCGAACCTATCTCCAAAAGGGACAATTTCTGTATGGGATGAAGAACATTTGATTTTTGCAGATATTAAATCCCCAAAAACTATAACAAATCTTGAAAAAAATTCATCTGTTGAGATCAATGTAGTTGATCCAATTACTAGAAAAGGATACAGATTCAAAGGAACTGGAACTATTTTATCATCTGGACAAGAATACGACAAAATAATATCTCATTATAATAATATTGGAATTAAAAGTAAAATTGGAAGAGTAGTTTTGATTAAAGTTACTAGGGTTAATGATGTTACATCGCCATTATACGATTTAGGATATACTGAAGATGAAATTAAAAAACGCTGGAAAAACCATTATCTTTCAAGCTAAAGAATGAAATCTATTCTGATTTTTTAGTTGTACTACGTTCTAATTCTAAAGTTTTCTTAACAGTTTCAAGTTCTTGCTGTGTACTGCGAAGCTGTGAATTCAATGAGGCCATCATGGTGCTAGCTGCCTCAATAATGCTCTTAGGAGCATCACGATTGTTAGAAGCGTAAATTTGTGATTCAGTTAGTTCAAGCTCTTTTTTTGCTGCTTCAATTTTTGCCATAATTTCCTCATGTTCTTTTTCAAGCTTTGAAGTATCTTCTAATTTTGCTTTACTTTTCTGAATTTTTAATTCCATTTCTTTTTGTTCCGCTCTCGATTTTTCTATCTCTTTTTTGACTAAACTTAATTCTGATTTTGATTTTTCAAATTTATCTAAATCAGATTTTATCTCATCATGTTGTTTTTTGAGAGTTTCAAGTTGGGATTTTGCATTGACTAGATTTGATGAAATTTCATCAAATTCATTTTTTAATGAGGTCTGCTCTGTTTGTTTTTCTTTTACTTCTCGTTTTGCTGACATTACTTTGGCAATAACTGAATCATATTCTTCTTTCACTTTTTCTAGTTTATTGGAAATTGAATCAAAAGATTCTGTTTTTTCTTTAACTTCTTTTTTTAGATATCCGAGTTCATTTTCTAGTTGTTCTTTTTCTAACTCCTCAGGTTTTTTGATTAGAGGCGTTTCGGATATTTCTTCTCCAATTTTTTTAAACCGATTAAAAAAGCCCATTCTTTAGATTTTATTGTTCTGTAAGATGAATATTTCGTTTAATTCCTACTTCCTTTTTTAATAAACCGAATGTAGAATCCTAATCCTCCAATGATAAAACCTGCTACAAAAGATATGATTCCCAATATTTGGTCTGCAGGATAGATAGTTGGAGCTATAATTAGCAACAAAGCCCCAAAAATTATTAGAAAAAACCCTCCGCCTTTTTTGGCTCGGTTGTGTTCATTATGTGCCAAGATCTAATCATTCCATTAAAGATAATTCGATAATGTTTGAGCAACTTTTTTTCTACCCATGTCTGCAATAAAGGGACCAATTTTTGGACCTCTAGTTGTAGACAGGATGATTTGATATAGAATTTTAAAAAAGTCCTTTGGCTGAACATTATTTTTCTTTGCAATTTGATAAATTGTATTTTGTAGATCCTCAGGTTCATCTTCAGATGCTAATACATCTGCTAATTCTTTTAGAGCCTTTTTTGTAATATCGTCAATTTGTATATCGACTTTTTCTTGTTCATCAAACTCATCTGAATAGTTCCCTGCTATTGTGATTAGTTCTTCAATTTCGGGCGTAGAATTTTTTATTACTCCATAATCGATTAATTTTTTCATTACTAATTCAGTTCGATTCTCCTTGAAAATTTTTGATAACTCAATTAACAGTCTATAATTCACATATGGACTAGGCTCTTTTGGAGGATTTAGAAGATTCACATATTCATACAGTCCTTTTAGTTTTGATTCCTTTGCAGGATTATCGACCTTAATCCTTCCAAAGAAAATGTTTTCAAGTTCATTATATTCAGCCATTAGAGACGGAATATCTTCAAATCCTAATTCACGAGCACCTGTGATTCTTTTGTAAAGTAAAAGAAGAATGCTCTTAGGACTAGCGTATTTTAGCCATGCCTGAGAAGTTACTACGTTGCCAAGTGATTTAGAAATTTTTTTGCCTCCTTTATCGAGAAACATTTCATACTTTACATGATGAGGGTGAGGAAATTTCAAAATTTCATCAGAAACCCAATCATTTACTTTAACAGAATCCATGATGTCTTTTCCATATGCTTCAAAGCGAATATCAAATGCTTGCCATCTTGCTGCAAATTCTACCTTCCAAGCGAGCTTCCCCAAGTCTTTTGTAATGTCTGCTTCTGCCTCATGTCCACAACCACTAATTACTTGAGATCCTATCGTAGAATCTTTGCAACGATATTTTATTTTCTTTTCATCTGAAACATATTCGTAAGCCTCAGTTGTGTATAGCTTATCACAGTTGTGACAAACTGGAAAATAGGGAAGAGTTTCTTGGAATTTTTCTTGTCCTGTAAGGTCTGCAATCTTTTCACCAATTTTTTTGCTGTTTAGAAGAATTGTGTGGATTTGATCTTTTAGTAATCCTTTTTCGTAGGTATCTTTTGCTCGTCTAAAATCATATTTTATTCCTAGTTTGTCTAGCCCATCAAGTAAAAGACTGCTCATATGCATCCCATACGAATCATGGCATCCAAATGGATCAGGAATCGCAGAAACTCGCTTTCCTAAATGTTCTTTAAGTGAATCTGGAAATCCTTCTGGAATTTTTCGAAGACCGTCCAAATCATCAGAGTATGCGATGAGTTCAGATTTGTATCCAAAATTTTCCAGCGCTAGTTTTACACCATATGCTCGAACAGCATCCCCCAAACTTCCAATATGTGGTACACCTGATGCACCTAATCCACTTTCAACGCGTAATATCTCAGTACTACGTTCAAGTGTTTTTTCTCTTTCAAGTAACTCATGGGCTAGCTTGTCAATCCATGTTCCTTTACCGATAATACTTTGTTCAGACATTTTCGTCACTATGCCAACTCTTTTTCCATGTATGGTCCTGATAAGGAATATCCTAATTTTTGATAGTATTCGCGAGTACCAACTGCACTAATGACCAATAATTTTTTTGAATCAAATTCTTCTTTAGCAATTTTTTCTGCTTCACTCATTAGTTTTTTCCCTAAACCTGAATGTTGTATATCATTTAGATTTTTTTCGCCAATTTTTACTGATTTTCCATAAACGTGTAGTTCTCTAACAATGCAAATTTCTTGTGTGATTTCCTTTCTATGAGCCATTTTACTTGGGTGTCTTAGCCTCAAAAACCCATACAATGAATCATCATCACTAACATATGACAAGAATACCTCTTTTCCGTCTGAAGAGTCATAATCTTCTCTCTTCAAACTCAAAGTTTCAGGTAAATCATTTTTCTTTGTTAACCCTACTTCTCTACATCTAATGCATCTGCAAGAAAGATTTTGTTCCTTTAGATTTTTTTGAACTATTTGACGCAAATTACCAGATTTAGGACCAGAAATTATCTCACTAGGAGAAATTTCTCTTTGCACTCTCATAATTCTAACCCAAGATGGAACATTTTTTTTAATTTCAGTTAATACTCTAATCATTTCTTGATCAGAATATGGTTTGTATTTGCCCTCTTTGTAATCTTGGTACAAGGGAGTATTTTCTAAAACCAAAGATGGATAAATTTTAAGCATATCTGGTTTGAAACGTGGATCCTCAAAAAGCAATTTAAAATCAGCAATGTCATCTTCCGGAGTCATAGTGGGAAGTCCTGGCATCATATGCGCAACTATTTTGTATCCTGCATCTTTTGCTATTTGAAATGATTCAACAACATCAGCTAAATTATGACCTCTATTCACTATATCGTAAACTCTCTCATGTAGGCTTTGTACTCCGATTTCTACTCTAGTAGCTCCATATTCTAACATTGAATCTACATGTTCTTGTTTACAGTAGTCTGGTTTAGTTTCAATTGTAAAGCCTACATTTCGAATATCCGCATGTTCATTATTTGCCTTGGCCTTTTCTAACGTTGGAGAATCAAAACCATTTAATGCGTCATAACAAGATTTGATAAAATTTTCTTGATAATCTTTTGGCATAAACAAAAATGTTCCACCAACAATTACTATCTCCATTTTTGATAAATCATGTCCGTATGAAAATAACTTCTCAAGTTTTGTGATGATTTGCTTTTTTGCATCATATTGGCTTTCTATAGCATTCATGGTTACAGGTTCCTGACCTGTATAGCTGTTGGGAGTATTGATTTCAATGCCTCCAGGACAATATGTGCATCTACCATGTGGACATGCAAAAGGTTTTGGCATTAGAGCAATTACTGCAACACCTGATGCTGTTTTAACTGGTTTACGCAGCAGGACTTTTTGTAATTTTGTATAATCGTCCCCTGTTACCTTAGATAATATCTCATAATTTCTAGGAATTCGTTCAAGTGAATATTTAGAACAGATTTTTTTGATTTCTCTTTTAACTTCACTTTTGTTAGGTTGTGGTATAGTTAGTAGATTTTGAGAAATTTCAGAACATGCTCTGTAAAACTCTGACTTTGATTTTTGCATCATACCTGTGATTAAAACCGGTCATAAATTCTTTAAAGATTCCCACTCAGAAATTTGTCTATGACTACCTTCTTCTTCGAGTTTTTCTCTTAGTTTTTCGTGATACTCTTCTTTTTATTTTCCGAGTAGATTTTTTCCTTTTAGGCAAGGTTCTTCTTTTTAGAGTCCTCCTTGAGGGTTTTTTTCTAGAGGTTTTCTTCTTTGTCTTTTTTCGTTTAGCTGAGGTTCTTTTTCTTTTAGTAACTCTTCTTTTAGTTGATCGTTTCTTTGTTTTATGTTTTGATTTTTTCTTTGGTTTGGGTTTACTAGTAGAACTAGCGCCTCCTCCCATTCTAATCTTCAAATTTCTTAATTGAACAAGTTGTACTTTGTCGTTAGTATTTTGACTAAGACTATCTTGGTTAACTTGGGGATATTTACTACCGTGATTGTTATAGCAATCTTTATGAAAAACATAACCTTTTTGATAAGTCATCTCTTCTTTAATCACCCCTTTGTTACAAAAAACACAAAAACTAACAAATGGATTTGCCGGAACTTCGCTGACAAAACTTTCCATTAAATCTGAAATCAAAGTCTTATCTTTCGATGACATTTCGCTTACACTTTGTCTCTCTTATGGGATTTAAGATTTTAGCAGTGCAACATAAAAAATGAATTAAAATAAATTTTCTATTCTGCTTTAACATCTTTAGAAGAATCTGTAGTTTGATCAGATTTGCCTTGACGGGCTTCTCTTCTATAATCCATTTTCAACCAAATTGGTGTGATGATAGTGGTAGCAGCTACCATCAATACCATAGTAGAATAAACACTTGAAGTTAAAACTCCCGTGGAAAGTCCAACTCCTGCAACAATTAACCCTACTTCGCCTCTTGAAATCATTCCTATTCCTACTCTCATTCCTTGAGCTCTATTTTTAAGAAACATCCATGCGGGCAGTCCACATCCGAACAGCTTTGTAACTACTGCTACAGCTATAATGATTCCACTTAACATTAAAACCTCTAAATCAATTCCTGTAAAGTCTACTTGAGCTCCAATTATTGCAAAAAACAATGGAGCAAAAATTAATCCAATCTTGCCGATAAAACCTTCTACCTTTTCAAAAACTTTGGTAGTAGATAATGCCATACCAACTGCAAATGCACCTACTATTGGAGACAAACCAATGGTACCTGCAAGTGCTGCGGCTCCAAAGAATAACGCAGTGGCAATTCCTTCTACACTGCCCTTTGCCTTCCATAATCTGGGTGTAATGATTCTAGGAACTACAACTATTGACACAATTAACATTATTGCAAAAAATCCTAGAACTTGTAATATTGTAAATGTGACATCCATGACATCAATATTACTGACATCTCCTCCGATAGAAGTTACAACTGAAAGAACTGCAATAGCTAAAATATCGTCTACTATGGCAGCCCCAATTATTAGACGAGCTTCTGGAGATTTTATTTTTCCAAATTCTGATAATACTTGAATGGAAATTGCAATACTAGTAGCAGTTAGTGCCGTTGCAATTAACATTGATTGAAATACATCAAATCCAAACATGTTAAAAACAACGAGACCTGCAACAAACGGCACTATTACTCCTAATGTACCAACTGTAAACGATGCTTTACCGCCCTTTAGAAATTCTTTTGGTGTCATTTCTAGACCTGCCATAAACAAAATCACAATGGCACCAATTTCTCCGAGAATTTTTATCTCGCTATTAATGTGCAAAAGCTGTTCACCATCAAAAGTAATGAATGCGCCAAGAGCAAATGGGCCGACAATCATACCTGCTAATAATTCACCTAAAACAATTGGAAGTTTTAATCTCAGGAAAAGCTCTGCCATTAACTTTGCGGCAAATAACAAAATGCCAACTCCGATAATTGTATCAATAAACTGAGTTTCTGCTACCAAGTGCCTTCTCCCTAATGTAGTTGATATTTGAGGGCAATATAAGGCGATTATTAGTTGAAAATTATCTCAAAATAGTCTAATTGATTATGCAATTTTTTTGGAATTTACAAATACGCCTTTTTTGTTTGTAATTTTTCCAATTTCTTGACTGGAAATTCTGTGTTTCTTAAAAATTGAGATAATTTTTGTTGCCTGATTTTTTGGAGCAACAACACAAAATCCTACTCCCATGTTAAAGGTCTTGTACATTTCATCTGTTTTTATGCCCCTTTCTTGCATTAATCCAAAGATTGGATTGGGTTTTGGCATAGAATCTAAATCATAACCTATTGATTTTAGTCGTAAAAGCTTGGTAAATGCACCACCAGTAATATGCGCAAGCCCATCAATCTTGCATTTTTCAAGTATTTCTAAAACCGGCTTTACATAAATTTCAGTTGGAGCCAACAACGCATTTCCTAAATTTCCAACTCCTTTGATTTTATCTTTAAGAGAATACTTTGAAAGTAAAACCTTTCTTGCTAATGAGTAACCATTAGAATGAAGTCCAGTACTTTTTGCACCAATTATCACATCTCCCGATTTTATTGAACTACCTAGAACCATTTGTTTTTTTGAAAGAATTCCTACAACCATTCCTGCAAGATCAAAACCAAATCCTTTTCCAGCAAATAAATCTGGCATTATTGCAGTTTCTCCTCCAACTATTGGTACTGCTGCTTTTTTTGCACCCTTTGCTAATCCCTCAACAATTTTTTTAAATATTTTTTGATCATTTTTGTTTGCAGCGATGTAATCAACAAAGCTAATAGGTGTTGCACCGATACAAATTATATCATTTACATTCATTGCTACACAATCTATTCCAACTGTATCATATTTTTTCATAGAGTTTGCAATCAAAACTTTTGTTCCAACCCCATCTGTATGAGTTGCTAACAGATTTCCTCCAGAAACTTCCACAATTCCAGCATAATGCCCAAACCCATGTGCAATTTTTGCTTTTTTTGAAAGATTATGTGTTGAAGAAATGATTTTGCCTATTACAGCCTGACTTTGTTTAATTTTAGAAACATCTACTCCTACGCTTTTGTAAGTTATTGCCATAAATTGAGCCTGCCTAAATCTTGTTTTAAATTTTGGTAATATGAATTCAATTTACATATACATTCCAGCATCAGTCTTTCTGTCCTCTGCATACTTATCAGAAAGTTCTTTGAAATCCAATCCTAGTTTTTCTTTTTGATTTTTTAGTTCTTGAGTATCGATGTTGGTTTGATACGCTCTATTTACTGCCTCAACTAGAGTGGCAGCTGCCATAGGGTCAGGTTGCTTGTCATTTGCCTTGACCAAAAAAGATACGCCTTGAATTTCCCGTAAAATACATTCATTGAGAATTCCTCCTGGAATTCCTGTGATAAAACCCTGAGGAATCATATTGATTTCTTTTTCTTGCATGATTCTGCAAAGATCTTCTTCAGCTGCACAATACGCCTTATCATCATGACTGTCACTTGCAACTCCATCTAATATTATGATTTCATGTGAGCCTTTTTGTTCTGCCCAATCTAGAATCGCAGCTACTAATGTGTACAATCCCTGCATTCTAAGTGTAATTTCACAAACTATTGCACAGATAGTTCCTTGTTTATTTGAGTAAAATCGAAATGGATGTCTTAATCTGCCTTGAATAAAAACAGTAGATGGTGGTAGATATTTTGATCTCATGTAAGCTACTTCTTCTAGTTGTAGTTTTTCAATAATGTATCCTACCGAAAGGGGGCCTACCAGACCTGCACCAACAAATCCTGCAAAAACTATTGGTGACTTGTAATCGATCTTTTTTACTTCAAAAACTTCTGCTTCTGGGAATTCCCCTTTTTGCACGCTTAACGTCAAATTCTAGGGTCTAATTACTTTTTCATTTGATCTATTCTTTTTTTAAAAATTCTCGATACTCTCCAATCTTTGAGTTACATTGATGGCATATGTATTGCCCTATCTCTTTTAGGGTCATAGTAGGCGATAACTCTTCATTTGGATTTTCAACTATTAGTTTTGGTGATTTTTCAAATTCTGCATTACAATTTTTACAAAAATAGTTTGAAATTTTTTGCCCATCTAATCTTCCTACTGGAGCTAAAAACAGTTCTCCTACTCCAAGATCTGCTTTTTTTGCTTGCTCATCAGTTATGTCAGCTGTAACTGCCCCTCCAGAACCTTTTAGCTTTATTTGTGGCAAATCAAACTATTATCAAATCTGATTATTTTAATGTCTTTGCTCGAATTATGACTGTTCTTAGATAATCTTTTGCAGTAGAGTCTGAAACCCCCAAATTTTTTGCGCTTTGGTATAGGACTCGCTCATCTCGTTGTCTAAGATATATCTGTAAAAGCTGATTCAATCTATGCGATCTTCTCTCATCTGCATTCATACTTTTTCATCTCCGTAACTTGTTTTTTGTATAAACAAATTCAGCATCGTTATGCCCTTGTCTGTAATGGAGTAGATCATATTTGGTCCAACTGCATTTTTTTCAATAAACTTGTAGTTAACACAAAGATGCAGATAGTTGAGAAATGATCTCTTCATTCGTATTTTGGATTTTGAATATAGATCAGAAAACGTCATGGGTCCTCCACGCACCTGATATAGCAGCTTTAGAAGCGATAATGTGCTAAAATCCCGCGTCTTTGCCCTTACTGCATCTAGAACCTGCTCATCACGTTCTATAATAAAATCCTCAAAATGGTCTGCTACCTCAAGAGGAATGTAGGTCAATCGTGCTCTCATCATACGGTATTGGTACCGTACTTTACCTTATTAACTTTAAGATGAAGCTTAGTTGAACTATCTGGATCTCTTTTTTCAACTAACCCGATCTGATTTATGATCGTAATAATGAATCTACTTTGATTTTTAAATGCGTAGAAACCAAAAACTGTCCTCTATAGGTTCACGTCTATAAAGATTCAAACGTGGAACTGAAAATAATACCACTACAGTTGCAAACCTTGGCAGATTTGAATTATGAAATCATGCTTTCATTAGTTCTTATTACGTCCACACATCTACACAGTATGTCAGAAGAACGAACAATGTACTCATGTACCTGTTCTGATTGCGGCAAAGACTCGAAAGTGCCTTTTCAACCAAAAGAAGGTAGGCCAGTTTATTGCCAAGAATGTTTTTCAAAACATCGAAATTGAAGATTTTAAGCTAGTTTCATTTAAAGAAATTTAAATCCAATTATCTTTCAAAAGTTCAAAATCCTTTTTTCTTTTTTTACTAAATATGGAACCTAACAGATACGGTTCCTGATGGATTCGCAATTTTTCTAGCAAATTAGGTCGTGAAATTATAAAAACTAAAATTTGTAATCCTATCTTAAAAATGTGTATGACTATTTACTATTGCAATCAAAATTGTAGGCAAATTTTGGAGGACAATTTTAATGGAGATCATGGGTAGAGGATTTAGACAAATCATTAAAGAGAGTCCGGCTTATTTTCATTTACTTACCAAATATGCATCCTACAAACTATTCAATAAACGTAGTCCGATTTATGGCTCTGCAGATATTACCAATGTTTGTAATTTACACTGTGAGCACTGTTACTGGTGGCTTAATAGAAAAGAAAATGAAGATCTCACCTTAGACCAATGGGAAAAAGTTATTGAGGAAAAATTCAAAAAACAACACATCTTTGTTGTGACTCTTGTCGGTGGTGAACCCATGATGAGACAAGATGTTGTTGAATTATTCATAAAAAAATTTCCAAAACGTGCATGTGTGGTAACAAACGGCACATATCCTTTGCCTCACTTTGATAATCTCTATTTTTACTGGATATCAATTGATGGAACTCGTGAAATACACAACGAAATAAGGGGGGATGGATCTTGGGAGAGTACAAGAAAAAATGTAATTGACTATGTCAACACCTATGGCAAGAAGGCCTGGAAGGATATTTGGATAACTATGACAATCAATTCTAAAAATTTCAAGACTGTAAGAAAAGTTATAGAAGATTGGAAAGACTATACAAATAAAGTTGGTTTTCAATTTCACACTCCTTTCATGAAAGGTGATCCGCTTTGGCTTCCATTTGGAGAGGAAAGAACCAAGGTGGTTGATGAGATTATACAGATGCAGCAAAACGAATACAAAGATTACATAGCTAATCCAAAAAAACAGTTAGAGCTAATGAAGGGCAGATGGGGCGGAAAGGGAACTCTTCCAATTGATTGTCCTACCTGGACAATTTTATCATTGGATCATATGGGAAGAGAAAAACTTCCTTGTTGTATTGGGAGTGCAGAAAAAGATTCAATGAAACCTAGATGTGAAGAATGTGGGCTTGGTTGCTATTCAGTGTCCTTGGCATATGGTTTGAAAGGGTCATAGTCTTAAGATTAGAACTTTAAGGGCTTTGAACTACTTGTTTGATGCCTCCCGGGGAAAAACTATTCTACTTTACGGATTATAACATCTTTCTCATTTGTAAAATTACCACAAGTTTTACAAATCCAAAGTGTGGTATTTTCTACTTTCATCCAAATTGGTAATCTGCGATTATTGCATTGTTTACAAAATAATGACATGGTATATAGTGATTTTACTTCTATTTGTATTGGCAATAATCTTGTATTCTATACATATTCATACAGAATTGATTCGGAGGTGTCCATTCATTTTATCAAGTATCCTTTTCAAGAATATAATCTAGTGTACACTCTACCGAACAAAAATTACTTTCTTTATTATGATGATCTATACCACATCTTTTACATTTTGAATCCATATCAATTACCTAAAAAATAGACAAGAATCCTTCTAGCCTACTGTAACATAATTTCCACTTACATCAAATATACTACCACAATTTTGGCATTCCCAATTATCGTTAGTATTTTTTTGAGCAGGATTTTCAATCTTTAAAACATTACAAACTTTGCATCGAATTGACATCATTTTGCTCAGGTTAAACATCTATTTCCTTTTTCCACACATTGCATGCAGGACAACGAGTAATTACTTTACTTCCTAATTTTCTTGCCAATATATTACCGCATTTGTCGCATATTCTAATATCATCTAATGTAATCATTTTCTATTTTTCTCCAATATTTAGATCGAATATTTTTTTAAATGTTTTTTCATGGACAAGTACTTTTACAAAAGTATCCGAATTTCCTTCCCAATTAAAACTACAGTCTTTACAATGATATCTCATTTTACCCCTCGCTTATCAAAGTAAATTGTTTTGCAATCTTCTGAACAAAAATTACTTGGTCGGTTTTCAAATTCTTTCTCGCATTGTTTGCATAAGTTCATCTAGTTTCCTTATCTTCAAATTCTTTTGATGCGTTTACGTCGTCAATTACTTTGGTCTTACAAAAACCAAATTTCAGTTTTGTAATTATCTTTTTTAACATACTCTCACGGGTTGTTACTTGGATATATACTAGAGTAATTTTTTGAATTTATGCCTAAAATTCTATATATTTTTTAATATTCTATAAATCCAATACGCAGGTATATATAGAGTATATCAATCTATATAGATATGGAAAATAACGAAAATAAACAAACAGTTACTGCAGACAGTGACTCAAAAAAAGACGAATCTAAAAAAGAAGAACCTGCTAAAACAGAAAAATAAACTAGCACTTTTTTCAAATAATTTTCAGGAAGTGACTTCAAAATCATTTCCTGAATTTACCTCAATGTAAACTGAAAAGCAAATAGAATTAAAAATAAAAAACTAAACAAAAAATAATTTTAAAAAACTCTAAATTATTTTGATTAATACATAGCTATGTATAATGCAATAAAATAATTTCTTTATGGAAAAACTAAAATCAACAGAAAATATATTGAACAAAACTGTTCATGCATCTTTTAGAAAAGTAGTTTCATTTGATCTTTTATTCTTTGGACTAGGAATGGTTGCAGGAATTGGTATTGGCGTATATTTGATAGCAAGCTAACAACATATACTAGAACAACTCTGAAGAGATATGTCAAATCAATTATACTGTGAAGTATGCAATAAACTAAAGTACCCAAGATCAGTTAATCAGAAAAAATGTGAATGTAAAAATACTATTGTATAGTTTTAGATAGAATTACGATATTAAAATACAGAATTTTCTTTAATGGCTCTATCTCTTTTACAAATAGAACAATACTCTTCTTTTGAATCACTATTAATTGGTGTTAAACAATCATGACAGTATTTCATATTTTTATGAGGTCAATCTGCTTATATTAAGAATTGCTTTAATATCCATGAATCTAGAAAATAAAAACATAACACTTTTGATGGCATAACCGTTTATCTTAGTCATGTATGTGGATGATGAAATTATAGTTGAGATTCTAAACAATCTTGATGATTCAATGGATGAACTTATAGCACAACAAAAATTCAAAGACTGGAAAGAAATGGAAAACTTTCTTGAATTGCAATATGAATCACGATTAAAAAGCATATTACAAGGAAAATCTAGTAGTTTTAACGACTTAAAATCTGAAAAGAAAAAAATTATTGTTTTAAGAAAAAAACGTCTCTTTAATCACCTAAAGCAAGCATATCAGAAAGGAGAAATATAATTAATTAAACTATTTTCTGTATTTTATAATTCGGGTCTAAAATAAGACCAAAAAAGGCATTGGGTCCCATAAACTCTGACTATAAATCCAAAAATCGGATCTATATGGGTGCAGAAATTCGTGGATTTGAACTCATTTTTACTTTAAAAGTAGATACGAAACCAACCATTCTTGTTAGAATTGTGAATTATGGATAAAACATCTCCTTTAAACAAACTGAATTTTACAATCAAACATGGATATTGCAATTAACGCAGGTCTAACCGTTTTAGGAATTGTAATGCTCTGCTATGGAGGACATTTTCTAGTAGAAGGTGGAGTTCGTATTGCCCGACATTTTAGAATTAGCTCTCTAATTATTGGAATGACTGTTGTTGCATATGGTACATCAACTCCAGAGCTTGCAGCATCAATTGCAGCAGCGGGTCAGCACACTCAGTTAATCTTAGGAAATGTTGTAGGCTCTAACATTAGCAACATAGGAATGGTTATAGGAATTTCTGCAATTTTAGTTCCACTTGCTGTACAAAAAACCACAGTAAGAAAGGAGGTACCAATTATGATTGGGGCGTCTTTGCTGTTAATTGCATTATCTCTTGATGGCGGCATTTCTCAATGGGAAGGTGGTTTGCTAATTGTAGGCCTTGTTGCATTTACTTACTATGTTTACCGAGGTGCAAAAAAACAACGAGATAATGACTCTTCAGAAAAAATTTCAGAATCTGTTGGAAAAAGTTTTTTCAGTAGAGCAATTAGTCTTTTAGCTTTAGGTATTGGTCTTCTATGGGGCGGTGCCATTTTAACAGTCGATAACGCAGTAGCTATTGCAGAGTCTTTTGGAGTAACAGAAAGAATTATTGGGCTAACTATAATTGCAATTGGTACATCGCTACCAGAATTAATTACTTCAGTTATTGCAATTAGAAAGGGACACCACGATATAGGAATTGGAAACATCATTGGAAGTAATATCTACAATGTTTTGATGATAATTGGAGTTGCAGGTGCAATTGGCGGAATTGTTGTAGTGCCCGAAGTATTCATTGACTATGCGGTAATGATTGGATTTAGTCTTGTGTTACTAGTTATAATGAAAACTGGACTGATTACAAAACCTATGGGAATTGGCTTGGCTGTAGCATTTGCCGCCTATTTAGGATGGCTTTTGCTATTTCCCTGACTAAATTGGAATTATTTTGATTTTTTCAGCTCGAATAGTTGGAGCAATTGAAGGCAATGACGCCCATTGTAAGACGTTTTTTGAATCATCTCCAATTCCTGAAATATTTTGAAGCATTACTGGTAAATTGTGAACTATTCTAACTGAGGTTCCAGGAGCTTTAATCTCGCCGTTTTCTATTATTTTAATTCCACTTCTTGCAGTACATGAAAAATCCCCTTTAATTGGATTTACAGCATATGTGTACCAAAGCCTTCCAATTTGCAATCCTTTTTTTGTGTCTTTGATAATTTCATCTATACTCATTTCATTTCCAACTATTCTCATATTATGTGGAGCAGCTACTGGAATTGGTTCAGCACTTCGACCCATTGGCGAGCCCATTCTAGTTGCGTTACCTGAAGATTTTTTTCCTTCCTTGTATGCATTATACAAATCAGAATACAATCCTTTGAAGACCCCATTTTCAACAAGTGGTCTTTTTTCTGTTGCAACTCCTTCATCATCGAAAATTTTACTTCCTATTCCTTCAGGTGCATGTGCATCATCTATCAAACTAAATTCATTTACTGCAATTTGGGAATCAAGTTTATCTGAAAAACAGCTTTTCTTATCATAGAAAGTTTTTAGATTAAAGTTTGACGCAAAAATAAATGCTAATAATTCTCCAACTGAGTATGGATCAAAAATAATACTATACTCGCCAGCATCAGGTTTTTGTGGATTTATCGAATCAACACACATCTCTTTGGCGTCAGCTCCTACTGATTCAGCTGAAAATGCATCCAAAGTTCTACAACTTGCTTGTCCTATGCCTGAAACAGGCATACTTCCTTCAGAATCTGCATTGATTGTCCCAGAAATGTAGGTGGCATCGTCTGAACAATTCAATCCATTAGTATTTGAAATCTCTAAATTCTCAGAAACTATGTTAAGCGAACCCGTAATGCTAGAAATTTTAGAATCAGATGCTGCATTAATCATTGTATATGCAATGTCAGCTGCCTGGATTCCCGAAATATCAACTAGTTTCTTATCAAACAGCTTTTCTATTCTAACAGATGATTTGAACTCAGAGGGTAACGACTTCCAAAATTCTTTAGGTTTTGGTAATGCAGAAGAGGCCAAAGCCTGCTCTACAATTTTTGGACCATCTTCAATGTTAGTAGTTTGAGCTGACGAAATTCTTTTTTGATTTATTATTCGTATTCCAAGTGATTTTTCTAAATTCTGTTTTATTTCAGCAATTTCAGAATCTGTAATTCTCACTGTAATTATTTTTCTTTGAGAAAAAACAGACTCGCACTCGTCTATCTTTAGATTTTTTGCATGAGTTAATACTGTCTCAGAGACTGACAATTATTCTCTAGGATTTTTGTACTTGTACTTGTCGATTTTAATTAATTCAAAATAAGAGCCAAACTTTGATTGATCATCTACTTCATCAAGTGCATCTACATGTTCATCTTCATTTTCAAATGTTCGTAAAATTTTGTATGACGTGCTTCGCTCAGCCGGAATACGTCCAATTTCTCTAGCAAGGCGCCTAATCTCTTTTGGTCTAATTAACTGGCCATGTTGGGCGCCAGCAGAAGTTGATATGCTTTCATTTATCAAAGTTCCCCCAAAGTCATTTGCTCCCCACATGAGCAAAAGCTGAGACATTTTTTGTCCCTCCTTAACCCAAGACATTTGAATATTGTTAATGTAGTTATTTAGCATAATTCTTGCAATTGCATGTGTAAGTAGTACATCTTTTGCGTTTGCTCCTTGTTGTATGTTCTCATGAAGATTATGTTTATACATTGGTGCTTCACTAGAAATAAAATTCAACGGTACAAACTCTGTAAATCCTCCAGTATCTTTTTGAATCTCACGAATCTTTGCAATGTGGTTTACTCTGTCTCGTGCAGATTCAACGTGACCAAACATCATAGTTGATGTTGTTTTAATTCCCATCTTGTGTGCAGTTTTGATGATATTTACCCAATCTTTTACCTTGATTCGGCCTGGTGAAATCAAGTCACGCATTTTTTGGTCTAGTATTTCAGCTGCAGTGCCAGGTAAAGTATCAACTCCGGCTTCTTTTAATCTGCCAAGATATTCTGGGACAGAGACTTCAGAAAGTGATGCCCCATACAAAACCTCCTCGGGAGAAAATCCATGAATGTGAATGTCTGGAATTTCATTTTTAATTGATTTGCAAATAGTCTCATATAATGAGGCATCCATGTCAGGAGGAAGTCCAGCCTGAATGCAAACTTCAGTTGCACCAAAATCGTACGCCTCTTTTGCTCGTCTAACTATTTCATCAGTAGGAATGAAATATGCCTCGTCCTCTCTAAAATCTCTACTAAATGCGCAAAAACCACATTGCTTTATGCAAACATTTGTGAAATTGATATTTCGATTAACAACATAAGTTACCTTGTCTCCGACTCTTCTTTTTCTTAGCTCATCAGCTACTGCACCAATTAGATGAAAGTCTAAACCTTTTGCAGAATAAAGTGACTCTGCTTCTTTAGGAGAAATTTCTTTTTCTGAAAGAGATCGATTCAGAGTATCAGAAATAAGTGGATCTGCATTTTTCAAAAAGGATTCAAGATTATGAATTTGTAGAGTCATCTCCAGTATCCCTCTTTAACTAAATTATCTCCATCATTTAACTCTGCCATTTTTTCTTGAAGATCAGACTTAACAAAATTAAAAAATTCTGGATATATTGGAAATCTTGCCTTGAGATCATATCCAGCCTTTGAAGAATTATTTTCAATATTTTTTATTTCTGGCCATGAAAATTCTGGATTCACATAGTCTGGTGTTAGTGGAGATATTCCTCCCCAGTCATTTATTCCCACGGATAGAAAACTCTGGTATGATCTAGGAGAAAGATTTGGAGGAATCTGAATATTCATTTGAGGTAAAATTATTCTAGTTAACGCAACAACTATTTTGAAATAATTTTCTTCAGCTGATGGATGAGCATTCATAGCTGTATCTTGCTTTGGTTGAAAGTTTTGTAAGATAATTTCTTGAATATGTCCATATTTATCATGAAGTTTTTTTATTGCAAAAATAGAATCAATTATTTCATATGGCGTTTCTCCAATTCCGACTAGTAATCCTGTAGTCATTGGTATTCCTAGTTCTCCTGCATTTTGTAAAACAGTTAATCTCGGTTTGGGATATTTGCTTGGAGCTCCTTCATGTGGCATACCTTTTTCAGTTAAACGTTCACTAACATTTTCTAACATCAAACCCATGCTTACGTTAGTTTTTTGTAATTGAGCAAGTTCAGTTTTTGTTAAATTTCCAGCATTAGTGTGTGGAAATAGTCCTTCTGAAAGTGCTAGCTCAGAAGCATGTATCAAATATTCTGCAGTGCTAGTAAATCCTTCTTGTTTCAGCCAATCTCTAGCCTCTTGGAATGTTTGTTCTGGTCTTTCTCCAGTTACAAACAGGGCTTCTGTACATCTGTATTTTTTTGCCAGTAGTGTTAATGTTTTTACATCATTCATTGACATTAAAGATAATTTTGATTCTCCAGGTTCTGCTTTGTAAGTACAATAAGAGCAAGTATCTCTACAGAGATTTACAATATTAAAAAAAGCCTTTTTAGAAAATGTTACAATTTTTTTATGATTTTTATTTCTCAAAACATTTGCAGTTTTGAAAAGCTCTTCTGGGGAATTTTGTGATAACTCAAATAATTCGTAACATTCTTCTTTTTGTATTTCTTTTCCATCTAAAATCCTGTTTAATGCTTCACAATCTAAAGCAAGATTACTCAACACCTCAATTACCTTGAATCCAAGTATTTATTCTTGTTCTATTTTGATAAATTATTTTAAAATTTAGATAATGTCTGCGTCATCCCAAGCAAGGTATAGTGTATTGCCTTCCCGTCCAAGATTTAAGACTCCTCCTTTTTTGAAAGCAATTTTATGATTTTTGTTTTCTGTATCTGTGACTTCTATTATTGCATTATCTACTCCAGATTCATACATTGGTGGATTTTTTGAAATCATGCCCCAATCATCTTCTCCCATGGAAATCTCTCCATTGGTGGCAACCTCTCCCATATCATTTGAAATGAGTAATGGTTTAAATGATTTTTAAAAAATTAACCTGAATTAGGCCTTTCATCAAGCTCTACTACAAAATTAGAAGTTCTACCATCTCTTAGAACCTCTAAAACCATTTCATCACCTACTGCTTTGTATCGCTGAAGATGAATCAAAATATCATCTATCTGTCTTACAATTTTTCCATCAACCCCTAGAATGATATCTCCTCCAAATGGATATTCTACTCCATCCACTTCTCTTGTTCCTTCAGAACCTTTTAGTCCAGCTTTTTCTGCAGGACTTCCTTCAACTACATTAACTACAAGAAAGCCTCTTGCATCAACTAGATTAAGGGCTTTTGCAAGTGCTGGATCAATATCTCGTCCCGAAATTCCAACCCATGGATGATGATATACTCCATCAGCTATTAGTTTTGGAACAATTTTTGCAATTGTATTTGAAGGAACTGCAAATCCTACCCCCGTAAATTCTCCTGTAGCTGATTGGATTGCTGTATTGATTCCTATTACTTCGCCCCTTGAATTAAGTAGTGGTCCTCCAGAATTTCCAGGATTAATCGCTGCATCTGTTTGAATTACATCTGGAATTGAAAATCCAGTTTCTTGTGGTAATAACCGTCCTAAAGCACTAACAATTCCTGAAGTCATTGTACCTGAAAGTCCAAATGGATTACCAATCGCAGCTACCTCCATTCCTACCTTAAGTCCAGATGAATCCCCGATGAGTAGTGGTTTTAACAAAGATGGCTCTGCATTAACATGGATTACCGCAATATCTGTCGCAAAGTCAACTCCTACAACTTCGGCATCATATGACCTCCCATCAAGAAAGGTCACAGTTACTCTTTCAGCAGATTGCACAACATGCTCATTAGTTATTACATGTCCATTTTTATCAAAAACAAATCCAGAACCTACTCCGTTTGATGTAACAATATCAGACGATCTTTGGATATTTACTTGAACCACTCCTTCTTCACTTTTCTCAAAAATTTGAATTAACGACAGCTCTCTTGTAGTATGTAATGGCGTTTCTTTACCCACAATGCTTGGTTCATGTCCATTTGAAACTATGATTTCAGAGGGAGGACTAATTGTTGGTGGCGGAATCATTACAAAGGTAAATGCTAGTAAAACTACAGTTGCTCCTAAAATACTTCCAACTATTAATCCTGATTTTTGCATGGAACTCAATTACTTTGGCATAATCTATAACCCTTACTACACGTTAAGTGAGCTAGTAGCGTGTTCTTTCATCGAATAGCTTCTACCTCTCCACGATACTGCATTTTTACTATTAGCTTGCATCATTCCGCTAAAGAATCCTGACACTACAATAAAACTGCCAACTGGAGCAAATAAAGAATAGATCTTTCTAAGCTGTAATCCTTTAGTGGCATCAATAAAACCTGCACAATAAATAAGAACAGAAGCAATTATCGAAAAAATTACTAGCATCATAAATGACATAGAGTTTTCAAAAAAAATCATAGAGTACATCAATATTGGAAATGGCATAAATAACAAAAACAATACAGATACAAAAATCCCGACTGCAATACTTTTTCCTTGAAGAAATAATGGAACCATTAATCTTTTGAGTCCATTCCAAAGAGTTGTCTTACTTCTAGCCCAAACGGCTTCCAAAAGATGCTCTCCGCGAACCATTCTTAAATTATATCCTCCTTCTTTGACTTTTTTTCCTAAAGCACCATCTTCAATTATTTCATGTTTTACGCCTTCATGAGTTCCAATTGCCTCGTAAACGGATTTTTTAATTATGAAAAAACTCCCAAAAAAGTAACCAGTCTTTTTTGAAGGATCATTTACTCGAAGAGCAGAAAATCTAGTATGTAAAAATGTAGAAAGCATTGGTAGAGTGATGCGTGTCCAATTATCAAGGCACAACATTTTTGGAATTACTGTTAATGCATCTAAGTTCAATGATAATAACTGTGATACGGCTAGAGATAAAACATTTTTAGAATATTTTGTATCTGAATCAGTACAAACTAACAATTCTCCTGTTGCTTTTTGATAACCTTCCATACATGCCCAATTTTTCCCCATCCAATCTTTAGGTTTGGATCTTGCACTAACATGAATTATTTTTGGATTTTCTTTTGCATATTTTTTTATTATTTCGCCTGTTGCATCTTGAGAAGAATCATCAATAGCAATAATTTCATAATTTTCATAATCTTGTTCTAGCAAGGAATCAAGACATTTTGAAATCAGTTCTTCTTCATTTCTTGCAGGAACAATTACTGAAACTTTAGGTTTTTCATGTTGCTTTGCATCAAATTTATCTAAATAGGGAGTTTCTCTAAATGATTTTAACATAGATTTTATTAAAATCACCCATGCACCAGATATCCCAATTAAAATTGCAACTAAGATGTAATTAGTAATTTCAATAACTAATTCCATAAAATTATCGCTCAGCTTCTAATTTTATTGCCTGAAGAGCTTGCTCTGTACCGCTTTTGACATGTTTTTTTATCATCCCGGTGAACATGCCCATCATACCTGATAGTTTCATATCCCAAACTGCTTCTAGTATTACTTCATCCTCTAGTGGTTTTATCGTAACTGTTTTTGTTCCTAGAATGATACCTTTAGTAAAAACTGCTTCAATTTTCTCTTTTGGGTATAGTGTTACTTCCTGCAAACATTTGGAATCTCTAAAAGCAATTATGACTTTACGTTTTATTTTATTTCCATCTTTAGAAATATTATGAACTTCTTTTGTACCCTTCCAATATTTTGTCTCATTGTCAAGATCTGAAATTATTTCCCATACCTTATCTACTGAAGATTTGATTTTTGTTGAAACCTCTATTTTCGTCACGCAGACCCTTCAAAAATCATGAAATATTAGTCTTGATTTTTCGAAATTGATTTTAACGGGTCACTAAAACAACCATTATGGAAATATCATATGAAGATTTTACTAAATTAGATCTTCGTGTAGCAAAAATAGATTCAGTAGAACCAATTCCTGGAAAATCAAAGATTGTAAAAGGAATAGTTGATTTGGGTGAAGAAAAACGCGTTGTGATAATTGGCGGTGCTGAATTTTATCAACCTGAAGATCTTATTGGGAAAACAGTTATCATTGTAGCTAACCTTGAACCAAAAAAACTTGCAGGAATTGAATCAAATGCTATGTTGCTTGCAGCAGATGTAAACGATAAACCATTTTGGTTAACCGTTACTGACGATGTTCCACTTGGAACCAAAATTAAATAATTATCCGATACCTGGTCCTTCTTTTTTTATTTCTACAGGTTTGTCTACTATTTTATCATCCAATTCCTTAGTTTCAATATCAATTTTGAGTATACTGTTAATTACCTTTAAGATATTGCTTGCAGCTTTGTATTGGGGGGATTCAGCATCAATAATTTCTCCAAACAGACCTACACCATCAATTTTTTTATTCTTTGCAATTCCTAAAATAACACCATTAAACCATGTAATGCTTTTAACTTCCGCAGAAAGCGGTTTTACATTATTTGATTTCAATAAATCCATTGAAGTAGAATTAGTCGCAACACCAAAAACTGAATCACCATTTCCAATTTCACTTGGTAAATATCCCCCAGCTGAAATAACCATCTTTATGTTTCCCATTTGGCTAACTGACTCGAGAACTTTATTTGCAATTTTAAAAACTGTTCCTGGTTCTTGGGGTTGGTTTTCTCCAGTAAAAATTACAATTGAATTTTTCTCATCAACTGCTAGAAAATACTCATCAGTTGGTAGGTTGACTAGCCCCTCCTTGATATTGACCCATGGTTTATCAGCTAAAAACAACTGAGCAGCTTTTTTAGCGTATAATTTTTTTGAAATGTGTTGAGCAACTAATCCCCCAACTTTTCCCATATCTGGTAGAGAGCTAATAAGAATAATGTCTTTTAGTTTGTATTCATGAATATTTTTTATTTCCAATATTTATCCAGTTTTTTAATACTATATCGACTTTGCTTCTTATTATAATAGAATTTAATGATTCAAAAGCTAGTCATAAATCATTAGTTTTTTTTCTTCAAGTAAGGCATGAAGGTTATTTACTGATCTGTAAACATCTGGCTCTTTTTTTGCACCAGTACATACTAGTTTTCCAGATGAGAAAAGAAGAATCACCGTTTTTGGATCAAGCATTCTATGAATCAAACCTGGAAACTGTTCAGGTTCATACATACTTCTTGGTAAAGTTCTGGCTGCTTGTTCTAAGTGAATTTTACCGCCAAGATTAATTGATGCTACAATATTTTGTATAGTCACGGTTGCTTCTTTTTTTACTTTAATTCCTCCTTTTCGTAATCTTTGTACAACAGTTTTTACTGCTTTTTTTGACATTTCTTCTGATTTTGCACCAGTACACACCATCTTACCTGATGTAAAAATAAGTGTGGCAGTTTTTGGTGTCTTTAATCTAAAAACTAATCCAGGAAATTGATCTGGATGATATTCTACATCCGGAAAATTTCGAGTAATTTCATTTAGATCCATTTTTTGATCTACTGAAGCGGATGCTACTACATTTTCAATACTGACTATAGGTTTAGTTTGAGGCATATTACAGGATTTTTGTATATCTACTATAATAAAAGCAATCACTAATTTTTTACTATCGGCCTCAATATTCTTGTAAATTCAAGTGACTTTGATAGTATTTTTTTAACGAATGATTTAATTTAGAAAGCCGATCGCTGTGACTATTGGATTTAACCAATTTTAATCCTGATGAATTTTTTGGGTTTGGCGATGATACTAATCCCCTCTTGTGGTTGATATGGATTATTCCAATTGTAATTTTTGTTTTTTATGGACAACGAATTCAGCTTCAGATAACATCTGGAGATATTAAAAAAAACATTGGAAAACTAAAACAATTCAAGGAAGATTCAAGAAAAGAACTAATCAATTACACTAAAACCAATTTTAATTCAACAAAAGATCTTACAAAAACAATTGATAGATTCATAGATTATTTCTCAATCATGCCTGTGGATATGGATCCCGGTGGAATTGTTCCCAAAGTCCGTCATGTTGTTCGTTCTAGAGAGGATATCACACGTGAACAAGTAAAATCATTATTTTCTGATATTTCCGATTTAGAAAGAACCAAAGTCCAAACAATTTTGGAAATCGTTTCTTCTCTTCAATTACTCTACAAAATTGTTAACCATCTCTATCTTACTGCAAAAAAACAAAACAACTATCCTCTCATTTTACCACTTCAAATGATTTTACCATTTATTATGGAAGAAGCAACTGCTTTAAACAAAGCTGTTCCTACAATAAAACAAGGACAACCAATTGGTGACGGAATAGGACCGATGGTTGTTGGTAAAATGATGTTAGATACTAAAAAACAAAAAGCTTCTTTTGAAACAGTTTGGAGTCAAACTGAGTATGAAGGAAGAAAACTCTTTTTGATGAAAGCAGAAGGTCCATCTGTTACTGTTGGTAGGCCCGGAGATGCACTTGAATCAATTATCTCTGAAAACAAAATTGATATGATAATTATGATAGATGCTGCATTAAAGTTAGAAGGAGAAGATTCTGGAGAACTAGCTCAAGGTTTTGGAGCAGCTATAGGCGGAATTGGAACTGAAAGATTTCAAATTGAAGAAATTGCTACAAAAAACGAAATTCCAGTTTTTGCAATTGTAATTAAACAATCAGTACAAGATGCAATTAATTTAATGACTAAAGAAATAGCTGACAAAGCCAATGAAGTCTGCTCTCAGATATATGATATGATTAATGATAATTCAAGTCCTGGAAAAACTGTTCTAGTAATTGGAGTAGGAAACACAATAGGAGTATCCCAATAATGTTTTCAAAAAAAGAAGAAATTAGAACTCCATTTACTGTTGAACAATGTGACTCATGTCATATAGAGTCAAAAAGAAAATTCAAAGAGGGTGATTTTATTTTCAAAGAAGTCTCACAGTGTAATTCATGTAAAGGAAAACTAAGAATTTCTAAAATTTATGGTGAAATTATCAAATAGTTGTAATGGTCGCACCGTTTTCGGTTGGGATGAATGTATGCTCTGCTTGTGCCACTCTTTGACCATTTCTTTCTACTAAAATTGGATATGCGTGAACTACTTTCTTTTTGATTAGAATTTCCAATAACTCCCTAGCTTTTTTCTCTTCCCAATCTTTGAGTAACCACCTTAATGCAAAGGGCAGCATATTGAAATTACTCCAAATGTATTCTTGGAGTCGATCTGCCTCATCATTTTTAGTACGTTTTCTTGAACCTAGCGCAAAAATATTCTTAATTGGACCCTCTTTGACAATTCCTGACCCCTCTCCTGTAGTTACAAAGGGTTCACAGGCATAGGCCTCATCTCCTTTGAAAGAAAATGATCCAATTGACCAAATGTTTGGAATTGATTTTCCCGCATGAATTGTATATTGCGCAAGTGAATGTCCACTAAGATTCATGATTGGTTTGAATCCAAATTGTTTTACAGTTTTTTCAATTGTTCTTCCAACATCACTTGATTTGACTCCAATTTTTATCATTGACATTGCATTTTTTAATGCATCTTCTGCTGCTTGAACAAGACTATCAAATTGTGGATCATAACAAACTGTAACTGCAGTGTCTGCAATGTATCCATTAACTTGTGCACCAAGATCAATTTTTACTAAATCTGTTTCTCCTACAGTTTTTTCATCATTTGGTTCTGCAGTATAATGTGCAGCTACTTCATTAACGCTAGCATTGACTGGAAACGCACGTTTAGCACCCAGTTTCAAAATTTCACTTTCTACTTCTTCACAAATTTCTTCTAATGTAATTCCTACCCAATTTTTTTTTCTTACATTTTCTCGTACTTCAGCTGCAATTTTTCCAGCTTTGATATAATCATCTACCTGCATCGGACTAGTTGTTTTGTATGTTATTTAAAATCGTATCATCTGTGAAGCTTAAATGGGGGATATCAAATGTGAAATTCAAGGGATTGTGGTCTAGCTTGGTATGATTCGGGCTTTGGGTGCCTGAGGTCGCAGGTTCAAATCCTGTCAATCCCACTTTAATTTTTTAAAAATTACATTGTATTTGTTATCAATAAGGGAGACTTCATATCTTACTTTAATGAATAATTAATGCCAGACGATGAAGAAGAGTTAGAGTAATGACTTTTAGATGAAGTGAAACTAATATCTCTGAGTTCTGGCATAAGTTTTTATCAAATTCCAAATATTTGAAATCAGTTGGGTTTTGAAAAAAGAGACATCATTTTGATTGCTGGAGTTTTACTATTCATGATTGGTTTAGTTCCATTTATGCAACCCATCTATGCAGTAATAATTGCAATTTCAATTTATGTTGGAATAAAGGTCTTTGTTGGTAGAAGAAAAAAAATGCTTGATGAAAAAATTGGAGAAGGATTCTGTGTTGAATGTGGAGAAAAAATCATGGGGAAAAAATGCCCTATTTGTGATAAAGTAAAAAAATAACCTATTATAATTAGAATAATTTCTTCGTGGACCTTATATCGTATAGTATCAAAATTGACTAATGGCCTCACTTGTATATTGTACTTTTACAACTAGCTCAACTTTTCCTCAATTCTTACCTAAAATTACATTTTCAGAGAGAAATCATTAGTGTGAATAAATGAAGTCTCAAGTACTTGTCGCAATTTTTGGATTTCTACTATTAGGTGGTTCTATATTTCCTGCAATGGGACAATCAACTTCTGGTGAAAATGTTGTAATTAACGAAATTGATATTAATCCTCCCGGAAATGATTCTCAATCTGTTTCTGAATGGGTTGAGCTGTACAATCCAACTGATACCGCGATAGATATCGGTGGTTGGGCAATTGCATCAACAACTGTTCTAAAACAAACCATGATTATTCCTCATGGAACAATCATTCAACCAAATAGCTTTTTGACATATTCTTACAAGAGCATTTGGTTTACTGATGTAGCAGAACTCGTTGAACTACGTGATGCTAATGGAATGGTTATTGATAAAACTCCAACAATTACTGATATTGCAAATGATTTTACCTCTTGGCAGAGAATATATGATGGTTTTGATACTGACTCCGTTAATGATTGGAAATTTGTCCAATCTAATGCAGGTTCTTCTAATGGAAAAATAGCACAAGAAGTTTCTACTGAAAAGACAACAATTACGGTAACAATTGATAAACCAAATTACAATTTCGGTGAAACTGCCACAATAAGCGGTACTGTTTCTAAACAATTGTTTATAGAAAAACCATTTTTTCAAGCAGCCCAGATTAAAATGAAAATTTTTGGTCCAAATGGATATGAGAATAATATAAATCTCTATCCTGATCTATTTTTAAAATACAAAACATCTCTTAGTCTTCAAGATGTACTAGGAATTAAAGAAGGTGCATTTTATGTAGTAGTAGAATATGGAGATGGAGTTTCATCAACACAGTTTACAGTTGGTAATGAAATAATCTTAGTTGAAGAGAAAGCAAATTCTGAACTTACCATATCTACAAATAAAGTTTCTTACATTCCAGGTGAGAAGGTGATAATTACAGCTAACACTAACGATGTAGTTGCATT
Source organism: Nitrosopumilaceae archaeon (assembly GCA_041570395.1). GTDB lineage: Archaea > Thermoproteota > Nitrososphaeria > Nitrososphaerales > Nitrosopumilaceae > CSP1-1. The sequence continues at coordinate 115,787 of JBFFWG010000001.1, forward strand.
TGAAGGTTTAAAATTCAAAGTAACAGATCCTAATGGAAAGCAAACTTTTGATGGAACACTCTATCCTAATTCAAAAGGAGAATTTACAACCACACTTTTCATGACAACTGTTCAACCAGTTTATGGATTTCATCAAATATCTGCAGATTACTCAACATATTCTACAGTAACATCATTCGAGCTATCTCCAGATGTTAAAGAGGATAAGCCAATTTCTCTTAGGACTGATAAAATTGCATATGAATTAGGAGAAACTGTGATAATCACTGGCAGACTAAATACCCATTGGATATTCTCACTAGATTTTCTATTACAACAGGTTGGTATGGGATCACTCTCAGCAACTGTTACAGATAGCATTAAAATTTTAGATTCTGTAAGACTTGATGGCGATAGCACTTTTAGATATGAATATAAAATTCCAGATAATCAAAAAAGATATGGAGCATACACTGTTACAGTTTCTAAGAATGTTGGCTCTGAAACAGTAACATTTTATGTAGTTGAAAATCCGAATGAATTTGAAATTTCCTCTATTCCATTTACACTGTTTACTGATAAGCTAACCTATGATGTTGGTGATAAAATCACTATATCTGGTAAAGTCAACACCCCAATAAAATCAAGCACTTTTCAGACTTCCACAATTGATATTGCAATTAAACCTGTAGATGGTAAATCAATTACTTCAACAGCGTCTAAAACTACTGGGTCTAAAAGTGATATCGTTTTCTATACATTAAATGCTGTACCTGATACAATAGGAAATTATAAAGTAGTTGATACTTTGTATAATGCGATTTATCCTCCTGGAGATTATTTAATCCGAGCAACATATGCAGATGGAAAACTTTTTGCTACAACACCATTTTCAATAGTTGATCCATTAGATATTGATGCTCCTATTGTTACATTAAATAAAGAAGTTTATGGTTTAGGTGAAAAGGTGTATTTGAATGCTATAATCCCTGGTAGTGGAGCAGGAAAAGCAGATGTTGGAATTGTTCTAACAAAACCCAATGGTAATGATGACAAATTTGGTGGCATAATTGATGGTGGTAAATTTTCATGGACTTGGACGACTCCCCTTTCAGAAAAACCAAATGTAGTGCAAAACGACAGAACTATTTTCCAAAGCAATTATGGGGTATACAAAATCAGTCTTTCACAATCTGATTCTGCACCAGTTGTAATATTCTTCAAAGTATCTCCTAATCCTGAAGAAGATTCCCTTAATGTAAAACCCTTGACAGTTACCACAAAAATTCCTATTTATAATGCAGCTGAAAATCAAAAAATAACAGTTCTTGGCACTGCAATAAAGAAAATACAAGGAACACAAGGTCTTGTAGTTCCAGCTAGAGTTGACATTCTAATTAAATCCCCTACAGGACAATCCATAGATTCATCATCTGTATTTTTAGATGCCGGTGGTAACTTCCAAAGTGTTTTTGATATGCCTGTTACTGTCTATAAAGAAGGCATCTACAAAGTAACAGCTGTATATCAAGGAATTAGGGCTGACAACTTTTTCCAGGTAGATAACGATTTTAATTTTGGTGGAGATGATACCCTTTCACTAGTAATAGGCACTGATAAAGAGGAATATAGCCCAGGCGATATTGCGAAAATTACTGCAAGACCTACAAAAATGATTTTTGTAGAAACAATTGAAGTTGGAATCCCTACTGAGGAGCAAACCAAATTAAACTGTGGGGCATTTGTTTGTGGAGTTGGTGTGAAGACAACAACTCTTAGACAAGATCCTACTGGGACATTCATTTATTCCCATACATTTCCAAATAATGCAAAATTAGGTACATATATTATCACATTTAATACTGAATTTGGAAAATTTACTAAACCTGTACAACTAATAGAAAAAATCCCTGAACCTGAACCGTCATCATTAGGCGAAAGAGTAATTGAAAAATTTAACAGAATCACGGAACCAGAATTAAAAATTACTGTTAACGAAAAAACAGTTGAAGAAAAACAATTATCTCCTAGAGTAATTCAGGGCTCTCTATTTACAACATTGCGGGGTGAAGAAGCTAATGTTAATCTAAAAATTACTACTGAAGATGGTACTTGTGTAATTGGTCCAGATACTGAATGTATGGTTAAAGAGTCCACAAGACAACCTGGACAAATTTACGAAGTAGTAAACATTGATGGAATTGAATACAATGTAAGGTATAGTGGACCAGGTGTATTGTTAGAAAAATTCACTATATTACCACTTGATTCAGAAGCATTCTTACCTGATTCAACCTGGAATGTTAAAGTACTAAAAGACGAACAATCATCTCGTCTTTACTATAAAGTTACATACGTCGTGACAGAATAAACACAAATAAGCAATCTTTCAAAATTATTTGAATGAAAATTCAAGTTGTAATGCTAAAACAAGATGATCCAAAAAAATGCTCAGCTGCTAAACTTGTAAAATTTGGATTAGCAAAAAATGTTAAAAAAACAACATGTAAGACTCTAGTTTTAGATCCTTTTGCAAAAAAACCAATAATGAATATTGACAAAAAACTTGTAGATTCTATTACTGGAATTGATTGTTCATGGAATCTGGCCGACCAAGCATTTACTACGAATTTTTCAGGAATTCATAGAAAACTCCCACCTCTATTTGCGGGTAATCCAGTCAATTATTCAAAATTAAACAAACTAACTACAGTGGAAGCAATTGCTGCAACTGTATTTATTTTAGGAAACAAGGATTTGTGTTTAAAATTACTCGATAAATTCAAGTGGGGTCATACTTTTTTTGATCTAAATAAAAATTTGTTAGAAGATTATTCTAAAATTGAGTCAGAAGATCAAATCCAAACTCTTCTCAAAGAGTACGAAATTCCAATTTAATCAAAGATTTTGACAAATTCAGTAACTAAATGGATGGTTAAAGATTTATTCACGGTTATTTTCCAGACGGGTGAATAAGGTAAATTTCATGTCTTCAGAATCCCAAAAATCGGTTTCGTATGTTCTCTCAAAACCAGTTTCACAATATATGGATAAAGATGTACTAATTTTAAATCAGAATACATCTACTAGAACTGCTACTCGATTACTACAGAGATACAAAAGAGACGACATTGTAGTTACTAATGAAAAAATGTTGGCAGTTGGAATTGTTACAGATGAAGACATTTTGGCTCAAGTAAGTGATGTTACAGTATATGCAGAATCAACTATTCTAAAACAAATTATGAGCTCTCCATTAGTTACTATTGAAGAATCTTCTACTTTACGAAATGCATTAGAAATTATGAGAAAAAACCACCTAAGAAAACTTCCCGTCCTTTCAAAAAAGAAGATTGTAGTTGGGATGGTTTACCAAGCAACTATTGCCTCAGCAATAAGAAAATCAGCTGGTATTCATCCAAGATTTCTCAGTCCCCCTGTAAAAGCAATCTTAGGAAATTTAGGATTTGTACTCCAATTTGCCGGAGTACTTTTACTAGTTCCAGCTGTTTTAGCCACTATTCTAAATGATACTGTGATAGCGACTGGAATCTATTTAACAACTGTACTTTTACTCGTGACAGGATTTTTTCTAAACTCATATGGAGAAAAATCAAATTTAAATCTACAACAAGCGTCACTTCTTGTTTTTGCCAGTCTGTTTATCTTAACATTGTTTGGGACAATACCCTACTTGTATGTTTTACCTTATGAAACAGAACATGAAGTAGAGTTATTTGCTAATAGCTTTTTTTCTAGTGCGGCTGGGTTTACCACCGGAGGAATTTCATTATTTGATACTCCCGAAGATTTACCACAAAGTTTCACATTTTATCGAAGTTTCACTCAACTAATTGGAGGCATGAGTTTCATTTATCTAGTAATCACTGCCTTCTATCCTGAAAGTAAGCTTCAGGCTATGCGTGGTTTTATTTCCGGAAAGACATTGCATTTAAGAGAACTATTTGCAACTATTACTATAATTTTTGTAGTATACATCATAATTGTAGCTCTTTTATTGTATATTTTTGGAGAGCGTAATCTTATCGATAATTTTTCATTAGCTATGAGTACACTTGCAACGGGAGGCTTCCTACCCAACTCTACAATTTTACAAGATATGTTAGTAGAAGAGTATATTGTGTTAATGGGGGCAATGATTTTAGGAGCTTTACCGTTTACTTTTCACTATGCTTTTGTTCGAAAAAGATTCATGTCTCCTAAGCTAGGCAAAGAAGTGCTAGTTTTTTTTGGCATTTTGGGCGGCGCAGTTCTAATTTTTAGTATTACAAGTGGTCTTGATCCAGTTCGTTCAGTATTCTATCCAATTTCTGCAGGTTCTACAGCTGGCTTACAACTTGAAAGTCTAGATTCATTATCTGGTGCATCTCAAACAATTTTGGTATTATTGATGTTCATTGGAGGCTGTGGTTTTTCAACTGCGGGTGGAATCAAAGTTTTTAGATTCTTACAACTTAAAAATATTGGAAAGATTTTTCGTTTCACCACAAGAAAAGAATTATCTAATGAAAATAAAAAAGAAATTATTTCATCTTTAATTGTCATAGGTTTATTTCCTCTCATTGCTTTAGCTGGTGCATTTCATCTTGCAGACATTACAGGGGCTGAATTTAATGATGCCTTTGTTGAATCAACAGGAATTATCACGACTGGAGGACTTTCTACTCATATAATAACAGAAGACGTAAACCCTGCAACAAAAATAGTTCTTAGCTTTTTGATGATATTTGGTAGATTAGAGATTATTGCTATACTTTACATATTCTTACCAAAATTAATTTGATTTATAAAAAACGAATATTTCCTTACTTTTAACCTACTAGGTATGCAATATATGCAAGCAAACCTGCAATTCCAGTAATTATTAATCCAATTGGACTAAGCATTCTATGAATCTAAGAAGTTCTATATGTAAAATTTCAGGTTTAATCTTTTTGAGTTTTCAATACCTTCTTTTGAAAATTCGTTCGTAGATAGGCGTGAAAAAATAACTCAATTTATTGAGGAATCTTCAAATTTAACAGACGTTGTTGCCTAATAGGTGCGAGCTGGTGAACGACACGCTGCTACGGCAGAGGAAACTCCTCCCTTCATGCAGGATGCGTGCTCTGGCGACAGTTAGTCAGAGATGACTGGCATCAGAATAGAAAAAAATCCAACCTAGCGTACGATGATGGCAAAACCTGAGGTTTCTAGAGACGGAATGAAAAAGCTGACCCACGCGAAGCAAGGCCAAATAGAACTAAAAGTTCCTGCACTTGGTTCAGGTAGGCTGCAAAGCGAAATATCGTTAAAACAGAAGGAGGGTTACGGCCAGCACGCACACTTTAAGATGGTTTCCAACCTTTTGGCATGGAGCCTTTTGAGCTACCAGAACTTGCTGGTTCATCTTTCTTTTCCTGTTCGTATACACTTCGTGTCTGATCATAAGATGTGTCTCCTTTCAACTGTGCTTCACCTCTAACAGTTTGATATCCACCAGATGATGCGCTAGTCTGATAAGCTTGTAATTGTGATGGGTCTATTCCTTGTTGGCCTTGTCCTTCTTCAGCCTTTAATTTTCTACTACTGAAAAACAAAACAGCGATTGCTCCAATGCCTGCCATTCCAGCCATGCCGTAAATAATCATTATTGGAAAACCACCGCCTGTTGTATCACCAAAATCTTCAGGTGCATCTGGAGTAACTCCTAAAACTTCAGCATTATCTAAAACATCAATACTTGCAAATCCTACTACTGCAACATTTGCTGAATCAGCTGATTCTACCGATCTTACAATGTATTCTTTATCTTTAGTAAACTCTACTTCAAATTCTTTTTCAACTTGCCTTCCTTCTCTAATACTACTCTCACCCATAGTGTAAGTAGTTACAACAAATCCTGCTATCTCTTCAGATAGTCCGAATTGGCTTGCATCTGATGAAATTCCTGTTGGGTCAAATAATTTGTGCCAATTTCCTAATGGTTGGTCTCTAATACCATCTGCATTTATCAAATGTGAAGAAAGAATAGAATCTGCCTCGGTTCCAGAAATTATTGCATGTGCTTCAGGGTTTTGATTTTGTAGTATGTCCCCTGGAAAATTAATTTCAACATCATCAATTATTATTGGTGTGTCAATTGTAAGTCCTCTCCAAGCCATGTCAACTAGAGATGGACTATTAGCAGAGTATTGACGAATATTATAATTTGATAAAGTAGGTTCTAAGACAATTTTGTAATCAATTAATGTAGTAACTGATTTCCCACTCAATCTGGCAACATACTCTACATCTAAATCGGTAATATGTGAATTACTTCCATCATCGGCAATTTTTTGATTCAATTTGTTCATTAAATCTTGAACTCCTGCATTTGAAGAATCAGCATTAATAGATACTTCCCAACTTTTTCCTCTAAGTTCGTCTGCAAGCGTTCCTCCATCATTATACACGATTGATAAAGTTCTTTGGTAAGTCATTTTGACTTTAACAGAATCATCATCAGGAATTATTTTTGCATCTAATTGCGCTCCCCAAACTGATGTTCCACTTCCAATTATCAAAAATCCGGTAAAAAGTACAACAAAAATTGATGCCCTAAACACGAAAAATGATCGCTGTTTCCACAATAATAAACTTTCCCAGATTATCCACGTTTAACAGTATTATATTGAAAAAGTAATATTGAGCAAGGATCAAAAATTAAATCAGTTTTAGAGCTGAATAAGATGATTACAATACTAGCGGGAGGAACAGGATCGGTCAAATTAGTTCGAGGAATAGTATCTCAGACAAATGATGTAAACGTAATCAGTAATGTTGGAGATAATTATTGGCTTTATGGAATGTATGTCTGCCCTGATATTGATACTATAATCTACGGTCTGGCAGATCTTTTAGACTATGAAAGAGGCTGGGGAATTCAAAAAGATACCTTTGGATTCTTAAGACAAATGGAGGTTTTTGGTGAAGAAACCTGGTTTAGAATTGGCGATAGAGATGCTGCTACCCATCTCATTAGAACTAACATGCTAAAAAATGGAAAAAATCTAAGTGACATCACAAAATGGATGTGTGAGAAATTTGCAGTAGAAGCTAAAGTAATTCCTGTAACTGATAATAGTATTGAAACAAGAATTACTACCAACAAAGGCGAGCTTCATTTACAAGAATATTGGGTAAAATATAGAGGAAAGGATGAAGTTGAAGGAATTCAGTATATTGGTGCTGACAAAGCGCGCCCTAATCCAGAAGCAGTTAATGCAATGCATGATTCAGAACTTGTAATAATTGCTCCTGGTAATCCTTTGACTAGTATTGGCCCAATGTTATCAATTAAAGGAATAAGAAAAGAACTATCAAAAATAAAAAAGAAAGTTGTTGCTGTAAGCCCATTAATTGGTGATCAGGCATTTAGTGGACCTGCCGCAAAATACATGAAAGCAGCAGGAATAGAAGTTTCTTCTTTTGGATTAGCTAAGATGTACTCTGATGTTTGTTCTCACATTGTAATTGATACAAAAGATAAAGCACTTGCAAAGCAAATTCAAAACTTGGATATGACTGTGTATGATGCAAAATTAAAAATGAATAACAAAGCTGCTGAACAAGCACTAGCTTCGTATGTATTAAAACAAGTACACGTATAATTTGAAAATTGCAGCTATTATCCCAGTAAAGACATTCTCCAAAGCTAAAACTAGATTAAATTTATCTTCCAAGCAAAGAGATGCTATATGTAGAATAATGCTAGAAGAAGTTGTCAGAACAATTTCTAACACAAAAAATATTGATCAAATTATTGTTGTTTCAAAAGATGAGGAAGCTTTAAAACTATGTAAAAAATTTGATGTAAAAGAAATTTTTGATCATGATGAATCAGGAGTAAACCATGCAGTATCTCTTGCTGATAACTTTCTTGAAAATAGTGAATTTGATGCATCAATTGTTTTTCCACAAGATATCCCATTCATACAATCTGAAGATATCGATAATCTTATTAAATTTCAAAAAAACCCAAAATCTGTTTTAGTTGTTCCCTCAAGACAGTTTGATGGAACTAATGCTTTGCTTAGAATGCCTGTTAATTTAATGAAAACTCATTATGATGAAGATAGCTATAAAATTCATCTAGAAGTAGGAAAATCTCTGACATCAAATACATCTTTAATTTTTCTAAGAAGAATTATGTTCGATATTGACAATCAGGAAGATTTGGAATTTTTATCACTACAAAATGAAAAACCTGAATTTCGTTCGAAAATCCATGAAATTTACTAACTTACTTGTAAAGTAATCGATAAACATATAAGTAACTTTACAGCAATACATAAATACGAGAATTTCAGGATTTGGCGAGATGTTATTGATATGGTAAAAAGTGCAAACCCAAAAGATAGGTGTCCTAGATGTGGTAAGGGTACTGTAGTTACGGATACTAATACTGGAGAGAATTTTTGTGGAAAATGTGGATTCGTATTAACAGATCAAGCCATAGAATCTGGACCAGAATGGCGTTCTTTCTCTAAAGAAGAACATGAAGGTCGAAGTAGGGCAGGTGTTCCAACATCTTTGGCAATGCATGATATGGGACTTGCAACAATAATTGGCCCAGCTGATAGAGACGCTACAGGAAAACCTCTCTCAGCTTCAATGAGAAGTACAATTGAACGTCTTAGAACCTGGGATAGTAGAAGTCAGGTCCATGAACCTGTAGATAGAAACTTTAGACAGGCATTTAGTGAACTTGACAGACTTAAAGATAAACTAGCAGTAGGTGATGCAGTAATTGAAAAGGCTGCCTACATTTATCGAAAAGCACTTGAAAAGGGATTAGTTAGAGGACGTTCAATTTCAGCATTAATTGCATCTGCTCTTTATGCTGCATGCCGTGATACTGAAACCCCTAGAACTCTAAAAGACATTGGAAACTCAAGCAACATAAAAAGAAAAGATATTGCACGATGTTATCGATTGTTATTGCGAGAGCTTGGATTAAAAATGCCAGTAGTTGATCCTATAAAATGTGTTGCAAGAATTGCTAGTAAAGCTGGTTTATCTGAAAAAACCAAACGTGAAGCAACAAAAATTCTCAAGACTGCTGAAGAAATTAAAATTTCGGCTGGAAAAGATCCAATGGGTCTTGCAGCTGCTGCACTTTATGTAGCATGTGTAACAAACGGCGAAAATAAAACACAACGAGATGTAGCTGAAGCTGCCGGAGTTACAGAAGTAACTATAAGAAATAGATACAAGGGATTAAAAATAGCTCTAAATCTCTAATCTTTTTTCTTTCTTTAGATTAACATAATTCAAAATCAACATTGCAATTGAAATTATTCCTGTAATGACAAGCAGTATTTCTAGACTGTTAGTAAGTGAATGAGAAAAAGCATTTTTAATTGTAATTTCATTAATGTCTGCTAAAAAATAAGTATATGAAAAAATAAAATAATTTGTAGACCAATGTACTAAAATTGCCGAGGGAAATCCATGTTTAAAATACACCCATCCAATTATTATGCCACTTGCGCTAGCCTGTGCAAATTTCCCTATACTCCATGGTTCTCCCGAAATAATATGAGCTAATCCAAAAAATATACCTACTAAAACAATCAAAATCAATGCCTTTTTTGTTTCATGAATGTGAAGTGTCTGTGTTGGGTTCCATAATGATTTAAAAAATAATTTTACCGATGCTCTAGAAGCGTATATCATATAGAGCGGGATTCCAATTAGCATTACCCTGAATCCAATTTCTTCACTAATTGGTGCAGCTGTAATCTTAAAAAATTGAATTAACACATCTGGTGTTTCAGGAGGTTCTGTTGAAATCCCAACACTATTTTGAGCAAAATCAATTATCACAGATATTACTATTAAAATTGAAAACCATTTGATTGCCGAAACTAGATAATTTGATTTCGATTCATACTTTCCTTCAGACATTATAGGGGAAAGCGCTTTTTGAAAATTTGTTTTAGGCCCCAAAAAAGCTATAGTGAAAATAATTATAAACACACACCAAAGTCCAATAAAAACATCACCTAACTCAAACTCTACTGGAATTTCAAAACCTATTCCTACTAGAAAAAAATCAAAATCACTAAGAGGAAAGTCATAACTTACTGAATTTTCTAGATTAGAATTAAAAACTACATGTGCTCCTAATGGAAATGCAAGTATCATTAAACCAAAAATTACTGATACTAAAGCTGAAAATGGAATTCCCAATGCTTGCATAAACTTGTTTTGTTCTGGCAAGTCTTTTCTAATGGATTTCTATTGTTGATTCCGAAAATCCAAGCTTGACTAGAGTTTCTTTGATTGTGTCTCGATGATCCCCTTGCAAAAATATGTAGCCTTCTTTTGCTGTACCGCCGCAAGCATATTTTGCTTTTAATTCCTTTGCTACGCTTTCTAAATCATTTATCTTAGGATCCAATCCCTCAATCATTGTTCCTTTTTTCCTAAAACGTCTAGTTTCTAATCTTATAATGATATGAGTGCTATCTTTTTCAAGTTCACCACAGGCGCATAAATCTTCAGGAAGACCACAAGTGTTACAAATTACCGCCATTAATCAAAAACCATTTCTTTGAACATACTATTAAGCCTTCGTGAATTTTGAAAAAAATCTTAAAAATCACATGTAAGATTAAGTTTTTTAGAAATAATATTCTAGTATTTCTGTGTCAAACGAACTTACAAAAAAAGCAGTCAAAATGCTTCTAAGTGGCGCAACATTGCTTAGTGAACCATGTCCATATTGTAAAGGAGTTAGAGTGATGAAAGATGGTCATGCATTATGTGTCAGCTGTGGCAAAGAACCAGAAATTAAAAAAATAGCACCTGAATCTACAATCATTGACTCAAATAATATTGAAAAAACTCAATCCGCCTTAAGTATTTTAGAACAAAAACTTCAAAATCTTTCTAAAGATTTAGAGGATGAAAAAGATCTTGAAAAACAACATCAGATCTTAAAATCAATAAATTCGCTCGTAGAAATTATAGCCAAATTAAAGAATTAACAAAAAAGTTTTTATTCTAAGATCCAGCCTTTGAAAATAACTATGGGTGAGAAAAAAGGAGCGCCTTTACCGGCATCAAGTGCAGGACTTCTACGATTCTTTGAAGATGAAACTAAGGGTTTCAAAGTAGATCCTAAAATTGTAGTAACAATTCCTAGTAGTCTTATTGTTCTCTCATGGTTAATGGATATTTTCCTAATCCCGTGACCGAAAATGACTGAATCTTATAGCGATGTTTCCAAGATTCATAAACGATATTCTCTAACATTGCTAAACCCATCATCGTTTTACACTTCATTATTATTTTCTATAATTATTACAGCAGTACTTGTTACAGTAACTGTTTCTTTTTTTCTCGAAAGCGATGATCTTGTTTTAAGATTATTGTCAGTCGTTGGTGCATTATTAGTTACTCAACTCATTGACTCACGTTTTACAAAAAATAAAGAATACTCAAAATCATTACACATGTCTCTATTTGGAAATAGTCTATGGTTACTTACTGTAGTTTCAGGTCTTGTTGCATCAATTCTAATATCTAGAGAGCAGATTCCTTTTCTTTTCATAACTCTTGGAATGTTTTTGTTTGCAAGCTTTAGAATAGGGATATACACAACAGTTCTTGGTGCAAGCATTGGTAAAGCTTGGTTAGTATGTATGATACAACCAATGGCAATGTTCTTAGCTCTTGTACCAATAGAAATGTGGACTCCGGTTCTAACAGATTTTCAATCATTAGCTTATGGTTCTGTATTCTTAGTTTTGGCATCTGTTTGGTCTGTTCTAACTGATAAAGCAGGAAGACCTGGAGTAAAAAGTACCCATGAACTGGTTCAAGCATATCTTTCTTCTTTATCAAAAGACAGTCCATCTGAAGTTGAAAATATTATTTCTGAACGTGCTAAAGAATCCAAAGTCTTAACTTCACAAATTCGATTACATACAAAGATCACTAATACCGATTTTAGACTAGTATTACCAGACATCCACCCAGGACCATTTCATCCAATAGGTGGTAGTAACATTCCTTATCTGATTTACAAAAATCTTGGTTCATCTGCTATGGTAATGCATAGCGTATCAAACCATTCATTAAATTTACCATCCCAAACCGAAGTAGAGAATTATCTAGCAAGTTTAACTAAAAGCTCTGTATCTCAAGAAGGAATAGATTGTACAGAACCAGTTACCGTTCATATCAACAAAACTCGTTGTGTTGGTATACTATTTGGAAAAACTGCAATTTTATTTTTGTCTCTATCTCCACATGGTATGGAAGATTTACCTTTACACATAAAAAATGAAATAGAGCAGTTTTCAAAAAATCGTAATTTTAGTCAAGCCCTGATAGTAGATTGCCATAATGCAATGGGTGGAGAAATTTCTCAAACTGATTCAGAAGATCTTTTGGCTGCATCAAAATCATGCCTTGACACTTTGATGACAAAGGAAACTTATCCATTAGAATTTGGTTATGCAAATTCAAAAGAAATGCAGATTAATGCACCAGATCTTGCGTTAGGTGGAATTGGAATCTTATGTCTTAGAATTAATGGTAAAAAATATTTTCTTGGATGGGCAGATGCAAACAACATGGAAAATGGACTTCGAGAAGCAGTAGTGAAACATTTTTCAGATAATGGATATGAACTAATCGAGATTTGTACATCTGATACTCATTATACTACTAAAGGTGTTCGAAATAGAAATGGTTACTACCAATTTGGATTTGTAACTAAACCAGAAGATATGACAAAGTGGTATCTCCAGATTGCAAAAGAATCTGAAAAAAATATTGAACCTGCATCATTTGAAATTTTAGAAAATGAAAGTAAAGTAAAAGTCATGGGTCCTTCTATTTTTAGAGACTACTCTAGAGCAATCGATAAAACCATGTCATTGACAAAGGGCTTTCTTTTAGGCTGTGCAGGATTTTTCATGCTAACTATGTTTCTATAAAATCGCATTTCTGGTATACTAACTATAGTTGCCAACCCTCTTTAGATGTTCTAGGAATTGGATTGTTTGTATTTAGAAAACATGAAAATTCTTAATTTCTAAAACATGGAACAGCTGATCACTATCAGGTATTTCACAATTGTATTAATCTAAGATTTAATCTAAAATGCAATGATAAATAGTAAACTTCTAGCAAGCGCTTTATCTCTAGTTCTTGTAGCAGGCTTTGTTAGCCCTGCATTTGCAAATCCACCATCAAATTCGAATAGTGGGCCATTAACGCCTGAAGAAATTTCTAACATGCAATCTGCACATAACATTGTGTTTGATAATGGGGGAGCACCCGATGGGGTATCATATGGATATTCCATATTTACTGGAGGTGAATTTACCCTAGCTGAAGATTTTGTCTTAGCTTCTGATACCTTTGTAAAAGACTTTCATTTCGTTTCAGCTAATGAACCAACCACTATACAGTATGCAATCTACTCTGATAATGGAGGATTGCCAGGTACAGAATTAGTTTCTGGAACTGCACAAAACCTTGGAACAAATTTTCTTGGCGGTGGTCTGTATGAGGTTTGGTTTGATTTGGAGAATCCATTTTTAGCTGAAGCTGGTGTAACATACTGGTTTAGTATTCATTCTCCAGTTACAGATCCACTTTTTTGGAGATCTAGTAACTCAGGAGGATTTGGAGCAGCACCTGTATTTGATAATACCATCCCAATTGTAGCTTGGGGTATCTTTTCTGCAGATGACTTGTGGTTTCTTTTATCTGGAGAACAAGCAGTTGGTGGAGAATTATTGCCAATTGATTCTGCAGCATTAGTTCTTGCAGGATTACAAACCAGTGCAGTCTGGATGTTACCAGTACTAGCTGGAGCAGCAGGTGCAGGCGCATTCTATCTCAAAGCAAGAGCAAACAAAGAGTAAACCTCTTTTTCTTTTTTTATTTCAATAAATCACTTGATAGTATGTCAAATTTGTTATACTATGTTTCTATAGTTTTCAATTCATCTAAGTTTCCATAAAATTCATCTACAAATGACGAAAATTGTAAAATTGGAACTATTGGAACTTTATCAATGAAACTTACCTCTTCTTGATACAGCGTTACAATTGCTGGGACTGCTATTGCTCCTTGGGTTTTTGCTACATAATGCTTGACTCGGACTACCTGCTTTTTCACAATTTCTCTTAGAGCTGACTGACTAAGTCTTTTCCAATGTTTGCAGTCAATAAGTAAGGCCACCCCATGGTTTACTCCTATTACATCAATCTCCATTCTAGGTTTTGTTAAAACCAGATTCTTAATTATGCTAAAATCCTTTGATTGCAAAATCTCGGCTACTATTCCTTCAAAATCTCTCCAGCTCAAATAAGTTGAAACCTCTTCTATTGGAGCCCCTTGCTCTATGGCAAATAGAGCAGCTCTTAATTTGTCTCCTTGATTAAAATTAACAATTTCTCCTTCAAAGTAACCAATCTTATTTGCAACTAAAACATTGAGAATTTCCTTTGCAGAAATTTGATCGGTTTCAGCAATTACTGCAAAATCTATTACTGAAACTCCACCTGGAATTACTCCAGTAATTCCTTTGGTTAATGGTTTTAGCTGTAACATATTTTCATTTTTTTCTCTTAAATTTAAAGTGTTAACAATTTTCAAATTAATTTATGACCTTGGAACCTTATATTACAGTCGTTGCAAACGCATGTAGTGAAACTCTTACTTGTAATAATACTATGTGTTGTTGGTTTTCAAACTGCAATTGCCGAAGAAGGCACATTTGTAGATGAGATCCAATTTATTCAATATCTAGATGAGAATACAGCATTAGAAGAAGTTCGAAACGGCAATCTGGATATGTATTACTTTAGAATATCTTCTGACAGAATTGATAATGTAGAATCTAGGGAAGGGTTACAAGTTTTTGAATCCACTGGTGGCTCTTATAGCATTCTTGTTAATCCTGCAGTATCTGAAGAATTCAATCCTTTTTCAATTAAAGAAGTAAGATTTGCACTAAACTATCTTGTTGATAGAAAATTAATTGTTAATGAATTGATGGGTGGGTATGGAACAACAATGATTTCAAATTATGGCCCATTTGATCCTGATTATCTATACATTATTGATGAACTAGAGTCATTTAATTTTAGATATAATCCATCTTTAGCAGAAGAGATGATTACAACTGCACTAACTGAAGCTGGTGCAAAAAAGATCAATGGAATATGGACATATGATGGAAAGGAAATTGAATTAATTGCATTCATTAGAAGTGATGATCCTGTTAGAAAATCAATTGGTGAAATTTTATCTTCTGAGCTAGAAAGAATCGGTTTTAAAGTTAGTAAGGACTTTGGTGATCTTAACAAGGCATTTGTTAACGTTTATGGCTCAAATCCTGCTGATTTGAAATGGAGTTTTTACACTGAAGGTTGGGGTGGTCGCTCAGCTTTTGTAAAATATGACCCGGTTGGGCTTGGTCAAATGTATTCTCCATGGTTTTCAAACATGCCTGGTTTTAACGACCCATCATATTGGATTTATCAAAATGAGTATTTGGACTCTATCACACAAAAAATCTATACAGGAAATTTTAGTTCTGCAGAGGAAAGAATAGACCTTTTTAGAAAAGCTACTGTGGAAGGTGTAAATGAATCAGTTCGAATATTTCTTGCAAGTAAAATTGATCAATATGTAGTCAATGAGAAAATTGATGGCATCATTAATGATTTTGGTGCAGGTGTACCAACAAGATTTACGCCAATTAATGCAAGGTCTGATTCAGACTCACTTACTATCGGTGTTAAACAAATCTATCAAGGTGCATGGAATCCTATAATGGGTATTAGTGATATTTACAGCAGACAGATTTGGGATACCTTGTATGATCCAAGTGTTTTCAAACACCCATACACTGGTGACACTTTTCCAATAAGAACAGACTTTGTAGTTGAAACTGCAGGACCTGATGGAAAATTAGATGTACCTACAGATGCAATTATTTGGGATCCAGTTTTACAGACATGGCGAGAAATTGATACAGATACTCAAGCAACAAGTAAAGTAACATTTGATCTTGAACTAAGTAATTGGCATAATGGTTTACAAATGGATATGAATGATGTATTACACTCTCTTTATTTTACAATAGAGTGGGGCTCTGAGCAACAAGAAGATGATAAAACATTTGATACAGAATTTACTCCCCGCGCATCACAAACAGTTCAAACATTAATTGGGGTTAGGCCACTTGATGAAAAAACTTTAGAAGTATATGTTGATTTTTGGCATTTTGATGAAGCAGAGATTGCAGACTGGGCTAGTCTGTGGAGCTCAGTTCCTTGGGAATTAATGACTGCGATGGAACAATCTGTAATTGATGGCAAAGTTTCTTTTTCTCGTTCTGGAGCAGTAAGTAAAAGTGTTAATTGGCTTTCTTTGATTGTTCCAAATGATGCAGAGATAATAAAACAATACTTGACTGAATTCAAAGATTCTAGTTATGTTCCTCCAGCACTAGATTATTTTAATTTACAAAGTAATTATTTTGATTCTAGATATGATGCCTCAATAAAATGGATAGAAGAAAACAACCATGCAGTAATTAGCAATGGTCCTTTTTATCTTCAAAGTTATTCCCCTGAATCTAGAACTATTACCATTAGAGCATTTTCTGATGAAAGCTACCCTTTTGAGGCAGGACACTGGCAGGAATTTGAAAATATCAAATTTCCAAAAATACTACAAGTTGACATTCCTGATGTAATACAGCAAGGAAGCGTCATGAATGTTCCAATTATTACTGAAGATGCCTCAAAAATTGACTATTTTTTTACAAATAATCAAGGTGAATCAGTTGCAGCTGGCACCCAATTACTTGATTCAAAAAGTACAACACTTACTCTGTCTAAAGAACAAACTAGTAAATTTGGAATTGGTGCAAATGATTTGAAAATTTTTGCAGTTTCTGAAGAGGTTCTAAGACCTGACATTTATGGTATAAGCTTTCTTGTTGTCAATGATTCTACGGAATTGCCTGAAATCACCCTTTCATATATCCAAACTGAACAAATTGATTCTGATTTTACTTCAATAGGAATGATTATTCTAGGAATAATAATAGTCGGCGCAATTTTTTATTTAAGACACTCAAGAAAAAAATCTCAAAGAATTAGAAATTAATTATTTTTTTCCAATTATAAACAAAGTACCAAACTCACGCTTCCATTTTTTTCTATTAGTAAGATCTTTAACTTGTTTGGTTTTTGTTTTAAATCCTATTTCTTCAAACATTTTTTTCCATTCTTTTTTTGATCTCAAATCAAGTGGAATCTTCATCATTTTAGACCATTGGATAGTAGCTTTGTTATCGCTGTAAAAATCAGTTCCACAAAAAAACTCTCCCCCTGGTTTAAGTAATCTAAAAATTTTTTTTAATGCATACTCCATTGGTGATGAATAATACAAAGCCTCCATTGAAAAAATATAATCAAATTTTCCACTGGATTTCCAAGACAAAATATCTGTAGTGTAGTAATTTTCCTTTGATGATTTTTTTTTAGATTTTGCTTTTGTAATCATATTTTTGCTTTTATCTATTCCAACTACTTTTTTACAATTTTCCACTTTGGAGATTTTTCTTACAACCCATCCATTCCCACAACCAACATCTAAAAAAGAAAATGGTTTTTCAAATTTTCTTGAATTTAAAAATTTTAATACTGTTTTGGAATGCTCTTTTTCCATTAATTCTGATCTTCCATTTTTTGCCCATTTATCAAAAGTTGTTTTGACCTTGTCCATTTGATTTGGGGCTATTTTTTTCAATTTCAATGTTGAGTTGAATAGTAGAAATCGTTCATACAAATTCTACTCAAGGGTTAAATCCAAACTTCGTAAAGCAAAGTAATGCCCGATGAATCATGCCGAAATTGTGGTGGAAATTTGATAAATTGCAGCCTATGTGCTCAGTGTAAGGAGGTCATTGGTATGATTTGTGATACCTGTGGAACCAGGACTATGGAGCATTTTCATGATTCATGCCTGTATATGGTTGAGGATTTTCAGAGAAAATCTGATTTGGATGAAAATTCTGAATTCAGCACAAAAATGATATCCATTACTTAGAGCCTTTTACAATATTGAATAGCTGCCTGACTGCTAATTTTGGATGATGCGCTGCAAGTTTTACCATGTTTGATAATCCAAAATCTGCCTTGATAAAGTCAATAAATTCATCAGAGGTCAGTTCTGAAATAATTTCTAGTTCTTTATCCCATTCTTTATCTGACAAACTAATCCATCTGTCTTGTACCTTTGAAGCAGAGTTAATCTTTGATTGAATGGATTTTTTCCAATTTTCCTCATATTTGATTAATGATTTTTCTGATGTATCACCCAATTGTATTGCATTTGCAGAAATTTCCCCTGCTACCCTTCCGAACAATATTGCATACCTGATTCCTTCTAAGACTAGTGGATTTGCTTGTCCTGCTGAATCTCCTACCAGTATCAAATTATCATATACTGTTTTTCTAGATAGTCCATCATTTGGAATTAATCCATAATGAAATTCAATTGGAGTGATTTTTCCCAAATCCTTAATTGGTCCAAGCTTTGCATCCATAATTTCTTTTAGTCTTTCAGTAGGATCAACTGATGATTCAGGTTTTCCAACTCCAACTCCAATTCTTACAATGTTTTTTCCCACAGGAAAAATCCATGCATATCCCGCTGGTGAATATTTCTGTCCTACCATTAACCACCAGGTATCTGAATCTACATGTTCAACTTTTGCTTCATATTCTGCACCTGCTCCAAATCTATTCCATTGAGATACAACTCCTAAAGATTTTGCAACAACTGATTGAAAACCACTTGCATCAATGACTATTTTTGAATTAAAGATGTAATCTTCTTTAGAGGATGCTTTAACTCCTGAAATCTTTCCTTCTTTGTTTTTTATTACATCTGTAACATTCGTATTGACAAAAATATCTGCACCCTCTTTTTCAGCTTGCTTTGCTAACCATTGATACGTTTTTCTTACATCTAATACTACTGCTCTAGGTTCTTTATCACTAATTGTTACTTGGTTATTAGGGGAACAAAAAGAATAATTTCTTATTTCATTATAGCATTCTTTAGGAATGCCAAATTTTTTTACATCTTTAATCCATGTGACTCCGCTGGTCCTAACGGTTTGAGCAATTTTATCTTCTTTTTCTAAAAGAGCAACTTTGGAACCATTTTTTGCAGCAGTATATGCGGCTGATGAACCTGCTGGCCCTCCCCCTACAATGACTATATCATAATCTAATTCTTTAACTGGCATTTGTATCTCGATTTAATTACAAAAATCTAAGGTGACTAAAGAAATTATCTTTTCAGGACTGGTTTACCATCATTATCTATGGTTCTCTCATCATCCATTGATGCCTGACCTGCTTTTTCTCTGTGCATATAGCTTTCAGTTGCACCTTCCTTTTTACGGCAGAATTTCTTATGTACAGAATCTTCAATTTTTAACGTATCTTCATTTTCATGAAACATTCTTTTTCCACAATCTTGGCATATTATTTCTGGCATATTGATTTGAGATAAATCAAATGTATTTTAAGCATACTCTAATAATGTCAAAGTAATATGGCTGAACCACAAATTGTACCCTTTGTAATTTGGTCAATGGCGACCTTAGCGATCGCATTAGTGACTGGTTTTGCTTATAGAGCATACACGGGTAGAAAAAACAATGCGAAAACTGCATCTTGAAAAAAAAGGATTACGTGGATTAGCCATTGCAGAAAGTTTTACACAAAATTCAAAAAAATCTATTCTTGCTGGCGTAGTGATGCGGAGGGACTTTGTAATTGATGGTTTTGTGGTAGGAAATGCAACTATCGCAGGTGATGACGCAACTGAAACTATTTTATCTATGTTTGAAAAACTAAATCGTCCAGATATTAGCTATCTGCTAATTTCTGGAATAATAATCTCACTGTATAATATTATAGATTTAAAAAAAATTTCTGAAAAATTAGACATTCCAGTTATTGGAGTGACTTATCAAGAATCAAAAGGAATTGAAGAAGCTATAAAACATCATTTTCCTGATTCTTATGAATCTAAACTTAAAGAGTATAGTGAATTAAAAGATAGAGAAAAAATCACTTTACATACATCATACGATGTTTACATTAGAAAAGAAGGATGCACCATTTTAGATGTTCAACAACTTTTAGATGATCTTACTCTTCAAGGTTCATTTCCAGAACCATTGCGCGTAGCACAATTGCTTGCAAAAACACTGCTTTTAGAAAACTAACCTTCTGATGCGGTCTTACCGCCATCAACATTTAGAATTGTTCCAGTAATCCAATTAGCTTCATCAGATGCTAAATACAAAACTGCATTTGCAACATCAACTGGTTCTCCAACTCTATTCAAAGGCAATCTATCTTCTAGAACTTTTCTAGCTTGTGGATCATCAAGATATGGTTTTATCATTCCAGAATTAATGATTCCAGGATTTACACAGTTACAGCGGATGTTTGATCTTGCATATTCTATTGCAATTGCTTTAGTAAACATGCTAATTGCAGCCTTTGTAGATGAATATACTGCTAGATGAACTCTAGGTATTGCTCGCTCACTTGAAATTGAACCAATATTTACAACGCATCCACTCTTGTTTTCTAGCATGCTAGGAAGAACTGCTTTGGTCATTTTGAAAACACCGTGCATGTTTACGTCGATTAATTTTTTTATTTCAGAATCTGGCATTTCATGAAAATGAATTGGTTCATTTATTGCGCCTGCATTATTTATCAAAATATCAATACTGCCATATTTGTTTAAAATTTGTTCAATTGTTTGGTTGACTTGTGCTTCATCTATGATATCGCATTGCATTGGAATTGCGGCATCTTTGTTATCAATTACAGATTTTTCACTTTCTAAAACATCAAGTTTTCTACCTAGCATGACTACTTTGGCACCTTCTTCGGTTAATCTCTTAACAATACTAATGCCAATATCGCTTGAGGCACCTGTTACCACAACGATCTTATCTTTGAGGCGCATCAATTAATCAAAGTAATCTTATCTTAAATTAATTGTGCTAGTCTGCTAATTTCGCAGCTTTTTTTAGGTATGAAAGAATTCCAGTATAATCAAGTTCACCATATCCCTCATCAATTGCTTTTTTGTAAATCTCATTTGCTTTTGTAGCTATGGGTAAATTAAGACCAAATTCTTTTGCAGCTCCATTAATTGTGTCCAGGTCTTTTTTTAAATTTTTTAATGTAAAAGTTGCAGGAAATTCATCATTTATCATTTTGTATGCTTTATTCTCACTCATTCCAGTTTTAAAATAAGTTGAATTCAGAATTGATAAAAATACTTTAGGATCAACTCCTGCCCCTCTTGCTAAAGTTATGCCTTCTGATAATGCCAGTGCAAGCATAGCAATTTGAAGATTCATTGATAATTTTATGGAATGTGCAGTACCATTTTCACCAAGGAAAAATGTTTTGTTTGCAATAGTTTCAAAAGTTTTTTTATGTTTTTCAAAGGCTATCTTATCTCCAGATGCCATCAGAACCAATTCCCCTTTAATTGCAACATTTGGTCCCCCCATTACAGGAGTATCAAGCATTGTAATGTCTTGGTCTCTAAACTGTTTTGCAATATTTCTAGAATCATTTGGATTAATTGTGCTCATATCTGCAACTACCAAACCATCATGTTTTCCTTCAATTATTCCATTTTGTCCAAATGAAACATCTCTTACTGCATCAGCATCCTTTACAATTGTAATGACTAAATCACATTCTTTGGCTACTTCTTTAGGAGAACCTAAAACCATTGCCCGTTTTTTTGCAAGCTCCCTAGTTTTACTTTTAGTTCGATTATACACAAATAGATTATTTCCTGATTCTAAAAGATGTAATCCAACTGCATTT
Organism: Nitrosopumilaceae archaeon; assembly: GCA_041570395.1. Lineage (GTDB taxonomy): Archaea > Thermoproteota > Nitrososphaeria > Nitrososphaerales > Nitrosopumilaceae > CSP1-1. Next base: position 137,740 of record JBFFWG010000001.1, read on the forward strand.
CCTAGCATTCCTGTTCCTATAAGACCTATTTTATTCACATGGTCTTTTGTAAAAAATTTGATTATGTGTCTTACTGATGTAAGATTATTTTCTTTCTTCTCCTTTTACCTGCCATTGTTCCCTTCCAAACCTGGAGGCCTCAAATTCGATATGCCCAATTACCTTATCTCCTAGTCTCACCATGGCATAATCTGATTTTTTAGTATGAAAAATTCTCTCTTTAGTTTTGTAACCCCCTTCGATAACTTTGATTTTAAATCGTTTACTAACTTTGACAATTAGTTTTCTAGCAATCTGTACATCACCTATCCATGAAAACATTTCAAAAGATCCAAAATTTTGTGTAGTGATAGTATGATCATACAGTCTAGCTTCAAATTTTTTATTGATCTTTTTTCCTTCTTCATTTAGCCATTCTATGGCTTTTTGGCCATATCCGCTTTCTATAGCAAATGTTTCTGAATCCCTCATACTCTGAATCTAAATTCGTACTACATGAATAATCATGTCATAAACCAATTCTCTTTTTGTTAAACAAAATCATCTATGAAAAAAGAAAAAATAAAGGAAAATGATTTTCCTATTGGAATAATTCTACTGGTGTGTCATATGGCAATGGTTCTGGAATTTTTACATCAGTGAGTGGTGTGATTGTTACCATTCCTACTTGAGCCATTGTGAATTTTGCACCTGTATTTTGATTCTGGACTCCCATCTGATTAAATGCGATGGCAAAGACTCCATAATCCACTGTTGGGGCATAGTGTCCTCTGATGAAAACTCTGATTGGTTCTTCTCCAATGTATCCAGTTCCATGAAGAGTTAGTCTATGATCATTTGCAAATCCTTTGAATTCCACTTCAACATTTCTATTGGCAACTTCGATAATACCTTTGGAATGAATCTTCCAAACATCTCCTCTAATATGCCATGCTTCGCCATGAAGAATAGTAGTTGATTTCAATGCATGACTGCCAATCACTGTCCAACCTGAAGCGTCACCAGAAAATTCTAGATCTGCTTGTCTGTCAGGTGGCATATCATATGGTCTTACATCGGGACTGACATCGGTCCTCAACCTATCTTTGTACTCATCACGAATTTTGTCTTTGAATTCTTGTATTTTTTGAGCTCTATCTGCTCTTAATTCTTGCATCTTATCTTTGATTTGATCTTGTTTTGTGTTATCATCTACTTTATCTGTTGTAGATTCATCTACACTTGATATCTCTGGAACGTCGCTTACTGGAGTGTCTTCTTGTGCAAACACTGCAGTTGACACTGGTGCCAGAGCGATTGCTAGAATCAAGGCAAGTGCTGAAAGGAATTTTGTATCCTGTTTTGTGTTCATTGTCAAGACTATAAAATAATTCATTTAAAGAGATCCGCAGAATTTACCAGTAAAATAGCTCAGTAAGAATTCTCAGTAAAAAAGACTAGAAATGGTTAATAACGAAAAGTCACTTTTTTTAAAAATTCCCTTTGAAACGTGGTATTAAATTAAAATACCATTCACGTGGGTTTGTTTTATGATTACAGTTGATTGTAGGGAAGTAGAATCAATCAAAAACGAATTACTTGTTTATGTCTCAGATAACATTGGTGCAATTCCTGCATTAAAACTACATGAATTCATGCTATCTCCAATAGAAGATGACGATGTAATTGATACAAAAGAAGTAATCACTGCGATAAAGGAATTTTTAGAATCAATTGGTGAAGGCAGAAACTTTGCAGTGATTTCTAGAGAAGAAGTAATTTTGATTAAATCCATTCATGGGAAAACTATTGAACGAGAACAACAACAAATATCATCTATGTTTTCTTGCACTCATTGTGGTTTTGTAACTCAATTTGAAGTTGAATATAACAATCATGTTAAAATCCATTATCTCTAATTAGTTATCATTTCAGAAAATTAAGAGGATTATTTATAAGTCGTAAAATATTTTAGAATATATGGATAAATCATTTACTCGAGAAAATATTTCAAAGATTTATTGTGAAAAATGTGATGAGATTTTCCAATCCAAGGAAAAATATGAAGAGCATACTTCCAAGCATTCATCAGACGCATCTTGTGAATCTTGTCCAATTGACATGATTTTAGAAAAAATCATTGGTTTTTTCAAAGGAAAAATAAGTAAATCCTAACAAGCTTGTATGTAAAATTTGGAGCAAGTTTTTTAAATTATTGAGAATGGATTGCGTTATGAGAAAAAAAGGTATTATTTTTGGTGGAATTTTATCTGTAGTAATAATTGCTATAATTGCATCAGTTTCAGTTTCACAACTAGATAATCAATCAATGAATCTAGATATGGAACGAACTCATGGCACAATTTCTACTGCATTGGGTTCTCCAATACTAGGCTCAGAATCTGCAAAAATTACTATAGTTGAATTTGGGGATTATCAATGTCATCAGTGCTATAATTGGTATCATAACACAAAAGATTCTGTGGTTGAAAATTACATTGAAACTGGAAAAGCCAATCTAATTTTTGTTGATTTGGCATTTCTTGGTCGTGATTCTCCTAAAGCTGCTGCAGCATCATATTGTGCTGAAGAACAAGGAAAATACTGGGAATACCATGACATGTTGTATAATTTTCAAGAAGGAATTGATTCTGGATGGGCTAATTCAGAACGTCTAAAGGCATTTGCATCAAACCTTGCGTTGGATATGGATTTGTTTAACAGCTGCTTAGATTCTGGTAAATTTAACAAGAGAGTACAATACAATACTTCTGAAGCAAGAAACCAAGGAGCAACTGGAACACCAACCTTTATCATTGTAAATTCTAATGGAGAGCAACAGAAATTGGTTGGAGCACAACCTTACTCTGTTTTCAAAAACGTATTGGATTCGATGATCTAAATGGTACAGATGATTAAACTGGTATTTTCGGATTACCGCTACATCATTTTAGCTGCAGCAATTTTTGTCGGTATGTTAATTCCACTTTTAATAATTTCTGAATATATTTTTCTTGAACCCTATCTAATTTCTCATCTCCCAAGTGGAACCGAGTTTGGTTTTTCCTTAATTGTAATTCTTTCAATATTATCAGGTTTGGTTCTTTCAATGAACGTTTATCGAATTAATACATTCCGTAATGCTCCAAAAAAGAAGATGAGTGGTGGAGTATTTGGCTCATTAATTGGTGCTGCTGCTGGTGCATGTAGTTGTGGCCCAATAGGTTTTGCAGTAATCTCAACTTTTGGCGCTGTTGGTGGAACAGCTACTGCATTTTTAACAAACTATGAAATTCCAATCAGATTGATAGCTATTGGTATCTTAGCGCTAACCTACTATACTACTACAAAATCCCTTACAGTAGAGTGTAAAATTCAAAATTAATTATTTTTGGCGACTGAACCTAGTTTGAAACGCACGAGATAGGACGTGGGAAAAAGATCCAGTCGCCGGATACTTCTTAATATTTTCTGAGAATTTCACAAAGCGCTTGTATTATTCGAACAAGCTAGGAACAAACATTGAAAAGAAATTAGCCATGTTATCCTGAAGGAGACATGTAATATTTTCCATCTTTTTTCTTACTTGATCTTCCAAAATGAATTAACTCTAAAATAGTGAATTTTTCCATTTCAGTAAAATCATGTCCTGTAACTTTTTTCAAGTATTCTATTAATTCATCAATATGTACGGGAGGCATTTAGCTCATCGATTATTTTGATACTAAATAAAATTTTGCTGAAATTTTATGAAATTGGTTTCAAATTCCCATGACTGGTTTTTCATGATAATTAGAAATGTATGAAAAATAACCAAAGGAGCAATTTTTTGTAACCTTGATGTCTATCACTCTTGTTTTTTAATTCAAAATAGACTATGACTGTGATCTATGTTCCGATAAGACCCAGTAAAAGTACATCTGAGGTCGAAGAATTAAACGAAGAAGAAGAAGATTAAGATTTAATCTGTTTGAAGGATTCTGAATTTTTTTCGTTTTCAAAAATATTGGGATGAATAATTTTTGCCAAAATTTCAATACCAGTTATTGTTCTAAGACTAGGCTTACTAAAATATGAATTTGCATCAACTGCAAAAACATTTTGATCTTTTACCGCTCTTAGATTATTCCATTTAGAATTATTCTGAAGAGTTTTTTTGTATTCTAAAATGGTACGATTAACGTCAAAACCGCATGGCATCAATACAATTAGATCTGGATCGCACTGTTCTATTTCTTCAAATTTCATTCTTCTTGATTGTTCTCCCTTAGAGCTAATCAAATTTTTTCCTCCCGCAATTTCTACCATCTCTGGTACCCAATGACCCGATGTAAAAAAAGGATCAAGCCATTCTAATGCTAAAACTCTAGGTTTATTTTCGAAATTTTTACTTTGAACTAGATTAATTCTTTTTTGAAGTGATTGAATTATTTCATTTCCTCTTTCTAAAACTCCTATTTTTTCAGAAACTCCTTTGATACTATCTAAAATTCCGTTAATGTCGTGAGGATTTAAGGGATAAATCTCTGGTTTTTTATCTAACACATTGAGTGCTTTTGACACATGACTAGTATAGGCAGAACAAACCTCGCAGGTGTCTTGGGAAATAATTAGATCTGGATTGGCATGCTTTAACTTTTCTTCATCAAGTTTGTAGATTTCTTTTCCCTCTCTAGTTAATTCGACAATCTTATCGTCAATTTCTCTACTTGACATAATGCTTGGATCAAAAACTGAGCTAATTATTCGGGGTTTTGATTTTGCATCTTCTGGATAAAGGCATTCATGTGTTACCCCAACAACCTTGTCCCCTAATTCTAATTCATAAAGTAATTCCGTTGCACTTGGAAAGAAGGAAACAATTCTATCTATACTCATAATCAACGATAATGCATCCAAATTAAAAATCGTATCTTTAGTACAGGTCAAAATTTTATTTTAGTCAAATTAATAGGCATAAAAAAGATTGAAAATCATGTCTCGTAGCTCAAAAGAGATTCGAAAATCAATTGAGGAAAACTGGAGGGAATATCTATCTAAATATGGAAATTTATTTTCGTCAAATTCTATTAGTGGTTCTAGCCCACCATCAGTTTTTGTAGGTTCATACAATTATCCTAAGGTGGGAGTTGGTCCAATGGTTCCTCCTATTCATGGAGATACCAGCCTGCTTGACATCCCAGAAAAATGGGTGGGAAAAACCCTTGAGGAAATTGTTAATTTTAGACTCAGTCTTGTAAGAGGCGTTCAGAAGGTTTCAGTTTTAGAACCTAAGGGACGTTTTATAGAAAATCTTCAAGAAGTTGCCATGTCTTCTAATCCAACTGATTCAGAAATTGAATTTCATAAAAATACTGCTCCAATTACAACGATTGACGGGGAGAGTGCCCCCTTTGGACCAATCGGTGAGATAAAAAATGCAAAGTTTTCTGGCTCTTCGGCTCAAAGATCAATTGAAAACTCTTACTATGATAAAGATTTGAAGGCAGAAGATGCAGTACTAAAACTGTATAACTCTGGCATCGAACTTTCGCAAATTCAAAAGTGTTTTAGTATTGGAATGTTTGGGAAAAAAAGAAAACTTGTCCCAACAAGATGGAGTATTACTGCAACTGATGATATTATTTCAAAATCACTTGTATCAGAGATTTTAGATTATCAATTAATTGATTCTTGTAAAGTTTTTTCATTTAATCATCTGGGTAATTTGTTTTCAATAATATTATTTCCTCATAGATGGTTGTTTGAAATGGAGGAAGCATGGTATGATGATCAAGGACAGATTGGATTTGGGTCAGATTTTGAAGATGCGAGAGGAATTGATCATCCTCCAGCAATTGCAGGTGCCTATTTTGCTGCAAAACTAGGTGTTGCAGAGTATTTATACAAAAATAAAATTCAAGCAGCAGTTTTAGTTCTGCGTGAAATTAGACCTGAATATGCAATACCTGTAGGAGTTTGGCAGGTTCGTGAGGGTATAAGATCTGCTATGAAAGAACAACCTTTCATTGCTTCTAGTCTGGATGATGGAATTAATCATGCTTGTAAATCAATGAGTATAAGCAAATTAGAATGGCTATCAAAAGGAGAACTATTCAAAAAAATGAAGCAAAAATCAATTACTGATTTTTTCTAAATTTCTATAACATTTGTTTTTTCTTCATTAGCGTAGTGCCAAAATGTATTCCTAATTTATCTAAAGAAACTCTCCTGTTAGTTAATGCACCGATATGTGTGGGATCCATAGAAATAATTTCATCAAATAACGCTGTTGCCTCTTCATATTTTTCTAATTTGGAAAGAACAATTGCCTTGTTGTACATCGAACTAATGTCATTAGGAATGATTTCTAAAACTTTATCATAACAAATTATGGCTTCTGCAAGTTTTCCAATATTGTCCAAGAGATTTCCCTTGTTATACCATGCAACAATATCCTGTGGATTTTTTTTAATGGCTAAATCGTACCAAGAAACCGCTTCTTCATATTGTCCCATCTCATCAAGTGTTTGAGCATTTTTCATAATTGCTGCTAACTCTTCTAAGGTGAGTTTATCGAAAAAACTAGGAAACTTGATCTTTCCATCTTGACTAGACAATTATTACATCTAATATTAAGGCAGTATTAAAAGAAGTGGACTATTTATTGGTCATTTTCACTTGCATATTTTATGCAAAAAAACCTTTTTCTTGGAATTATTCTCATTGCAAGTCCTACCATATTTGCACTAGCCGCATATCCTGATACAATTAGTATGAGCTGGAATGAAGGACGTGGCGGATTCTTATTTGCAGTGGTGTTTTTAGTTGCAGAACTATTTGGAATATCTTTAGGCATTTCAAAAAAGAGGCTTTTAGCAATCATACCTTTAGCCATTTTAGTAATAGTATATCTTGTTGCATTAGATAACGGACTGCAGGATTACATTCAACAAGTAGGAGAGTCATATGAAGTACCATTAATTTATTCTTGGATTTGGTTATGGGATTATGTTGTAATGACTGCATTTGTCGTTGCAACTTTGTTTATTTATTTTGAAAACAGATGGATTCGAATTGCGCCAGCTGCCCCAATATTTCTTGGAGGCTCTGCAATCATTTTAGCACTTGATGCTGTTTTTCCTTATGACACTCTGGGTCCCTTGCAAGCCTTTGTTCCCTATTTGGTGGAACTAAATGTCTGGTTAGTCAATGTGTTTGATTTGGGAACTGCCACAGCAAGGGATAATCTGATGTTTCTCAAAGGAGATCACGGTTCGATGGCTTTACAGGTATTTTGGCCATCTGCTGGAGTTCACAGCATAATAATTTTCTCACTTGTGATGGGGGCATTTTTGTTAAAAATGAATATTCAAAGAAATAGAAAAGCAGTCTATTTTGTATTAGGAATTATTGGAACAATTGGAATTAATGTAATTCGAATTTTTTCACTTTCAGCTTATGCATTAAAAGTAACCACTGATGCAGCTGAATGGGAAGAATTTCATTCAGTAGCAGGCACGATAATGTTTGTTCCATGGCTTTTCGTGTTTCTTCTAATAGTCATGTTAATAGAAAGTCGAAGATTAAAAAAAAAGGAATCTGAAAAAGCAGAAAAAACTTTATCCTAAAAGTAACTTGTAATATCGCTTTGACCTTCTATTTCTGATAGCTCTGAAACCTTTACTCCTAATCGTCTGATATCCATCGTTTGATTTTCAAGTGCTTCATGTAACAGCTGTTTAGTATTTTTTTCTAATTCTTCTAGACTCGCTGTAGGATTTTTTAGCATTTTAGATTTTGATTTGTTTGAAAGATCGGTTTGAACAAATTGTATACCTACTGATTTGAATAATCTGTTATTTTTTAGAACCACTTCATGCAATTCTTTACAAAGTTCTATTAATGCAACTTCAAGAAAATCATATTCCTTTGAATCATTTTTCAAAGTCATAATTTTACTAAATTGAATTCGTGGTTCTCTTTCTTTTACAGGTTCATCATCAATTCCTCTTACAGCATTATAGATGTAAGTTCCAGTTTTTCTTCCAAATTGTTGATTTAAAGTAAAAACATCAAGTGATTTTAAATCTCCAATTGTTTCTAGTTTCATCTCTGTAAATTTTTCTTCGGTTTTCTTTCCAATTCCTGGAATCTCACGAATTTTTAGATCATCTAAAAAATTTTCCACTCGTTCTGGAGGTACAACTGTTAATCCATCTGGTTTTTTATAATCAGATGCAATTTTTGAAATTAATTTGTTTGGTGATATTCCTATAGAGCATGTAAGTTTAACTTTGTCTCTTACAGAATTTTTTATTTGCTGTGCTAAATGACTAGCTTTATTAAAATCACCGTCAGTTTTTTGTGTGACATCCAAATAGGCTTCATCTTTTCCAACATACTCAAAAACATCTGCAAACTCTTTTATCACATTCATTGATTTCTCTGACATATCAGAATAGTATTCAAAATCTGTTGGTAAAAAAACAGCATCTGTTCTTTCTTCAAGTCTTTTTTTTGCAAACCTTATGGGTAATCCTGACTTAACACCATATTTTCGTGCAGTATAATTTGCAGTAGCAATTGCTCCACTATCTCCACCACGATCAGAAAATACACAAACTGCCACAGGCTTTGTTTTGAGTTCAGGTGATCGAACTTCCTCACATTGAGCATAAAAATAATCAAAATCTATGTGAAATACAACTCTGTTATCCAACATCCATTATTCTCATGAAATCCTTATTACAATATCGGGAAACGGATTCATCTAAATAGCGTTTTAATTCAATAATGCAGGTGTATCCCGTATCCCCTGGAGATGATGGAGTTAAGATACAACCTGAAAAAATGGAAAAAGAAAAACTCTATCATTGTGTTTTCAAAGATAAAGTACTCTTATTCTACAAAGATGTTCAAGATGTTCTAAATTGTTATGAAATTGAAGAGGCAGATTTGGTCCAGAAAATTAAGACAATTACCAACAAAGATGATGTTGAAAAATTTTTAGAGGAATATATTCAGCAAAAAGACCTCAACCTTAAATAAATACAAAACTCCAGATTTTTCTAGGCATAATATGAACGAGGATAAACCAACTGATGCAGAAGAAATTTTCTCAGAATTTCAGAAAAAAAAGAAAGAACAAGAACCTGCACCAGAACCTATACCACAACCTACGCCAGAACCCGAACCCGAACCTGTGCCCGAACCAGAACCTACTCCGGAGCCTGAACCAATACCTGAACCCGAACCTATGCCCGAACCAGAACCTGCCCCCGAACCAGATAAGGAACAATCTTCAGATACAACTGAAGATGACAAAGAGCGAATTAGAGATGTAATCTTTGTTGGCACAAAACCAATTATGACTTATGTTACTGCGACCTTGACCCAGCTTTCAAATCAAAATACTGTTACAATTAAAGCTAGAGGAAAAAGAATTACTCAAGCAGTTGATGTTTCCCAAATGATTGTAAAACGAATGGATTCTGTAGGATACGTAGTTAGTGCAGTTAGAATTGCATCTGATTCACTAACATCTCAAGACGGAAGACAAAGAAATGTTTCTACAATAGAAATTGATGTTACAAAAACCTAAAAAAATTATCATTTTTGGTGGTATTGGAATTTTCCTAACAATTCTAGTTATTAGTTCAGGAGAATTAAATTCATGTGGCATTCAACATGTTACTTTGTTAAAAGACATTGAGACGTTTGAAAAAAATGGAGATCCAGAATTTTGTGAAAGAACCGTAAATAAAATCTTAGAATTTAATGAACAATGTAAGCCATATATTGAGATTTTAGATTGTGGTTAAACAAATACATCAATTAGAAATGTAATGCCAAAATAAATCAAAACAACGCTCAACCCAACAACTAAAAATTTGAAATTTCGATTAGAAAGGATTTTTGAAATCCTTGAAGATACTAAGGCTGTAGATGAAAGCCATACATAATCCATCCATATGTGTAGTCCAAACATAATCAAAATTCCCCAAAATGACCAAATAATTAATGCGTCTGATATGAGCTTGAATCCAATTGTTAACCACCATATAATGAAAAATGGATTTAATGCACTTAGAAGAATACCAGCTAGAAACGGTCCATGCTTTGGTTCATTGATAATGTCTACTCTATTTTTGTAAATTTGTTTTAATTGAATCCCAGCAAAGACAAACAGTCCAATAGATCCAATAATTGCAATGTATGTTCTAAACTCTGGAATAGTATCTAAAGAAAAAGCTCCAATTCCTAATAGAATTACTAGGGGTAGTTCTACAACCGTATGACCATATGCCATTTTTAGACCTGCTTTTGTTCCACCTTTGAGGCCGTAGAAGACATTGGCTGCAAATAAGGGACCTGGAGACATAACTCCTGAAACTGAAATTACAATTACAACTAAAGCAAATCCTAATAATTGTTCCATATTGTAGTTTGATTATCTGTACATTGAATCTGCAAGATGTTTTGCTTCTTGATCAGTTTCTTTAATTTCTCTTTCTGCAGTTTCTGCATCTTTTTGTAATGATTCAATATTACAAGATACTCCTGGAACTAACTTTGCCATTGCCATACATAATTCTACACTTGCTTTAAAGTCAGGCCCTGTATCTTTTGCATTAAACAAAATTACTGCAACGTCTTGATTGCTTAGCATTCCTTCATTTAACAAGGCCCCTGGAATTCCTGGAATAGTTCCGTGTTGTAGAACTGAAAATCCAGCTTCTTTTAATTTAGCTTTTGCAGAATTGGTACTGCCTGCAGCAACTTGTTTTCCATCTGCATCCGTTTTTACTGCAACACTACTTACTACTAGAGAACATTTGTGTTGTTTTGCCCAATCTAACATTTGTTTTGCCATAATTCTGTGTAATGATTCATGTAATGTTAGATATGAAGAAAATACTGCAACTTTAAGATCTTCATTTACAAAAATTCTTGTGGGAAAATTTGGCACTCCATCTTTAATTATACTAACCGGTGGAAAACTATCTGAATCAATAACCCCACCTAGCTTAAACTGTGATGTATGAATCAAAGATTCTGTTGCAATGGCACTAGTAAAACCAATTGACGGAAAGCCATCTACTAGAAATCCTTCTTCAATATTGATAGGTATAATTTCTTTAATTCTAATTTCAGGTGGTCCGGTCATAATCTAAATTATATTTTAACGTTTAATAGTTTTATTACAAATCAGCGTCTAATTTTTGCAAGTAGGGCTGCATACAAAAATGGAAGAATTGTAGTCATCTCAGCATGAATGGTAGTTTGTTTTGCATTTTTTGTAACCTTGCCCCATGAAATGGCTTCTCGTACGAGCGCTCCACTAAGACTTCCATCAAACTCCTGTGCTGTGGTGACATATACTGCATAATCCATTCCTTCTCTATACTGATTCCACCACATCGTATGGTGTTTTGAAATTCCTCCTCCTAACATCAGAGCTCCTGATTTTTTTGCTTTAAAAATTAATCCAGAAAGAATCTCTGCATCAGACATTATATTTAATTTAAAATCTGGATGTTTTTGTATGAACATCCATACCTGACTTCCAACTGCCCCATCAACTATTCCTGGAACAATAACTGGAATGTCATTTTTGTAAGCCCAATACAAAAATGAATTACTTCCCATATGTTTACCAATAATTTTTGTAAGATCTGCAGTAGATATTTCTCTTATACCTTCTTTGTAAGCTTCTTCCAAAAAGGCCTGTACCTTTTTTTCTATTAATGGCCCATAACTTTCTAACGGAACTAAAACATTTCCAAGTCTGTGCATATTCTGTTTAATAAGCTCTCTATCATCGATTGTAAATGAGCCTTCTTTGTAATTAGAATAATATCTTGCAATATCATGATCCAAAGCACCGCAAGTAGTAATCATTACATCAAACCATTTGTTTTTGATCATATCTCTGATTATTCCTCGTAATCCAGTTGACATTACTGCAGCTACACATGAAAGAAATCTTACACATTTTTTGTCAGAAATCATTTCTGTTAAAATGTCTAATCCATCAGCTAAATTCTTAGATTCAAATCCGCCTGATTGTTGTAATTGCTGAAAAATTTTTTCAACACTAGTATCTTTAGTAATAGCGATATCTTTGACTGGTCTTCCTGCTTTAATCATATAATGAAAACAAAAATTGGGTTATAAAATTCTGCCTTACAAAAATCTGTATTACGCGAATAAAACTACACTCTTGTAGGAAACTTTAAAACAAGTCCAAAGAGAAAAAAAATCAAATGGGCAATAAAATCAAAGTAGGCCTAGTTGGAATTGGAAATTGTTTTTCTGGTTTAATTCAAGGAATAGAATACTATGCTCAAAACCCTTCTCAAGAAGTAATTGGCATTATCCACGATAAGATTGGCGATTTTTCAATTCATGATATAGAATTTGTTGTAGGATTTGATGTTGGAGATAATAAAATTGGCAAGTCAATTAACGAGGCAATTTATGAATCACCGAACATGGTAAATTGGATTCCTAAAGACAAAATGCCTAAAACTTCAGCTAAGGTTTACGAAAGCCCAATTCTCGATGGTGTAGGAATATGGGTTGAAAATAAGATCAATCCAATTAAGAGTACTAAAACAGAACAAGAAATTTCAGATGAAATAAAAAATGCAATAAAAGAAACAGGAGCAGAAATAATTGTATCATATCTTCCTGTTGGTTCAGAAAAAGTTACACAATTTTGGGCACAAATGTGTCTTGATACTAACTGTGCATTTGTAAATTGCATTCCATCATTTATTGCATCAAATGATGAATGGGGCAAAAAATTTGCTGAAAAAAATCTTCCACTCGTTGGTGATGATATCAAGGGACAGGTTGGCGCTACTATTGTACATAGAACACTTGCACGTTTATGTGATGATAGGGGAACAAAAATTGAAAAGACGTATCAAATTAATGTAGGTGGTAATACCGATTTTCTAAATATGAAAGAGCAAGAACGTTTGGTTAGCAAGAGAATTTCTAAAACAGAAAGTGTACAAAGTCAATTATCTGAGCGATTAGATGATGATCAAATCTATGTCGGCCCTTCTGACTTTATTCCATTTTTAGGAAATACAAAATTAATGTTTATGAGAATTGAAGGAAGACAATGGGCAAATATTCCTTACAACATGGAGGTTAGATTAGAAGTTGACGATAAAGCAAACTCTGCAGGAATAGTTATTGATGCATTACGTTTAGCAAAACTTTCACTAGATAGAGGAATTGGCGGACCAGTAATTCCTGCATGTGCATATTTGATGAAACATCCTCCAAAACAAATGCGTGACTCTGATGCTAAAAATGAAATTGAAGAATTTATAAAATAATTCTAAGAGAATTTTCTAGAATCTGAAAATCTACTCTTTCTGCTTTTTTTATATTTTCTCAAATCAAATTCTTTAGTTTTAGATTTTTCGCCTTTGAGTTCTTCTTTTTTTGGAATGATTACTCCGTCATCTTCTATTAGATCAACAATAATACTTTTTCCAGCATAGCGATTGTTTTCAACATTAGATGCTAGAATTGGAACTCTGTTTTCTAAAGCTCTTACTTGAACATATAATTGCCATGGAATAATGCCTCTCTTGACTATTCTGCTAGGGGAGAACAGCACCTCGGCGCCCTTTTTTACGAGGGAATTTGCCACATTTGAGAAAACCATATCGTAGCAGATTATTATGCCAAACTTACAATTCGTTTGGAATACCTTTGCCTCTCTTCCTGGTTTTACCAACTTTTGCTCATAATCAAATGGATGAATCTTCTCTTGGATTCCAATGATTTCTCCTTTAGGTCCAATAACTGGAGAAGAAATTACGAATCTGTATTTTTTTCGTTCATAAAATGCTCCTGGTATAATTGTCATGGAATAGTCTTTTGCGATTTTTTTAAAACCAACAAACTCCATATCAAAGTCAGAAATTTTATTATTTTTAAGCCACTGTTCAGGAAGTGTTATTATATCTGTCTCCTTTTTGCCAAGTAATTTTAGTAACTGTGAAATTTTTTGTAAAGCCTGTTCATTAGATGAATAAACACCAGTCTGAATTAATCCTAGTTTGACCATAGTAGAACTTCTTCAATATAGTAATTATACATAGGCCAACTCATGATTAGTTTTCAAAGATTGTGTCCTTTTTGATTAACCCACAAGAAATTTAGCGAAATTGAATCCTTTAGGGTTCATTGTAATAATTTTGGGATATAACCCAGAATTGACCTGTCAATACAATTTTGTTGTTAAAAATATTCGTTTGATCGCGATATTAGATCATTAAAAACAATTGCTTTCATTTTGTAAGAGGTTTATTCAAATTTAACATATTGTGCTAAATGTAAAAGATGGTTTGAATCTGGTGGGACCCAGTACCATATTTGGTCTTATTTTAGACCCAAGATTAACCTATTTTTGAACATGAACTACTGAATTAATAATAAATTTATGACATGTAGTACATTCAAATCTATCTTTGTAGCCTGGCATTTTGACTTTGGCGTCGTGATGACAATTTTCCTGTGTAATTGTTCTATAAACCAAAACTAATTCATCTATTCCTATCCCAATGACAGTCACAGTTACATCCATTCATACAACTCATTCTTTTACAATCAGAGCAAACTTGTGCTCCACAAAAAACATTCATGATATCTCCATTGTGCAATTAGAAGAGCATGTAGGTGAATCAAACAAGCTTTCATATTCCCTATCACAATGTAGGCATTTTCTAAAAATCATGATGTTTTTACCATTCCTAGATTTAGAGAAGAGCACAAACAATCAAAAGAACAGAATTCTTTTGTTTTGTTTTCAAGTTCTTTTTTACAATACATGCAATTCATCGTTCCAATCCAAAATAAGCAAATAGTATAGAAATTCCTACAATAGTAGATATAATAACAATATGAAAAGAATAATTCATTAATTTATGTTTTAGTGACAACAATTATGCTATCACCATTTTTTTCATTCCAACCTTACACAAATCTATCCTACAATTAAGACAAACATTATCATCAAAGGAGTTTTCACATACACAAGTACAGGCACAATCATTCATGCTAGTATAGCCTCCTGCGTTTCTATTCCTTTTTCAATACTTGTCTTCGAATTCATTTTGGCTTTACACTCGTCTATTATTGGAATTATTGTTCTTGAAATAGATACATGTTTGACCCTCGTACCACATGCCACCAAAACTATAAAGTCATACAATGGAAAAGAAAATAATATTTCCTTTTCCCTCTCTGCACAAGTATACCGAACTAAACCAAAATCGTCATTAAATTCATTTCTCATCCTTTGCCGTAAAGCATATTCCATGTAAAATGCCTCTTTTCTTTCTGTTGGTAAACATCCAATAACTCCATGACGATCTTTACTTTCCAACACTCTCCCTTTTTCACTGATAACAGCTGTAAAACAAATTTTTTTATTACAACACAATATAGAATCACATAAGGTATTCAAAGCCAGATGTTGTTGTGGTGTAAGCAACATTAGCATCTTATCTCCATAAACTCATCAGCTAATTTAGCAGGAAGGTATTTAGCTGATGTTACGTGTTTTATCTCTTTTAGGAAGCAAAGTTTTATTTTAACTATTATAGTTTCAATGATTCGAATTTGAGAGTATGTAAAGATAATATTCATGGAAACACCATCACTTGAATTTGATTGGAATAGTCTGCTTTGATTATACTCTCGTAGCTTTGACATGTATTTGCTAGAATGTGCTTTTTTAGGTTAACTTCGATAAAGTCTTGATTAGAAAAGACAATTAGTATTGGGTTCCAGACTATTTCATTGCCTGCACACACGTTATAATGAACCAAGTGAGTATTTTTGCCAAGATTAATGATGTATAGAATTTCTGTAGTTATTTTGGAGCTTTGAGTTTCAGCATGTGCAAAGCTAAGAAAAGATGGTGCAGAAAATGCTACTCCAAGTGAAAGTGATAAAATAATAAAGAACTTCCAGTTCATTATTCTGTCACCATTAAGGATATTGTCTCAGTTTTTTTTATTGTAATTTTACATAAACCAATCATACAATTATGACAAACATAATCATCTGATGGATTTTCACAACCACAGTTACAAGTGCATGTATAATCATTCATGAATTGAGCCTAGGTAGACTCGAGTTTGTATGTCTCTAAATTGAACTGAATTCCAAAAAATCATTCTACTATGTATACGCTTACCTTACTATTAAGGAGTTTATGGGATAATTTTAGACCTGATTTGATTAGATTTTCAGATTAATTCCTTACGCGGATTAAGGTATTGAACCAATCAATATATAGAAAACAGAATCGAATATGCCTCTATATGGAAATTAAATTTGAGCCTTGGAAAGAACTTGTTATTCACGAGGTCTTAGAACGTGAATGGGATATATGGGCTGATGCAATCATTAACAATCTTAAAGCAGGAGGAGGTGGAATTCCAACTCTTAGTTGGGCAGATGGAATTGTTTTTCAAGTTGCCCCTCTTCCTCCTTCAGAAAAAGTAGTTGAAGACCAGATGAACGGCATACTTCATTATTCTAATGTTACCTTTGCATTAAAATCAAATTATGAAAAATCTGTTAGAAAAGAACAATGGACAATAAATTTACAAGATGTTAGCCATAATTCCATTTTTGCTAAATTAGCATTGGAATTAAAAAAACAAAGTAAACTCAGTGAAAAATAAAATATACGATACGGATCCTAATAGTTTCTAACTATGAATATCTTTTAGAATTTCTACTAAAATTTAGGCTAAATCTAATGATATGAATTCATCTTCAGGTAAAAATTTCAGTTACTCCATTTATAATGAATTGAACTGCGAAGGCGGCAACAAATATTGCAAAAACCCTTGTAACAATCATAGTTCCACGCTTTCCTAGAATCCGATTTATGGGCTCTGAAACCAATAATACGAAGTATGTAATTATTGTAACTGCAATTATGGAGATTAGAGTCACCAATCCTCCCGATGCTTGAAATGAGATAAGGACAATAGTTAGAGCGCCAGGACCTGAAAGTAACGGAAAAGCCAGAGGGACTATTCCTGGTTCTTGCTCTTCATTTCCCCCGCCTAACCTCCATTCCCCATGAGTTAAAAATTCAATTGCAACAATGAATAGTAATGCTCCTCCTGCTATCATAAAACTAGAAAGATCTATTTCAAAAATTGAAAGGATTTCACTTCCTGCAAAAGCAAAAATTAAAAGCAAAATTACAACTGCCATAACAGCATTTTTGAATAATGATCTTTTCTTTTTTTTATCCAGATTTTTGGTTAATCCCATAGTTATTGGAATGGTTCCAATTGGATCAATAACTACAAAAAGGATAATGATTGTTCTAATCAGATCTACGAAAAATGTATCAGGGATTAAAAACAAGTTCTCAAATGCCATTATTACTCCATAAGAAAATCATTCCTATAAAGTAACTAAAATTCTTTATTTGTAAGTAAATGATTTGAACATAACTTTGCTTTTAGCAGTAATTGCTATTATACTTATGATTGAAACAACTAGAATCATCATTGCAATTGTTCCAAATTCGGGTACCATATTAATCTGAATAGATTCTCCTTTAGCCCCTGTAAAAGAATCCGTTCCAATTCCTTGCAGTGTAATCTTGACTGATACGTTGTCATTACTAGGTAATGCTTGTGTAAGATGGTCACCAATACCAATTTGGTGGTTCACCATGGTTTTATCCAAAATTACTTGACCATTTTGAGAGACTAAAATATCATAGTTTACATTGTATAGCCGTTTCCCATTTTTATCAGTAAATTCCACGTTGAGTGTCATGTGTTCTCTCTCTACAGGTTCTGTAGATGTAACAAATATCCAGATGGAACCATCATTGGAAACAGTTTGAGTCTTTATCATTGAACCAAGATGATTTGCACCAATACTCAATTCTGGCTTTTGAATGTACAGTTCTTCAGCGAATGCATGTGTGCCAAAACTTGTAGTGATGACCATTGTTACTATTAAGACAGAAACCCATACAAAATTTTGCCTCATATTCAGGTTACAAATACGAGTATAATCATTCAAAATATGAGTCCTGACAGACTCGGATATAACTACCGTTAATTTGAATCAAATTCCAAAAAATCATTCATATTCTATACACGTATCTTGCTATTAAGGAGTCCTTTTAATGGATAAAGATTCGAATATGGTGGGACTAGATACGTAATTTGGTCTTATTTTAGACCCAAGATTAACCTATTTTTGAACATGAACTACTGAATTAATAATAAATTTATGACATGTAGTACATTCAAATCTATCTTTGTAGCCTGGCATTTTTACTTTAGCATCATGAAGACAAGTATCTTGAGTAACTGTTCTATATGTCAAATCTATATTTCATACTCGATTTCTTTCCACCAATCGTGTTTCTTTTCTATATTATGATGAAGTAGTTTGTGTAAGAATTTTTTAAATTTACTAGTGCTTTTTCCCATCTTAGTTTTCACTTATCTTTTTCCACTCATTACATGCAGGGCAACGAGTTATTATTTTACTTCCTAACTTTCTTGCCAATACATTACCGCATTTGTCACATATTCTAATATCATCTAATGTAATCAATTTCTATTTTTCTCCAGCAGTTAGATTTAATATTTTTTTAAATGAGTTCTTTCATGGACTATAACTTTTTCAAAAGTATCCGAATTTCCTTGCCAAGTAAAACTACAGTCTCTACAATGATATTTCATTTAAACACCTTCATTCTCTGGTTTCTTTTTATTCAATTCTGATAACGTTTTGGAATAATAGTCTAAAGCTGATGCCATTGATTTATCAAAAGATTCTATAGCAGCTATTCTGAACTGGATATAGTCTTCTAGAAATTCAGATCTTGTCTCAATCATTACTAAGGTCAAGTTTTTGATAAATTTCCAATACGCATCAAATGGCTCAAGTACCTTATGGTCAATTCCCATTTTATCAAAAAATTGTTTTTCTGATATGTAACAGGTTCCATATAGAGTATTTAATGAATGAAGATACTTTGTATATAGATCAGAATAGCCTTGCAGATACTTTGGAATCTGATACTCAATTTTCTGAAGAACCTCTGATGTATTATTTTTCATCAGATCACAAATTGAAGTTTGTGTTTCTTTTTTACTTTCTTGAATTTTTGCTATGGTTAATTCACTTTTCATATAGAGAGTTATGGAATGTATGTATTAAACCACACAAAAGATGTGTTTAACGCCGTTTAAGACAACCAGAAATGTATAAACTCATTTTTATCAATATTATCAATTCGCAAAATTCAATGAACTAGAAGTTGATTATTAGGTATTTGTCCAAGGTTTTGAAAAGCCCAGTTTATCAACTCTTGTCTTTTATGAGCCCATCGAATATGTGCTGCAGCAGTTGTTTTATCACTAAAGAACTTTGGATTAAAACACAATACACAGGAAGGAAAATTCTCCACAATATATTGAATTATCTGTTCTCTATGACCTGCTAAATGTATGTTCCATTGTTTATGTTCGGCGATGAATATTCTAGGTTTTGTACAAAATGAACACAGACTAGATTTTAGAATTATGTTTCATCACACTTCCAACGTTCTGAGAATTTTATCTGGAAGACAAAATATACAACTTTGATAACCTTCCTCATGTGCTTGTATTATAGAGTCTGGATCAAAATATTTTTTGAATTCAGGTTTTACTTCACCTATCATACATTGGGTCGTTCCTCTGTTAAGATCATGTACTATCTTGTCTTTGCTGTTACCAAAATAAGGTCCGTTCAATTTTTTTCACTTTTTATTACAGCGAACAGCATACAAGTCCATCTCAGGAATTATTCATTCGTGTCTTAAGCTGCGTGTTCGCTCAATTAACATAGTAGATTTGAATAGATAAGCCAAGTACTAGTTGATTTGCTTCTAGGTGTTGTCAACTGGTTCTTAAAACACCAAAAATACTCAATCCTCAACTCTGTAAGTGATATCTCCTTTACTATGTTCTTCAAAGTCCCACTAGTTAGAAGGGACTAGATACGTAATTTGGTCTTATTTTAGACCTAGAATTGTAAGTGAACGGTGCAAAAAGGTCTACACCCTAATCTATTCTAGTATTCAAGTGAATGATAGTGTACCAAATGTGAACTAGTTAGAATCGTATTTCAATTCTTGCTTCATTTCTTTGAATGATTGTAAATATTGCTTTTTCATCAGGTTTTCAGGCATTTTTTGATTGTTCTTATTTTTTTGTGCCGTCTTGGCTTTGTTTGAAGTTTTGCTCATAGAGTACTTGGGCTATTGTTTGTATTAAGGCTTTAATTGACTGATTTGAAAAATTATAGGCGGATTTGAATAGTTTAAGATTGAATTGTTTGCTAACAACCTAAATATCATTCAAGTTGGAAAGTACTCTTTCAAGGTCTTGCTTTTCATATCTCAGACTCTTAACAGTTGCATTATCATGCATTAGAGTTGCCGAAAATTTTTGCAGCATTAGTTTGTCCTCATCAGAAAGTCCAGAAGTAACAATTATTTTATCAAGTTCATGGGTCTTTTGAGCAAGTCTTTTTATGTCTATTTTTTCATTTTTGTTGTTAGCCAAAGAGATCTGATTGGCAAGTTCATTTCCAATTTCATTTAAAATTCCAGTTAGTTCATTGAACTCAAGTGACATGTAATGTATCTTAATCCAATATTATAGGTCGTTTCTTGCTTATTAAGATGAGATAAAATTGATTTAACATAGTTTTTGGTCCTTGTACCTGTAAATGCGATAAACTTTATCGCGATCATTTGAATAGTGCTGCAAAGGATGAACCATCTCATCTGTCATGTCTAAGAAAAACTCTTGCATGTAGGAGTCTAGTTTGTCGTATACATCTTGTCCTATTATGATTTGATTAGACTTTGTCAAATTTTGAATCTTTGATGCCATATTCATTGAAGGTCCCAGCAAATCAACGAATGCCTTTTTTTCATCAGCGCCATACCTGACTACAACGTTCTTTCCAAAATCAATGCCAATTTTTATTTTAATCTCTGATAATCCTAGCTTCTCAATCAAGATTGGATTGATTCCTTGTTTTATCACCTTTATCATGGACTCTGCGCAAGCAACTGCGTTGTATACTGCAAGTATTTGGTTTGTCTTGTTTTCTACAAAATATCCTATAACTGCATCACCAACAAATTTTAGGACATATCCGTGAAACTGTTCAATCACATACGACATTTCCTGGGAAAATGAGCTTATCACTATTGATAGTTTTGCAGGTGGCAATGTCATACTTATTTTTGTAGAGCCAACAATATCCACATAAAGTACTGCCATGTTTATTTGCCTAAACACATTTTTTCTCAGAAATTTTTCAGATGAATCAATTACTCTTGTGTATTGATATCCTTTTTCCAACGCATTATTGATTCTGTTTTGTACATTTTTTATCAGTGTGGCAGGATCAATTATTTTATCGGAATTCCTGCTCAAAAGTATGTCTAATATGTTGGGATTTTGGTTTGCTTTGTCATGTTTGAAACTCATTGATTTTCATAAAACGATGACCTACTTTATGTTTCTATGAAATATCTATTGAATTTGAACCTGAAAATTAGTCATAATCTACGATACAGTACAAAATCATGGAAAATAAAACAAACAGTTCTATAGCACAGGTAAGGCATTAGGATAAGATATGAAATACATATGCAGAACCTGCAAAAAAAATTGTGATGATATTCCTACACATATGATGAAAGTACACAAATTTTCAAAAACAATTGTTGAATCCCAACTTAAATCAAACCCAAATTGTTATAAAAATTCCTTTGAAGAATTGTAATAATCATTCTAAGGTTATTCTGGATACTCCGATTAGACCAAGCTCCAAAATGGAATAATTGCGGACCAGTTAGGTTTTGCACTAATAGAAACTTGAATTAAGAATTTTCAGAAAAAAAAGGGATTAGTTTAGCAATGAAAGAAACGGCAGTGCATCCCAACGGTATAGGTATGAATCAAGAGCGTCTGAAGAAGCATGTCTGTGTTCATCAAGTAGTTGTTTTGCTTCATTTTCTGTAGCTTCAAAAATAGCTAATCCTGTTTTGTTGTTATCAAGTGGTCCAGACAAGACAAATTTTCCTCTAGCATGCCATTGATCAACTAGATCTCTCACAGAAGGAGTAACTCTTTGTAGATCATTGTCTGTTGACGTTTCTTTTAACGAACTAACAAGAACCCATAATTTTTTTTCAATAATTGTTGTTTGTGACATGTATTACGTTAGTTCTATTGTGATATAAAGATGCAACAGATTCTATATACATATTCTCATTCTCTAGAATGAGAATAAATTAGTGCGCACTAATTTTAACAGTGTTTAATACAAATAACAACGTACAATATAGTATGTCAAAAGTAATCAGTGTCTGCAAATGTCAAGATTCCCAATGTCAAATTTCTGATCAAAGAAAACATGTACATGTTGGCGATGAATGTTTTCATCCAAATAACTTTCATCACATAATAGGAACAAAATTTGTAAAAAAGCCTAAAAGACTAATGAATTCTGATTTGAACAGACGCTACTTCAATTGGGGGATGTAAGAATTTTTGAGGTTCCCTGCAAACTACACAGGAATCTTCATGGTCTGGACTTGGAATCATTTCTGTTCCACACCTTTTGCAATGTTCAGTTCTCATGAGATATCTAATTCAACTTTTCATTTAACATGTGGTAAGCTGTGATACTGACTGGTCATAATGGTTTTTTGCAAAGGTATATCAAGTATAATAAAATAGAAATTTCATGTCAGACGACGCACCAAAGAAAAGCAAATGGGATACGATGGTTCATGCAAGCTTCAGAAAGGTTGTTGCCTTTGACCTACTATTCTTAGGAATTGGGATTGTAGTAGGTATGGGAATAGGTGTATACCTGATTGCAGGTCAATAAGCAATTATTTTCTTGTAACTAGAAATACTGAGAATTAACATTTAGCACAAAACGTTTAGGAGAATGGTTCGAATCTAAAAAGATTCTAATCTTGAACATTCTTTTAATACTGGAACCACTTTAAGAACCAATAATAGCACTGATACCTCTAGACTCGAACTTTAAATCGTCTAACACAAAATTAGCTAAATAATATTTGACAGTTATACATAGGCGTAAATACGTAGAATTAATTCTAAAATTACAATAATTCTAGTTTATAGTCAACTAAACTTGTTCGAATTCGATTATTCAGGCCATATTGAAAATTACTCTATTGGTATATATCAAAAAAGTCGAAATGTTTGGTTTCAAATCCTTTGGATTTAAGAATACAACAGTTGATTTCCAACCAGGCCTGATTTCTATATCTGGGCCAAATGGATCAGGTAAGAGCAATATTTTAGACGCCATAATTTTTGCACTTGGGGAAAATCGACCAAAAACAATGAGAGTAGATAAACTACGATCTTTAATCCATGATATTCAAGGTGAACGTCGTGGACCAAAAATGACTCGAGTGAGTGTGCATCTTGATAATTCTGATAGAAAAATTCCTGTAGATTCTGACGCACTTACGATTACAAGAGAAATGGATGACAAGGGTGAAAATTTGTATTATATTGACAAAAAAAAGACACAAAGGGCGCATATTTTAGATCTACTAAACCTTGCAAACGCTGGCTTGCATCAGCTAAACAATGTACAACAAGGAACTGTTACGAGAATTTCTGAATTTACATCTGAAGAAAAAAGAGAATCCATTGAAGATCTGATTGGACTATCTGACTTTGATGATAAAAAAAGTGAATCAGTAAAACAGCTAGATGAGGCAGATAGACGATTAGAAATCGCCTTAGCAAAAATGGGTGAAATCAAAAAGCGAATTGATGAGCTAGAAGAGGAAAGAAACCAGCAACTTAGGAACGATTTTCTTACTAAAGAGATAAACCGATTCAATGCCATAGAGTCTGCAAATAAACTCAAAACCCTCAAAGTAACAAAATTATCGAAAGAGCGAAATTTACACGCCTTAACATCTGAAATTAAAAAATTTGAAGAAGAACGTGGTGCTTTTAGAAAAGAAATCAGTGAGTTAGAATCTAAAAAAAAGAAATTCATGGATGAAGTAAATGCATACAATCAAGCAAAAGCAACAATTGATTCTGAACTTTCTGCATCAATTCAAAAGTCAGAGCTA
This sequence comes from Nitrosopumilaceae archaeon, assembly GCA_041570395.1. Lineage (GTDB taxonomy): Archaea > Thermoproteota > Nitrososphaeria > Nitrososphaerales > Nitrosopumilaceae > CSP1-1. The sequence continues at coordinate 161,930 of JBFFWG010000001.1, forward strand.
GAAAAAAGTGAAATTAGTACATCAAAGAAAAGATTTGAGTTCATTCAAACAAGATTGCCTGAAATAAAATTAGATCTAGAAAAATTACAAGAACAACGAAGTTCATTAGAGTCTACAATTAATCAAATGCGTGAATCTATTCAAAAAACTAATGATGAACGAAAATTAATTAATGATGAAGTTCGAATCATTGATTCTGAATTAAGTAAAGTTAGAAGAGAACAATCAGAAATTTCTATAAAAAAACTTGAAGTAGATCATAAAATTAAAAATCTTAATAAAAAATTTAACACTGCAAAACTAACATTATCTAAACTTGAATCAGAAAAAATAGATATTGAAAATAAAATTAACCATAACACAACTAGAAATAATGATTTTGCTATTCAATCACAAAATCTTGAACGCTTAAAACAAAAACTTGAATCAGTTAAAGTAAATCATAAAGCGGCTATTGATGAGCTTAAATCAAGAACACATAAACTAAACTTGCAACGTGAAAAGATCTTAAAAGATATTGATGATGTAAGCTTAATTTTAGAAAAAGCAACACAAAGTACTGCAAGATATGAAACAAAAATTCGTGTAGTTAAAGGAGTAATGCACGAAGACTATTCCATTTCACAATTAAAAGGTGATGCAGAAGCTCTTGGAATACAGGGTCTAGTGTATGAAAAACTTTCATGGGATAAAGAGTATGAACGTGCAGCACTTGCTGTTAGCTCTGATTTAATTAAAGCAATTATCGTCAAAGACTTTACCACTCTACTTAACTTGGCAGACTTTGTTCGCTCTAAAAAATTACCAAAATTAAAAATTATTCCATTAGATGCTATTCCAAAATTAACTACATCTGTACCAAAGGATTCAAAAATAATTGGAATGCTTTCTGATTTTGTAAAGTGTGACAGTAAATATTCTTCTCTCAAAACATTCCTATTTGGAAATACTGTTTTAGTTAAAACTAGAGAAGATGCCGTTAGAATCTCAAAATCTGGATTTAAGGCAGTCACCCTAGAAGGAGAATTTTTTGAGGCTAAGGGTGGTTCTGTAATAATTGATTTTAACTCAAAAATCTCCAAATTAACTAAAATTATCACAATGAGTACCTCAGTTGATGGATTAAACCAATCAATTAGCTTACTTCGAAAATACATTCAAAATAAAAAACATAAACTAAAACGAATTGAAGGTACACTAAAAAATTATAATGAAAGACTCTCAATTTCTGAAACAGGTTTAGCTACTACTCTGAATAATTATTCAGATCTGAAGGGAAAAATTTCATCTTCATTTAAGATGAACGGGCAGCTTACATCAAGAAACTCTCAATTAACTAGAAGACTAGAACATATACAAACAGAAATTGCAAAACAAGACTCTCTTGTTGAATCACTTGATGAGCGAATAAAAATAGTTTCAGAGAACTTTTCAGATCCAAGACAAATCAGAATTGCACAGGAACTAACTAGATTAAATGAGAAAAAATCTGCTATAACTTCTAGACAAACAAATATTGTATCTGAATTAAAAGAAAAAGAAACGGAGATTGCAAAGTTTGCTGCCCAAGAAACTGCAGAAAAATCAAAATCAAAAAACCTTCATGATGAACATGCGAAACTAAACCAAGAAAGACATGAATTAGAATCTAAACTTCGTACATTAGAAAAAGAATATTCCATAACTAGTGATAATTTGATAAAACTTCGGGAACGAGAACAGGAACTAATCTCTACATCTGGTAGCTCAGTAACTCAAGTAAATGAATTTGATTCTAAATTAAATGAACTACGTGACAAAGAACACCATCTTAACAAAGAAATTAGTAATAGAGAGAGGCAATCTGATGCACTAACACGTGATCTAAAAGAAATTACTGATAATGAAACAGAAATTCAAAAACTAATTTCACAGTTTGGATATACTGAAGAAATTGAAACCTTTGAGGTTGAACCAATTTTAAAGGCTCTGTCTGGCGAGCAAAAAGTACTATCTGAATCAATTAATAGAAAAGCAGCAGAACAATACATTGATCTTGCAACTGGATATCGTTCAATGTCCACTAGGAAAAATGAACTAGAAGAGGAACGAAATAGTATTGTCAAATTCATTGAAGAAATTGAAAAAGACAAACGCCAAACCTTCTTGGATGCATTTGATATTGTAGATAAGGAAATTCGTGTAATCTTCTCAAAAATGACTGGTGGAAATGCCTGGCTTGAGCTAGAAAATGAGGATGATATCTTTTCATCTGGAATTACATACATGATACAATTCCAAAACAAGCCCAAACGAACATCTACCTCAATTAGTGGTGGTGAAAACACGTTAGCTGCAGTTGTGTTTGTATTGGCCTTGCAGAAACTCAAACCCTCTCCATTTTATCTATTTGATGAAGTTGATGCACACCTTGATGCTCCTAACTCTGAAAAACTATCAAAGATTATTGAGGAAAGATCAAAGGGCAGTCAGTTCCTCATGGTGTCTCTAAAAGACTCTGTTGTAGAAAAAGCTAAACTGATTTACGGAGTCTTTCCAAAAAATGGCGTTTCTCAAGTTGTTACTTACAAAGACAAGCGATTACCTTCAATGACTACATGATTAATGTTAAATACAAAATTTGTAATGAATATTAGAGCTAACTGATATCCTCGCTTGCTGGGGAAAACAAGACAAGCTTGAGTCGATGTCGGTTAGTGTTTTCCCCCTCTAATCTAACTTTACAAAGCAAGCAACATCTCTCCCATCTCCAATTTCTTCTAAAGGAGGATCTTCCTTACATTCTTCAATAGCATAAGGACATCTAGCTCGAAATCTACATCCTTGGTACACATCAATATTTAATGGCTCATTGATTCGAATCTGTTTTTCCTTGTGTAGGTTTTCAGGGTCTGGCTCTGATAGTGCATCAATTAATGCTTGTGTGTAAGGATGTTTTGGATGCAATAGTACTTTATCAATTGGACCCATCTCAACAATCTTTCCTAAATACAAAATTGCAATTCTATCTCCAAAGTGTCTTGCAGTTGCTAAATCATGTGTAATGTAGATAAATGAAATATTGTATTTTTTTTGCAGATCTGCCATTAATTCTAAGACTTCGGCTCGAATTGACACATCAAGCATTGATACTGGTTCATCAGCAATGATGACTTTAGGTTTTAACACAAGGGCTCTAGCTAGAACTATTCGTTGTCTTTGTCCCCCTGATAATGAATGAGGAAATTTTTTTGCAATTTCTTCAGCAGGTTCTAATCTAACTTCACGTAATGCTTCAATGACACGATTATACCTGTCTTCTTTATTTCCCACTTTGTGAATTTCTAAAGGTTCTAAAACAATATCAAAAACTCGCATTCTTGGATTAATAGAGTCGTATGGATCCTGGTGAACCATTTGGCAAGCCATTCTAATTTTCGTTAAACTTTGAGAATCATTTCCAATCTCTTGTCCTTCAAAAATAATTTTTCCAGAATTGGCTTCTATTGCCTTCATTACCAATCTTGCAATAGTTGATTTTCCAGAACCAGACTCTCCAGCTAAAACAAAAACCTCGCCTTCGTGAAGTGAAAAAGAAACATCATCAGCTGCCTTGACAATTGAAGATTTTGAGCTAAAAAGACCCTTTTTTACAAAATGTTTTGTGAGATGTTCTACCTTAAGAATATCGCTCATCAATATGGGATAAAGCATTTATGTATAAAAACTCCGACTAAACAAAAATGAGCACAAAAACACTTCAAAAATCACTTGGATACAGACATTTTGAAATTAATTCAAGATTAAGTTACTTTAAACCAGAATCTGAAAAATCAAAAAGAACATTTGCCCAAGAAATATCTTACAGTCTAAATCAAAAACAAAAATCAATTAGCCCAAAATATTTCTATGATGTAAAAGGTTCAGAATTATTTGATGAAATTTGTGATTTACCTGAATACTATTTGACAAGAACAGAAACTAATCTTCTAAAAAATATTGGAAGTGAATTAGAAAAGTTTGTTTCAGCCGATATGCGACTAGTTGAGCTTGGAAGTGGATCGGCAGTAAAAACAAGATTGCTCTTAGATGTATTAACAAATGTACAAGATAAAACAGAATACTTTCCAATAGACATTTCAGATATTTTGCAGGAAAGCTCTCAAAAATTGTTAGAAGATTATGAGAGTCTATCAATTACAGGAGTTATTGATATCTATGAAAGTGGATTGGAGTTTATTGAAAAATATGATGATGCCCCAAACCTGATTGTATTTTTAGGTTCGAGCTTTGGAAACTTTACCCCTGAATTTGGTTTTGCACTATTACAAAAGATTTCATCAATTATGAAAACTAGTGATCTATTTTTCATTGGATTAGATCTAGTTAAAGATAAAGAAGTTTTAGAAAACGCATATGATGACTCTAAAGGAGTTACTGCAAGCTTTAACCTAAATGTCTTGTCACGAATAAACGATGAGCTACATGCAAACTTTGATCTTTCACAATTTGCACATCATTCTGTATATAATGAAAAAGAGCAAAGAATTGAAATGTATTTACGATCACTTGAAGATCAAAAAGTAGAAATAAAAAAAGCTGATTTAGAATTAGATTTTCAAAAAGATGAATTAACACATACTGAGAACTCTCATAAATTTTCAATTCCACAAATTGAAAAAATGATGTATAAAGCAGGATTAAAAATAGAAAAAATCTGGCAAGATACTACTAAACCGTATGCAATATTTTTGGCTTCAAAAAATCATACGTCTTGAGCGCATCTAAAGCCAGAAAATAGCCATCTTTCATCTAATCTGAAAAAGTTCCTGCAGCTACCTCGTATTGACATTTGAGGTGTTCCAAAAGAACCACCTCGTAAAACTTTTTGATTTGTAAACCATTTGTCATTATATTCTGAAAAACCTGATTTGAAGCCTGGATATCCTGTATACTCTGATGATGTCCATTCCCATACATCTCCAATCATTTGATAGCAACCATAGCTACTTCGACCTTCTGGATATGAACCAATTTCAGATGTATTCCATAAATAAGACTCTAACAAGTTTGCATTTTTTTCTGTTGGTGCATCATTTCCCCATGGAAAAATTGTTTTTCTCATTTTTTCTTCATTCCAACATGCAGCTTTTTCCCATTCAGCTTCAGATGGAAGTCTTTTTCCTGCCCATCTACAATATGCATCTGCTTCATAGAAACTAATATGACAAACTGGGTGATTTGGATTAATTTTTCGTGTTCCAAGAAAATCTCGAACTATCCATCTTTCGTTTTCTTTTTCCCAATACATCGGAGCCTGCCATTTATTTTTCTGTACTGCATCCCATCCATCTGATAACCAATATTTGAAATTATCATATCCGCCATCTTCAATGAAACTCAAATACTGTCCATTTGTTACAGGAAACGCATCAATTCTATAATCATTAAGAAATACTTTGTGTTCTGGAAGCTCAATATCATAACAAAACCCATCTCCATGATATCCAATGGTGTATAGTCCCCCTCCAATTGCTACTGATTCAGGTTCTACATTGGATGGAGTTGGTGGAGAATTCTTTTTCACAGGTCTATATTCATCTGCAAGTAGATGTTGAAGATCATACACAAGGAGCTCTTGATGCTGACACTCATGGTGCATCCCCATTGTAAACAACTGATTAGCTTTGTTTGAATCAGGATTTTTACCAAGAAATTCAGTTACTAGTTGGTTTACAGTTTTAAAATATTCGAAAATTTGTTCAACAGTAGGTCTTGACATTATTCCTCTTTTACCTTTGTCATGTGGTTCACCAAACTGATGATAGTACGAATTGAGATATTCAGAAAATTCTTTTGAAAAGAATTCATAATCTGTATTTAGCTTACTAAGTATCACTTCGTAAAGCCAACTTACATGACCTAGATGCCATTTGGGTGGGCTCATAAAATATGCAGTTTGTACCACAAAATCATCTTTTTCAATTGTTTTAACTAATTCCAGAGTCCTAGAACGTGTTTCATTAAATAAATCCAAGGTGCTTTTTGATTTAGGTTCCGTAAGAGCAGTCATTAGTACTAAGATCAAAATTATGTGATTTTTATGTTTTCTGCTAAATCTAGACTAGTATCCTCTAGCAAAAATTGGAGTTGACTTGCTAGCGTTACCGCATTTAACACATTTTGCTTCCTTATTTTTATCATCAAAAGGAATTACGCGAATTTCAGCTCCCGTCTCATCTTTAATATTTTCTTCACATTTTTCATCTCCACACCATGGAGCATAGAGAAACCCTCCTTTTTCTAACTCTTCTTTGAATTTTGCATAATCTGAAATAGGAATACTTCTATCATCAAGAATTTTTTTTGCAGCATCAAACATTTCTTTTTGAATTTTTTCTAAAATTCCTATGATCTCATCATTAATCTTATCAATTGCAAGATCTGTTTTTTCCTGATTATGTCTAGTGGCAATAACTACTTTTTCTTTTTCTATATCTTTTGGACCAATTTCAATTCTTAACGGGATTCCTTTTAGCTCCCAATCATGAAACTTGAATCCGGGTGTTAATTCACTTCTCCTATCTACATGAACACGTATTTGTTTACCAAGTAATGTTTTTTCTATTTCACTTGATTTCTCCAATACTTTTCTAGAATCATCATCAGAATAGTAAATTGGAACTATAACTACTTGAATTGGTGAAACTTTTGGAGGCAAGACTAGTCCCTTGTTGTCTCCATGTACCATAATCATTCCGCCAATTAATCTCCATGAAACACCCCATGATGTTTGCCAAGCATAATTTTCTATATTGTCTTTGTCTGAAAACTTTACATCAAATGGCTTTGCAAAGTTTTGTCCTAAAAAGTGCGATGTTCCCATCTGTAATGCTTTTCCATCTGGCATTAGTGATTCCATTGTAGTGGTATATACTGCCCCTACGAATTTTTCCTTCTCACTTTTTTTCCCAGTAATGACTGGAATAGCTAATTCGTCTTCAACAGTTTTTTTGTAAATTTCTAAAATATCAAATACCTCTTTTTCTGCCTCTTCTGCTGTAGAATGAACAGTATGACCTTCTTGCCATAAAAATTCAGAATTTCTAAGAAATGGCTTTGTTGCTTTAATTTCAGCACGTAACGCAGTATTCCAAAAATTGATTTTTAGAGGTAAATCGCGCCAACTTTTAATCCATTTTGAGTATAATGAATATGCTAAGGTTTCAGAAGTAGGTCTTAATGCAAGCCTATCCCCAATTTCGTTATTACCTGATTGTGTAACCCAAAATGCTTCAGGATTAAATCCTGCAAAATGTTTTTTTTCTTTACCTAAAAGCGATTCAGGAATTAGTATTGGCAAAAATCCATTTCTTATTCCTTCTTTTCTAAATTTTTCATCTAGTGCAAATTTTATTGATTCCCAAATGGAATATCCATCAGGTCTTAAAACAATTAATCCCTTTACAGGAGCATAATCTGCAAGTTCTGCTTTTAGAACTACCTGAGTGTACCACTCACTAAAATTATCGTTTTTTGTAACTGTGATTCCGATATCTTTACTCAATTCATACTTTGAAGAAAATCAATACTAATGAGCTTTTCTTGTTTACAGAGAATCGCCTTTACAGAGCACTTTTCCCATGACCCTACTTTGGAAATTTGGGCAGACAAAACATTGGATAAAATGTGTATCATCTTTGAGAACAGGACATTCTACATACTCTGTTTTCATTTTTTTGAGCATTTTTGGACTTACTCCTTTTAATTTCAATTTCCCTTTTTCATCCATCATTCCAGATTGTTTTAGTTCAGCTTTTACATCATCAGGAATTTTTTGACGTTTTTCTGTAGTTTTTATCTCTACTTCATATTTGTGCTCAAGCTCTTCTGCCATACTGTTGTTAGATACAATATTGGATTTATTAATAGCTGTTGGCGATCAAAAACTTCTTAAACTTTAATATATTCTGTTTTTAGCTCAAATGCAGAAAGTAATTGCTAGTAATTTTTGATGTAGAAGGTGTTCTTTTTGATGCTGAATATTTGCCAATTCTTGCAGAAAAACTAAACAAAGAAAAAGAAATTTGGGAAATTACGAAAAAAGGAATTCAAGGAGAAATTAACTGGGAGGAAGGCTTGAAAACCAGAGTTAATTTACTTAAAGGAATTGATTTTCAAACCTGTAAGGAAGTATCTGACTCTTTACCAATAATGACCGGAGCTCGAGAAGCATGCCGCGCATTGAAACAAGCAGGATGGAAAATTATGGCAGTATCTGGCGGTTTTACTATAATGACCGACAGACTAAAAGAAGTATTAGATTTGGATTATGTTTATTCTAATGAGCTTTTATTTTCAGATGGAAAACTAGATGGAGTAAATATTGTTGTAGACTCTGATAAAGCAAAATCTGCACGAATTAAAATTGAAGAATGGGGTGTAAAAAAAGAAGATATAGTTGTAGTAGTAGATGGTGCAAATGACATAAAATTATTTGATATTTGTGGGCTAGGAATTGCTTATAGAGCACAGGATTTGGTAAAAGATTTGGCAACAGTTACCTTGGAAGAAAAAAATCTTGTTAAAATCCTAGACATCATTAATCAACATTATCATTTAAAATTAGAATCTCCAACTCTTGCATAAACAATTTCTTGATTTTCTCAATAGTTAATAATATTCATAAATGAAGTTGTATCTTAGAACTCAATGACTCTTGAAATTTTTCCAATTCAAATAAACAAAGAGATAAAGAGAGACGAAAAACTTGCTGAATTAATTCTTTCTTCTTCAAAACAAAAAATTCAAGATGGAGATATAATTGTAATATCTCAGAAAATAATCTCAAAACAAGAAGGCAGAATAGTTAATCTTTCTGATATTATTCCATCAGAATTAGCAGTAGGAATAGCAGGAGAATATAACAAAGATCCAAAACTTGTAGAAGCTATTCTTACTGAATCAAAAAAAATAGTTAGAATGCATAATGAAATAATTATTGTAGAAACCCATCATGGTTTTATTTGTGCAAATGCAGGAGTTGATGAAAGTAATGTTGAAAATGGTTATGCTACATTGCTCCCAATTGATCCAGATAAATCAGCTCTTCTAATGCAAAATAAAATCCAAGAAAAAACTAAGAAAAAAATTGCAGTGATTATCTCAGATACATTTGGTAGGGCTTTTAGGATGGGTCAAACAGATGTTGCAATTGGAATTGCAGGAATGGATTCAATACTGGATTATGAGGGAACTAAAGATAATTTTGGAAAAACACTACGTGTAACTGCAATTGCTGTATCTGACGAAATTTGTTCTGCAGCAGAATTAGTATTAGGAAAAACAAAAAATTGTCCTGTAGCAATTGTACGAAATTACAAATATCGACAATCTGACTCTACAATTAATCCAATTATACGTCCACCAAATGAGGATTTATTTCGTTAACCCATTTTTTTCAATATTGATTAAGATAACGATTATAACACAATTAAAAAATCCTATCCAATATTGTCACTAAAAACTGAATTACACTGTCATAACATATTTTCTAATTTTCAATTAGGTGATGAAGAACCACCCTACGATTGCAATGTTACATTTAGAGATCAATTAGAACAAGCAAAAGAATTAGATCTTAACGCATTGTTTGTTACCAATCATAATACTCTTGATGGATATTCACAAATTCTCAAATACAAAAATGATTATCAGAAATTTAAAAATATTCAAATTTATCCTGCAGAAGAAATCTCCACAGATACTGGTGCCCATGTCCTTGCATATGGATTACACCGTGAGATTAAACCTGGACTTCCAATGGAAGAAATTATTGATGAGATAAAAAAACAAAATGCAATATCTTCTGCACCCCACCCTTTTGGTTTAGTTGATGCATTAAGAGAAAAAGCTAAAAATTGCGACATGATCGAAGTATTCAACAGCAACAATGTTGATGTTATTTCAAACCTAAAAGCAAGCCAATTTGCTATGGAGAACAATTTAACTCAAGTTTCAGGAAGTGATTCACACGTAAATTCCACTTTAGGTAGATGTGTAAATGTGATAGACTCTGAAAATACCCTTGATGATGTCTTGTCCGCAATGCGGCATAATAAAATAAAAATTCTTAACACAGGATATACACTTCACAATGAAGCACTAGAACATTTAAAATTTAAAATTGATAATTCTAAAGAATATATTTTTAATTACGTTAAAAAACACCATCCAAATCATGTTTGGTTATTTTCATTTTTATTAAAAATGTATAATCTTGATCATGATAGTTATTTATGGAATATGTTCTACAAAATTGCAGTTTATTTTTTGAAAAGAGTTTCATATAAAATTAATTTTAAAAATCTTGATTCAGATTTTATGAATCAAAGAAATCCCTTTGCAATCTTTAAAAATGCACTATGACAATTTTTTGCATTAGGTAAAACTAATTTTTTAGAATAAATCAGTAAATGATTTCTAAATTGCTAAATAGATTTTAATATAACAAAACAAGATAATTAAAACAGGTGACTTGAAATTTCAGATTCTGAATCTACGAAAATAGATATGACTGGCTTATTTTGTCCAGAGCCAGTATTTCGTACAAAGATTGCAATTGAAAAAATGCAGGTAGGAGAAGTACTTACTGTACTTGCAGATGATCCAGCATCTGAAGATGATATTTCAAGATGGGTAAACCGAAATGGCCATGAACTATTAAGTATGAAAAAAAATGATAATGTTTTAGAATTTACAATTAAAAAGGTGAAATAGAACATGGCAACTAAAACTGAATCTGATGTATCAGTAATTAATCAAATTGGTAACACTCCACTAGTTCCACTTGTATCATTAACAAAAGGTAATGTAAAATATTTTGCAAAACTTGAAGGACATAATCCATTTGGATCTGTAAAAGATAGAGCTGCATTATGGATGATTAAAGATGCTGAAGAGCGAGGAATTCTAAAAAAGAATCAAAGTATAATCATTGAACCTACTTCAGGTAATACGGGAATTGCTTTAGCTGGAATCGCTAAACTATTAGGTTATGGAATAGAGATTGTGATTCCAGAAAAAGCAAGCAATGAGACAAAAAAAATCATTGAATCCCTTGGAGCCAAAATTTATGAGACAAGTGATGATTTATGTCCAAAAGTTGGTTCGGGAACAGATCAAAGTATAGCACTTGCAACTTCTATTGCGTCATCAAGACCCGAGACATATTATTCTCCAAATCAGTATGCTAATGAAGCAAATTTTATGGGACACTACAAAGGAACAGGCCCAGAAATTTGGGAACAAACTGAGGGTAAAGTAACTCACTTTTTTACTGGTGTAGGAACTGGGGGAACAATAACTGGTATTGGAACTTATCTTAAAGAAAAGAAGCCTGAAATCAAAATTATTGGATGTCAACCACAACAAAATCATTTAATCCAAGGTTGGAGAAATTTTGAAGAATCTGCAAAACCTGATTTGTTTCTAAAACGAGAAAGTGTTGTTGATGATTGGATATCTGTTACAAATGCTGAAGCATTTGGAGTAGTAAAAGAAGTATTTGAAAAAGATGGACTTTTGATTAGCCCATCTTCAGCAGCAGTATATGCTTCAATGAAAAAATATCCGATAGATAATGGTCATGTTGTGGGAATCTTTGCAGACGATGGCCGAAAATTCAAGAGTGTATATGCACAACAAAATGTAATGAGCGAAGATGAATTTGAAAATAATCTAAAATTAGCAAAACATGTATCAAAAATAGCATACATGTAATTTTTCTTATTTAGTTTGGATTTTAGCAATCATTGTATTTAGAGAAAAGGGTTTTTGTAAAACTTCTACTGCCCCATCTAAAATCCCCGGCGCACTTAGTATGGAATTGATATTATATGCAGAGGCAAAAATTATTCTTTGATTGGGACATCTTTCCAAAATCTCTGTTACTGCTTCAGCACCTGTCTTTTTAGGCATATTATTATCAATTAATACTACATCAAATGGTCCAGATTCTATTGATTCAGTATCAATCTTTTTGAATGCTTCATCGTATTTTTTCATACATTCTTCTCCATCTTGAGCAGTAGTTACATTATATCCATTTTTTTCAAGTACATGCTTGTACTGTTGAATTGTAAACTGATTGTCTTCTGCAACTAACACTTTCAAGATTATTTTCCTTAGCTATAATCATTTTCAATTGAGTTTAACATTGAGTTTGTTTGAACTAAACAAACATCATTTTCTTTTGCTAACTGAAATTTCTGAAGAATTTATGACTTTATTTTCTTGTAAAATTGGAATAGTAAATTCAAAACTTGCTCCTCCATCAAAATTATTTTGAGCAGTTATTTTCCCATGATGAGCTTGGATGATTCCTTTACTTAAGAATAAGCCTAGACCTGTTCCTGACTGTCCATTTTTTATTCCTTTAGTAACAAACTTTCCAAAAATGTTTGGCAAAATCTCTTCAGGAATTCCAAAACCAGTATCTGAAATTTTAACTTGAATTTTATTTTCATCATGATATACATGAGTATCGATACTGATTGTTCCTTTTGATGTAAATTTAATTGCGTTATTTAGAAGATTTCGTAAAACCTGTCCCATTCTCATTTTATCTACTTCCACTATTACATTTTCATCAAAATTTTCTCGAATAACTATGGGTTTTTTGAGATTAATTTTTTGAGATTTTGTTATATCTAAAATTAAATCATTTATGTTAATTTTTTCAAATTGTAATTCTAGTTTCTTACTTTCAATTTTACTTACATCAAGAATTGCATTTGCCAAGTCTTGTAATTTAGTTGTAAGTTGTAGTACCCCATCCCATGCTTCTTTTTGATCAATGTCTCCTGATTTAGCCAACTCTACAAAACCCAATATTGGTTGTATGGGACTTTTTAATTCATGTGAAGCTATTCCAATAAACTCATCTTTCATTTTGTCTAGCTCTTTTAATTTCTCGTTTGCATTTTTCAATTCACTAGTTTTCGAATCTACCTCTTTTTTCAAATCGTTATTGATTTGACTAATAAAAAATCCGAGAGTAGCAGCCAATGCACCAACTATAGTTATTATGATAATTTGTCCAGTTAATGAATCCTTTTCATTGATTTCTATCTGGGTAGAGGATTCATCCACAAACATGGATAATGATGATAATGTTGCATCAAGTTCGCTTTGTAGCTCAACTTCAACATCCATAATCTGCTCTAACAAAGCATCATTTGGCCTAACTTCATTAAACAATTCTGCAGCAAGATTCTCATACTGCTCATGAATAATTTCTATATTAGATAATTTCTGTAATAATGTATTAAATTCAATGTTAGATTTTTCTGATGTTGCCATATCTACTCCAACATTTAGAATATTATTTGCACGTTTTATTCCGGAATCAATAGTTCCTCCACTTAACCAAAATTTTTCTTTAGCTTTTTCAAACTCTAATGAATTATTTGAATCTGAAAACCTAAGTATTTTTTCTAAATTGGATGCTTGATTTGATTTTTGAAATTTAACATCTGAAATGATTTCATAAAGTGGTGTATACTCTTCAGAGATTTCTATTATTTCATTGCTAACTTTAGACATTTGATAAACACCAAACATGATTGTTATTCCTAAAAGTAGAATGATAATTCCAACAGATCCCCCAATTTTAAAACTAGTTTTAGTGTTTTCTAGCATTGATTTTTCTTGGGAAATATCTAGTATCTGTAAATGTTTGATCAAAATGAACAGACGGGGATGATTAGAAAATATTTCTTAGTTTTCAGCTAGATATTTATCAACATCTATTGCAGCCATACATCCCATTCCAGCTGCAGTTATTGCTTGTCGATATCTATGATCGTGTACATCTCCAGCTGCAAAAACTCCTTCTACGTTGGTTTTTGTTTTTTCTTTAACAATAATATACCCGTTACTATCTAATTCAATTTGATTAACAAAGAGTTTAGTATTAGGTTCATGTCCAATTGCCACAAATATGCCGCCTACATCTAATGTAGTTTTTTCATTAGTTTTAGTATCTTTTAAAATGATTTTTTGCACTTTACCGTTTCCAATTATCTCTTCAACTGTTTTATTCCAATGAAAGTTTATTTTTTTATCAGCTAACGCTCTTTCTTGCATAATTTTACTTGCTCTTAATTCATCTCGTCTATGTACAAGATGTACCTTTGATGCAAATTTTGTTAGAAATGTTGCTTCTTCCACTGCAGAATCTCCACCCCCGGCGACTACTAGTTCTTGATTTCTAAAAAAGGGGCCATCACATGTAGCACAATAAGAGACTCCTTTACCACCATAGGTTGTTTCTCCTTCTAATCCGAGTTTTCTAGGATTTGCTCCCGTACAAATTATTACAGCTTTAGCCTCATACTCTTGTGACGCTGTTGAAACTTTGAAGGGTTTATTTTTAAAATCTACCTTTACTACTTCATCATCAATTATAGTTGTGCCCATTCTTTCAGTTTGTTTTCTAAATTTAATCATAAGATCTGGTCCCATTATGCCATTTTCAAAACCTGGATAGTTTTCCACATCTGTGGTGTTAACTAACTGTCCTCCTGGCAAGATTCCGGAAAGAATTAACGTATCATGTCTTGCACGGGAAGCATAAATTCCTGCTGTATATCCTGCAGGACCTGCGCCGATAATTATCACATCAAATTTGGTCTTTTTTTCTTCTGACATCTTAAATCAAATTTTCAAATCATGAATTTAAACCAAGCACCAATTCTTCTAGAAATTTTTGATGCTTTTCACAGAGTTTCCCAATTTCAATCTGTGATCGTAGTAAATCCTTTTGCCAATGTGGATTAAATAATCTACAATTTTCATTCTCGCAAAAAGCCTCCCCAGTCAAATAATAAAAAATTGCTTGCATAACATATCCTTCTACTACTATCGAAATACGTTGGTCATGATATTCCAAATAGGTTCCTTTGTATTTTTCCTTCAATGAATCAACATTTAGGCCTTGAGCCATATTGGAAATTAATTCCATATAATACTCTCTTGGTTTGGCAGGTGCTTCAATTATACCAGTAGTAGAAATTATTGATGGGTTTGAACAAATTACTGCTCTTCCATGGTATCGAAAATCATTAAAATCATACGTGCAGGTTAATCTATTTGTAAACACGATATGAAAATAATCTGATGAATTTTCATCTTCTGAAATTAGATTAGAAATATTTTTTTGAAGTTCAAATCCATCATACATTATAATATTTTTAATTTTTGATGAATCTACAAAACTATCATTCTCGAATTCAATTTCATCAATACTTGGAGAGTGGACTTCAAATGGCTTTTTCGTATTAACAACTCTACAGGATGCAAGATTTTTTGCAAAATCTTGATCTTTATTTAGGAAAATATTTTTTCGTATTTCTGTATCTATTGAAAAAGTTTTTTTTATAAAGTCTGACAGTTTGTTTATTTTTATTTCTGGGACTGACTGTTCATCATAAAGAAAAATTTTTGAAATTTTCAAGAAATATACTATAATTTTGCTAGTTATCTTCCTAACTCTTCAATCTTCTCAGCGGTAATTGCTGCTGCTTTTTTACCTGAAAATAGCATAGAGCCAAATGTTGGTCCCATTCTAGCTAATCCATGTGTTTCTGTGACTGACATTCCTGCTGCTACAAGGCCTGGAAAGACTTCGCCAGTTTTTTCAACTACATGTTCTTCTCCTTCATCAACGTACATTGGGTTCATTCCTTTCCATTCGACTAATTTTCTATCAACAAGACGTTTAACAGCTACAGAATCATGTCCTGATGCATCAATTACCATTTTAGATTCAAAAGCAACTGGATCTACACAAGTAATATTTCGTGGTAATGCAGACACTGGCATCCAATTGACTACAATACCTGCAACTCTGCCATTTTTTAATACTAGATCATCAAACTTTGTTAAATTAAGAAACTTTACTCCAGAATCGCAAGCACCTGCAATTAATTTAGAAACTGCATGTGGACCTGGTGTAAGGTATAGTCCATTTGCCACTTTTTTGTATGGCACTCCTAATTCGTCCCAAATTTTTTGAGCCGGCTCTCTTACCGTAACTGGATTCATCATATATCCTCCTAGCCAGTAACCCCCCCCAAGATAGTTGTTTTGCTCAATAATCAGAACTTTGTATCCCATTGTAGATAGTTCTCGACCTGCAGTTAATCCAGCAGGTCCTGCACCAATAATTATTACATCTGATTCTGCTCTGTCCATTAAAACAGAATGAAATTCTTCAGCTATAGCTTTAGTGATATCAACCTCTCTTACATCAGTAAAAATTTTCTTAGGTCTTTCTTGACTAACTGATTCTTGCATGCCTTAATCCATTTGAAAACCCATTAATAGTTTCCTCAAATTTGGCATAATTATATAAAATTCTATTTTTATTGAAGAAATTTTTTCTTTTCTTCTGTTCTAATCTTTTTAGGCATCAAAGGAAGATCTCTTTTTTTATGGATAAGCAGATCCTTTTCCATACTCTCTTTTAATTTCTTAATCCTTGATTGTTTAATTTGCTTTTCATAAATCTCTTGTAAACATTTAGTACAAATTTTATCAAATGCACTCATTCCCTCTGGAGGAGTTAAGCCCATTTGGATAAATCGTGTTCTTGATGTTTTCAAACTTCCAACCTGAATTTTTTTTTTGCAAGAATAACAAAACTTCTCCATGTCTATTTTCTATAATACTGATAAAAAAACCTAGATACTATTTTAGATTAGTTTTTTATAAAATTAGTATGCCCTAATTCAAAAATTTAGAAACGATTCCTTAGTATTGGTATGTTTTATGTGGCAAATTATGGTAGCTAAATCCGAAACTTTGGTTAAAATTCCTACTATCAAAAATTTATATCCAAATTCAAGGAACAAATTATAACAATTGACTATATCTAATCTAAAACAATCCAGTCCTGATCCTAAACTACCTAGAGAAAACTGGGCAAAAATTGAAGAAGCTGATAATTTTGCAAAAACAGTAAAGCTCTTCAGACAAGGAAAAATTGATGCTGACATCTTTCGGCGTTTTAGATTGCAACATGGTGCATATGGAACTAGGATGACTGATGATTATGCAATGGTTAGAATTAAAATTCCTGCTGGCGAAATTTATCCAACCCAATTCGAAAAGATTGCTCAACTTAGTGAAACATTCTCTATTGGCAGTGCTCATATTTCTACAAGGCAAAACATCCAACTTCATTGGGTAATACTAGAAGATGTATCTGAAATTATGCGTGGTTTAAGCGAAGTTGGTTTGACTTCACGTGAAGCTTGTGGAAATACTGTTAGAAACGTAATGTGTAGTCCACTTGCAGGAGTATGTCATGATGAAAAATTTGATGCCACACCGTATGCTATTGCTACTGCAAAGTTTCTTTTAAGAAACCCATTAAATCAAAACCTTCCAAGAAAATTCAAATTTAATTTTACATGTTGTGAAAAACATGGAATGGTACGCATTGTTGATGTTGGATTAATTCCTGCTACTAGAGAACTTGATGGAAAAACCCAACGTGGTTTTAAGATCTTTTTAGGTGGAGGTCTTGGCAACAAATCTTTTGTCGGTCATCATCTTGAAGATTTTACTCCAGAAGAAGATTTACTATACACTTCGATTGCAGTCCTTAGAATATTTGATAGAATGGGTAACAGAAAAAACATGGCAAGAAATCGTATGAGATATTTAGTTGATGAGATGGGATGGGAAAAATTTCAAAACTTGGTCTTAAAAGAAAGAGCTATTGTAAGAGCTACTCAATCAGTAATTGTAAAACTTGATGTGGATCACACTCCTAATGAAATTAAACGACCAATTACTGTATCTGATACTGATGGAAAACCTACTCCCGAAGGTTATTCACGTTGGTTAAAAACATCTGCCTTTAAGCAAAAACAGGACGGATACTATTCTGTTTTTGTAAACTTGGAGGCTGGAGATATAACTGCAAACCAACTATACTCTCTTGCAAAAATTTCTAGGAATTTTTCGGCTGAAGGATTTGCTAGAAATGGGTTTTCTCAAGAGGTAGTATTTCGATGGATAAATGAAAGTGATTTGCCTAGACTATATTCTAATTTGCTAGAGGTAGGTCTAGCAAATCCTGGTTCATTGACTATAGCATCTCCTATAGGCTGTTCTGGTACAACGTCATGTAATTTGGCACTAACAAACTCTCACCGTCTTGCAAAAGAAATCCAACGAAAGTTCCTTGAATTAAAACTAGATGAGGATGATGATCTTAGAGATTCGACTATCAAAATTAGTGGATGTCCTAATTCATGTGGTCAACATGAAATTGCTACAATTGGATTTTATGGTGGAGGTGGAAGAGTTGGAAAAGACATGTACCCTTCCTATCAAATGTCATTAGGTGGAAGATCTGATGGAGAAGCAATGTTGGGAGTAACCTGTATGAGAGTTCCTGCAAAAAGAATCATTCCAGTGCTTTTAAAAATTATTGAAATATTCAAAAACAACAAACAATCTGGTGACACCCTATCAACTTGGATTAATCGTGTAATAAAAGGACATGAAAAATCTGAAATAAAATCTATCCATGACTTGAAAAAGTCTCTAGATTCTTTTGTAGTACCACCTACTAAAGAAAGTGATGCAGATTTCTATTTAGATTACGGCAGTGATACAAGCTACCACACAATAACTGGAAAGGGTGAATGTGCTGCTTGAGCAAAGAAAAAACAATGCGTATTACTACTGATGCAGATATTCTCCGCTCAGAGATCCGAGATAAGAGCGTTAGAGTAATTGATGTAAGGCGAGAAGAAGATTATAAAAAAAACCACATTCCAACATCTGTTAATCTACCTCTTGCGACTTTATTGTCAGATGATTCTCCTGAGAGAGCAGTAAAACTAGTTAACAATCTGGGAATTGACGATGAAACTTCTGTGGTGGTATATGATGACACTTTTGGTGCTTTAGCATCAAGAGTAGCATGGACTTTAGAATATCTTGGGCATAATGATGTATCCCTGCTTGACATGACATATGGTCAATGGAATTCTTTAGGATTAGAAACTGATTCTAAAATACCTTCAATAGAATCTAAAACACATTCTGTAAAACTAAGACCTGAAATTATGGCAACAGCTGACTATCTTGAAAAAGCAAAAGAAAGAGACGATGTAGTTTTACTAGATAATCGAGAACGATTGAATTTTCTAGAACAACACATTCCAAAAGCAGTAAACATTCCTTATAGAACATTAGGCACTTCAGAAAAAATTCTTCGTCCTAAAGAAGACATGAAACGATTATTTGAAAACCGAGGTATCAAACCTGATGCTGAAATTATTACTTATTGTGGTAGTGTTGGGACTCTCTCAGGATTAGCATATTATGCTTTAAAATCAGCCAATCTCTCAAATTCAAAATTATATGTTCGTTCATTCAAGGAATGGAAGAATCTTAAAAAACCAATTGACAAACAGGAAAACGCACACTATTGGGATCTTTCTGCAGAATAAAATTTAGTTTTGTGCTACTTCATTTCGTAATTTTTGGGTAACTGTGGCCTCAATATTATCAAAGGCATCTAACATTTTTTGTTTATGTTCTTGCAAATAATCTATTCCTCTATCTTTTAGTCTAATTTTCCATAGTCTAATTTCTCTGTGAACTTCAAAAAATTGGTCTATCATTTGTTGACCGTGTTTTTTAGGATCAATAAACATATCAAAATTATCAATAGTTTTTTCTAAATCTTCTTCTTCAATTGATGATTTTACAGTTTGAATTGACTGACTAATTTCTTTCAGATTTTTAACTGTGGCAGGTAATTTCTTCTGCTTAATTCCAAGTAATGATTTTTTCTCCACTCCCACTTTTTTAGTCATCTCTGGTGCAAGATCATAATGATCTATTTTGCTAAATCCTTGAAGTTTTTGATGTTTTACAATTAATCCTTTTTCAATTAATTTTGCCAATGCATCTAATGCGTCTTTCTTATCAAGAAAGGTAGTCCATACTATGGAGCCTATTGTGTGATATCCTTGTCTAACAGACTCTAAAATAACAACTTCAATTATTCGCTTAAATCCTTCTTCAACTCTAACATTAATGAAATCTCTATCTTTAACAGCTTTTTTTGCATTTTTGACATCAATTTCAATTGCTCGTTTTAGTGCTTCTAATGATTCAGGTACTTGATTCAATAATGAAAGAAAACATGCTCTGTTATACCACGCCATGCCAAAGGTTGGTTCTGATTCAATTGATTTTTCTGCTGCATCAAGTGCCTTTGCATATTGTTTTTGCTCATAATGAACTAGTGATTTTAAATTCCAAGCTTCTGCATTAGTTACATCGATATCTAAAATTTTATCATAAACTCTTAGTGCATCACTATAATCATCTAAATGAAATCGCGCATATCCTAATTTTAAAAGCGCATCAACATTATCTGGATCAATTCTCAAAACCTGCTCAAATATTTGAGATGCATCTTCAAGCTTTTCATCTGCCATTAAATTGATACCTTTTTTGAAAAGTCTATTTCTGTTATAATCTGCATCCGTAAGACTAGTATCTTTTTTGATTTCTTTTGGCTTCTTTTGAAAAGGCTTTTTCATACAGAATACTTAGCCAATTTTCTCTAGATAAATACTATTCCTAAAAATTTATCTAGTATTCCCTATTTTCTCCTACTTTTCAAATGGTAAATACAAAAATACTTCGTAATTACACCATCGGTAGTGTCTACGAATCCCAAAATCGAAGTTCAGGGAACCTCGCCATTTAAACAACCTTCTGGGGTTTTCGAGGTCCAAATAGCCATATCTGATAAAAAACCATCTGAACAAGACATTATTTCTAAAAAATTTTCATCTCTCTGGAAGGAAAATTTCCATTTAAAGGTAGAAAATCACAAGTTTACAGAAATTCTAGGTAGTCCCAACAACCCATTGCCCAAGTCTGTTTTAGATTCTACTTTGGTTTGGGTAATTGTTTTAGATCAATTTTCACCATTACATTCTGTTTTTGAAGTACAAATTTCTAAGACCTCTCCGAAAAAGCCGACTGCTCCTGAAAAACCTTCTACTATTCCCAGAACAGAAACTGAATTAAAAACACCTCCAAAAAGTCCAAAAATTCCGCAAGAAATTCCACCACCTCGTAGCATCTCTGGAATTAAAGGAGAACGAGGCACTCGTGGGGCTGCAGGAGAAAGAGGTGATAAAGGACCAACAGGTCCTCCAGGACCACAAGGTGATCCAGGTCCACCAGGTCCAGAAGGTCCTATGGGAGACAAAGGTGATACTGGTCCTCCAGGCGATAAAGGCGACAAAGGTTTAGCTGGACCAAGAGGTGAAAAAGGAGACAAAGGTCTCACTGGAGATAAAGGCGATAAGGGAGACAAAGGTCCAACTGGTCTTCCAGGTGAAAAAGGAGATAAAGGAGAACATGGTCCTCCGGGAGACAAAGGTGACAAGGGTCCTACAGGGGAACGGGGAGCCAGGGGTCCTAC
Source organism: Nitrosopumilaceae archaeon (assembly GCA_041570395.1). GTDB lineage: Archaea > Thermoproteota > Nitrososphaeria > Nitrososphaerales > Nitrosopumilaceae > CSP1-1. Next base: position 183,444 of record JBFFWG010000001.1, read on the forward strand.
TGGTGATAAAGGTCCATTAGGCGAAGCTGGTTCTAAAGGCGATAAAGGATTAACAGGAGATGCCGGTCCGGAAGGCGATAAAGGAACTCAAGGTCCGCAAGGTAAACCAGGAGATAAAGGATTAACTGGAGTTCCAGGAACTCCTGGAGATAAAGGAGAAAAAGGTCCTCCAGGTTCTCAAGGAGAAAAAGGTCTTACAGGTCCGCCAGGTCCTCCAGGAGATAAAGGACCAATTGGTCCACAAGGTCCACAAGGTCCAAGAGGTGCAGCAGGCGCACCAGGAGAAAAAGGTCCAGGTGGTCCACAGGGTATTCAAGGACCACAAGGTGAACGAGGACAAGCAGGTACTCCCGGTCCTCCAGGTGAACAAGGACCTAGAGGTGAACAAGGTCCTCCAGGCGCAATAGGTCCAAGAGGCCCACCAGGTCCTCCAGGCGAACAAGGTGGAGCAGGAATGTCAGAAGAAAATAAAATACTGTTTAAGGAATTATTACAGATTCTAACTTCTAAAAATATTATCACTACTCAAGAACAAATTAAACTCATGAGTTATCTGTATTAATTATATGTTCAAATATGATTAAAAATTAGGTAGTACCTGATGAGTCAAAAACCAAATAAAATTGAATTTAAGATGCTTGATTATGAAAGATTAGAAAATGAATTTGTATCTTTTAAACTAGAAGATGGAACTATAGTTAAAGTCAAAGTTGATTTAGACCGAGTAGGAATTGCAACTAATTTTACCAATCCTGATGGCACTCCTCATTATGCAATTAACACCTCTGTAAAATTGTCAGTAATTCCCAATAATAGAAAATTCTCTGTTGAAAAAACCAACATTAAAGGAAAGCAATCTTCTCCACCTTCACAAATGTTCAGTTGAAAAAATCTTCTAAATCATATTAAATTCTATATTTTAATTAAAGAAATTCAGTAAACACTTTCTGCAGATGGCCGTCTGCCTTGTAACCAAACAGTTTTTCCGCATATTGTACACTTGTATTTCCTCCTACGTTTGTAAGTAGGAATTTTTGGAAGAAACACAATCTCTTGTTTTGTTTTTACCATGCAATATTTGCACCATCTCTCTTCAAACTCTTTTTCCATTTTACAACCTTTTACCCAAAAATTTTTCTCACATACCTCGAGTTTTGATAATTGTTAGTACATCCTCATCCAATAATACATGATTAATTCCTACTCTTTGTCCTCCAAACTTTACACTTTTTCCCCAAACCAATCCATACCTAAACTGCTTTTTCATATTCCGATGTAATTTGTTACAGATGTCTAATACTGTTGAACCTTCTTTTGCTATTAGAGGCTCTTTGAAATCTGTTTCTCCACCTTTAGGCTTCATGTAGATTCTCATAAAATTTAGTTTTTCGTAAATCTTCTCTTTGAGAACATCAATATTTTTGTTAGAATCAGCTGATACTGTAATGAATTCTGATTTAATTTTTGTTTTCAAACTTTTTAAAAATTCATCATCAACTAAATCAATTTTATTGATTACTGTAAGTGCTTTTGCATATGTTTTACTTCCTGACAAAAAATCAACAATTTGATCCGATTCCACATCTTCTCTTATCACAACTCTTGCACTGGTGATTCCATAAACATGAAGAATGTCTTTTAGGAGTTTTTCAGATATTTTGGTTAATTTCACTTGTTGGGCTACTGCAATTCCCCCAATGCCTGTTTTTTCTATAATGATATTTGGAGGTTTTTGGTTTAACCTAATTCCAATATTTGCTAATTCATTCACTAGAACGTCTTCATGATATGGTTGAAATACATCTAAAATCAAAAGTACTAAATCTGCATTCCTTGCTACTGAAAGAATTCTTTTACCTAATCCCTTGCCCGTTGATGCACCTTTGATAATTCCAGGCAAATCCAATATCTGAATTTTAGCTCCTCGATATTCCATCATTCCCGGAACAACAGTAAGCGTTGTAAATTGAAATGCCCCAACAGATGATTTTGCTGAAGTTAATTTATTGAGTAAAGTAGATTTTCCTACACTCGGTAAACCAATGAAAACAACTGTAGCATCTCCAGCTCTTTTTACATCAAATCCGTCTGAGACAGTAGTTTTTTTTGATCTGAACTCTTGTTCTTTTTTTAATTTAGCAATTTTTGCTCTTAATAATCCAAGATGGTGCTCTGTGGCTTTATTGATTTGTGTACGAGCCATCTCATCTTGTATGGCCTTAATTTTTTCAGGAATCCCCAATTAGATCAGCTGATGTTTTGATCCTCTAAATAAAAGGGTTTAATGATAAACAGATCAAAAAATTTGATATGCATTAATTTATCTTGAAATTTTCTTAGGATCAATTATTATCTGGTTAGAAATATGAGATTTTATGAAACAAAAAACATTTGCTGTTGATATTGATGGCACTATAACTGAAAATGGAATTGGACGAATTAATCTAGATGCACTAAGTGCATTACGTCATCTTACAAATATTGGTCATAACGTAATTTTTGTTTCAGGACGTTCTTCTGTAGAGGGATATTTACTCTCAATATTTGGCGGTACAACACATATCGCAGTAGGAGAAAATGGTGGATGTATAACCACTGGTCCTAAAGAGCATAAATTGCTAGGAAACAAAAATGAATGCATTCAGGCTTTTGATATTCTAAAGACAAAAATTAACAATGTAAAAGAAAAACCTGTTTTTCCGAGATTGACTGAAGTAGTACTTGAACGAACATTTGATATAGAATCTGCAAAAAATCTTGTAATTGAGAATAAACTCCCAGTTAATCTTTCAGATAGTCAGTATGCTTTTCATATTAATTCAGAGGGAATTGATAAGGCCCATGGATTTAAAGAAGTAATGAAAATGTTATCTATTACTCATGAAAATGTGATAGCAATTGGCGATAGTGAAACTGATATCCCCTTGTTTAGTATAGCTAACACTAGTGTAGCACTAGGTAATTCTTCAGATTTTGTTAAATCCAAAGCAAGCTTTAGTGTTTCAGCGAAATCTGGTGATGGACTTATTGAAGCACTTGATAAATTAGCCCCAAAACTAACCGAGGTATAATTAATGACTTTCAAAATTTTACTTGATGAAATTAATTTAAACATACAAAAAATAATCGAGCAGCTTGACCTTCCACAAACATCTTTTGTAATCGAACCTGCAAAATCAAATTTTGGAGATGTAATGTGTAATGTATCCTTTTTACTTTCAAAACACCTTAAGAAAAAACCTTCTGAAGTTGCACAAATAATTTCAGAAAAATATGAACCATTTCTAGGGAATCTAGTTGAAAAAGTAGAAGCACACCCATCTGGATACATTAATTTTTTTGCTAATTATTCTAATCTCTCTGGAATAATTTTGAAATCATCAATGAAAGATAATTATGGTTTTTTAGATTTAGGTCATAAATCAAAGATTGTTGTTGAACATACTAGCGTTAATCCAAATAAGGCGTTACATATAGGCCATGTTCGTAATATCATTGTAGGAGACACTACTGCTAGAATTCTTCGATATGGCAACTTTGATGTCAAGGTGCTAAATTATGTTGATGATTCTGGACTCCAGGTTGCAGATATAATAGTTGGATTCAAGTATTGTGGTTTTTCAGAAAACCCTCCATCTGGACAAAAATTTGATCAGTATTGTGGAGATGAAGTTTATGTAAAAACAACTGAAAAATATTCTTCAAACCCGGATTTAGAAGAAACTCGAAAAAAAATCTTACAAGATTTAGAAGATACTGATTCAGAAATTGCTCAATTCGGGAATAAAATAACAAGGAAAGTTTTAGCCGAGCAAATTAAAACTTGCTGGAGATTATCATCATTTTATGATTGTCTTAATTTTGAATCACAAATTATTCGTTCAGGGTTGTGGAAGCAAGTATTTGAAAAAATGAAAGAAATGAAATTAGTTGAGCTCGAACAAGAAGGAAAAAATGCTAATTGTTGGATAATTAAGGGAGAAAAAAATGAAGAAGATAAAGTACTAGTTAGAAGTAATGGTACCGCAACATACATTGCAAAAGATATTCCATATGCCGCATGGAAACTAGGATTGCTTCCAGATCCCTTCAATTATACAAAATACATTACTCAACAAAATGGAAAAATTCTATGGCAAACAACATTGGATGATAGCCAAGATCCTAAACAAGATTTTACTGCTGATAAAGTAATCACAGTAATTGATTCAAGACAATCCAGATTACAAAAAATCATTACTACTCTAATGTCCCATTTTGAATCCAGTAAGAACTCGTATGTCCATCTTGGTTACGAATCAGTAACTCTAAGCTCTGATACTGCAAAAACTCTTGGAATTGATACTCAAGGAAAAAGTGCTCAGATGTCTGGAAGAAAGGGCCTTTATGTTAATGTAGATTCAATGATTGATGTCTTAGAAAATAAAACTTTTGAAGAAACCAAAAAACGAAATCTTACCTTGGACGAATCGACTATTAGAAAAATTGCTCATGATGTAGCTATAGGAACAATTCGTTATGAAATGATAAAACAAGATTTGGATAAAATTATCACTTTTGATCTTTCAAAATCAATGAGTTTAGAAGGTGATACTGCACCTTATATCCAGTATACTCATGCTAGATCTTCAGGAATTTTAGAAAAAGCAGGGGAAAACCCCAATTTTGAAACTTCATTTGAATTATTGACAAATCCTTTTGAAATATCGTTAATTAAAGAAATTGGAAAGTTTGAATTGCATATTATGGATGCTGTAAATAATTTTTCTCCGAAAGTAATTGCAAGATATTGTCATATGCTTTCTGTTTCATTTAATGCATTTTATGAACATGTCAAGGTACTTGATGACAAAAATGAGTCTTTAAAAAATGAAAGGCTCTGCTTGGTACTTTCATTCAAATTAACATTACAAAAAGCATTAGGTTTATTGGGAATTTCTGCCCCTGAGCAAATGTAGGATTTTCATTCTTAATTTTTAATGGATTAGGTACGGTCTGTTCATGCCGGACATACAAGAGGATAATATCAAAATTCTGTATGAATATTTCATGGTTTCAAGCACAAATAAAGCCATTTTGATACAGGAAATGAATCGTACAAAGTTATGTGCGTATTGTAATTCTAATTTAGAATTAGAAGAAGGTGTGACGATTTATGATAAAAATTGGTATCATGATGGATGTTGGAATTCCTTTGAAACTCAAACAGGAGTTGTAAAAAATGACTAGTGTAATAGTAGTTGATGATGATAGAGATACAGTAGAAGTATTTTGTGAATATCTATCTATTAAAGACATTAAAGTTCTTGGCAAAGGATATGATGGAAGAACTGCAGTTGAATTGTATAAAGAGCACAAACCTGATGTAGTATTGCTCGATGTAATGATGCCTGATTATGATGGTTTTTATGGTTTAGAACAAATTCGAAAATTTGATCCTGAGGCAAAAATAATTATGGTAACTGCTGATTTAACATCTGATACAGAAAAGAAATTAGTTGATCTTAAAGCTTCTGCAATGATCTACAAGCCTTATGAAATTGATAGTGTAATTGAAACTATTGAAAAGGTTAACAAAGATAATGTTGTTTTGTCTACAACCCCATCAAACTAAACTTCATCAAAAATTCCTAAATACTATATTGTATAATAAAATCTGATTGTTATGAAAATTCTAATCGCCGAAGACGAATCTGATTTACTATCTCAATACAAGGAAATTTTAGAACAAAATAATCATGAAGTAATTACTACAAGTAATGGAGATGAATGTCTTTTGTCTTATCGTAAAGGATATGAAAAATGGGCTAAAGAAAAAAATGAAGACTCTAGTCCTGATACTCCTTTTGATGTTTTAATTTTAGATTATAAAATGCCTAAAAAAAATGGTCTTGAGGTAGCACAAGAAATTCTTTCAATAGTTCCTAACCAAAGAATAATTTTTGCGTCCGGATTTGTAGAAAATACTCTTCAAGAATCAATTAAAACACTTAAAAAAATTGTTGAATTAATGCAAAAACCATTTGCACTTCAAGCATTAGTAGACACAATTGAGGATAAAGAAATTTACCGTGAATTAGAAAAATTAAATGTAGATATAACAAATCTAAAAGAATTAGAGCCAACTCATGCTCAAGTAAGGGACTATCTTGATGCCTTGAAAAAAATTCAAAAAGGAAGAACCTTCTAAACTGTTTGTGATAAAGAAACCTTTTTCGCCTTCAAAAATTAATCTTAAAAATTGCATAAATCAGTACGTTATTATCTAAAATATTCAGGTCTAATCTATGAATAAAATTAAGAAGAACTCGTACGTTTTATGTTATTTTAATAATTCAAAAAAATGGTTGGTGAAAATCTCAAAGGAAAAAGAACTTCATACCCACATAGGAGTAATTCGTCATTCTGATGCAATAGGAAAAGAGTTTGGCTCAAGACTGATTACAAATAAAGACAAATACATCTACTTACTTGAACCCACAATTCATGATTTTATAATGAAAATTCAACATGGTACTCAAATTGTATATCCAAAAGATTTAGGCTATATTGCTGCTAGAGCAGGAATTCAAAGTGGCCAAAAAATTATTGAAATAGGTACAGGTAGTGGTTCGTTAACCTCATTTGTTGCTGGAATAGTCAAACCTAGGGGCCATGTCTATACATTTGATGTTGATCCTGAATTTATGAAGATAGCAAAAAAAAATATCGAAAAAGCTGGCTTGTCAAAATATGTGACAATGAAAAATCTTGATCTTAAATCTGCAAAAAAAGTTCCTATAACTGAAGCTGATCTTGTTTTAATTGATTTAGGAGATCCTTGGACTGTTCTTGAACAAGCAAGAAAAATGCTGAAAGGTAGCGGCGGTATATTTGCAATTTGTCCTACAATGAATCAGCTAGAAAAATTGACAGCAGCTTTAGTTCAAAACGAATTTACCGATATTGAATGTACAGAACATATAATCCGAACAATTGAAGCTAGAGAAGGCAAAACAAGACATTCGTTTCAAGGCATTGGCCATACGACTTATCTTGCTTATGCAAGAAAAGCATTTTTTGAAAGAGGAAAACTAAGAACTGTCCCTCGTAAAACTAAATCGAAAATTAGCTAATTTTTTCTAAAAATGATTTTCTGAACATACTAGGTCTGTACGAATTAAACAAACACATCCTAATACGAATAAAAACAGTATAATATTTTGATTCAATTGTCATCCTATAAACTGGATAATGCAGTTTCTGCAAAAGATAGTGCATCGTTAGATAAAAAAATTGCAATTTTAGTTAAAGAAAAAGAAAAAATTGAAAAACTAAACTACTCTTTAGATTTAGATCCTATTACCAAAGAAGATCTAGAAAAACTCAATTTCACAGAAGATTTATCAGAACTAAAAGCTATTCAGCGAGAACGTTTGTTAGAGGATGTTTCTACTCTTCTCAACGAGAAAATTAAGGAACTCGAACAAAAAGAAAAAGAAAGCAAGCAAAAAGAGCAGGTACTTTCTGAACTAAATACTGCTTTAGATGCAAAAGTAGATGAGCTAAAATTAAGCAACGCTCAATTGTCATCAGAAAAGAAACATTCTGAAGAGTTAAATCAAAGCCTAAAAACTGCATTGAAAAAATTAAGTGATGCCGAAATCCAACTTAAAATTGAAAGAGATTGGTTAGCAGAGCAAGTTGAGAAAAAATCTATGGAAGTTTTAAACACCATTGATCAGCTAATAAAGGCAGAAAATACCAAAAGTTCAGATTCTTAATCAATTTTTGCAAAGAGAATATTTATTCATCTAAAAAAGTAAAATATCATTGGCATCAAAAAACCTTCAATCTGCATTAGTAAAAAAATTCATTCCTGAAAGAAAAGCAAATTCTAGAAAAGGTGATAATGGAACTGTACTAGTTGTTGGAGGAAGTTACATCTATCATGGTGCCCCAATACTTTCTTCACTAGCAGCTTTACGTGCAGGTGCCGATCTTGTTTATACATGTGTTCCAAAAATTAATGCTCAATCAACTCGTGCAACATCTCCTAACTTGATTGTTCTGCCTCTTGTTGATTCAAAACTTACCAGAGGGGCTGCCAACAAATTACTTGGTCAAATTCCACATGGATTAGATTCAGCAACTATTGGAATGGGATTAGCAATTAAGGATATAGAGTCCCTTAAGACTCTGCTTAAACCACTTTTGAATCGAGATGTTAAACTTTCTCTTGATGCTAGTGCATTAGTTAATGGAATTCTTCCTTTGATTACAAACAAAAATGTCGTTGTAACTCCACATTCAGGGGAATTCAAAAGACTGTTTGGTGAAATCCCTTCTAATTCTATCAAACAACGAGTAACCATAGTTGAAAAATACGCTAAAAAGTTTGAATTAACAATTCTCTTGAAAGGACCTACTGATATTATTTCTGATGGAAAGAAAACACATCTTAATCCAAAAAAGACTCCTGCAATGACTGTAGGAGGCACTGGAGATGTTTTATCAGGAATTACTGCAGCATTTCTTGCACGAAATAAAAATTCTTTAGAGTCTGCGTCTGCTGCAGCATTTGTTAATGGTCTTGCCGGAAAACAGGTTCAACGAAAATTTGGATTGCATATGGCTGCATCAGATCTCATTGATGTTTTACCTACAATTCTAAAACCATTTGATCGAATTAGGTGATTGGGTCGAAAAAAATATTCAAATTTGTAGATAACAATTTGAATGAATTAATTTCTGAACTTCAGACTCTAATTCGTCAACCAAGTGTATCTGCAAAAAATGAAGGTATTGAAGAATGCGCAAAACTAGTTGCAAAAATATTAAAAAAGTCTGGAATCCATTCTGAGATTCTACGTACAAAAAAAGGAGTTGCACCAGTAGTTTTTGGAGAAGTAAAATCTAAAAAAAATCCTGGTAAGACATTATTATTTTACAATCATTATGATGTCCAACCTGCAGAACCTTTTGATTTATGGGATGATGCCCCATTTGGTGGTAAAATCAAAGGGAATAAAATTTTTGGACGTGGTTCATCTGATGATAAAGGCGAATTAATTACCAGAATCAAAGCTGTTGAAGCCTTTTTGAAAACTGAAGGCGATGTTCCATGTAATATCAAATTTTTGATAGAAGGTGAGGAAGAAACTGGCAGTGCAAATATTGATAATTATCTAAAAAAGTATCAAAAAAAATTTTCTTGCGATGGAGTGATTTGGGAATTTGGATATGTCGATTCTAAAAATAGACCTGTAGTTGGACTTGGAATGAAAGGACTACTTTTTATTGAATTAATCAAAGAGGAATCTAAAATCGATGCTCACTCTAGTCTAGCAGTTATAATTAAAAATCCTGCTTGGAGGTTAATTCAAGCAGTGAGTACTTTACGTAACTCTTCAGGAAAAATCTTGATCAAAGATTGGTACAAGGAAGTTAAGCCGTTTTCCAAAAAAGATCTTGAACTTTTAAAAGCAGAACCAATTGATGAAAATTCCTTTAAAAAAGAATTTGGAATTCGTGATTTTGTTGGAAATAAAACAGGCCTTGAACTCAAAAAAGCTTTAGCAGGAAGTCCAACATGTAACATAGCTGGAATGATTTCCGGATATACTGGACAAGGAGCAAAAACTGTTTTGCCTTCTAGGGCTATAATCAAACTTGATTTTAGACTAGTTCCTAACATGGACCCAAAAAAACAGATTCAACGATTAAAAAAACATTTGAAAATTAATGGATTTGACGACATTAAGATTAAGGTATATCATGGAGAGGCAGCTGCAAGAACTGATCCTGCAGAACCTTTTGTAAAAAATGTAAAAACTTCGGCAGATAAAATTTTTGGAAAATCTATTCTAAATGTTTCAAATGCTGGTACTGGTCCAATGCATTCCTTTGTTAAGTTTTTGAAGGCTCCGTGTATCTCTGTTGGAAGCACCTATATTTTTTCTAAAATCCATTCTCCAAATGAATTTGCTAGAATTGATTTGTTGAAAAAAACAACAAAGTGTATTTGCTTAATAATTCAAAAGTTTTAGATGGCTATTGAAGGAATCTTGGTATCTTCTTTGCAATATGTGCAATTGATACTCTTCCTGGTCCTGCTACAATTATCACCAAACTAGAAGCAAGTAGGATTAAATCTAATTCCACTCCTCCATCTCCCGTAATACTTGATGCTCCCTTTACATAGAAAATTGCACCCAACATTACAATTGAAAGTAATGATGCTGAAATTCTTGTCAATACTCCAAAAATAAGTAATATTCCTGGAACTGTTTCTGCTAAAGCAATAGGAATTTGCATCTCGGCAGGAAGTCCTAATGGTCCTGTCAAAAACCCTACAAAACCTGGTCCGAATTTTCCAGATCCATGTAAAATGAAAATTACTCCTATGGCTGATCTCATTCCCATAAATGCTATATCCAAAAGTTTGTTTTCCCGGAAATTTGCTTCAGCCATAAACGGGTTGACTTTAGATTCTACTTTAAAGGATTACTATCAAATTTTCTTACAACAAGTAGAAAGGATTTTTATTGTACTCAGAAAGCATCTGACTTATGTCATATATGTACATGCCTGGAGCAACTGCTGTTGGTATTACTTTTGATCAAGGTGTAGTTTTTGCAAGCGAGAAAAGAATTGCATATGGGAATTTTCTAGTAAGTAAAACTACAAAGAAAACATTTGAAATAACTCCAAAAGTTGGAGCTGCATGTGCTGGTTTAGTTGCAGACATGCAAATATTATCACTTCAGATCGCAGCATTAGCAAAAATAAGAAACATGGAACTAAAACGTGACATCCCCCCTAACTCTATTGCAAAAATGATGTCAAACATGATGTATGAACGAAGATTCTTTCCACTAATGACTCAGGTAATAGTTGGTGGTTTTGTTGAAAAACCAACATTGTATACATTAGATCCATTAGGTTCTGTTCTTCCAGATGAATATGCTGCAGTTGGAACTGGAGCAGAGATGGCACTTGGTGTGTTAGATCCTCAATTCAAACCAAATATGACTGAACAAGAAGCAAAAGATTTAGCATTAAAATCAATTCGTTCAGCAAGTCTTAGAGATTCTTTTAGTGGTGATGGGATTGATATGCTTGTCATTAACAAACAAGGCTCTACTATGACTACTGAAAAAATAAATTAATCTTTGATTAATTTTCCTGATTCCCAATATTTATCAGAAATATAATGCATATTTTTTACAACTTCACCTTTACTCATTGATTCCATATCTGTACTTGGCACACATGATTTTCCAACAGCAAGAAATTTGTGTTGAGATTCTTCAATTATACATACTACGCTATCTTTTTCAAATTCTGTATACTTTGTAATTCCAGGACGCATAACATTTGCCCCATTACACATGAATTTTACGGCACCCATATCCACCATGACATTTGGAAATTTTTTAAGAATTTCGATATCTGTTAAAAATGGTAGATATGAATCTCCTGTCTTTATCGCTTTGAATCCATTTCCTGTGATAATAATTATATCATCATCTAGATAATGAAATTTCAAATTTTTAATTTTTGGAAGTTCAATTTTCCATTGTTCTGAAATTTCTTTAATAACTTGAGCAGTTTCGCTCTTAGAAATTAGATTGGATTTCAAATCTTTGAAATCTCTTGCCTAATATCTAGAAGGTCTCGTAGAATCGAACTAGCAGTTTCCATACCTCCTGCACCTCGACCAATGATTGTTTGAGTTCCAGAATGTTCTGAAGTAAATGAAATGGCATTTAAGGTCCCATTCACACACAACGGGTCATCAACAGATACTTCGGTTGGTGAAACCGTCAAGTCTTTGTTACATGATGCAATCAATTTTACTGCACACTTTTTTTTAGCTGCATTTTTAATATCCTCATCTGAAACATTTCTAATTCCAGTTCGTTTGATATCTGGCATTGTTACTTTGAGGCCCATAACCCAATTTGCAAGAATTACTAGTTTAGCTGCAGCATCAAGTCCATCCAAATCTAATGATTCATCAGCTTCAACGTATCCTTTTTTCTTTGCATCATCAAGTGCAGATTTAAATGACATTCCATTTGCCATGTTTGTTAGTATGTAATTTGTAGTTCCATTTAGAATTCCATTAAAAGATGATATTCGTTCTCCACGTAGGCTATTTTTTGCATAATCTAGAATTGGCGTGCCGCCTCCAACTGTTCCACTAAATCTTAATAAAACTTGATTGTACGTTGCAAGTTCCATCAACGAAGGAAATGCTAATGCTAATGGCCCTTTGTTTACAGAAATTACATGTAATCCATGTTTCATAGCTTCAGTAATGTGAGTCATTCCAGGTTCAGCGTCTTTGTAATTGCTTGCTGTAGTCTCAATTAGAACATCAGCTTCGACATTATTAATCAAGTCAACCCCTGATAAATTATTTTTATTTGTACTGTATTTTTTAATTGTACCAAATTTCTTTTTGACGTCAATTAGTTTTTTTAAATCTAAACCTGCAGTTTCTACTGCACTTCCTTTTGTATCAAAGACCCCTACAATTCTTGGTTTTATTCCAAACCTGGCATATAGATCTTCAGCTCTTGATTCTAATAATTTTGCTAGGCTTTGTCCAACTACTCCAAAACCGCATAGAATTAATCTCAATTTACCACAAATCCCTCATCTGTTATCTCAGCTAATGAATTTTTCCGTGTGTGAAATCTCCAAATCATTCAGTTTTTTTATCAAGATCTAATGAAACAGAATTAATACAATATCGCAAATTAGTTGGTTGTGGTCCGTCATCAAACACATGTCCTAGATGGGCTCCGCATTTTTTACACATTACCTCTGTTCTAACCATTCCAAAAGTAGTATCTGATTCATTTTTTACATTTTTATCATTAATTGGTTTGTAAAAGCTTGGCCAACCCGTTCCTGATTCAAATTTAGTATCCGAATCAAATAATTCATTTCCACAACATGAACACTTGTACACTCCTTTATCTTTACAATCATTGTATTTTCCAGTAAATGGTCGTTCAGTATTTTTATTTCTACATACGTTGTATTGTTCTGGAGTAAGGATTTCTTTCCATTCTTCATCTGTTTTTGAAATAGTATCTTCAGAGCTCAACGTTTTTGCCTTCTCTTTTTTTCTTCAGTTCTTTTTTCTGATTCAAATCGTTCCAAATCATATTTTTCCAAATCTACGAATTTAATAATTTTACTTAAATTTGGATGAACTCTTTTTATCTCTTTAAACATCTTTTGTGCTACATCTCGATAATCAATATGTCCTTGTGGAACAGTACGAAGCTCAATTAGATGACAGGCCTCCCGTAAATTTAGATGCATAAAATAAGGATAATTGTATGCAAAGTTTACAACATACTGTGCTTGTGATGGATACTTTTTTTCTATCTTTTCAAAAACTCTTTTAGAATTATTCATACAATCCTTGAACTCTTTGTCAATTCCTAGAACTAAAATTTCATTAGGCATTTTATATCCGTGTTTTGTTGTAAGTAGCTGTCTTTCCATAGTTAGCACTCTATGTCTATGTAAATCTCTAAACATACCAAAATTATTAATCAAATCAAAAGTATACTCTACCATTTCAAATGCACGAGATGGTCTATGACGTCTATTTTTTCTAAGATTTGAAAAATCTACTATCATTTGATATTTTTTGTTCTTTGGTATTTTTTTTACATTGGAAAGTATTTTTTGATAAGATACTCCTGAGGATGTTTCGTACAAAATTGCACCAACTATCTTATCGATTCCTTTTGATTCTGCTTCAAAATCTACTAGTTTTGTAATTTCCTGTTTTTGTGTGCCTAGATTGGCATATTTTTTGGTAAATTTGAGACTAGTTTTTCGAATTTCTTGAAGATAATTTTGTATGGCTTTGCCATACTTATCGTCAGCCCGTCTCACAAAAGATTTGATAGTTGAATCAAGTTCATGTTTAATTTTTTTTGCTATTGCTCTTTCTTCTTCTAAATCAGAACTAAGTAAAATTGTTAACAAATATTCAAACGCTCTACCATTACCTGTTATTCCAACATTAGTTAGAGTTGAAGCAGGTAAAAGACCACGTAAAATGTCTAGTGCTTTAGCTTTAGTTGAACCTCTGTAAATAATTCCTGCAGATTTTATGTCATTATCGTTTTTTAATTTAGAATATGGTTTGTCAGCTCCACTTGAATTTTTAAATGTATATTTTTCTATTGGATATTTTTCTCGAATATACTTTATCATAGGTTCAATATTTTTTGAATATACATCAAAATCTAAATTACATGCAGCTACATAATCATCTACAAATTTAGAATTCATAATTGTAGAGTCACGATAAAATCTGTATTTTCCGTTTTCTTTTTTATTCCATGCTACATACCTTGAGGATTTTTCAAGATATGATAAACCAATTCTACGATCCTCAATTTTTTTTACTGCTATATTTGAAATTCCTTCAATTGCAACTTGAGCTGCTCCAAGCTCTGCTACTGAATCATCTCCATATTCTATTAGAACTCTATTGTAAAATTCCTCTCCTCTTTTTTGGTTTGCTAAAAATTCATCAAGAAATATTCTTCTCATGCTTTTATCGGTTCTACTGTAACGTGACATGAGAGCTCCCCGATCAACTTGCTGAGGTGTTGTAACTGCAAAAACTGAATCATTGACATTAGAAAAATGATCCAAAAGTATCTTTTCTTCAGATTTAGAAAACTTTTCTGGCAATACCTTCGCAAGTTTTCTAATTATTAATAATCTATCCTTTTTTTATCTGAATAAGATCTGTATTTGGAGTATTTTGCATTCCTTTTGATTGCCAACGAAGTAAAACTTCTTTGAATGCATTTGCATCTGCCTCTTCTTCTGTATACATTAACATGGTGACCCATCTTCCTTTTCCAGCTTTGCCTCCAACTGAATTCATCCAAAAGTTACTTGGCAAAGTCTGCATAATTTTATTTTCAGGTTCTCTAGAAATATCGGTCCATCGTTTTGAAACAAACTGCAAAATTTGTACCATCTCTTCTTTTGTAATCATAAATAATGCGTATTTTATTTCAAATTTTAAAATTGCTATATGGGAATTTGACTTTAGTTAAATTGTTCTTACAAAAACTCGAAACCTTGTTAACACTTTGTCGGTTATAGCGAACTTTAAATCATAGCCCATGAGTAACGACGAGATCCAGATTATCGGAAAAAAAGTCAAGGATATGTACGGAACTCTCGTAGGTAAAGTCGTAGGTACAATAAGTGATATTGACGGTAGTATTCAAACCGTTGGAATCGATTGTGGTGCTGAAGGATTAAAACAAATTGCATTTGAACAATTAGTTGTTCAAGCAGATGTTGTGATCTTCATTCCAAAATGGAGATTAGACTCTCAACGACTATTACGAGAAAAAGGACTCACTCTTCGTCGTCTAAAGGCTCTGATAGACTTAGTTTCTGAAAATGATGACATGAAAGAATCAGCAGAAATGCTACATGAAAAATACAAATCAAAACTATCTACATTGGATGAATCTGAAAACGAAATCAAAGCCCAACTAGATGCTAGAACTGCTGAATTAGATGAGCAAATGAAATCAGTTAAAATGCTTATCTTCGATGCAAAGATGCAGTTTAAGAGTAACGAAATTTCTGAATCAACGTTTGAGTCGGTAAAGACACAAACCACTGATTTGATTGAGCACATAACTCATGAACAAGCAGAAATTTCAAATGTTCAAAGACGTCTTGAAGATCTATCTATGGAAGTTCAGACAACTGAAGCTCCAAGACAGAAAGCTCAAGAAGAAGCTATATCTTACTTTGGCACCCAAAGTGAATTAGAAGTACAAACCAAACTTCCTGAAGTACCAGAACAAGCTTCTAGTGCGCCTGTAGAACAACCTGAAAACCAGATTGAACAAACTGCAACTCCTGCTCCTGCACCAATGGTCGCTCCAGCACCTGTTTCAGCATGTCCAGCTGCTTCGAGTTCGAATCCTGAAAAAAAATCCGATGAATCAGACTGGCTATCCAGAATGGAAGCACAGTAGTTTCTATTTTTTTAATTTTTTTCTTTATTTTTAACACTTAGAAATCACTTTATCTTATACAATTTAGATGGATTCTGAAATTTTCAACATTGGACTTGGAAACAATGACTCTGAAACTAGAAAAAAATCTAAATCTGATTATATTTCGTTTTGGGATGAGCAGGCAAAAAAACTCTCATGGTTTTCACCTTGGAGAAAAACCCTTGATTGGAATCCTCCTTTTGGGAGGTGGTTTGTTGGGGGCACTCTAAATGCATCACACAATACACTAGATATTCATCAAAAGGAATTATCTGAAAAACCCGCTATACGGTGGGAAGCTGAAAATGGATTTAGTCGTACCTTATCCTATAAAGAACTCTTAATTGAGGTACAAAAATTTGCAAATGTCTTAAAATCTCTGGGACTAAAAAAAGGCGATAGGGCAACAATTTATCTTCCAATGATTCCTGAATTGCCAATTTCAATGCTGGCATGCGCTAGAATAGGAGTTACTCATACGGTAGTTTTTTCAGGTTTTAGCTCAGCTGCCCTAAAAGATAGAATCGATGATTCCAAATCAAAAATTGTAATTACCGCTGATGGTGGATATCGTAGAGGCTCTGTTGTACAGCTAAAATCAGTTGTAGATGATGCAATCATAGAATTAGATTTTGTTCAAAATGTTATAGTTTATGAGAGAACTAAAATTCCATTTACAATGAATCCTAAAGATCGTCTTTGGTCTACTCTAATGAAAGAGGTTTCTACAGAGTGTTTACCAGAAAAATTAGATAGCAATCATCCTCTTTACATTTTATACACGTCCGGAACTACAGGAAAACCCAAAGGCGTTTTACATGGAACCGGTGGGTATCTGACTCATCTATATTCCACATTCAAATGGGCATTTGACATAAAGGATTCTGATGTATTCTTTTGTACTGCTGATATTGGATGGGTAACAGGACACAGCTATGTAGTTTATGCCCCATTATTGCATGGTGCAACAGCGGTAATGTATGAGGGAGCACCCGACTATCCTGATATTTCTAGAATGTGGAAAATTATTCAAAAATATAATGTAACAATATTTTACACTACTCCCACTGCTTTGAGAATGTTTATGAAATTTGGAGATAATATTCCAAACTCTTTTGATCTTTCAACGTTAAGATTACTTGGAACCGTTGGAGAGCCAATTAATCCAGAAGTTTGGAAATGGTATTTTAAAATAATTGGAAAAGAAAAATGCCCAATTATTGACACCTGGTGGCAAACTGAAACAGGCGGAATGATGTTATCCCCATTACCTGGATTAGAAACAATTCCATTAAAGCCTGGCTCTGCAACATTACCTATCCCTGGGATGGATATCTCAGTTGTAGATGAAGAAGGAAAAGACGTTGGTGCAAACACTAAGGGCCACTTGATTATTCGTAAACCTTGGCCTGGCATGCTTTTGACATTGTGGGGGGATGATGAAAAATACAAGTCAGTTTATTGGTCAAAATATGAAAACTCATACTATCCAGGAGACTATGCAATCAAAGACTCGGATGGATACTTTTGGATTCTAGGTCGAGCAGATGATGTTCTCAAAGTAGCCGGTCATAGGATTGGAACAGCTGAGCTAGAAAGTAGCATAGTATCACACAATGATGTTGCCGAGGCTGCAGTATGTGGCATACCACATGACATCAAAGGGGAGGTCATCATAGCATTTGTTGTATTAAAACAACAAATTGAGAAAAATAAGGAATTATTATTAAAAGAAATAGTTGAAGTAATAAGAAATGGAGTGGGCCCAATTGCTACTCCTGAGCAGATTTACTTTGTTTCAAAGCTTCCAAAGACTAGAAGTGGCAAAATCATGAGGCGACTCTTAAAATCTATTGCAAAAAATGAAAAAATTGGAGATACTAGTACCCTTGAAGACGGAGCAGCCGTTAGTGAAGTTCAATCTGCATTTGATGAGCTAAAAAAATCAATTGAAAATAACAAAACACCTCAAAATTAAACTCTTTTAAAATTAAATTCTTTTGTTCATTCTGCACAGACATGATGTTAAAGTTTCATCATATACTACCATAATATGAAAATCATCATGGCTTTTGTTTTGGTCGCGTTGATTTTCGCACCCAGTACAGTATTTGGTTGGAAATCAATTAATCAACTAAATGATGTACAGTGTTTTGTAAATTGTGATATTGGACCTGCAAGTATTGATTCTTCAAAACCATTTAATTTCATAATGCTAGGAATGTTTTCATTACTTGGCCTTGGTTTATTCATAAAGTATAACCAATTAGGAAAATATGAAACATTTTCAATAACATGTAAGACATGTAGACGAAAAACTAATGGTCTAAAATGTCCTATTTGTGAAGCAGAAAAACAGAGGGCAATGTAGTGATGACTACATACCCTCTAATCGTACAGCTAGCTGATGAGATTGCTCAAACTAGCTCCTTTGCTTTTTCTTTATTTCTAGTAATTTTAGGAGCTCATCGTCGTATTTTTTCTTCATCAAATCCAGTAAGACAAAAAATTCCACTTTTTCACTAGTATGAACTAATTACTCAAACCATTGTTCTAGTATAGAAATACATGCTAAATGTTTCAACGTGTGACTTTTTTAGGTTCGAATTAAACTATTCTAATTAAACTTTTTAGTGGTATTAAAAGTTCGAATCGGATAGGATTCTAGTGATTATGAACCCCAAACAAGAGGTACTAATGTTACCATTAAAGCTGATACTAATAAAATGCTGATAAAATTTAATGGCAAGCCAAACTTTGCCATATTTTTCGGATTAACGTAACCACTTCCAATTACAATTGCATTGGGAGGGGTAGCTACTGGCATGATAAATCCATAACTTGTAGCAATAGCAACAGGTGCCATTAGGAGGATGGGGTTTATCTCCATGGTAGTAGCTAGGGATGCCATAATTGGAAGTAGTAAAGCTGCACCTGCAGTGTTACTCATCAATTCACCTGAAAAAATTGTAACTGCTACAACGATAAGAATTATCACAAAGAATTCCATTCCACTTACAAATGATAATTGATCAGCAATCCAAAGATCCAGACCAGATGCAGTAAATCCTCCTGCCAAAGCTAATCCCCCTCCGATTAATACTAAAATTTCCCAGGGAATTTTCTTGGCAGATTTCAGATCTAAAAGACGCCTCTGATCTTTGTAGGATGGCAATGCAAACAAAAGCACAACTGAAATCATTACTATAATATAATCCTCTATGAATGGAAGGTAATCTTTCCAAATTAATCCTCTAGTAATCCATGCTAGTGCAGTAGCTGCAAAAATAATAGCAACAATTTTTTCATCTCTTTGCATTTTTCCAAGTTTTAATAAATTAGAAATTATGATCTCTTTAGTTCCAACAAGAGGATTATTACTTAATTTTGTAAATTTTATCATGTAAAACCACAGAACAATCAGAGATATGGCACTAACTGGGACTCCTATAATCATCCACTCGGCAAAACTCACTTTGATTCCAGATAATGGTTCAGAAAGGGATGCAAACAATGCGTTTGGGGGAGTTCCTATCAAAGTCGCCAATCCGCCAAGGCTTGCAGAATATGCTATGCAAAGCATGAGACACACTCCAAATCTTGACTTTTCTTGTGAGTCCTTTACATGTTCTATTACAGCAACAGCTAATGGAAGCATGAGAAGTGCGGTTGCAGTGTTTGTCATCCATGCACTAAGTGAGGCAGTTACAATAATGAAAGCACCAATCACATACTTGGGTTGGGTTCCAAATGTCTTGAGGAGATTTAACGCAAATCGTTTGTGGAGTTTTGATTTTTCTATAGCCTTTGCAAGTAAAAATCCACCAAGGAATAGTAGTACAATTTTATCAACATAAGATATTGCCACTTCAACGAAATTCTCTATACCCAATGCTGGAAACAAAACTAATGGAATCAACGATGTTGCATAAAGTGGAATGGTTCCAGAAATCCACCAACTTGCCATCCATAATGCAATCCCTAATACCAACTTTGCACTAATTTCTAATCCTTCTATGGGGTAGAGAATGGCAAATGCAAAAAGGCTAGGACCAACAAAAAGTCCGATAATTTTGGTTCGATTTATTTTGATCATAGTGTGATTTCTACTCTTACTTACTAACCTAGGGTTCTGGCACTAAAGTACTATTTTTGAGACCCATCTTTTTCCAAATCAAATTTACTTTGTAAACAGTTCTTTAATGCTAATGGGTAATTGTCTGACATAAAGCAGAGCAAGTGGGGCTCCTACATTTGGCCAACGTTCAATAAAGTCCCAAATAGGGTCTCCTGAAACTGGTCTTGCAATAGCTGTAAGAAGACTCCAAACCGTTGCCCAGATAAGTAAAAGTCTGAACGGGTATGCTATTGCAAGAATTGCAGTAATGATATCTATCACTCCGATCGTTACAAGTAAATTTTCAGCTAATGGGCCAGATATCCCACTCATTCCTTCAATCAGTGTTAGAAACGAAGGTTTTAGCTGTAAAGCTAAAACACCATGTCCCAAATAGGTCCCAAAAACGGCTATCCTTAGTATCCAATCAATTTTTTTTCTATCAATAGTTTTGTTAAGAGAAGGCTTCATAAAGATCCATAATTTTTTGAAATTGTTTTGCCTATTAGAATAACTGTTGATTATTAATTTTGAGAATTAGTTTTGTAAATTTTGAAGTTGGCCCGAAGGGATATTATTCTCAATTGGCTAATCCATCCATTGTTCTAGAGTGTGGCTTTTCTTTTCAAATGCTTTTTTTAATCGATTAAGTGAAGTTTGTACTCTATCTTGAGAGAAATTTCGTTCTTCAACTAAATACTTTGTAATTCCCTCATAATCTATCTCTTTAAAATTAATTTCAGATACATCACTTACTTCTGGTTCAGAGAATATCTTTCTTATTTGATTATAATCAATTTTTTCTAACTGCTCTTGAATTTGAGGAATATCTTCTAATCTGGAATGTTCTCGAATCATTTTTAGTGCAGTTTTAGGGCCTACTCTCTCAAAACCATCTGGATTAAAATCAGTTCCAATTAATATTCCTAAATCAATCATTTGTTCTTTGTTTAATTTTAACTCTGAAAGAGTTTTTTGAGTATCTATTATTTCTGGCTCAATTTCAATATACGAGTTTCTGTTAGGCAACTTTCGTCTTCCACTGTTTGAAAAATTTCTTACAAGTTTTTTTGCTCCAAATAGTATAGAATCAAAATCTTGACTGGCTGATGCATATGCTTGACCTGTCTGGGTTAGATGTGCAGCCGTAGCCTCTCCTTCTGAAGGTGCCTGAATCACTGGGATGCCAAATAATTCTAAGATTCGTTTAGAATCTTGCACCATTGAATCTCTCATTGATGTAGTCTGCTGTGCAAATTTTCTAGCTTCTTGCATATCTCCTGCCTTGAGTGCTTTTTCATACTTTACAGTGGCATCTCGTTTGGCTTGTTTTCGATGTTCAATTTCTGCAGACTTTAGAGAAGGTGGTTTGCCATCAAAAACATAGACGGGTTTTATTCCAATTGATAAAAATTTGATATTCCTATAGAATAGGCCACTAAGATGACTAGTCACTCTGCCTTGGCTATCTGAAAGATGCAGGCCATCAGGTCCCCTAATTATTGCCAAAAACTGGTAAATTGCATTATAGGCATCAATTGCGACTATTTTAGAAGAAAATGCCTCAAGACTAGTCCTTTCTCGAACTACTAAGGCTTTTAGATTTAAACCCAATATTCCCTTTTTGTTTAAGCGAGGTTTTTTGTCTTTGGATTTATTCCTAAATTTGAAAAAATCAGCTTATTTTTCATCAAACCAGCTAACTCCTAGATATCATCTAGTGTGCCGTATACTAGGTATGTCAAAAACACCGATGCTTATGGAAGCAGAAATGGAGCAAATTGAAAAGATTCCATATACTCTCTCAGAAAGGCTAGAGAATCGTCTTGAGGATGTAGTTTCCTTTTCTGGAACTCACCAAAATTACTGTGTGGGTATAGTAGATATGGTAGGCTCTACAAAGGTGTCTGCTCATCTTTCTAAAGAAAAGATGACGCAATACTATGGCATATTTCTTAATGGCATGGCCATGATCGCAAAAGATCATGGCGCCATAGTTGTAAAAAGCATTGGAGATAGTTTATTGTACTATTTCCCAAAGACTACAGATTTCAAACCTGAGCATTTTGTATGCCCACTAAAATGTGCTCAATCAATGGTAGAATGTGCAGATATAATCAATGCTACAATGAAAAAACACGGGTTGCCTCCTGTAAAGTACAGAATCAGTATGGATTTTGGTACTGTTATGTTGGCAAATTCTGTTTCTTCATCAAATGATGATATCTTTGGCTCAACTGTAAATGTATGTAGTAAAATCAACCGTATTGCAAAACCAAATGGAATTGTAATTGGAAATGACATGCACGAGATTGTAAAGGATTTTGATGAATATTCATTTATTGCAGATACCGGGTTCTCACTAGGAATGGCAATTGAATATCCAGTGTATGAAGTATTGAAAAAATAGTCAGAGGTATAATGCATTGAAGACATTGCCAAAAATTTCTGAATCCTCTAATGCTGAAAAAACTGATGTTGAAAAAAACTATGATATTATACTTGATAATTTTGAGTTAACAATTTGCATTATTTGCGGTGAAGAAGTAGAATCCTTTTGGGACCATCGTTACAAAGGTATACGAGCTTCTTGCATACACTGTGAAATTAATTGGGCTGAATCTTAATTTTTGAATAATAGATGAATTTTTACCGGTTTTGGACCTAGACTAATTTGTCCATTTTGGCCCTGTAGACCTTTTGAAATTTCCGCCGTGAATATGTGTAATTCCTCCATAAAGTGATTGTTGAATACAGGGATGAGTTTGACTGCATTGGTTTTGGCTGGAATACTCCTAGTATCTGCTATTCCTTTACAGGATGCATTTGCTAGTAATGGTGAAGGTCCTAAAGATAAGCACATTGAAAAACATGAAGAAAAGCATGGCGACAAACACAAAGATGATAATAAAAAAGAAAAACATGAGAAAGCCAAAAAAGTAGTCAAGAAAATAAAAGAAAAACTAGAAAAGCACAAAGGAAAGATTATTCAAAAAATTAAAGACAAAATTGCAGAGTATAAAGAGAAAAAATCTAAAAAATCAAGTAACAATGATGACGAAAATAAACAAAAAGGTCATGACAACCATGATCATGATTCAGACGGGGATGATGACAAAAAAAATGGAAATGGTCATGATGACAGAAATAACAATGATGATACTCTTGAAAACTCTAACGATGAAGAAGCTTTAGAAACTCCAAGCAATGAAGAAGATGTTGAAGAAATAATTATTCTAGAAGAAGAGCCTGCATCAAAATTGAACAAGTTCAAAGGCAGCGGAAATGACTATGCACCTACTTTAGGTTCAGATAGATATGGAAATAATTATGTTGATAACGGATTTACATTTAATGATTTTACAACAGATGTTGAAGGTTTTACAACACACATGCCACTTCAAACTATTCAAGTTGGCGAGCTAAACACTGTAGTTTTAAAAATTTATGATAATAGAGGGGCAGGAAAAATTGAGCACGTTGAGCTAGTCTTTGGATTAGACTATGATGAGTATGCCAGCCAAAGCAAAAATAAAATTATTTGGACTCAGGACTTTAAAGGAGAACAAGCAGTTTTAGAACAAGATCCAAATAATATTCTAATGGATACTAGTGTAACTGGAATTGCAGATGGTAAAATAATGGAGCTTACCTTTAATTTTGCATTTAGAGAACCAATGGATAAATCAAAAATTGGTCTAGTAGTATGGGATCAGGACCGACACAGTAGAACTGTATACTTTAATGATGGAATAGAAGTAGTTGGAGAGTCCCTTAATCCTGCAGAGGTAATTACCATTCTAGATGAGAAGGGATATCCTGTAAAAATTACTGTAACTGGAGAAAATGAAGGAGTAGATGAGGAAGGAAACATTTGGACTCACAACTCTCCATGGAAAAAGCAAGGCGTTTCTGTAGATGAAATTATAGAGCCAGTTGGGGGTCATGGATTTGATAGAAGTCATGGTATGTTTGATTCATACAAGAATAGTCAAGCACAATCTGCCCAAGAAAAATTAATTGAGATTTTGGGTGGAAATAATATTTACAATTTTTCTGACTAGAATCTTTTGATATAATGCAAAAAACTCCAAAGTGGAGTGTATTTAGGGAATAGTTGTTTTAGAGAAATTGCCAGGTTAGCCAAGTGGTACGGCGGCCGCCTCGAAATCTTATACAGGATAGCGGCTGTGCATCTGCACTCAGGGGTTCGAATCCCTTACCTGGCGGACTTTATGTCCTTACCCTAGCTTGAAAAATTTTATTCTCAATTTCACTAAATTTGAGACTTGAAACATGGAACATCTTATCAATACTTGCAGATACATAACTCATTTAATTCTAAAAAATAAATTAATTCATTGAATATACATGGACTTTTAGCAGTAACTTTTTCAATTGTTCTAATTTCTGGATTAGGAATTCCAGCATTTGCACTATCTCCTGTAGATGTAAAAGATTGGTCTTTAACTCTTCCAGAAGATTTACGAACACCAGATGAGATTAATGAGATTCAACTAGGACAGTCAACTGAAGTAGGAGATGCAGGAGATTTACCTAACAGTGCACAATTCCCATTTGGCTCTGGAATATTAACATCAATTTCTGGTACTATTTCATCTCCTGATGATATTGATATGTATAGAATATGTATTACAGATGTTGATGCATTCAAAGCAGAAACTGGCGGTATGGGAACTGCTAATTTTGATACTATGCTGAGTATATTTGACGCAACAGGTGACGGAATTG
>JBFFWG010000002.1:0-168670 GCA_041570395.1 Nitrosopumilaceae archaeon
GAGATTGAAGATTTTGGCTCTACACTTGAGAGTGCAAGTACTAATATTGATAGAAGTGTTGGGGCGATCACTACCTCTGTTAAAAATATCGATGAATCATCTGGTCAGTTAAACGCTTTATTGTTCCCAATTGTTGCATCTGTTGGAATTATAGTAGCTTTGCAGATCGCAATATTTGCAAGAAAAAGATAATCTTTGCAAAAATAAACATAGCTATAATATAGTAAAAACAATAATTTCCAAACATGCAAAAGATGTTAGCAGTATTTTTATCAATAATACTTCTTTCATCTGTTTTAGGAGGAAACTCATACGGATTTTTGGGTGGAGATTTACCTCAACAAAATTCAGCAATCTCTAATGAATTAAAAATCAAACATTCATCACAAATTGTAAAGATAGAACCCGCTTCTGACAAAGAGCAACCTACAGTTAAAAGATATTTAATTTTTGGTTCAGGTCCTATTTCAGGAGTAAAATCTATAAAAAATAATCTAATTAATTCAATTAATACAAACCAGGGATTCTTTTCAGTAGGAATACTTTCAGAAAATGAAGCTACAAAACTTAAAGCATCAGGATATAATGTTGCAGAAGATTTTCTTTTAGATTTTCATTCTACTGATTCACCTGAATCAACTGATGAAATTCCAGATGTTTCAAAAATTAGAGATATTGCAAAATCTAAAGAAGCATTTAACAAATATGGTTACACTGGTGCTGGTGTAAACATTGCTATAGTAGACACTGGTGTAGACTTTTCAAATCCAGATATAATGGATTCACTTGCAAGAGATAAAAATAATCATCCTATAATGTTAGATGCCGATGGTCAAGGAATTGTTTTGACTAATGCAACATTTGTTGCAAACATTAACGAAAATGGAATTATTAGAAATTACACAAAACCATTACCTGATAATGCAGCATCTTCTGTATACGTAACACGTGATGGTGTATTTTTAAACATGCACCAAAAAGGAGATGGCACAATAATCCCAATATACAATTCATTTTTCCCACAAGTTGGACTAACACCAATTTTTAATGGTACAATAGCTGATGATATGAAAATTGGTAATAATAATCGAGATTTTATTAAATCAAAAAGTGGAAACTATCAATTTGGTGTAATTTATCAAGGAGCACTCCAAGG
Source organism: Nitrosopumilaceae archaeon (assembly GCA_041570395.1). Taxonomy (GTDB): domain Archaea; phylum Thermoproteota; class Nitrososphaeria; order Nitrososphaerales; family Nitrosopumilaceae; genus CSP1-1. Next base: position 1,157 of record JBFFWG010000002.1, read on the forward strand.
TTCACAAGCTGGCCTACAGGTAGTACCAGTACTTGTAATTGATTCACACACTCCAGGATTATATGATACAATAATTCCTGATTTGTCTACTGCTTGGGAAGACTATACTAGATTTGATTTGGAAAAAGGGCAAAAAGTTGAATATGATTTTGATTTTACTGATGAAAAGCCAATTGTTCTTGGAAGTGGTAATGAACATCTAATTTATGACTTTGATGACGATGGAAAGTATGATTACAGTGCTGGAACAATTGGCGCACAAGTAATGGATGTTTATGGTGTAATTTCACAAAACACAACTACCATAGATAAAACACTTCGAGCAATTAATGGTACTTTGTTACCTGCAATGGATCCTAAAGGAAACTTCTTTGGGGTAATGACCGATAGTCAAGGTCATGGTACATCAAGTGCAGCATCAATTGTTTCTTCAGGAGTTGAAGAATATGATATTTACAATAATACCAGTAAATATAAAATTCAAGGAGTAGCACCTGGTGCCAAAATTATTCCAGTTAAGGCATTATGGTTTGGTGATACCGTATATTCTTGGTTATGGGCAGCAGGGTTTGATAGCAAAGACAGTCAATGGACATTTGAAGGAAAACCCCGTGCCGATATAATCTCAAATAGCTGGGGCGTTTCTAATTTCCCATCATTACAATCAGGACCAGGACTAGATATTTTATCATTAATTCTTAGTGTTTTAGTTGTTCCACAAACATTAGATGATGATTATCCTGGTGTTACAATTGTTACTAGTGCTGGAAATTCTGGACATGGTTATGGAACACTTGGACTACCAAATGCTTCCCCTTATGGAATAACTGTTGGTGCAACAACTAACAATGTTTTCGTAGGTTATGGACCGTTTAAAGATCAACCAAGATTTGGTAACACAACAGAACACAGGAACAATGTGGTGGACTTTTCTAGTAGAGGTCCTGGAATAATTGGTGATCCAAAACCTGATATAATGAGCATAGGGGCTTACAGCTTTACTCCATCTACTGTTTCAAAGGTTGAAAAAGATCCCGCACAAAATGCATTTTCACTTTTTGGTGGAACAAGTATGGCTGCACCCATAGTTTCAGGCAGTGCAGCGATTCTAATGGAAAGCATGAAGGAAAACTTTCAGAACTATGATCCTTTACGAATTAAAAATATCTTAATGTCTACTGCTACGGATTTGTATAATGATCCTCTTACACAAGGTTCAGGAATAGTCAATGTATATGATGCAGTTCAATTTGTAAATGGGGATGATGATGTATTTATCGTCCATAATGATGCCTCCTATTCTAATATCAAGGAAATTTTGGATGTTCCACTTGACTCAATAAACTCTTCTTCCTTTGGAATTGATGAATTTGATTTAGTAGGAAAAAAACTACCTCATACTAGTTGGTTTGCCGGAAGGCTAGTTCCTGGTGAAAGAAGCTCAGCTGTATTTACTATTGAAAATCCAACAGATAACACACTTGATATTACTATAAATCCTCAAACACTTCAATTAATTAAAAAAACACAGTTTAATGAAACTACATCTGTTCAACTTCAAGATTCTGTTGTAAACAAATCAGGAACATACATTCCAAATTATTATCGATTAATAGATGCAAAAGAGCACACAACACTTTCTTCATATTTTGATGTATCAAATCCAATACCTGAAGATGCTTCTCTAATGATTCTTAATGTGAATTTTCCATTTGATGATTTTATGAATAAAACAGATTTAACATATGGAAATGATTTGAAAATATCATCACTTTACTTGTATGACTGGAATGATAAAAATAACAATACAAAAATTGATACTGACGAAATATCTATGGTAAACAGAGGAGGTACATGGGGAACGGTTCAAGAAGTTCGTGTTACTGAACCTTCTTTGAAATTTAATGATACTCCGGTAGTGGGAATTTATCCTGTACCTACAAGACATTCCTATTGGCTAGGTGATACACAAAAAAATTCAACATCGATGGATTTCACACTAACATCTAACTTTTACAAAAAAGATAATTGGGATTTAATATGGCTTGACAACACTAGAATACAAATTCCACCAAAAAATTCTAGTGAAATAACTGCAACTTTAGTTGTACCAACTAACTTTCAATCAGGAGTGTATCAAGGTTTTCTAACATTTGAAGGGAGTAAACATACAGCTAATGTACCAATTTCTTTTGCTGTAAAACAAGTTGTAGATAAAAAAGACAGAACTGTATTAATCACAAGCTCAGAAGAAGAAGATATCATTTATCGAAATGGTTTTGTAAAAGGTGCATTTGATATGGTAAATCGTTACATGGCTGGTGACTGGAGACAATATTATTTTGAAATTGCTGATGAATCCATTAATGCAGGCTCAATTGATATTTCCTGGGTCAATGATGACACAAATGTTTCTGCTTTTGTATTTGATCCACAAGGAAGAATTGTTCAGACAAATGTTCCATCGGGTGTTTTTGGACATTTTAATAATTGGCCCTCTAATGATTGGCTTGGTACTAGTCCATTTAGTCAAGGTGGAGGATTTTTCCCAGTTAAAAATAAAGATGAAACCTCTTCTGTAATTTTTGCTCCAATTAATCAGACAGGAACTTACACATTATTGCTTCATTCAACTTTATTTGAAGGGAATTTACCTACAGAACCAATTACAGTTGCTGCAAAGTTTACAACAATATTACATGATGACAAAGAACCCACGATTAAATTAATTATTCCAGAAGTTATCAATAAACACATTGCAGTTATGCCACAAATAATTGATGATAATCTTGATGAAGTAAAATATTTCCTTGATGATAAAGAATTTAATTTTACTTCTAATTTCATTGAATCAAATTCAGTAAAGGATGGAATTCATGAGCTAAAAATTTATGCCACAGATATTGTAGGATTTAATGTAACAAAATCATTTACATTAAATGTTGATAATACTAATCCAACTCTTCTAGTTAATTCACCTTTAGATGGTATTACAGTATCAGATTCTCTGTTGATTGACTTTGATGTAAAAGATGCAAACTTGGCAGATAGTGGAGCATTAACTATAATTTTACCAAATGGAGAGATAAGAGACCAAACCCAGCTAAAGTTTGATACAAGCCAACTTGAAGAAGGTGATTATAAAATTCAAATTCTAGCTGAAGATAAAGCGGGAAACTTGGCTGTCAAAAAGATTTCTTTTAATGTAGATCATAGTCTTATGATTCAACCCACAATTCAAGAGGACGAATCAACTTTTGACCAAAATTATCTATTAATTATTGGAGTAGTAATTGGTTTGGCGATCGGCATATTCTCTGTATTAATTGCTACAAAGAAAATCAAAATTTCAGTCTCAAACTGAAACAAGGTTTATAAATAATTTGGCGAGTACGAGAGCTTGCATGTCAGATCAGGATAGTAAAAAAATTAAACAACTATCCAGAAGAGACTTTTTAAAATTATTAGGTGCAGGTGGAACCGCAGTAGCTTTTGCCCCATTTGTTCCATGGGGAAACTTTATGCCAAATCCATCATCTGCTTCTATAGAAAAAGCTCCTGTCATCTTACCTGACGGTTCCCAGGCAAACATTGGCACATTTCCAGTAAATCATGCTGAAGTAATTACATATCCAAAAACTGGTGATAGAGTATTAGATGAAGAAGCTTTTAGAAAATGGCAATTTATTAGATTACCAGAAGAACTTGGTGGAGGAAAAAAAGAGGTAACTGCTTTTCGCGCTTATAGTATGGTATGTCTTCACTTGTGGTGTTTATGGAAATATTGGCCAGAAGAAAATAGAAAGAGAGGAGAATGTCCATGTCATGGAAGTATGTATGATCCACTTACTGGAACAGCATTTGTTGGACCTGCTTCATTACAAGCGCCACCATCAAACACTCTTCCACAACTTGATTTTGAAACTGACGCTGATGGATTTATGTATATTTCACCTGTTACATGGGGAGTTAATGCTAATGGAGTTGTAGGGTATGGCCGTTTCGTTAAGTAGAAGAACAGGACTTGTTCAATTCATCTATTGGATTTGGGATGGCTTAGATAGAACCATCTTTACTGCAATCAAGTTTTCATTTCCAGCAAGATTTGTAAGTCCATTTGGATTTTTGGGCATGCTTACATTTGTTGTATTTATTATTCTAGGAATTTCTGGCGCGTTACTGATGTTCTACTATGAACCTATTATCGATAGAGCATGGGATAGTGTACAATTTATCAATGACGAGGTTCCATTTGGTTTCCATATACGAAATATTCACTACCATGGCTCTAATGCAATGGTTTTGCTTGCAATTTTACACATGTACTACCAGTTCTTTAGTGGACGATACAAAATTAGAAATGAAATACTTTGGGTAACTGGAATAATTCTTGGAACAGTAACTATACTTGAAGCCTTTACTGGTTATGACGTAATATTTAGTGAAAGAGCAGAGCTTGCAATTAGTATTGCTGCTTCATTAACAAACTCTATCCCTATAGCTGGGCCAACTATACGTGATGCTATGTTTGGATCGGGTTTTCATGACTTTGTACTAAGATTTTATGCTCAACATGTTTTCATTTTGCCTGTTGTAATGCTTGGATTAATGGCAGTACACTTTCCACGATTCTTAGTGTTTGATGTTCCAATGGTGATGGCAATATCTGGAGCGGTTTTGATTACAGGAGGAGTATTCCCAATAGATCTGGGTTTCAAATTCGAACCAACTGTACCTCCGGGAATTACAGTTCCTGAATGGTATCTTACAGGACTTTATGCATTTTTGCGTACTCAATATGATAAATTTGTGACAGGGGTGCTGTGGCCAGGATTATTTATCGCTTCATTGTTGTTGATTCCATTTATTGATAGATACAAAAAGTTCTCCTGGAAGGATCGTCCCATAATCACTGCATTTGGAATTACAGGTATTTCACAAATTATGGTTACTACCTATTGGGGCTTTTACATCCCATCAGATACAACAATACCACTTGTAGAGCGACTAGTAATAGATCCAATCAATCTTTACACTGTTATGATCTTACTTGTTCCAATGAGCTTTGGCTTTAGCTATATGATGATTCATTTAGCTAGGGATGCGGAAAGAAAAGCAAAACTAGCTAAAGAAAAAGGACCACAAAAAGTTGCAAAGATTGAACTTTCAGAAAAATGGGTAAACTGGGTAATTATAGCTTTGATTGCATTCATGGTATTCTTAAATATTGCAGCTTATAATGCAGCACTTACTGGAATGAACAACCTTTCATTGTTCTTTGTAGGTCTAATTCTAATTATATTTGCAGGACTTTTCCACGTATATCGGTATGGAATGAATCAGGCAAATGAACCTCCACCTCCACCAATTCCAATACCAGAAGAAAAACCAAAAGCCTTAGCAGATCAAAAATCAGGGGAAAGTGTCAAGGAACTTCCTGATGCAACTGCAGAAAAAAAACTAGTAGAACCTACCAAAGAAGTACCTAAAGCAAAATAATCGAATTCAAAACACTAAACAAGCTTTATAAGACTTTTACAAAGCCATCAAATTGTTGAGCCAGACAACATCAAGTCATGCTTATGGAATTGGAGTTATCACAATAATAATTGGTTTATCAGTATCAATTGGATATTATCAAATGTTTTATCTTCCAGAACAAAGTGCAAAACCTGCAGTTTCTGAACATGTTTTGCATCCTACTTCAGAAACAGTCATCAAAATGATTCCAGGTTCTGCTTTAGAGGAACAACAAGACAATTTTGTTCCAAAATTAGTTAATATTCAGTTAGGAATAGACAATCATTTAACTTGGGTAAATGATGATGATGTTGCACATACAGTAACCCCAGATCATCGTCATGCCGATAGTTATAGCGGAGACTTTGGCTCATCAGGAGTAGTTTTACCTGGTGAAATTTACGAATTTCTATTTACAGAACCACAAGAACTTACCTATCACTGTCAACCTCACCCTTGGATGACAGGAACTGTAATAGTAACTAAACAAAGATTCTAAGCCGAATACTTTGCAAATAGCACTTCACTTTCAATTTCTTTATGCTGTTCTATGATAGAAACACGAAATTTTACCTCGTGTGTTTCTTTTGGTTCAAACTCAATTGAAACAGTAAATTCTGCTTTATTTTCTGGCATGTTATCTTTGTTAATAAAAAGACGTGAAACATTTTGAGAAATTTTTTTTTCATTATAAGATCTATACACTACAAGCTCATTTGATCCAAGTATTTGAGCATTAATTACAACTCCATCATATCTGCCAGAATAATTTACTGTAATGTGACCTTTAATTTCAGAATGTGGTTTAATATCTGTCTCATCTAATTGTAACTCAATATCTTTCACGTTACTTCACAATCATTTGAAAATAAATAATTTGTGAGTATATGGCGGGCCCGAAGGGCTTCGATCCCTTGACCATTGGATTAGAAGTCCAACACTCTATCCAAGCTGAGCTACAGGCCCAAGAATTTGGCAATTATTTACCATATTAAGGGTTTTTACAACCATTTTTTCTCATTTAGATCTCGTTCCATTTTGAAAAGAAACTGTTGAGAATAACCAGCATAAGGACCAAAATGATCTACAATTTCATTGTGTAGATTTTCATACGTTTTTTCAGTAATTGTTTTATTTTTCATAGGAAATTTATCTGAATAATATTTCTGCAATACTCGTATCATCCATCTATCTAGTGGAAATGCATCAAGCTTATCAAGTGAAAACAACATAATACAATCTGCTATTTTGTTTCCAATCCCAAAAACTTTCACAAGGGACTCTTTTGCTAATTGATAATTAGTTTTTTTCAAGTAATCAAAGTCAATTTTTCCTGAAACTACTGCACACGCAGCTTCTTTTACTGCTTTTGAACGATAGCCTAAACCGCATTTTAACAAATCATCTTTTTCTGCTTTTGCAAGGATGTCTGGCTCAGGAAATAAGAAAAACTCTCTATCCTCAAATCTTATTTTAGTTCCAAATTTTTTACATATATTTCGCAAAACAAATCTAATTTTTTGAATATTAGAGTTTGATGAAGTAATAAACGAAATATAGCATTGAAATGGGTCTTGTCTCAATAATCTTAAACCAATAAAGTGCTTTACGGCAGATTTAACAACCTTATCTCTAGAAATGCTTTGAAGAATTTTCTTAGAATCATCCCCTTTTCTAAATAAATCAGTAGGATTTTTTGAAAATGTCCTTATTTGATTAGAAGAATCTGTGACTGATATTACATCAGAACCGTTAATTCCATACCATGTATTGTTAAATTTTTCCCATAAGAAAACCTGACCGCTGTTAATGCTATATTCTAAATTAATTTCAGAAAATCTATCCATCTTATACCGAAATTATTTCATCCATTTTAGGCGAATACGCTTCAAATCCAAATTTTTCATGAATCTCCTCTGCAAATTTTGTACAAGATTCATCATCACCATGAACAGTTAACACTTTGGGATTACCCTTGATATTCTTAATCATATCAAATAGATCATTCCTATCTGCGTGACCCGAAAATTGAAATTGTCTAACTTCTGCTGCTACTTTAAGATCTTGTCCTCGTGAAGATACCTTTCCAGTATCGAGAAGTTTTTTGCCAGGAGTTCCTTCACCTTGATATGAAACTAGTGCAATACCGTTTTTACTATCAAATGCTAAATGTTGTAGGTAAAAAACAGCATTTCCACCAACTAACATTCCAGCTGGAGAAATCACAACACAAGGTTCATTTAATGCATTTTTTCTTTCACGGTCATTTCTAATTGCAACTGAATGATTAATTGCTTCAGCAAAAACTTTAGGGTCTCTAAGATATTCTGGATAACGAAACATTATTTCGTTTACCTTAAGTGCCATTCCATCCATGATAATTTTATGTTTAAAATTTGCACTTCTAAAAACACAAGCAATCTCTTGAGAACGTTCTACTGAAAATGCTGGAACAAATAGTACTCCTTTTCTATCCATTACTTCATTTGCAAAATCTATCAAACCCCTTTCGGATTCTATTCTAGGTATCTGTTCTGTCTGGGAGTATGTACTTTCTGTAATTAGTAAATCAATTTCACCAAAATCTAGATCTGCTTTGGGAAGCATTCGTGAACCTTTAGGATTAATATCTCCAGTGTAGAACAGACGTTTTTTATCAGATTCAACTAGAACGGTTCCTCCACCTAAAACATGTCCTGAAGAACAAAGCTCAAATGATGCATTTCCTCTCTGAACCTTCTCACGAAAACCTATCTCCTTTGAATTACGTAACATATTATAAACTTCAGGAATATCAAATGGATGATATGTTTTTTCTATCTTTAACATATCTTCTATTAACAATCTACTTAGTTCAAGAGTAGGAGGAGTAGCATATGCTCTGCAATGTCCACTTACAAACAATGAGGGAACGTAACCTGAATGATCCAAGTGTGCATGAGTGATTATAACTCCATCAATATCTTTTGGTTTGACATGTTGAGGATATTGAGGGGGTGTACCTCTCCTTCCAAACATTACACCATAATCTAAAAGGAAATTTGCATCATCACAATTTACTAAAAACCCCGATCTGCCTACCTCTCTAGCTGCTCCAAGAACTTTTACATCCAAGAATTCAATTTCCTTAAGATCTACCTTAAAACCTTGTTACTTTTTAGATGATGATTCTTTTCGTGATATAATCTTCAAAAGCTTTAATTAGTGCTAGCTAAGATCCGATCCACATGGGTAGAAGTTTTCAAGATTGGCTTAATTCACAAGACCAGTCTGTAGTGGCAAAGGTTCGTGCAGGAGACGAAGCTAACAAACCACTTCTGAACCAGATTAACTGGATTTGGGTCAAAAATCTTATGGATAAAAAAGCTGATCTCAATCCAACCTCTGCGGAGCTTTTGGACTGGGTAACCTCAGGTCAAATCGACGCAATGAGAAAGTAAACGTGAGTACCACGTTATTCTTTTTTGTTTTTTCTAATTCTTTATTGAAAAATATTTCATAACGACGTAATATCTGAATTATTACTCGTTCAGATTTTTGTATAACCCTGTTATGGATTTTGATTACCGTTTAAATAGCAAATGACTAGTACTTACGTTACGTGAAATAAATGCCAATAGCAATACTTCCAGACATAGATGAACAAAGATGTATCGGATGCGCACTATGTGTTGAAATCTGTACATCTCTTGGCCCAGACGTACTTCGTGTAAAACCTGTTGAAGGTTGGAAGAGAGGAAAAGCATTTGTCTTTTATCCAGAAAGATGCATTTCTGATGGTGCATGCATTGGAGTTTGTCCAACAAAATCAATCTTTTGGATGAGACCAATGAATTACACCGCAGGACAACCTGTACCTCTTCACAAAAACGGAGTATTCGTTAAAGGTTGGGCAGAAGACGCCGCTTTATAGTCGGTATCTTTTCGCACTCTTTTTTTCTTTATTTTTATTAACTAACAGATTTTTTCTTAATTTGTTTGGATAATTTCTTCAAGAAGAATTTTAAAAATTCATCTTTCTTATCACAATAGATTTCTGTAAAATGATTTTTTTCAAAGAAGGTTTCCCATGTTTTTAAAAAAACTGTAAAGTCATTTGGATTAAAGTCTAGTCTTGCCATGACATAGTGTGATGCAGGAAAAATATCAGAAATCTCTAATGGAATTAATCCTAGAAATGGATTGTATTGACAAAATTGGACTGTATCAGAATTAGAAAATTTCTTCTTTATCGATGAATATTCACTAGATAAGTAGAAAGGTCTCCTAGAGGAATCTTCCATAATCACGAGTATCTTCTTTTTTGTCCTAAACTTTCTGACCATATTGTGATAAGATATGATTTCTGGTCTAAATTGATCTATTTTAGAAAATAGAAAAATTGCTGCATCCTTGAATTTTGGAGTAGTATCTACAAAATGATTTGGATTTTCTGCAAACACATCTATTGCTTCAAAGAGTTTAGGATGAGAGCGTGCTTTTTTCATAACGTATTCCCATAATCTACCTTCATGTATTGCATTTTTTACTCTATCCACCTCGGATTTTATTGCAAATAGATTATGAAGTGCAATTTCATTTATTTTCTCATCTTCATTTAATGCAAGTAATTCTTTTGGGTTATACTTTGAGCAAACCTCACACATACATGAAAAACTATGAATTTTTGATAAATGTAAGGTACGATCTTCAGCAATGTATCTTTCATGTTTTGCATATAACATGTATGAAGCAGAGTCAAATGTATCACAACCTAAAGCAACTGCAAGCGGAATCGTAAGAGGATGACCTGCCCCAAAAAGATGTAGGGGAATTGATAAAGGAATTTGTTTTTTTGCAGAAACTATCATGTTTGCAAGTAGCTTGTACTCGTATGCCTCCATAAATTCAACTGGGCTTCCCAAAGCTAACATTTTGAATCCATAATCTACAAGTGCTTTTGTAGATTTTTTTACCAAATCCATATGCTCTCCCCCTTGAATAGGGCCTACCCAAATTGCACCTGGATTATTTTGTTTTTTTAAAACTTGTTTTGATATTTTCAATGTATGCTCTACAAATGAATTTGCTTTCTTTTTTGAAAGTCCATAACCAGTTGGTTTGTCAAGAGGAATTGCAATATCTGAACCAATTTTATTTTCATATTCCCACATCTCATCAGGCGAAACATCAACATCACCATATTCTAAGACTTGGTATCCACCAGAATCAGTCATTACAGCTCTATCAAAATCAATAATTTTATGAATTCCACTTTTTGTTGCTTCTTCTCCATAATGATTTAGAGTAATGTATGCATTAGTAATTACTAAATCAAAACCTATCTTGCCAATTTTTTTTGTAGGAATTGTTTGTTTGACAGGATGAATTACTGGAACAAAGGCAGGAGTTTCAATCTTACCGTGGTTTGTATGTAAGATTCCGATTCTTCCTGCCAAATCTCCTTTTATTATTTCAAACAATATACATTACAACCATTTGATGCATTATTTAATTAGTAGGAAAAGAATTTTTTTAAATCATTTTTATTTGAAATTAAAGTTAACCAATCAATAGTATCATTTTCTACTTTACCTTCAATTATGTTGATGACTGTCTTTGTAATTTTAGAAACTGTTTTAGAGGTTGTATCAATTTGATGGCATTTGTTTTTTCCAAATTTTTTAATTGTATCATATGCTATAATTCCTAATATCTCACTACCTATATTTTCAGCAATCTTTTTAGTGGAATATTTTCTTTTTTTGTAAATTGGTGTAAGCTTGTAAGGATTTTTTCGAAGTATTATTGCTTTTGTAACTTGTTTTTTTGTAACAACATATGGAGCTAAATGACCAACTACAATAGAATCTTTTTTAATTTTATTTTTTAAAATATTTTTTAGTTTTATAACATCAACATCATTTGACTCATCATTTTTTTCATAAATTTTAGAGTCTAAAGCAATTTTATTAATATCCAAAATTTTATAATGTAAAATCTTTGAAACACTTTTTGCAATAGTATGCTTTCCAACTCCAGGATTTCCAGTAATTATTATTGCCATACTAATACTCTAAATGAATTAGATTAAACGATTTCTGCAATACTAATATTACAACAAAGTTCTAGTCTTGCATGCAAATTGGATTGCTAGGTAAAACCAATGTTGGAAAATCTACATTTTTTTCAGCCTCTACTGAGGCACCAGTCCCAATTGGAAATTTTCCTTTTACTACCATAGAGCCTAATGTTGGAGTTGCATATGTAATGACCGATTGTGCCTGCAAATATTTTGAAATAAAGCATGATAACCCACTTTGTAAAAATGGAACCAGGTTTATCCCGATAAAACTAATTGATGTTGCAGGTCTTGTTCCAGGTGCACATGAAGGAAAGGGATTAGGTATTAAATTCCTAGATGATGCAAGACAAGCAGAAGCATTAATTCATGTTGTAGATGTTGCAGGGGTTACTGATATTCAAGGTCAACCAGTTCCCCTTGGAACTCATGATCCAATGGAAGATGTAGAGTTTGTAGTTGATGAATTTGATTTATGGTTTAAAGCAATTTTAGAACGCGAATGGCCCAAGCTCACAAAAGAAATTGAACAAAAAAGAACAAAAATTATTGAAGGAATTGCAAATCGCTTTAGTGGATTAGCAATTAAAGATTATCAGGTACACGAAGTTTTACAAAAACTTGATTTATTAACAAAAAATCCACCAGAGTGGCAAGACTCTGATTTAACTTTATTTTCAAAAGAGTTGAGAAAAAAAACTAAACCAATATTGATTGCAGCTAACAAAGCAGATCTTTGCAAGGACCTTGAAATTGTGGAAAAAATAAAAAAAGATACTAGAGTTGTTCCTTGTAGTGCTGAAACTGAATTACTATTAAGAAAAGCAACTAAAGCTGGTTTGGTTGATTATATTCCAGGTGATAATAGTTTTAAGATTAAAGAAGGAATTGAAATTTCTCCACAACAACAAAAGGCATTAGATTTAGTAAAATCAGTCTTTTCAAAAATTAATTCAACAGGAATACAAGAGGTATTGAATTCAATTGTTTTTGATGTTTTAAAGTTAATTGTAGTGTATCCAGTTGAAGATGATACTAAACTTTGCAATAAAGATGGAGAGGTTCTCCCTGATGCAAGACTATTACCAATTAATTCTACTGCAAAAAATTTAGCAGAAACAGTTCATGCAGATTTAGCTAAAGGATTCTTACATGCAATAGATGTAAAAACGAAACAAAGAATTGGAGCAGATCATCAATTAAAAGATGGAGATGTTATTAAAATCGTCTCAAGTATGAGTAGGGGTTAAGATGTTATGTTTAGGAATTGAAAGCACTGCACACACTTTTTCATGTGCTGTACTAGAAAAGAAAGGAAAAAAAGGAAAAATATGTGCAGATGTTCGAAAAATATATCGTCCCCCAGAAGGTGAAGGAATCCATCCTAGAGAGGCATCAAGACACCATATAGAGTCAAGTGCACAGGTACTTTCAGACTGTTTACAAGACGCTAAAGTGAAAATAAATGATTTAGATCTAATTGCATATGCAGCTGGTCCTGGACTTGGACCTTGTCTAAGAGTTGGAGCAGTTGTTGCTCGTTCATTGTCAACTTATTATCAAATTCCAATTTTTCCTGTAAACCATGCAATTGGTCACATTGAATTAGGTAAACTACTTACTGGTGCAAAAAATCCTTTGGTGCTTTTAGTTTCTGGAGGTCACACAATGTTACTTGCATTTATGATGAATCAGTGGAGAGTGTTTGGTGAAACACTAGACATTACACTAGGTCAATTACTTGATCAATTTGGTCGTGCTGCTGGATTTGCATCACCATGTGGAAAACAAATTGAAATTTTAGCTGGTAAAACTAGTAACTATTTTCCATTGCCGTATTCTGTAAAAGGAAACGATGTTTCATTCTCTGGATTACTTTCAGCTTCAAAATCTAGAATTCCACAAGGACTTGAAGATGCATGCTTTTCTCTTCAAGAAACTGCATTTGCAATGATTGCTGAAGCCACAGAGCGAGCACTTTCATTTACCAAGAAAAAAGAGCTGATGGTTGTAGGTGGTGTAGCTGCCAACAAAAGGTTATCTGAAATGCTAAAAAGTGTATGTAAAAGACAAAATTGTAAGTTCTTTGTTGTTCCTATAAAATTTTCAGGAGATTGCGGCTCTCAAATTGCCTGGACTGGATTACTAGAATCGCAAACAAAAAAGAGCTCTGATATTGAAAATACCTTTGTTAAACAATCTTGGAGATTAGATACTGTAAAAGTAGATTATTGATTTTTAAAATCCTCTATGGCTTCTTGTAAAGTTTCAAGCCAACTTCCATTATTAAAAACACCAAATTTGTAGTCTTTTTGCCCATCACCCTCTTTGACTCTAATACATACTTTTTTCATTAACCATCCTTCTTTCCAAACTTTTTTGACATCATTTAGAGGAGTATTGATTACAGTTTGATCAAATTTTTTTGAAAAATCCATAATTCTTCCTCGCGTTTTATCAAAGGCTATACGTTTGTTAGTCACAGTTAGAATTCCAGCCCCAAGGGAATCTTCATTACAATCCTCTTGTCTGATTTTTTTCTCTCCTTCTTCCATGATTAGACTTGAACTGGTTCTAAGGTTATAATTTTAATGACTTTTTGAAGCAAAAAATACCTCTAAATTATAATATTCTCAATGATGATTAAATGAAAGCTCTAATTTATGAAGAATACGCACCTGATAATGACTTTGAAAGAATTTTAAAAATTAAAGAAATTGATGAACCTAAACCAAAATCAAATGAAGTAGTTTTCAAAGTAAAAGCAACTGCCCTCAATTATGATGATATTTGGGGAATGCGTGGACGACCAATTGAAATTCCAATGCCACACATTTCTGGAACAGATGCTGCTGGTGAAGTAATTGCAATAGGTGATGATGTAAAACAAATTCAGATTGGTGATAGAGTAGTATCTAATGGCAATCTAACTTGTGGAGTTTGCAAAGAGTGTACCAGTGGTAGAGAATTTGATTGTCGTCAAAGAAAAATTTGGGGCTTTCAAACAGGGCCATTATGGGGAGGGTTTTGTGAAGTAACTCATCTTCCTGAATCAAATGTAATTAAAATTCCTAATAATCTAAGCTATGAAGAAGCAGCAGCAGCTTCTATGACATTAATGACATCATGGCACATGTTAGTTGGTCGTGCAAAAATTATTCCAGGACAAACCGTACTAATTATGGGTGGAGGTTCTGGCATGGGAATTTTTGGAATTCAAATTGCAAAATTATATAATTGTGATGTTATAGCTACAGCAAGTCAAGACAAGTTAGACAAATGTAAAGAACTTGGTGCAGACTATGCTGTTGATCACAGAAAAGAAGATTGGCATAAAGAGGTTAGAAAAATTGCAAAAGAGATTGCAGAAAAAAAAGAAAAATCTTCAGGAGTAGATGTTATTTTTGAGCACATTGGTGGCTCTCACTGGAATAAAGAACTAACTTTGCTAAAGTATGGTTCCACAATAGTTACTACAGGTGCTACTACTGGATACAATGCACAAACTGATTTACGACAAATTTTCTTTAAAGGAATCAATGTTTTAGGCTCAACCCAAGGAACTAGAGCAGAGTTAGAGTTAGGTTTACACTGGATGTCTCAAGGAAAAATAAAGTCAATAATTGATTCAGAATATACTATGGAGAATGCAGTTGAAGCACACAATAGGATGCTAAATGGAAAAGGACTCTTTGGAAAAATCTTAATGAAACCATAGGAATTAGAAAACATGTCAATGAAATTAATAAAAAAAGGTGCAGAAGGAGATATTTTTCTTACTTCATGGAATAAAAAAAAGGCGATATTAAAGTCAAGAAAGAAAAAAGACTATCGAAATGAATCTTTAGATAAAAGAATTAGAAAACAACGAACTATACGTGAATGTGAAATAATTTCTGAAGTAAAGTCATTTGGAATTAGTACTCCATTAATTTACAATATGGATACAAAAAATTGTACTATTCTAATGCAACATATTGTAGGAACTTTAGTAAATGAATTATCAGAATCAAAATTAATTAAAAGTTGTATTGAAATTGGTAAAATTGTTGGTACAATGCATAAAAATGGAATTATGCATGGAGACTTGACTACATCAAACTTTATTCAATCAAAAGAAAAAATATTTGTTTTAGATTTTGGACTTGCAAATAGAACTAACAAACCTGAAGATCATGCAGTTGATTTAAGATTACTAAAAGAAATTCTAAACAGTGCCCATGCAAAAATTATGAATAAAGCATGGTCAAATTTTTTAAAAGGATACAAATCAGCAGTTGGCCCTTCTCGTTTTAGTAAGGTAACGAATTTAGTTAAAGTAATAGAAAGTCGTGGAAGATACGCCAATGTCGTATGATGTTTTATTTGTAACATCTAACAAAAATAAATTCTATGAGGCAAAAAACATTCTTTCAAAAAATGGAATTAATTTAGGATTTCTAAAAACTCCTCTAAAAGAAATTCAAGCAGAATCTCTTAAAGAAATTGCAGCCCAAAAAGCTGATGAAGCTTATAGAAAATGCCACAAACCTGTAATTGTTGAAGATGCAGGGCTTTTTGTAGATGCATTAAATGGATTTCCAGGACCTTTTTCATCTTATGTTTTTAAAACAATTGGAAATTCTGGAGTTTTATGTCTAGTAAAAACAAATCGCAAAGCAAAATTTCAATCAGTAGTAGCTTACTGTGATAACAAATACGGCGTAGTCTTGTTTGATGCTAAAGTTGAAGGAAAAATTTCAAAAAATTCTAGAGGAAAAGGATGGGGATATGATCCAATTTTCATACCAAAAGGACAAAATAAAACTTATGCAATGCTTTCAAACAAAAATGAAATCTCTCACAGATACAAAGCATTAAAGAAATTTTCTAATTGGTTTGTACATAAGTAGGAATAAAACGATCAATGAATCGTTCTTTGTTTTGAAGAACAACGATTCTTGAAATAAAACTTTCATCCATTACAGAAAAGATTTCACTTTGTTCTGCTAATTTTGATGCAAAATTTCTTACTTCATCCATATCAAGCATATTTTCATGTTCTAGCCTATTTGTAGAGCGTCCAATGTGCATGTATGATTTTATCTCAATAAAGTTTGGACTAGCATCTTTAATCATCGCGGCAAATATGGGAATCATTTTTTCATTATCATTATAATCTCTGATTAGTGTAATTCTAAGCACAGTTCTAGTATCAAGCTTTGATAGCATCTTAAGTGAAGTATTCCATCTTTGCCAAGAGTCATCATATTTTGGACGATTTATTTTAAGAAATGATTCATGGTCTGCTGCATTAGTGGAAAGATACAATTGAGTTGGTAGGGCATCTTCGTATTGTAGTTTTTGTAACATATCAGGTTCTTGACCATTAGTGACTAGAAAAATTGATTTTGTTTCTGAAAGTGTTTTTAAATATTTTATTAAATCTGGTAACTTTGGATACATTGTAGGTTCTCCAGAAAGTGAAATTGCATAATGAGCAGGTAACAATGATTCATCTAGCTTCTTTTTTTCATGTCTTGCATCTCCATAATGACCCATGATTAATTTTCTGCGTTCTTCCATTAGTTTTGAAACAATTTGTTCAGGCTCTGCGACTTTTTCTGGCTCCATATTCATTGAATCATAAAATTCCATGGGGCGCCAGCAATACACACATCTGTTTTCACAATACATGCCTGCAGGAGAAAACTCCATGCATCTATGTGTGGATATGCCATAGAACTTGTGTTTGTAGCAATCACCCTCATTTTTGAAGGATTTTCTAGTCCAATGACAAAGATCTACTGTTGAATGGTCTGCTACTCCATACTTTGCTTTTTTTAATTGCTGAACGATTTTTGGCTTTATCTGAATAAGATCTTCCTCTAAACTCACAACTTCCCCAGAACAACTCATACGAACAATCTCTGCATATTTTTAATAAATTTACTTGTTAATATCATCTATTCAAAATTTACTAATTTCCAACCCATCCAAGCTTTCTAAAATAACCTAACATTAAAGCCGCAGGAATTACTGATGCTAAAAACACTATAATCAAAGTAGAATAAGAACCAAATACATCTAGATTTCCTGTTTCAATTCCTCCTGGCAAGTTAATATTCATCCCATAAAATGTCCCAATGACAGTAGCTGGTATGGCGAGTGTAAAGATAATCGTTAAGACTGCTAGGATTTTATTTGATTTTTCTGAACTTAACATAAAGTCTGTGTCTTTATAGATTTCCATAGTTTCTCTTGATTCTTCTAGAGTTTCTAACACTTTGTCAACGTGATCTATTACATCATCAAAATAAAGAGTAAGCTCTTCTGCTGTCTTTGAAAACCTTTGAATATTTTTTGCAGTCTCTAAAACAATTCGTTTTAATGGATTTACAAGTCTCTTTAAAGTAATAATTTCTCTTCTAAGCAAAGAAATTTTTCTTGCAGCTGATTTATTTTCATCAAATACACTATCTTCTATATCAGCTAAGTTCCCATCAATTCTTCTTGAAGTATGTAGTAAATCATCAACTAGTACATCAATAATATCATGAAGTAAATAGGCGGTAGATTTTCCCATAAGACGCTTTTTTCTTTCAACATCAGAACTGTCTTTACAAACATTTACCATATCAACTAGAGGCTTCAAGTCTCCTTGGTGAATTGTTACAAGAAAATCTCTTCCAATAAAAATTGCAAGCTGACTTACTTTTGGCATTAAACTTCGTGAAGCAAGAGGTGGAAAATGAAGAATAATGAAAACATGATCTTCATAACTATCAAGTTTAGGAAGTTCAAATTTTGCTAAACTATCTTCTATGTTTAATGTATTAAAATTATATTTTTTTGCAAGAACTTCAACATCACTACGAGTTGGATTCACTAAATCAATCCAGGAGAAATTATCTCCTTTGATAGTTTCAAAATGTCTTTCAACACCAATTTCATCAAAAGTAGCTTTCTTACCTGGTCTTAATTTGCTAACAAATGAATCACCTTTCATTGTAAAATTTTTTGAATTTTTACAAATTTAAAGGTGATTATGAAAAAATCGATTAAACTACCTAAGAATGTTGAATTCTATTTGAATGGAAACAAGTAGTTTACTCCAACCCATACCAAGGCTATAGTAATTGCCATCGAGATAAACCAACCCTTGCCCTTCATGTTACTACTATTTTTTAGGATAATAATAAATCTAAAGGTAGATTCTCATTAAATTCAATTCTAAAATTTGTTAAGATTAATAGTGGAAGTATAAACTAGCGTTTTCGTGGCCTTCGTAGTATAGTGGTAGTATAGGGGACTGTGGATCCCCGGGCGGGAGTTCGATTCCCCCCGAAGGCCCTTTTTTATTAGATGTTTTTACTTACCAAACACTATTTTTTGAAACTTAAAAAATTCCATATTTACTTGATTCCATTTCTTCCTTTATTGCAAGTTTAATTTTTAGATTTTTTTCTTCTATTTTCTTAGTTAACCAAGTTAGAAATTTTTTTTCTAATCCTTTTCCTTTTAGTTTTTCAAAATCAGAACCCATTTGATCTGATAATTTTTCTATAAGTTCTTTATTGACTGATACAACATAAAAATGCCAACCAAAGGCAAACTCTGAATCAGTTATAATAAAACCCTCTTCGGAATGCACCATTTCTTCAAGTAGAGTTAGAGTTGATTTGATAGCACTGCTTGTTTTATCATAGTCAATAGCTGATACGTTAATGTTTACTCTTTCTAGCATAATTTCAATACTCTTTTACTAGATAAAAGGATGACTGGGAATTGTTACTTAATCAGATGTTCAACTTCTATATTGAAAAAATTTCTTAAAATCCCCATGTAGTTTTTAATTGCTGGAGGAGGTTCATCTGTACATGCTACTCCAAGATTTTTTGCGTTGATCCAAATTACCAATGATTGAATAATAGTTAGAAATCGATCATTACCAGCTTCAGATGTGCCTATAGCTTTAGTATATCTTTCAGCAAACTCCCATGCATTTACAAAATCTATACATTTTGAACCAAACACTGCCAAAAGCTGTTCTTTAAGATCTTTGGCTTGTTTGAATGGAATTTGATTAACAATGTATGGAAAATCTATCTTGTCTGGAAGACATCCTGGTAGTGGTCCCCATATTGTAATAATCTTACATCCAACTGGTAATTTATCAAACTTTTTCATCATACTTTCAATGATTTTTGTGTCTGTAAACCAAAATAATATTACTGTCGCATCATCAAATTGAGAATTAAGAATATTCTCATTTAATAGCTGTGTATTCGATAATTTCTTTTCATGAAGTAAATTTTTAGCCTCAATAATTTTTTTTGTATCAATGTCAATACCTACTGCTTTTTTTACTCCAAATTCTTCAGATGCTATAGCAACTCCTTTACCGTTTCCGCATCCCAAGTGATAAAATACATCTTTATCACCTAAACCTACAAATTCAAAAATATTTCTTAATGAACGGTCAGGTAACTGCACATCTTCCCCAGAAATTATTCCATTTGGTAATGATGATAAATAATCTTCTAATTTAATGACTGATGGATGATTATTCACGGATGTTTTCAAGAGTTGAAACCGCCTGCCATAAAGTTACTCTAACGTAAGAAGGCACGTTTGGATCTTGTGTTATATCATCTAACAAACTAATTGCATTAGATGCACGAACAGACATTGAATATTCCTCAGTTTTAAGATCATTTACCAAGTCCTGAATACTTTTTCTAATATTTTTTGGAGTAGATGGATTTGCAGCTACTTGATTTAATGTATCTAGAGAGTTTTGTAGATATTCTTGATTTTGATTCTTTGCATCTGACATATAATCACCTTTATCAAAATATCAACTAGTTTTTAATTTATGCCTCTACGAAAACTTGATCTGATTCTAAAATTACGTTATAAGATTTTAAATCATTAATTTTTGCTGGAAATTTAGCAAGTTTTCCACTTTTACAGTTAAACTGAGCTCCATGCCAACCACATATGACTGTCGAATCTTGTAATTGACCTTCAGAAAGACTTGCTCCTGCATGAGTACATGTATCATCCATTGCAAAGAACTCTCCATTATTATTTATAACAAGAATCTCTTTTCCATCTGCTGAAATCTTTTTCATTTCACCAGGTGGTATATCAGAAACCTTTCCAACAATTACTTTGCTCATGCCTAATTTCAACCGATTATTCTTAATAGTTTTTCTAATTT
The DNA here is from genome assembly GCA_041570395.1 of Nitrosopumilaceae archaeon. Classification (GTDB taxonomy): domain Archaea; phylum Thermoproteota; class Nitrososphaeria; order Nitrososphaerales; family Nitrosopumilaceae; genus CSP1-1. The sequence goes on from JBFFWG010000002.1 coordinate 21,943, forward strand.
GTTGATAGATGTGGTAATTCGTAAGGCTAAATCATCTGATAAAAAAAAGGTTTTGGAGTTTTGTAAAACCACTTTTTCTTGGGGTGATTACATTGATGATGTATGGGACTATTGGATAAAGGAAGGAAATTTGCTAATTTTAACAGAAAATAAGACACCTATAGCAATTTGTCATAGCTCTTTTTTTGATAAACAAGTATGGATTGAAGGAATTCGTGTAAATGAAAAATTCCGAAAAAAAGGATTTGGAAAAAAACTTGTTTTAGAGTCTGAATCACTTGCAAAAAATAAATACTGTACAATTTCACAAATGTTAATTGCAACAAATAATAAAAAATCACTTAACTTAGCAAAAAATCTAAATTATAAAAAAGAATCAATATGGAATTTTTATTCTTTAATTTCTAAAAAATTAGATAACAAACCAAACGTTACCATTGCTAATAATGATAAAAAAATAATTAATTTTCTTTTATTAAATTTATCATCATATGTAAAATCATGGAGATGGATTCCATTAACAGAAATAAACATTTCCAAATTACTTGATGAGAAAAGAATTCTTTACACTACAAATGAAAATTTAATAGATACAGTAATAATATTTACTGAATCTGAACATTTTGAAAAAACATTAATGCTAACGCTAATTCCTGGTTCAAAAAAAGGAATTGAAAATCTAATTGGATATTTTGAAAACTATGCTATAAAAAATAACATTAAAAGAATTCAAATTTTAACTACAAAAACTCTTCCAAAGATTAGAAATCTAGATAAAAAATTTTCTTTCTGTTTAATGAAAAAAGAATTCTAAAATTTAATCGAAAAATTTAACTGTATTTTCTAATTTTCCCAATTTTTCAATTTCCATTTCAATTTTATCTCCGTTTTTTAAATATTCTAAATTAGGATTATTCAAAACTACTCCTTGAGGTGTCCCCGTAGAAATAATATCTCCTTTTTCTAATGTCATGACCTTACTTAGTTTAGAAACAATTGAAGGAATCTTTAGGAACATCTTTGATGTGGATGAATTTTGTCTTAATTCACCATTTACTTTTGTAGTCATTTTGAGATTTTGTGGATTAGGTACTTCATCTGCAGTTGTTATCCATGGTCCACATGGTGCAAATGTATCAAATCCTTTTGCTCGTGTAAATTGTTTATCTTCAAATTGAATTCCTCTTGCTGAAACATCATTGAATATCATGTAACCCATAATTACATCAGCGACTTTTGATTCAGCTATATTTTTACAAGTTTTACCTATAATCAAAGCCAATTCTACCTCGTAATCTAGCTTTTCTACAAATGAAGGACTGGAAATTTCAGAATTGGTTCCTGTAAGAGTGGTTCTTGGTTTCATTACAATCACAGGATTTTCAGGTGGATTCATTTTTTGTTCTTCTGCATGATCAATGTAGTTAAATGCCAGACACATTATTTTTGGAGGATTTGCAATCGGAGCTAAAATTGTATACTTTGATAAATCTTCATTGTAAGATATTTGAGAAGATTTTTTCATAATTTCTTCAAACCATCCATCAAAAAGAAAATCTTTTATAGAAAATGGTAATGGAACACCTGTTGCATATTGAATTTCTTCTCTTGTAGCAACACGTCCATCCTTAACAAATCCAAAAGTTTCTTTTCCAGATTTTTCAAATCTACCAATTTTCATATTTTTTCACTTGTGAGTATATACTGCTTGATTAACAGAATCTTTTCTACAATATCCAAATCGTACAAATTGAATCTCTGCGCCGTCTTTTAATTCTAGATAATGAGGTTCAGTAATAACTTCTAATTCCTCAAGACTTTTCTCATTAAACTTTTCATCAATAAACAACTGTTTAGGAATAATTATTTTTAATTTATGAGAATTTTTTTGTGATACCCATTGCATTTTTGGAAAATTAACCTTAACGTCATCTCCTGTGTATTCTCCTTGAAGATCATTATCTACTCGGGTAATTTTGATATTTCCTAATCCCATTAATCTTATTTGATCTCCCTCGGAAATTTTTTCTACATCTTCAGATGACAAGTAAATATTTCCATCTAGCTCAACAATCCTTTTTCCCATATCATTTGCAGGATGATTGGGTAGTTCCACTTGGTTAGATGGTAAATTTTTAACAAAAATCTTACGGGGATTTTTCACAAGATATAGTCGAACACTAGTTGCATCAACTTCTTTTCTATTGAAGGATTCAAGAGAATCAAAAGGGGCAAGCGTATCTGCTTTTGTAAAACTTAGGGATAAGGTAAATTTTCTTATAGCTTCTGGAGTTATTCCTCGTTTTTTTAGTGCCTCTAAGGTTGGTAATCGAGGATCATCGTACCATGAAATTTTCCCATTTTCTATGAGCGGTTTTATCACTCTTTTTGAGACTGGCATTCCCTTAAATTCAAGCCTAGAAAATTCCAAAACCTTTGGTTTTCTCATTTTTAATGCATCTAAAATTGCATAGTACAACTCATTTCGTAATTCATACTCTTTTGATCTAAAAGCATGAGTTACTCCATCAAGACTATCTTCAATTGCAACTGCAAAATCATAGCTTGGCCACACTCTGTATTTTCCTGCAAGTAAAGGATGATGACCTTCTATTATTCTAAATAAAACAGGATCTCGCATTACAGTATTTTGGGATTTCATATCTCCACGGAATCTTACTATTGCTTGACCAGGTGAATACTTTTCAAATAGTTTAGTCCACTCTTTCTCATTTTCATTTACTTCTAACTGACTACACTTGCATGATTTCATTTCACGTCTATTCTTACTAATTGTTTCACGCTTGCATGTACAAACATAAGCTTTGTTTAAACTGATTATTTCTTTTCCTTTCTCATAAAGAATTTCCATATCATCTGAAGTATTTTTTATTTTATCATATTTGATACCTAGCCATTCAAGTCCAACCTTAATTGCTGCATAAAATTCTAATCGCTCATTTTCTGGATTTGTATCATCCATTCTTAGAATTGCTTTTCCATCATACATCTTTGCATATTCTTCATTAATTATAGCAGCCTTTGCATGTCCTATGTGAGGATATCCATTAGGTTCTGGAGGAAACCTTGTTACAACTTTTCCTTGTACTGCATCTTCAAGAGGAGGGAGTCCTTCTCTTTCTTCAATAATTTTTTTTGGAATGGATAATAGATCAGGATATTTAGTTTTAATCTCAGTTTCTTGTTCACTTAATGAAATAGAGTTTACTTCAGCAACTATCTTAGAGCATTCTCCTATCACATCTTTGACATTTTTGCGAAGCTCTGCTCTACTTCCAAGAATTTTTGATAAAACTATTTTTTCATTTGTTTTGCCATCATGTTCAACAGCATTTTGTAGAGCAAATTTTCTAATTTCTTTTTTTATTTCTTCATCCAAGCTACAAACTCCTTTGTACTCGCTATTGACTTTAGCTTTTTTATACTAAATGACTCAAAATAGGCGTAAAATTTGGAAAAATTCAGCACTGGGAGAGAGATTTACTATTTTACTTCAAATTTCAGCCAATTTTGTTCCATGTCCACGGGTTTCCGCACCTATAGCGGTCCGTTTTTTGGATTCAAATGTGCAAATCGGATGGGAACCGTACCCTAATAGTCGCTTTTTTACGGTCCACTATTATTTAATTATCAAAACTGGAATTTTAGATTTATGCAGAACATAATTTGCTACACTTCCAAAAAATCTTTCCTTTACTCCACTTAATCCTCTTGAACCAATAACGATTAAAGTGAAATTATTACTTTTATTATCTGCAAGTTTAACAATTTCTTTTCCAGGATTCCCCTTCAACAATTTGTGAGTGAATGCTATTCCTTTTTTTGTAGATTTTGTTTTTGCAAGATCCATAATATGATGACCTTCTAATCGTATTAGTTTTTCATCATATCCCATTGGATAAAGTACATCGATAGGAGGAAAAACAAAGATTCCGGTAATGGCGGAATTAGATTGTTGAGCTAAATTGATTACAAAGTCTAATGCACGAAATGAGTTATTTGATCCATCAAGTGCAACAAGAATTTGGTTTATCTTCATTGTGATTATATGATCCTAGGGTTTGACCTCAAGAACTTTCTTTTCCGCCTTATTTTGTTTCTCTATTGAAAGTAAAAGGCCCTCTTCACCACTTGTAATCTTGTATCTTCTCAATAGCGAAGAGTTGGCAATTACAGAAATTGAACTAAGGGCCATCGCAGCAGCTGCAAATATTGGACTTAATAATCCTAATGCAGCTATTGGGATTCCACCAGAATTGTAAGCAAAGGCCCAAAACAGATTTTGTTTTATTTTTTTCATGGTTGCTTTACTAAGTCTAATAGCCCTTGAAACATCCATAATGTCATCTTTGATTAGAATAATTCCTCCTGTCTCCTTTGCAATATCTGAACCGCTTCCTATTGCAATACCTATATCTGACTGAGCTAGAGCTGGAGCATCATTTACTCCATCCCCAACCATTGCAACAACTTTTTTCTCTGATTGAAGTTTTTTTATTACATCTGCTTTTTCGGTTGGTAATACACTTGCAAAAACTTTCTCAATGCCTACTTTTTTTGCAATCGCTTTTGCAGTCTTTTCATTATCGCCAGTCAACATGACATTTTCTATTCCTAAGTTCTTCAATGCTTGGATTGCAAGTGGGGATGATTCCTTTAGTGAGTCAGCTACTGCAATAACTCCTGCAATTTTCTGATCAATTCCAATAATCATTGCAGTCTTTCCTTCAGATTCTAGTTCTTCCATTGTTGGCTCTATTTTTTCTGTTGTCATGTTAAACTTGGAAAATAATTTCCTGTTTCCAAATAAAATCTGTCTATCATCTACTACTGCCTTGACTCCCATGCCAGATACTGCTTCAAAATCAGTTGGTTTTTTGAGTTGTATTGATTTTTGTTTTGCTTCTGTAACAATGGCTTGGGCCAGTGGATGCTCTGACCCTGTTTCAACAGAACCAGAATATTCTAGTAATTGTTCATTAGAATAATTTCCTGCCGATACCACATCTGTTACTGCAGGTTCTCCTTTGGTAAGAGTCCCTGTTTTATCAAAAACAACTGTAGTTATTTTTTGTGAGCGTTCTAGATATTCTGCGCCTCTTATCAGAATCCCGGATTCTGCGCCTTTTCCTACTCCTACCATAAGAGCAGCAGGAGTGGCAACGCCTAATGCACATGGACATGCAATTATCATAACTGCTACAAATGCTAGTAATCCTGCAACAAAGTCACCCATTACAAAATACCAAATTAGGAATGTGACAACTGCTGCTGATACTACGGATGGAACAAATTTAGCAGCAATTGAATCTGCCATTCTTTGAACCTTTGCAGTTGAGGATTGAGCCTGCTCAACTACTTGAACTATTTGTGATAATGTAGTATCTTTTCCGACTTTAGTGGCTTTTACTTTTAGTAAGCCCTGTTTGTTTAGTGTTGCACCAATTACCTCATTACCTAGTTCCTTACCTACGGGAAGACTTTCACCTGTAATCATTTTTTCATCAACAGATGACTTTCCTTCTATTACCAGTCCATCGGTGGGAATTTTTTCTCCAGGACGAACAATCATGATATCATCAACTAATACCTGAACTGCGGGAATCTCAGTTTCAGTATCATCCCTCATCACTCTAGCCATCGGCGGACTAAGATCTAATAATTTTCTAACAGAAGCTGAACTTTTTTTCTTGATTGCCTCTTCCATGTATTTACCAAGTAGAACAAATGCAATAATTACAGCTGAAACTTCAAAGTAAACATATTTTTCTTCTCCTGGAATCGCTTCAGGGAAAAATAACACTATAGTACTATAGATGTATGCAGTAAGAGTACCAATTGAAATGAGAAGATCCATGTTTGCAGTTCTTCGTTTTATCGCATGATATGCCCCAACATAGAATGTCCATCCTCCAATGAATTGTACTGGCGTTACAATAAAGAAAAGAATCAAACCATATGAGAGAAATGGTATATCAGGAAATGGTACCCATGTTACTGCAATTGCTCCTGCTGCTACGCCAAGATAAACGGCTCCACGAATTATTGCAAGAACTAGAGCACCCGAAGCCGCAACATACATGCGTTTTTTCATTCGTGATAATTCTTTTTCAGGTTCAGTGAATGTTTTCTGGCAAACAGGGCTACAGAAATAAAATTTTCTTCCACCTATTTCTGAATTAATGCCTGTCTTCTCATTAACGATCATTCCACAAACTGGGTCTTTAGCCATAATTCATCTACCTCTACAAAAAATCATGATTTTTCTTACTTTTATAGAATTATACTATGTTCAACGTTGAATCTTAATTAAAAAATAAGATATGCATGCTTTTTTTTGATATTGAATTTCTAATGGAAATTGAATTTCAGTGATGATAATAATGAATTTATTATAAATTTACCAAAACATTTCAATGTAGATATGAGTGGTTTCAATAAATTTCAAAAAATTTTACAAGAGGAAGAGAAATTCATAAATCAGTACTACGATTACACTTCAAAATGGTATAGTTTCTATGTAAAGTATTCTAGAGCAATAGCAAATGCCGCAACAGAATCTATAAAGTCTTTTAAAGAATCTGAAGATCATTCAATTTATTCAAAACAAACACAAAATCAAATGCGTAAAACCTTTGATGATTCATTGCGAGAGCAAATAAAAAAAGATGATTTTACATCAAGTGTTTCAGATTATATAAAAACAAGTTTATTATTGGCAGAATTTTTTGGAATCAAAAAAGGGTATCAGTATTACATGGATTTTTTTTCAGCGTGGAATAAACCCATAGAACCATTACGTGATAACATTGGTCGTAGTGCAGTAGAAGTAATTAAAATGCATGATGGCTTTCAACTACTTCACTACAAACCTTTGACTAAAAAACGATTCAAAACTCCATTACTTGTAATCTATTCTCTTATCAATAGACATTACATTCTGGATCTTTTACCAAAGGTTAGCGTAATTCGACAATTCCTTGAAAATGGTTTTGATGTATATGCAACAGACTGGACTACTCCAAGTTCATCGCTAAAATCAATGACATTAGAAGAACACGTTCAAAAATGTGTTGGAACTTCGGTTAAAACAGTACAAGAAATTACTGGAGAACAAAAAATATCTTTATTTGGTTATTGTTGGGGAGGGATTTTTACTCTGGCTTATTCGGCTCTACATCCAGACAAGGTGGAGAATTTAATTTTACATGCAACTCCCGTAGATTTAGAAAAACCAAATACGGTAATAGAAAACTTGACAAAACATGTCGATGCTGACAATCTTGTGGATGAACTTGGAAACGTGCCTGGTTCATTGATAAATATGGCATTTATTCTACGCAATCCACTTGAAGCTGTGTTAAAGTATTCAACGTTTTTTGGCAAACCAAGAAGTACAGAAGAGATAATGCATTTTTTTGCAATTGAAACGTGGCTTTATGATAGCAGACCAATAATCGGTGAAATCTACAGAGAGATCGTTGACAAAATTTACAAGAAAAATTTGCTGATTAAAAGCAAATTGAAAATAGGAACTAAAACAGTAGATCTGAATAATCTAACAATGCCTGTTCTGAATATAATAGGATTAGAGGATGATTTGGTTCCACCAGAATCTGGGAAATATATCATGTGTGAAATTCCAAGCAAAGACAAAAAGCTCATTGAGTTTCCCACTGGTCATGTAGGTTTGTGTATTAGCCAGAAAGCCCATGAAAAACTTTGGCCTCAAGTTGTTGAATGGTTATCCAAACGTTCTGGCTAGACTATTGTTTTTTTAATATTGCTAAAGAACCTCCAACAATTCCAAAGGCTGCACCAATTAAGAAAGTGCCCATACCTACAAAGCTAATTGCTGAAAGAACTAACACCATTATTCCCCATTTGCGAATTTCATGAGGTCGTTTATACATCAACATACTTCCTATTATCACCCATGAGCCAAGTAGAAGTCTTAATGTAATAGCATGGAAAAAACTTCCAGCAAATTCTGAAGACCCCATCATCGTATCAACATGAGGAAAGAATGCTGTATGCCAAAATGAAAAAAGTGAGCCAGAAAAAATTATTAGAAAACCTGCAGTTAATGACAAAATTGTTGCTAAATTATTTCTTCTTGCATCGTTTTGTAATTCTGACATTTTTATTCATTATGAATTATACAAAAATTGATTTTAAATTAATTCATGATTTTCAAACTTGAGTCTAGCAATTAGTTAGAATCTATAACTAATCAAGGGATTTTTTGGTATTAGGATGTAAGAGCTTGTCTACTTTCTTCTCAAGTTTTCTATCTGATAGTTTTGGAAACTTTGCATGAAGAAGTTCATGAAGAATAGTAGTTTCCATTTCTTCCTTGGTGTCATTTTTCTTGAGATTTATGAAGATAATATTTTGAGGTATATGTATAGATCCAAAAACTGATTTTCCAGTAAAGCCTACTTTGGTGCCACCTAATTGCTTCCAGATCTTAAAATCAGTCGTCCAAAAAACAGGTTTTGTAATACAGAAATACATTTTCCATTTTATGATAGTTTTATCAATGAATTTAGAAGGATTCTTACCAATTTTCTTGGTAGAAGATCTTTTCTTTTTTTTCAAATTAGATCTTCTTTAGGTTTGTTAAGACTTCGTGAAGGAACCACGTGAACTTTGGAATTGCAGCATCATGTCCTTCGAATACTACCTTTGCAGCAGGCTTGTTAATCTTCATCCTCTTCCTCAGGTCTGCAGGGGTCCCAAGTAGTACTGCATCACAATCAACATTATTGATACTTTCTTGTAGCTCTTTTACCTGTTCGTCGCTGTATCCAAGGGCAGGCATTACAGGACCCATCCAGGGAAATTTTTCGTATGCTCTTTTTATTGAACCAACGGCGTTTTCCTTTGGATCCACAAGCTTGCAATTAAGCTTCTTTGCGGCAAAAACTCCAGCCCCTTCCCTTAACTCACCATGAGTAATTGAAGGGCCATCTTCAACCACTAGGACTCTTTTGTTCTTTACAAGGTCAGGAAGATCTACTACCACCTCGGAGTTCACTTTGAATATCTTAGCGTTTGGATTTATTTTCTTACAAGATTCTGCTGTCCTTTCTACCAAATCAGCTGAGGCAGCATTTACTTTGTTTATCACAACTGCATCTGCAAGTCTTACATTTACTTCGCTTGGATGGTACAAAGTCTCATGACCAAGTCTCATTGGATCAACTACAACTATAGTACAGTCGGATTTGTAGAATGAAAAATCGTTGTTGCCACCATCCCATATAATTATGTCACATATTTTTTCTGCCTGTTCAAGAATCTGTTTGTAATCTACTCCTGCAAACAAATCCACACCACGCTTGATGTGGTCTGCGTATTCTTCTTCTTCCTCGATTGTAATGTTAAATTTTTTAAAATCATCATATGTTTTGAAGTGTTGTACTGCCACTCTAAGATCTCCGTATGGCATCGGATGCCGAATTATCGCTGGCTTGAGACCTAATTCTCTTGCAGAGTCCACCACCATTCTTGATATGGTACTCTTGCCCGTTCCAGTTCTTGTTGCAAGAACTGCAATGATAGGTTTTTTTGATTTGAGTTGTGTGTCATTTGGTCCAAGAAGTGAAAATGATGCTCCAGCAGCTATGGCCTTTGAAGCAAGGTGCATCAAGTTTTCATATGAAATATCACTGTAGGAGAAAAATACCTCTTCAATGGAGTGTTCTGAAATTAGCTCTGTAAGTTTTTCTTCGGCAAAGATTGGTATGCCATTTGGATACCTCTTACCTGAAACTTCTGGAGGATAAGTTCTCTTTTCTATGTAAGGAATTTGAGCTGCAGTAAAAGCAACAACCTCATAGTTTGAGTTATCACGAAAATATGTGTTAAAGTTGTGAAAATCCCTACCGGCTGCACCAATTATGATGGCTTTTCTGACCATGTAATCATTAGCAGGTTTGAATTATTTAGAGAGGAAACACAATACTCACCAATGATAACTACTATTGAGAATAATATTCTACTGTTAAATTCTCATACTAGTCAAATTATACAAGTTGTCAGAAGAAATTGTAGTATTAGCACTTGGCGGAAATGCTATCTCAACCAAGTCCAGAACATTTGATTCCCAGTATCGTGCATTAAAAGTTGCAACAAAGGAAATAGCAAGTCTTGCAAAAGATGGATATAGAATAGTCATCACTCATGGTAACGGCCCACAAGTAGGAGATGCTCTTTTGAGAAATGAATGTGCGAAGGAACTTGTACCTCCTTTACCTCTTTATGCATGCGTTGCAGGAACACAAGGAGTATTGGGTGCAATGATTCAAGCTGCTTTGCTCGATAACCTTGGATGCGACTTTAAGATAGCAAGCCTGATTACAAAAGTGACAGTTTTAGAAAAAGATCCTGCTTTCAAAAATCCTACAAAGTTGATAGGTTCAATTTTTAAAAAAGATGATCTTCCAAAGATAAAAAAGATGGACCCCTCAGCATCTTTCAGAGAGGTACTGCCAGGAAAATACAGGAGAGTTGTGCCTTCACCAGATCCTATTTCTATTCTTGAACTTAATGCTGTAAAGGAACTTATTGAAAATGATTACATCGTGGTTGCTTGTGGCGGTGGAGGAATCCCCATGATAAATAAAAATAAAATTTACTTTACTGAAGCAGTTATAGACAAGGATCTTACAAGTGAAGTTCTTGCTACTGGTATAGGTGCATCTGTGTTTGTAAACCTGACAGATGTCGAAGGTGCATATGTAAATTTTGGAAGCAAAAACAGTAAGCTCTTAAGAAAAATACATCTAGAGAAAATGAAGATGCTGTTGGAAGATGGTAATTTTGCAGAAGGTAACATGGAACCAAAGGTTAGAGCAGCTATACGTTTCGCTGAAAACACTGGAAAAAATGCAGTTATAGCCTCACTAGAAAAAGTAAGAAAAGCCATAGATCTCAAATCAGGAACTGTCATTTACAAAGATAATAAAATGATTTAGCGAAATTGGAACTGCCAAGGTTTGCAACTGTAGTGGTATTATTTTTAGTTCCATGTTTCGAGTCTTTATAGCCCCACAACTATAGCGTCCTAAATTTTGGTTTCAAATCTCTATTTAGGCTTCATAAAATTAATTTCTAAAAAATCAAAACTATTTACCGTTCACAGACTCCTTTTCACAACAAAATCTAGAAGACTAAGCAATTCTTTCTTTGCTGGACCTGAATAGTTACTGAGAGATTTTTTTGCTTTTTCTGAATACTGTAATGCCTGTTTTCTCACGATTTTTTCTATTCCTAAAGCACGAATTATCTCTACGGCATTATCAATGTCTTTTTTCGTAGCCTTTGAATTACCAAAGGCCTTCAATATGGATTTTTTGTCATTTCCTTTAGATTTTGTTATTGCTAGAACAATTGGAAGTGATTTTTTTCCTTCACGTAAATCATTTCCTACGGGTTTTTTTGTCATCTTAGAGTCACCCATTACTCCAATTAGATCATCAGTGATTTGAAATGCAATTCCAAGATTTTTTCCAAATGCTGACAATTTAGTAATATCACTTTGTTTAGCCTTTGCACATATTGCTCCCATTGAACAAGAAACATCAAAGAGTGCTGCTGTTTTTTTCTCAATCATTTTAATATAATCTGCTTGAGAAGGAATTTTTTTTCCTTCTGCCATTTTAATATCTAGTATTTGTCCTTCACAAACATCTACACATGCTTTTGCCAACCTTGATACAAGATCATTTACTTCTTTAGTGGGAAGATTTGAATCCGAAAGTATTTGGTAAGCTTTTGAAAATAATACATCACCAGCTAATATAGCAATAGGTAACCCGAATTTTTTATGAACTGTTGGAACTCCATGACGCATTTCATCGTTATCCATTATATCATCATGCACCAGAGTAAAATTATGAATCATTTCAACTGCGCTAGCAGCGGGCATCGCATCTTTTAATTTTCCACCTAAAATTTCACAACTTTTCATAACCATGAATGGTCTGAGACGTTTTCCACCGTTAACAATAAGATGTGTTGCTGCATCATACAGTTGTGTTGGATTACCTTTAAGCTTTGTTCCAAGGTAATGATTGACTTCTTTTGCATTTTGATATAGTGACTTTGTATCCATTAGTTAACTAATCTCCAGTTATTGTCTGGTAAATGATATTTTATTGAATCTTCTAAGGGTTTTTCTATTTCAGGTTTGATCCATTTTGAAAATATTGTTTTGTATTTTGATAACATTGATTCTTCTGATTTAGGTAATAAGTATAAAGCAATTATCATCCATGGACAATAAATTTCTGGCTTTTTCTTTAATTCTTCAATTAAGTCATCAGCTGTAATCCCTTTTGCCTCACTAATTTCGTCTTTTACTAATTTCAATTGAGAAGAATCATCAATGATTCCAATTAAGGTTCCACAGATTTCATTTTCTGAACCTACATCCTTGTATGGCACATGATATTCAAATTTGAATAAATAATCAAATTTACAAGATATTCCTACTTCTTCAGGCATTCTACGCTCTGTAGATGAAACATAAGTTTCACCTTCCCTTGGATGACTTGCAACTGTTCCATCCCAGTCGCCAGGCCATAGCATTTTGCTAGAACTTCTTCTTGTAATGATTAATTTTCCTTCTTTATCAAATAACAAAGCAGTAAATGCTCTGTGTAATTTTCCATTTGGTAAATGACATTTTACTTTCTCTTCTTTACCTATGGGATTATCATTTTCATCTACAAGTATAACGTATTCATCTGTCAAAACTCTCACCGAAATAATGTTCCTTCAAACTTTTTTCTATTAACTGCATTAACAATTCTTTCAGGTTTATTTCCATTTACAAAGAAAACTTGTAAGCCCATCTTTGAAATATTTGTAGCTTCTGTTACTTTTCTAGTCATGCCTCCAGTAACATCTATTTGATTTTTTTTAATGGAAATCTTTTCATTTTTAAATTCATAAATTAATTTTTTAGTTTTCATATCTGAATACAAACCATCTTCATTTAAAACAAAAATAGATAATCTTGGTTTTAATATACGTGCTAACATTGACATAATTTTATCTCCTGATAAGATGTATGATTTTTTATTTCCATACCATAATGCATCACCAAATGTTATTGGAATTAATCCAGAACTAGCAATTTTTTTAATCTCTAAAATTTTTTTGTTAATTGGTTTGTTTCCCATTACAAAATCGGTAGGAGGAAGACAATACGGATTTAATTTATTTTTTATAAATGAATCAAGAATTATCTTGTTTAGCTCAATCATGGAGTTTTTAACTATTGAAACTCCTTTGAGATTATATTTTTCTGGTTTTGTATGCATATTGAATTTTACTGACCAGTAATGCCCATACGAACCACCTCCGTGAACTATGACAAAATCTTCGTTAATTTTATTTAAACTCTGAGCAATTTTGTTGATTGTTTTCCTTTTTGCTGACAATGGTTTTTTCTTATTGGTAATAATTGAACCACCAAGTTTGATTAAGAGCATATGTTAATTTCCGCAAAAAAGGGAGTTAAAAAGTATCCATTCCTTTTGTGTCAATTTTCACTGAAAAACATTCGTAATTTTTACTTTGAAGATTTTCCAAAGTTTTTTCTATATTTGATTCATCGACAATTGCAATAATACATCCTCCATCTCCTGCACCAGTAATTTTAGAACCAAATGACGTTTTATTTGCATCATCTGTTAAATTACTTAGAATTTCATTTGATACTCCAATCTGTTCAAGATATTTCTGATTTTGAATCATAGCTTCTCCAATTGACTTTAAATCACCTGAACTTAAAGCTAAATTTACTTTTTCAATTAATTTCATTTCTTGTTCACACAGATCAGAAAATGTTTTTTCATTGCTGTCAATGAATTCCTTCACTTTTGTTACTACTTTTTTTGTTGAATGTGGAATTTTTGTATTTACTATTACAAGATTAAGATCTGTTTTTGTATCAAGTTTTCTAAATCCACTTTTTTTATCATATTCAATTATTCCTCCATATGTCGATACCGTACAATCAGCACCAGATGTCTCTTTGAAAATTGTTTTTTCTGCTTGTATAGCTAATGAAAGAATTTCTTCTTTAGAATAATTTGTAAAAAGTTTTGAAATGGAGCCTGCAGCAGCTACACAACATGCTGAAGATGACCCTAATCCAACACCTGATGGAATTTCTGATTCAATGGTAATACTGATTCCTCCTGAATAATGAAATTCATCAATCATTTTCTTTGCGATGTAAATGAAAGGTATTAAAGGAGAATTAACATCTTCAATCAATTTTGATGAAGGTACACTTATCTCACCCAAGTTTGATTTTACTGAAATACTTGGTTCATCAGTTTTAATTGAAATAACCTTGACTCTTTTGTCTATAGAACAAAGTATTGCCTTTTGTCCATAGACTACAAAATGCTCTCCAAATAAGATGACTTTTGCTGGAGCTGATACTATTGATTTCAACTGAATATTATTGAGCCATATCCTACTACTGAGCTCTTATCTCCCATAACGTCTCCACTAGTAGCATATTTTAGTAATTCTCCTTTTGTAGCACCAAGTTCCTTACACGTAACCATTGTAGTTGCCATTGCTCCGTATCCACACGCTGTGATTTTTTTTGCATTTAATACTTCGTAAAATTTTTCTATATCTAAATTCAATATAGGCTCAATTAATGCCATATCTTGTTTATGTGCAAATTCATTTTCTTCATAATGTGTAAAGTCAGATGAACCTATTATCATTGCATTATTTTTTTTAGCTATCTTTGCTATACATCTTCCAAGTTCAACTGCAGTGTTTTTTGTTTGATCAATTAATGCAATTGGAAGAATTTTAAATTTGTTTGAAAAAACTTCTTGTAAAATAGGAACTTGCACCTCTAAACTATGCTCTTTAGTGTGAGAAAAAAAATCTAATTCAATTAATTCTGAAATATTAGCTAACTCTTCAACTGCTTCTGAATCAACTTCTACATTACCTAGAGGTGTTTCCCAACTACAATCTTTCATTGAAGCTATATTACATCCAATACCCCAATGATTTGGGCCTACAATTATGAATAATTCTATTGGCTTTGAAGATATTGCATAAAATGATTGGCATGCTATTGGTCCAGAATAAACATAGCCTGCATGTGGACAAATCACACCATAAATTTTTTTTGTAGAATCTGTTGGAGGTAGCTTTCCTGGTCCATAATTACTCAAAAAACAATCATGTACAAGACTTTTCAATTTCTCGGTTTCTTTGGGATAGAACATCCCGGCTACGGCCGGTGTTCTATTTTGCATTATTCTATTTCCTCTTCTAAAATTTTAGTTTCGAAATCATCGATTTCATATTTCATTTGCTCGCCATCTTTTAGTTCGCCTCTTTGGATTAGAATTTCATGAGCTAATAACCAATAAGTTGTTGCCAATGCTTTTCTTCCTCTATTGTTTGCTGGAATAACAAGATCTATTTTTGAAGTAACATTATCAGTATTAGCAACTCCGATTACTGGAATTCCTGCATTAGTGGCTTCTGTAATTGCTTGTTCATCAACTTGTGGATCAGAAATTAAAACCAATTTTGGTTCAATGTAATATGGTAATGAAGGATTAGTAAGAGTTCCAGGCATAAATCTACCCAATTTCTTTACTGCCCCAGTTAATTCACAAAATTTTTCAATTGGAGTATTAGCATATTCTCTTCCAGAACATACTATAACATCTTGAATTTTTTCTCTATTGATAAATTTTGCAGCAGTTTGAATTCTTTCAATTGTTATATCTAAATCAATTAGGTAAAGTCCCTCAGGACTAGCTTTTGTAATGTATGGTGCCATGAATTTAGTCTTAACAGCTGTTCCTACTCTGATTCCAGTTGATAGAATCTTCGTCTTTAGGGTTGAAATTTCACTTTGTTGACTCATACTGCGTTTTTAAATTTGTGCCATACCGCGTATTAAATCATGCTCTGATAATCTGATTAGTTCATTCAATTTAGCTACTCTTTCTCCTCCTACAACTCCAACTTTGAGCATTTTTGAGTTTGTTCCAATCCCAATATGCGCTATGTGAGAATCTACTGATTCGCCAGAACGATGTGAAGTAATCAATTTAATGTTATTTGAGTTGGCTACATCTGCAAATTCAAGTGCATCATAAAGACTTCCTGCTTGATTTACTTTTAGAATTGCTGCATTACATGCCTTTAATTTAATAGCGTTTTTTAGAATTTCCGTGTTTGTCACAATCAAATCATCTCCTGTAATTAGAGTACTAGGAAATTTCGATGTAAGTTCTGCCATTTCCTCAAATGCTTCTTCATGAACTGCATCTTCAGCATAAACTAGTTTGTATTTTTCAATAATTTTAGATACCCACTCAATTTGTTTTTCAGGAGTATGTTCGTATCCTGCTCTATCATAAAGATATTTTTTATTTTCATCACTCCATTGTGTTGATGAAGCAAAATCTACTCCCAAAGCAACTTCTTTTCCCAAAGTAAATCCTAAATTCTCACAAGCTTTTGCAGATAGTTCTAAAGCTTTATCGTTATCTGCTTTTGGAGCCCATCCTCCTTCATCACCTCTTCCATTGGTAAAACTAGGATCGTCTTTTTGCAAAACATTTCGTAATTCTTTGTGTACTGAAAGATTAGTTTCAACTGCTTCTCGAATAGTTTTTGCACCTATCGCACAAACTAAAATCTCTTGAATATCTGGAGTTCCAGGTCCTGCATGGGCTCCTCCCCCCAAAATATTTCCTATAGGAATTGGAAATCTATAGTCTTGATCCTTTGAAATTAATTTGAATAAAGGCTCATCTTGTGCTTTAGCAGCTGATTCTAAGGACGCAATGGTTACTGCAAAAGCAACGGCTCCACCAATTTTAGAATACACTGGACTTGAATCTAAAGAACGAATTGTATCATGAATGGATTTAAGGTCAGTAGAATCAATTCCTAAGAATTTTTCAGAGTTTTCTGTTAATAACTGGAAACTTTTTTGAGGATCTCCATCTGGAAAATTTACTGCCTCATGCTTACCTACGCTTGCACCTGATGGTGCACACACTCTTCCAAGAAATTTGTCATCAGAAGTAACATCAACTTCAATTGTTTTAGTACCTCTGCTATTGTAAATTACTCTTGCCTTAACAGATGTAATTTTTGGCAAACTACTCTAACTCAGATTGAACTTCTAAGTGTCTTCTACGAATTGCTTCATAGAAAGGAACTACTTGTTGAATTGTTTCAACTGAAGTTAACAACATTCTTCTACAACAGTATCTTTCGATACCCAAAGAGGTTAAGACTTTAGCTGGTTCCTCTCCTGCTTTGATTCTATTTTGATAATCTTCAAATTTATCGGCAATAAGATTTCCACAGGTAAAACATCTAACTGGAACAAGCATATTTTAAAAAAAGTAATCAAGGATTATAAAAACCCTGCATGACTAATCCGTTGCGGGTGTAGCCCAGCCTGGCCAAAGGCGCTAGCTTGAGGGGCTAGTCTCTTAGGAGTTCGTGGGTTCAAATCCCATCGCCCGCATTCATATTATTGATTTTTAAAAAATATTACTTTGTTTTTGTGAATTTGTTAATAGAATCAATCAAATTTGCTCTTCGGACCTCTTCTGTAACTGCAGATCGTGCATCTTCAATTAATCTTCTATTTACATCAAGTTTTTTCCTTGCTTCTTTTACAAGTTTATCATACATTGCAAATGGATACAAATACAGGTACAAGTTTTCCATTATCTCAAAAATTCTTGCGGCTTCTTTTGATTTTCCAATCCTAATGTTATCAAACACATTTCTTTTCAATTCCCCTATTAGATCAAGTAAACCTAGGATGTACGATTCATTTGATACTTTGAGAGTATCTATTGATGGAAGTGATTTTTTTTCTAGTATTGCAATAAATGATGCTGCTTCAACTAGTTCCTGTTCAGGTGTAACAAGATAGCGTTTTAAATCCGAATCAGCTTTTTTTCTATTTGCTAAAAGTAACTTCTGTGCATTTTCTAATTTCTTTTTTGCCTCCTTTAAATCCCCTTTATGAGCTGCAATAATAGACTGGCTGCAGGAAATTACAACATCTCGAGTATTTTTTATTAAATATTCTCTTGAATTCTGTGCAGCATCTAATGATTTTGCAATTTTAGTTAGCGATAACTTTAGATTTTGTAATAACATATTCTATCTTTTTAAAACAAGGATAAAGTCGTTTGCCCATTCCTTTAATTCGTATTCAAGTCAAATGCCTAAATTTTGAGTTTTCGACTTAAGATGATTAATGATGTCATTCCTGTACCTAAAACTAAAACTGCAATGGTACTAAATTCTGGTATCACACTTGTTCCAATGATCTCGACTTTCTGTGATCCTTCTTGCATGAAAAAACCAACGGAAATTTCATTGGCATAGTAGGTTAGTTCATAGGGTTTTTCAGCATCATCAATGAAAAGCTGGAATTTCCCTTCCTCGGCAGTAATTAATTCTGTGGGTAATCTTAGCCATACCGGCCCAGCATATTCATGTTCATCAAAAATCACTTCTATTGATTTCTGCTCTTGGTTAAGAATCATATTCGAAACATAAGGATTTTCAACTTCAAGATCTGAAATATCTATTTCTAAACTTCCCTTAAATCCATAGTAAACATCAAAGGTTTGTTCATTTACTTGTAAGGAATATTTTTCAGCCATTAGTTGAGAAATGTCTTGCGCATTTGCTGGAGTATTAGCTGAAAAAATAACTACAACAAAAATTAATGACAATCCCAATGTTAATTGACTTTTAATCGAATTCATCAATTCATCTGAATAAAAAAATCTATGGAGTAAGCATTGCCATTGTCCGCTCTTTGGCCTTTTGGTCTACAGGAGCCATAATTACATCTCCCGGCTGTGCATCACAATGTCCAATATTTACGGCAAACCTATCGGCTGTTTCAGCTATACATCCATCTTCTGTAACTGCAATAACTTCTACTACTTCTTCTATTATTTCTGGCTCGACAAATATCATCATGTAGCTCACACCAACAAGTGCTATTCCACCAATAATGCCTACTATCATTATCATTGATTTTTTACTTGAAGATGATTTTCTACTTACTGATTCTCTTTCTGGCATTGCTCCCATTTTTATCATAATTTATTCCATAATCTAAATAATAATACGATATGTTGATTATCAACTCCTAGATTACGAGTTTACTTTTTATTAGAAATCTGCATTATAGTATTATTGGGTAAAAAAGGAAGAGAAATAGTTCAAGCTAAGATAGATGTTAATGAAGTCATATCTGATCTCAATAAAGCATATGCTGATGAGTGGTGTGCACACTTTCAATATTGGCTTGCAGCCCATTGGGTAAGTGGAATTAATGCTGATGCAGTAAGTTCTCGATTAACTACACAATCTGCAGATGAACTAATGCATGCAGAAAGATTTGCTAATAGAATAATAGAATTAGGAGGCACGCCTGAAATGGATTTTTCAAAGCTTGCTGTGACTGGAGGATGTGGCTATAAAGCACCCCCAAAAGACCAAGGCAACTTAAAACAAGTAATTCAAGACGTTATTGATGCAGAAAGATGTGCAGTGGATTTTTACAATAAAATGGTTGACAAATACAAGGACAAAGACTATGTTTCATACGAATTATTCAAGACTGTGTTACTTGATGAAGTAAGTGATGAAGATGAATGGGAAGATCTTCTAGCTCAACAGCCATAATCTTTTTTTAACCACAAACATTTTCTAAATACCTTTTACTATTACCATCTTTGAGAATTTAGATATGGGATTAAATTCTATTTTCTATTAAAACACTCATACTTGAATGGATGGTATCTTTCTTCAATTTTTGTTCTAATAGTACTAGTAGGTACTATCCCAAGTATTCTAAATGAAGCAATGGCACAAACTCAACATATATCGGTAAGACAGCAATGGATGATGCACAATGACCTAAATCAAATCACATGTCCAACTGGAATGGGAATGATGATGAGACATAATGGAGATCCAGTATGTTTCACACCATCATCTTACATGAGATTAGTAGACAGAGGTTGGGGAACTTGGGATTATAACTACATGACAAAAGACCAACAGTTCATGACAGGCATGATGAACAACATGATGCAACATCCTCAAATGATGGGATACATGATGAACCATCCTCAAATGATGCAGGCAATGCATGGTAATACGCAGTGGATGAACACGATGCATGGTCAAGGAATGATGGGCCAAGGAATGATGATGGGAAACTATACCATGGGATGTCCAATGTGTGCAGGTATGATGGGAGGTAACATGAACCAACCAATGATGATGCATAATCCATGGATGATGCAAAATCCACAAATGATGCATGGAATGATGGGAACAATGATGAATGATCCCAAGTTCCAACAACAAATGATGAATCACATGATGGGGAATCAAATGTATATGCAACAGTTAATGCAAAATCAAACCTTTATGCAAAAGATGAATCCTTAGGGATTATGTCCTTTTAGAAACTTAGTTTGTTTGTGATTTAGTCATATTTCATATGTCCAAAGCCCTTATTTTATGCACATTTTTTCAATAAACTATGGAAATAACAGTAGATCAAATGTATCAAATTGAAAATAAGGGCCATGAAATGGGTTTTTTAAAAAAATTCATGATGGAAAATGCAGGTGCTGCAGCAGTAAGAAGATTAATTGAAAAATTTGGGAACGTTGAATCAAAAAACGTCTTGATTTTTGTTGGAATGGGAAATAACGGTGGAGATGGTATGGTTATGGCAAGACATCTTGTTGGGTATGGTGCAAAAGTAACTGTGATGTTGTTAGGTTCACCAGAAAAAATCAAAACTGAAGAAAGCAACTGGAACTGGTCTTTATTGCAAAAGATGCCTTCAGTAAAATTACTTTCTGGAGGAAATCTTGATTTAGATTTTACTCCTGACATAATTATTGATGGAATTTTGGGAACCGGAATAACAGGTGAAATAAGAGAACCATATGCATCTGCAATAAACTATATCAATAATGAAACTTGTTTCAAGTTTGCAGTTGATGTTCCATCTGGCATGGATCCTCAAACTGGAGAGACAGCAAATATCTATGTTAAAGCAGATATGACTGTAACATTTCATAAAATGAAACAGGGAATACCAAAAAGAAAAGACCTGACAGGAGAATTATTTGCAGAAAAAATTGGAATTCCACCTGAGGCAGAGGCTGGCATTTTATGAAAGTCCACCAAATAGAGGTTGGAAGTATGGCTAATTTTACATACATTTTAGAAGATGAAGATACAAACGATGCAATTCTTTTAGATCCTTCATGGAATCTTGAAGAAATCCACAATGTAATTTCTCGATATAATCTCAAAATAAAATACATTGTAAATACTCATTATCATTTTGATCACACTTTGGGAAATAAAGCAATGGCCCAATCTACCGGTGCAAAGATTGTACAACATGAAGCTTCTACTTTGGATCATGACATTGCTCTAAAGGATGGAGAAAAAATTACGTTTGGAAATTCAGAGTTAACTGTTTTTCATACACCTGGTCATTCCAAAGATAGTATTTGTTTGGTAGGCGATGGAAAAATTTTTTCAGGTGATACACTATTTGTTGGAAATTGTGGTAGAGTTGATTTACCCGGAGGAAGTGCAAAAGAGCTTTATCACAGTCTTTTTGATATTTTGTATAACATGGATGAAAATTTAGTGTTATACTCTGGTCATAATTATGGTTCATCCCCTACCTCCACATTAAGCAAAGAAAAAGAAACTAATTTTGTTTTGCAAAAAAGAACCGAACAAGAATTTGTGGAGTTAATGGGTCAGTGATTTTTTGTGGATGATATAGAAATCCTAGGGAATATAGAAAAAGGAAACAACTTTGTAAAATCTATTGAAAACAAAAAATTTCTTTTCTCACTTGTAATCTCTTATACTGAAACTAGTGAAATTCCAGGAATCACTGCAGCTGGCTCTAATCCAGATTTTATTAAATTTACATCACCAGCTGATTCAGAATATCTACACTATGGAAGCTGCAAGTGTATTGACTCTGTTCCTATGACTCCTGATGGAAAGCCAACTCCTGCAATTCTTACTAAAGTTGCTCTTGAATCAGCAAGTATCCCTCATGTTATAATTAATGCTGGAAGTAAAATTTTACCTGACATTCCTTTTATTGAAACAGGACTAGATTATGGAAAAAATATTCAAAACGAGCCAGCTTTAGATAGATTTTATGTTCTTCGAGCAGTTGAATATGGAAGAATAATTGGAAGAACACTTGGGGCAGTAACTGATTGTCTTGTAATTGGTGAGAGTATTCCTGCAGGAACAACTACTGCCATGGCAGTACTCAAAGGATTTGATATTGACGGTAAAGTTAGTTCCAGTATTCCTGAAAATCCTGTAGAGTTAAAAAATAAAGTAGTTCACGACGCATTGAATAGATCAAAATCTAAAGATGCCTATGATGTTATTGCAAACCTAGGTGATCCAATGATTCCTTTTGTTGCAGGCATGTTAGGTACTGCTTCTCAATCTTGCAAAGTAATTCTAGCTGGAGGAACCCAGATGGCTGCAGTATTAGCTCTAGGTCACACAACTGGTTATGATGAAAATAATATTGCAATAGGTACAACATCTTACATAGTAAATGATGATTCTGCAAATTTTTTGGATATGATAAAAGAAATTGTTGATATACCAATTTTAGTAATTGATCCAAAATTGGAAAATTCTAAAATTCAAGGTCTAAAATCATATGCAGATGGATTTGTAAAAGAAGGAGCGGGTGCGGGTGGTGCAATGATCTCTGCAATATTAAAAACGGGATTAACTTCTCAAAAACTATTAGAAAAAACTGAAAAAGAATATCAAAGAATTACTACTTTACAGTAACTGATTTTGCTAAATTTCTTGGATAATCAGGGTCTGTATCTTTTTCTATAGCTGAATAGTAAGATAGTAACTGTATTGGAATTATTTCAATCAATGGAAACATTGTTTCTTTAATGGTTGGAATTTCAATCCAATGATCATATACATCGCTGTTCTTATCGGAAATCCCAATAATCTTTGCACCTCTTGCTTTGATTTCGCTTGCACTCGTTAAAGTATCAGTATAAGTTGAATCATTTGGATTAATAATAATCACATAAACATTTGAATCCATAAGCGCCAATGGACCATGTTTTAGCTCACCTCCAGGAATTCCTTCCGCATGAATGTATGTAAGCTCCTTCATTTTTAGAGCAGCTTCCGAAGCTATAGGATAATGAATCCCGCGTCCTAGAATGTAAATGTCTGAGACTTCTTTCAATTCCTTGGCAATATTCTGAATTTTAGCATGACTAGAAAGAATTTTTGAAATTGAATCAGATACTAGTTTAAAATCTAAATCTAAGCATCCATCGCATAGCTTTTCTGTAATTTTATACAAAATTGCAAGTTGAGACGTAAAACTCTTAGTAGCTGCTACTCCTACTTCTGGCCCACAATTCATTCCAAGAAAAAGAGAGGACTCGTGAACTAGTGCAGAGTTTTTGTGATTTGCAAGTGCTAGAATCTTTGCATTTGATTTTTTTGCAATTTTTACTGCTTCAAGAACATCTGCACTTTCTCCACTTTGTGAAATTGCAATAAGTATTGAATTTGATTCAATTGAATCAGGTAATGTTGGAAGCTCACTTGAAATAATTGGCTCAATTTTTATTTTAGCATATTTTGACATCAAATATTTTGCAACAAGTGCCGCGTTATAGCTTGTTCCACTACCAGTTATGTAAACAGTTTTTGCATGCTTGATAAAATCCGAAGTCTGTTCTATCGCAGATTCAGTTTTTTTACCTGCATTTAATATTGTTTCAGGCTGTTCTGATATTTCTTTTAGTGTAAAATGGGCATAATCTCCTTTATATGCATCAGCAAATTCTTTTGAAACTTTGGTGATTTGTTGTTTGACAGGAGTACCTTCAAAATCACATATCTGTAAACCAGAAGAATCTAACAGAATAAAATTTCCGTTATCAATGTAAATAGCATCATCTGTTTTTTCTATAAAACCTAAAACGTCACTAGACAGAAAATAATTATCTTCACCTACTCCTACTATCAATGGCTCGTGATATCTAGCAGCTGCAAGTGTTCCATTTTCAAACATTGCAACAAAAGCATAATGTCCTTTCAATTTTGAAACTGTATTGATAATTGATTTTTTTACATCAGATGTTTCGTTATAGTTTTTTTGTAATAGATTTGCAATTACTTCACTATCAGTTTCACTAACAAAAGTAAATCCATCCTTTTGTAGTTCTTCTTTTAATTCATTAAAATTTTCTATTATTCCGTTGTGAACAATTGCAATTTTTCCTGAAGCACTAGGATGTGGATGTGCATTTGTTGCAGTAACTTTTCCATGAGTTGCCCATCTAGTATGGCCTATTCCAATACTTCCTGGTAGTTTATCCAGTTTTTGAGAATCATTTACTTCAGAAACTTTTCCTACACCTTTTCTGACCTCTATTTTATGATCAGATTTTGTAGCTATCCCAACACTATCATAACCTCGGTATTCCATCCGCTTTAGACCCTTTACCATAATGGGTGCAGCAGAATCATTTCCGTAGTAGCCTATTATCGAACACATAATCTTTCTATCCTATTATTGAAATATTTACAAATAAGCTTAAGCTTGTGGTTTTTCAGTTGAAGAATTCTCAACCTTAGGCTCTTCAGCAGGTTGCTCTTTAGGTGCCTCAGGGGTTTCAACTTTAATTTCATCTGTGGCTTCAGTTCCTAGACTTTCTTTAGATGGTTGCTCTTTTTCTTGTTTTTCTAAAAGATCTTTCAAAGTTGAATCAGGAGTTAAATGAACATCCTTTTCTTCAGTAGTACCAACAACATAAGATGGCACGTTAACTTTTCTATCACCAATCATAATATGACCATGTATCACTGCCTGTCTTGCTTGATAAGGTGTCTTAAATGGAAATTTCTTTAGTACAACTGTTTGTAATCTGCGAGATAGTAAATCAGTAACTTGTAAGTTCAATACATCGTCAAGAGTTGCATTTTCTTCTACTAATCCCACTTTAGATAGTGAGTGCATAAGTATTGGTTCTTCTTTTTCTCTAACTTCTTGTCTAAGTGCAAGTAACGAACGTGCTTGATGTCTTAATCTAGAAAGCTCTGTATGTGCTTTCCATAATTCTCGTTTGGTTTTTAATCCAAATGTTCCTAATGTTTTCAATTCTTCCATTTTTAACTCATAATTTAATGGACGTTTTGGTTTTTTCCATACTCTTCTTGGATTTTTTGGATCTCCCATTTAGTTCACCTATTTTTTTGCTCCGCCTTTATCTTTTCCTGCTGCTGGTGGTGTCTTTGCTGCATCTTTTCCTGCTGCTGGTGGTGCTCCCTTTGCAGCTGGTGCTGCTTTTGCTGCACCTTCAGCTGGTGCTGCACCTTCAGCTGGTACTGCACCTTCAGCTGGTGCTGCTCCTTCTGCACCAGGTGCACCTGGCGCACCAGCTCCCCCTGCTGGTAAAACTTTTCCACCTTTCTGAACACCTACAGCTCCGCCTTTACGGCCTGAAGTACGTGTTCGTTGTCCTCTAACTTTTAATCCATACATGTGACGATAACCTCTCCAACTGTAGATTGCTTTTTCTCGCTCTACATCATTTCTAACTGTTAATGCAATATCTGAAGTAATCAAATGGCTAGTATTACCAGTTTCAAGATCATTTTGTCTATTAAGAAACCATCTAGGGAAATTTTCTGCTTCTGGATTTTTAATAATTTTTTCAATTGCCTGGACTTCAGAATCTGTGAGATTTCCAATATTACTATTAGTGTTAATTTTCAAAGATTCTAAAATTGCATTTGCAAAAGGAATGCCAATGCCCTTAATTTGGGTAAGACCTACGATAATTTTCTTCTCTCCAGGAATATCGTTTCCTACAATTCTTACAATATGCTGAAATTCGCTTGAACTCAAGTATGCAAGATTCGAAATAACCGAGATAAAAACCATGCTGAGATTTAGATAAGAAAATCTCTTTTTTTCATTAATCAGTACTTCTTTTAGAAAATTCTATAAATGAACGGGTAGTTTATGATATTAATTGGATACTTTTGACAAAGAAAAAGTTCTTGACTGTATGTTTGATCCAGATACATCTGAAATTTTAGCTGAATTAGAAAATGAAGGAAAAGAACTATCATATTTGGTAGACACTCTAAAAAAATCTGAAAATGAAATTCGTGACAAACTGTCTTATCTTTTAGAACATGATTTTGTTAAAGAGGACAATAGTAATGGAAAAATAATTTTTTCTGCTGATGGTGAGAAACTAACAAAACTAATTGAAGAAGATAGAAATTTTAAAGATGTAGAAGACGGACTAGCAAAAATGGATAGTTATCTTAACTGAATTTATTTTTTTGTCTATTTTTAATTGCATAAAATCCAACTCCAACTATTCCAATTAATCCAACAATTGTAAGATAAAACCCAGTAATTCCAACCGATAAAGTTCCTGAATCTGGCATGTAACCTAATCCTGCAACTATTAGTAATTCTTCTAGACCTGAATTTTTTATTTCAAGCTTATAGGTTCCATCTGAAACAATTTCAAATCTTTCTTCAGTGGATTCTTTTTCTGCATTATTTGAAAGAATTTCAGAACCAAAAGGATCGTATAACGAGATAGATACTGAATCTTCTTTGAAGTCATTTACCAAAACAGCATATACTCCTGTTTCACCTAATTTTGGATCAAGCTCTACTGATACATCAACAGAAGAACCAGACTCTACTCTTTCTTCTTTAACTATGATATCTTGTGTAGTAAGCTGTGCTCCATAAAATGAGAGGGCAATTCCTGCACCAAGAATTATTCCCACTATTAATAAGAAAACCAAAGACTTTTCCATATTATTTTTGAAAATCTCCTTTAGTTAAAACTTGTTTTATTTTGTAAAAAGATTGTTTTAAATTACTAGTAATTTCGAAAAAATCTGCTTGAAAAACAAAATACTATTTACAATTATTCCATTAGTTTTTTCTATAGCATTTATTCCTATTTTGCCATTTGTTAATGCAGAGGTAGGGCCTAATACTGAATGTAGAGAAGGATATGTAGTAGTCCATAAATTTCAAAAAAATGATTATTCATGTATGAGTATGGATATTGCAAAAAGTTGGGAGAAATTACAGTTAGGTGAAATTGTAACTTCAAAGCCTATGAAACAATCTAATCCACCTTCTCAAATTAGTGAAGATTCCCAAAAGTCATCTATCACTAATACTCCAAAGATAATGGAAAAACCTTCTGCGAATCAATTGAAATGTGATGTAGGCCTCCAGCTTCTAATCAAAAGTATTGATGGATCTACAGCATGCGTTAGACCCTCTTCAGTTCAAAAATTGATCGAATCAGGATGGATATCTATAGGATCCTCTATTGCAGAAAAATCTGAACCAAAACTTGAAACCGAAAAAGTAAGTTCAGAGAATAAAGCAACAACTCAATTAGATTTCCTTCCAAACGAAAATGATCGTGCAATGTATTTTGTTGCAAAATTTTCTGAAGGATTAATTCCATATACAGAAGTGGTAAAATCTAATTTCTTCAAATTTGTTCCATTTAAGGAATATTCTACTCAACTCAATCAAATAAATCCAGAAAATCCCTTACCTAAAAAAACTCCATTCAAATTTTTGTTAGAAACTTTACCCAGTAAAGACAATCTAGGATATTATCAAGCAATAGATGATTATTTTCAGATTGATTCAACTTTATTTAAAAAGTTTGATGCTAGTATAGATGTTGTTTCAGGCGATGGTACTGTCTTGCAAACATGGGAATATGAAAACTGTGATTTGGAAGAATATTCAGTATATCTGCAAGATAATAATCTCTTTAATAGATTCTATGGAGGAACTGATGCAGAGATAAGAGAGAGAAGTATATTTCATTGTGGTAGTTTTTCATTAGTATCTCCTCAAAATTAGAAAATTCTTCAAATCGCCATTTGTCTCAAAATAAAGCCAAAATCATGACTATGTTAGCCAATCCTAATAAAATTAGACTAGACTAAAAAAGTTAGCCTAGGCTAAATTTAAATAAGAATACAGTGGACTGAAACTAAAATGAAAAATTCTAAAACAAGTTTTATGATCTCAATTTTGGCTATTGCAAGTGTTGCAGCTACATTATACTTTGTAATGCCTGGAGCTATAGAAGCCCAATCTGAAGAAAAAACATTTGTTACACATTCAGGGGGAATTGTAAAAACTACCGGTGAAGTCTTAGATCCTTTGTACACTGTTTCCACAATGGAGTTTGATCCAATGGAGTATCTTAGAGAATTCAATTATGGCAGAATTTCAGAATTACCAGATGGAACAACACTTCGAGAATTTACGATTATTGCAGAAGATGATAAAATAATGGAGGTTTCTCCAGGTGTATTTTACAATGTATGGACTTTTAATGGAACAGTTCCTGGTCCTACAATTCGAGCAACAGAAGGCGATTTAGTTAGAATTCACTTTATCAATAATGGCGCAAAAGAGCACACCATGCATTTTCATGGAATTCATGAAGCTGAAATGGATGGAGTTTTTGAATCAGTAGGTCCTGGGGGAGGACAGTTTACATATGAATGGCTAGCTGAACCAGTTGGCGTTCATCCATATCACTGTCATATCATGCCACTTGAAGAACACATTGTTCATGGATTGTATGGGGTCTACATTGTTGATCCAAAAGAAGGTAGAGCACCAGCTGATGAAATGGTTATGGTTCTAAATGGTTTAGATACTGATTTTGATACTGAAAATAATTTCTATGCAGCAAATACAATTCCATTTTATTATCAGCATCACCCAATTCAAATCAACACTGATGAATTAATTCGAGTCTATGTTGTAAACATGGTAGAGTTTGATCCAATAAACAATTTACACTTGCATGGAAATCTATATCATTACTTTCCAACAGGAACTGACACTGTTCCTTCTTTTTACACCGACATGATTACTCTATCTCAAACAGAACGTGGGATTATGGAGTTTGAATATGATTACCCAGGAAAATATCTTTTCCATGCACATAAAGTAGAATTTTCAGAAAAGGGATGGGTTGGATTATTTTTGGTAAATGAAAACGAATCGAGTTTAGGTGGAGAATATGGAAGTTAATCAGAATTCTCGAGCAAAAATGGTAGCTAGCGGGCTTATCCCATTTGCCCTAGTCATAGTTTTGATAGCCTACATTTTTGGACCGGGCGCAGATTTGCTAGATTTAGGCACGCCATTGCCTGAAATTACTATAGAAAAGGTAGATTTTGTTAAAGGTGAGATTCAAGCAACTGTTCGAAATACCGGCCCAATAAGTGTCGAGGTTGTAATGGCTGATGTCAATGATAGAATTCAACCTTCAGCGATAGAGCCTGACAGATTTTTGGATAGATATGAAACTGCACTAGTTAGAATTCCATTTGAATGGAATGAAGCAGAACCATACATTGTAGGATTAACCATTGAGGATGGAACTCGTTTTGAAAAAGAAATTGAAGCAGCTGCTCTTTCTTTAGAACCAACTAGTGATCTTATAGTATTCTTTGCAATCATTGGAACTTATGTTGGAATAATTCCTGTGATGATTGGCCTGTTGTGGTTGCCTTTTATTAAACGAATTAGTAAGGCAAAATACAATTTCTTTTTGGCAATCACTGTTGGCTTGTTGCTATTTTTAGGAATAGATGCTATAGAAGAAGCAGTTGAAGTTTCTGACGAGTTTCTAGCTGGAAGCTTCAATGGTGCTTTGTTAATTGCAACTGTTGTAATACTTTCTTTTCTAGGATTATACTATTCAGGAAACAAACTAGTTGACAGAGCAGCTTCTTCTCCATATGCTAAGCCAGTAGCATTGGGATTAATGATTGCAATTGGTATTGGGTTGCATAACTTTGGTGAAGGATTAGCAATTGGAGCAGCAGTGGGTCTAGGCGAAATTGCGTTTAGCACATTTTTGATAGTTGGATTTGCATTACACAATACATCTGAAGGTTTTGCTATTGCAGCCCCCATGGCAAAAGGAAAACCAATGATAGGAAAGCTTTTCGGATTAGGATTAATTGCAGGGGCTCCTGCTATTTTTGGAGCTTGGCTAGGGGGATTTCTTTATTCTCCATTTACTGCAATTGTATTTTTATCAATAGGAGCAGGTGCAATCTTTCAAGTAGTAGTTGGCATTTTAAGATGGATTAGAGAAGAAGACAAATCTCTTTCTAGCGCATCAGTTGCAGCAGGAATTGCAATTGGCATGCTAATAATGTATCTAACTAGTATTCTTGTTTAATTCAAACAGGTTCTGGATGAATAGTAATTATTGCATTTTTGAACTGACTTCGAATCTTTCGCTCAATTAGAGAGGTTACATCATGAACCTTTTCAATTGATAAATTTCTATCAAAAGAGCAATCGATATCTATTTTTTGAATATTCTTGTATTGAAGAATAATTATTCTCCCAACTTTTTTGATTTCAGAATATTCTTTAAGTAAAGAACCAATTTTTTCTTCAGTAGTTTTCCCCCCAATTCTCAGCTTTTCAGGTATAGTCACAAATGGCTCCAGGTGAATTGTGATATGGTATATCTCAGGAAGATCATTTAGAATTTTGTTTTCAATAATCTCGGAGATTTTGTGAGCGTCTTCTAGATTTTTTTCACGGTCCACCATTACATGAAGACTAGCGTAGATTTTTCCTTCAGATGAATATGATGAAATGTTGTGAACTTCTTTTACTCCCTCAACTCCTCTGGCAATATCATTAATTTTTGATTCTTGAGGAACATCCTTCCATCTTGGCTCAAAATGAACTAGAGTTTTACAGTTTGAGATTAGATTTTTAATATTTTTCTCAGTTTGATGTGAAATCTCATGAGCCTTATCAAAACTAACATCCCCTCGCAATGAAATTGTTACATCACAAAAGATAGTATCTCCTGATTTTCTCATAAGAATTGGTCCTACTTCTAAAACTCCTTCCGTATTTTGGGCTACATCTCTAACTTTAGACACAAGTCCTGGTGAGATAATATCTGTAAGATCCATTGCAGTTCGATAAATTAACTTTAAACTTAACACTGCAAGTAAAACACCTAAAACAATAGCTGCAATAAAATCTCCTTGATAAAATCCTGTAGTTACTAACAGGATTCCAACTATTGCAACCAAAGTAGAACCTAGGTCCATCACTGCGTGGTAAAGATCTGCCTTTAGAGTTGTACCTCCAAGCTTTTTGAGAGATTTGCCTAAGAGAACTATTCTAAAAATATCGACTCCAATTGTGTAAATTCCTGCTGTTATTGCTAGCACTCCTGGTAGAATTTCTGGTTCTGGACTTTGAAGACGGTTTATCGCTTCAAAAATAAAAAATGCAGCAATTAATAAAATTGCAATTCCACCAAACAATCCTCCAAGTGTTTCAATTTTTCCATGTCCATACGTATGCTCTGCATCAGGAGGCTTGATTGCCATTCGTGCAGCTAAAAGTAAGACAACTGTAACTACACTATCAAGTAAAGCATGAACACTATCAGTAATTAGACCTAAACTGTTGAATGTTAATCCAAATACCAATTCTACAGCAAATGCAGATAAAATTGCAAAAAGCGAAATTTTGAGAACCTGAGTTCTTTGTACAAACATGGCTATCCTACCTTTTTCAGATCGCTACTTATCTTATTACTAGTCTTCTAATTGCGGATAAATCATACGACAATGTTATTTGTCTTGAGTGATTTTTCTCCTTTACGAGTAAATTTGATGAAAATATGCCTCCTCATTATTGCTTCAATTCTAGTTATTCCATTTTATACTAACATAGACGCTGAGGCATCACATAATCCGCATCTTTTTGTTTCTGCAGAAAATGCAGATTTTGAAAATCATTTTGCAGGTTCGATGGTAATTGAAGTTGTAATTAGTGATCCTGATTTTAATGAAGTTGGTGAAGCAGAAGGAGAACCTGATGTTACATTAAACGGTGACAAACTTAGAATGGTTCAAGCTACTGATGGTAAATGGTATGCATATTTTGCAAACCTTGGCATGGCAAAAAAAGCCGATCAAATTGTACTTGATGCAGGACCATTAGCTGTTGGAAAAAGTTTAGACTTTGGAGTCTTTTGTAGTGCAAGTACTGCATCTTCTGTTTTGGGAGCTAGTTTTTCTAATACTGAAGGAGTTGCAGTTCCAAGAATGGGTGCTCTTTTAGGATCTACTAATGGAGAATCTTCCTTTACTCCATGTACCATGTCTCCTACTGGAGGTATTCAAAATAATGTAGTACGAAATCCAAAAGGTGTAAACAACAACCCATCTGTACCAACTGGACAAATTGGTATTGATGCAAATGCATGGCCAATCATACAGTTATTTTCTTTTGATGATGTAGAAATAAAATACAATAGATCTGGCGGTACACAAAAAGTCAATCTTGAATATGATGAAATGATTAACATTTCATTAACTACAGATAGAATAGGATACCCAAACAATGCAGAAGTATTTTTTGAAATTAATGATATGCAATTAAATCAAGATCCAACTGATGAAGATTCATGGACTTTTAATATCAATTCTACTGAAACTACATTTTATCAAGCATTTACTGAATCAGGCGCTAATTCTGCAAATAATAGTCCTGGATTAATTAATTTAGTTCCCCATCTTTCAAGTCTTGATTTTGATGAAAATGGTATTTTGACTTTGGACCTTGGAAACATTGCAGAACTTAAAACAAATAAAAAACAACCTTCAAGTTTTGTTTCAGATACAACTAATACTTTTTCTCAAATAGTTACTATTGTTGAATCCGAACCAAATTCAGCAATCTTTGAAAATTATGATACGAGCTTTGAGTCTACCGTAGGAATTTTATCAACTGCCCCAAGGAGTCAATCAGCTACAATCCAGTATAATGATGAATCTACATCCATTCTTTCTGGCTCATTTACTGCCTCTTTGTCTTTAGATGCTTCTGGAGGCCAATTTCAGGCAGGACAGGAAGCAATTGTGACTGTAGTAGATAGTGATCAGAACGTAAATTCAGGAGAAAGAGATGATTTAGAGGTTTTTAGAAGTTCGGCAATAATTCCGACTTTGGAGATTGGAACTCCATTTACTCTTGAAGACGCATTTGCTGTAAAATTTTATCCTGACTCTACAGATGCACTAGCAGGTGGAACGGCAATACCATCTTCAGTGCCAGATAAAAATTCAGACAGACTATTGATAGACACAACGACATCTGGAACAACTGCAATTGAAAAAATTTCTTTTAATTTAGGAGTTACAGCAAGTACCCTTCAATCACTATTAATTGATGTTAGTGTACCAAATAATCTTGGTACAAATTGGATTAATTATGATTTAAGATCTTTTGCTGAACAGTTAGACGTTACATCATTTTCTGACACAAGTATGTCATTGCATTTTGGTGGATTGCCAGGAACTACAGTGCCAATTGTTGATTCTGGTGATATTTCATCTGGTGTAGGACTTGTAAGAATAGATGATGCAGATATTGCAACAATTTCTGGAATACCAAGCTCATCATCAGTATTTTTGAGTATTAACTTTGATTCAAATGATAACACAGCTTCTGCAGGCCAAATAAATAATGAAATATTTACACAACCAATAGTTTTTGATTTATTTTCTTTTGGACTTAAAAACACTGATGATATAAACAATGCAATTTATCGATTCGAATTAGAAGAAACTGCAAGTAACTCTGGAATTTTTGTTGGAACAATAGAGTATTCGGTTACTAACCAAGTAAATATTTTTGATCCAGATTTGATTACATCACTTCGTACCATTGATGACAGAATTAAATTTCTTGTAAATAATAGATTAATTGATGAAGAAGGAATTAACATTGCATATTCTGATGTTGCAGATGTTGGTGTAACCATTAGCACTTCGGCAAAAACAGACATTAAAACAAATTCAGGAACTGTTTCCTTTACATCTGACACATATCGTTTTGGCCAACCAGTTTATTTTGTACTAAATGATCCAGATCTTAATTTAAAACATGATAAAATTGAATCATATCAAGTTGTAAATGATCCAAATTCACCTAATGTAGATACTGTTGGAACTGCATCTGGGGATATCTTAGTAGAAATTTTAATCAAAGATATTCGATACAAACGTTGTATAGTGAATGGTGTTCCTCATGGGGGATTAGCTGCAACTGGATTTGCACTTGTTGAAAAAGGACCAAATTCTGGGATTTTTGAGGGAAGTTTTAAGCTACCAACTCAAATTTGTGATAAAACAGGCACAAAGTTGATTTCTACTGCAGGTGGAAGTCTGGATGCAAAATATTATGATTTTAGGGATTCATCTGGGGAACAAAATATTTTCAGTCGTTCAAGTTATGACTCTTCATATTCTGGAAAAATCCCACCTACATTAAGCTCTGAA
This sequence comes from Nitrosopumilaceae archaeon, assembly GCA_041570395.1. Taxonomy (GTDB): domain Archaea; phylum Thermoproteota; class Nitrososphaeria; order Nitrososphaerales; family Nitrosopumilaceae; genus CSP1-1. Next base: position 56,527 of record JBFFWG010000002.1, read on the forward strand.
AAAATTATTCTTCCAAAAAGTAATCAAAGATCAGATATTATTCTTAGTGGAACTGTTGATAATTACATTCAAGGTACATCTATTGACATTATACTAAAAGGACCTGACCAATCATCTGAAAAAATTAATGTATATGCCACAAAAGATGGTGAATACAAAGTTATTCTAACTTTAAACGATAAATCTCTGACAGGAAAATATAACATCGATATTAATTACCGTGGTTCTAAAGTTGGAGATACTTCATTTCAAGTTTCAAAACATTTGGTAGCTGAATGGATAAAAAATAATGCTAGATGGTGGGCTTCTGATCAGATCTCTGACTCTGAATTTATTGGAGGAATTGAACATCTTATTCAAGAAAAAATCATTACTCTTCCAGATTCTGTTAAATCAACTAACACTGATCAAAATATTCCCTTCTGGATAAAAAATACTGCTGAATGGTGGGGACAAGACATCGTAACTGATGATGAATTTGTTGCAGCCTTGGAATTTTTAGTAAGGAGTGGTATAATTAGGATATGATAAAGTCAACTTTTCTTTCACTAATACATAAATACCAATGATCCTTCATAAAATCCAGAAAATGAGGCATTTAGGACACCTATCTGTGATATTGTTATCATTTACCATTTTATCATATGGATTAATGGGAGCTGTTCAAGCCCAGGATTCCTCTATTCCACCTCTTTCAATAGAAACCGAACTTGCATTATATTCTCCAGATTCAAAAGTAGTAATTTCAGGCTTAGTGAAAACTCTAAATGAAAATTATGAACAACCCGTTTTAATTCGTATTGTAGATCCTGGAAACAACATTGTTACCATTCAGCAGGTAAATGTTGCAGCTGATGGAACATATTCAACTGAAGTAATTGCAGGCGGAACATGGAAGACTGCTGGTGAATATACAATATTTGTAAATTATGGTGCTCAAAAAGCTGAAGGAACTTTTGAATTTACTGGAGGCGAAGGTTATACTCCGCCCCCACCCCCACCACCAGATACTACTACACCTCCACCCCCACCACCAGATACTACTACGCCTCCACCCCCACCAAAGTGTGGACCAAATGAAGAATTGGTGAATGGAGTTTGTATGGATAAAGAACCAGATGAGCCAAGTTGTGGTCCTGGAACTCATTTACAAAACGGCCAATGTGTTCCTGATCAAACAGGAGGCGGTGGATGCTTGATTGCAACTGCAGCATTTGGTTCTGAGTTAGCACCACAAGTTCAAATGTTAAGAGAACTTCGTGATAATACCGTTCTTAGTACAATGTCTGGAACTGCATTTATGACAGGATTTAACCAATTCTATTATTCATTCTCTCCAACAATAGCTGATTGGGAAAGAGAAAATCCTGTGTTCCAAGAAGCAGTAAAGATTACAATTACTCCTCTATTGACATCCCTTTCAATACTCAATTATGTGGATATAGATTCTGAAGAAGAGATGTTAGGATATGGAATTAGTCTAATCATCTTAAATCTAGGAATGTATTTTGTAGCACCAGCAATAGTTATACTAAAACTTAAGAAAAAGTTCTAGTATAGCCAAAATTTTTCTCTAGGTTATTATACTCAGATATATCATAATTGATTAATGCATATTGAATACGAAGAGTTTGATTCAGTTGAAGATATTTTCATGTACATGTCTTCTGTTGCGCCTCCAATGAAAAATACACTTCCAATTAATTCTTACAAAGGTTATGTTTTCTCCTTTATCCCCCTGAGTCCTTCTACAGGTGATGTTTATTTGTTAATTTACACAAAAGGAACATTGGATGGAAGAATTTTAGAATTTGATTTAACTTCACATAGCTATAAAAAAGTAGATTCGATTGAAAGAGCAGATAAAAATTATTTTATTGTTTTAACACCAAAACGTAATACTATTGCAGACACTGCCTTAGAAAAATTATAATTTTTTAGTTTCAATTTTAGGAGCACTAACAGATCTACTCCTTGCATATTTTTCTACAATCTCATCAGGCATTCTTCCGTTGAAAAGATCCTTACACAGTCCACGCAAATATCTCATAATTGCCCATGTTCCTGCCTTTATGATACCATACATGAAAACTTTCATAGCTGGCCCGTAGGTTTTATTTCTAAGAATAATTGGAATGATATCATTTATCACACGTAAGTTATTTTCCCAGCACTTCCAAAACAATGTAAATTGTGCTTCATTTAGATTTCCAAAATGCATTGAATTTTTCTCACTGAAATCCTGATAAAGTAAAGGTGCTACTAATCCTCGAAAATCTGTTGCCCTAAAGTCTTGCATCATATCTATCGTATACTGAACTTCATCAGGTGTCTCATCAGGCCATCCAATTATAATAGTAGCAGCTGGGAACCAATGATTCTCATTTAGGATTCTTGCCCCTTCTCTAACTACACTGCCCCATTCATCTGTAGAAAATGGTTTAGTCTTTACACCAAGATGTTTTTTGACCATTCTAGGTGCAACTGTCTCTATACCTAGATTGGTAGAAAGCCATCTACCAGTTTTTTGCATTTCATTTATTTCAGAAATATTCTGTAGTAGTTTAGGATCTGCAGCTACTGCTGAAAAAGTCATGTGAGTAGTTCCAATAAAGTTAGGTCCTAAAGTTTTCAGACCTTTCCATAAATCAGTGATGGCATCTCTATTGGGTACAAAATCTCTGTTATCACATCCATAAAGTAACATCTCATCTGAATGTAACCAAATCGAATCAAATCCATAATCAAGATTAACTTTTGCTTCTTTTTTCAACCTTTCAATTGGCAAATCTTTTTTAGATCTTTTATTGACATCACAAAAATCACAACCCCTTCCACACCCACGCATTGCTTCAATTAGAGAATTTACTGTAGGAGCTTCAATAATTGGAATATTTTGAATATTTTTTACAAAACAATGCATTAATTCTGGTGCATCCCCTTTCTCTAAATCATTAAACAAATCTAAAGCTAGTTCATCTGCTTCACCTACAACTACTGTATCAATTCCATGAATTTTCATTCTATCTGTTTTTGCAAGCTCCCATGCACCATTACCGCCAACCACAACCTTGAAGTCATACTTTTTCTTTAACTGGATAATATCTGCGCACATTCTTTTGAATTTCATTGCAACATATGATAATTTTTCAGGTGACATTGTAGTAGTTACTGGAGCCATTCCAAGTGGATCCATTACATTGATTCCTACAATTTTTGTATCAGGGCCTATAGATTTTTCAAGATAATCTGGATTTGCAACAAAAACTTCGTCTCTTTTGTAACCTTGTAATAATGCACTTTCTACTCGTCTTAGTCCCACTTGGGCTACCTTTGCCTCTCCTGTAACTGGATCAGTTTCAACTGCTGGACAAAAGACTTTGTCAAAGACCCATTCTGGAAGGACTTCATAAGGTCCACATGCAATAAATCCATAGAGAAAATTGCCTCTATAATTAGTCATTAGACTACGGTCTGCCGTAAGAACTATTCGCTTGCCGGACAACTGCTCAAATTTCCCTAAGCATGATATAAATCATTTACGAATATCATGTTGACTTTTATTGCTTATATTCAAATGAGAGGAAAGAAACGAGTAATGAAAGAAATTAGTGAACCCCGTCACATTGAACCCCACCTTAATGAATCAACTTCTATGCGTGATTTTGTCTTTGGATTTGGTGATGGAGTAAATACTTCATTAGGAATCGCAGCTGGGGTAGGAGGGGCAGAGGTTTCTTCTGATATCATAATACTTGCAGCATTAGTAGCAATGTTTACTGGTGCCAAAGCCATGGCAGTTCAAAACTATCTTGCAGTAAAATCTCAACGGGAATTATTAAAATCAGAAATTGATAGAGAAAACTGGGAAATAGAAAATAAACCAGAAGATGAACGCAAAGAAATTGAAGATATCTACAAAACAAAAGGTTTCACTGGAAAAGATCTTGAAATGATTGTAAACAAAATTACTTCGGATAAAAAAGTCTGGTTAGATACAATGCTTACTGAGGAATTAAATTTGAATTTAGAAATTGTGGGTAATCCAATTAAAAGTGCATTACGAATGTTTGGCGCATTTTTAATTGGAGGAATTTTGCCTATTATTCCATTTTTCTTTAGCTCTGGTTTAACCCCTCTTCTTATTGCTATAGGAATCAGTCTTACTGCATCATTTATTGTTGGTGCTGTAAAATCACGAATGGCAAATACTAGTTTGATTAAGGGAGGAATAGAGATGGCAGCTTTAGGAACTGGAATTGCACTAATTGGTTATGGGATTGGAACCGAATTAGCTAGCATTGGAATAATTAATGTCTAATTTTTTCTAGAAGCCCTTTTTGCAATATTGGCGGCCATTGCACCTGCACCAATACCATTATCAATATTTACCACTGCTAATCCTAAAGCACAACTTTGTAGCATTGATGCAAGAGCTGCAACTCCTTTTTCACCATAACCATAGCCAACTGATGTTGGAACACCAATTACTGGAATACTTACAGAAGATGATACTAAAGTTGCCAAAGCACCTTCCATTCCTGCAACTACAATTATTGCATCAACATCATTTTTGACAAATTCTTTTAGAACAGGCATTACCCTATGAATTCCTGCTACACCGACATCATAACTAGTCATACATTTACAATTCATTGCCTCACACATGAGTCTGGCCTCTTCTGCTACTCCAATATCTGAGGTTCCTGCAGTCAAAATTCCTACCTTTCCTTGTGATTTTTTCATTGGTTTAATAAAAATTAGAATTGAGGAGGAATTTTTCCCAAGTTCAGTTTTAAATTTTTTTTTCTTTGAAAACTCTAACATTTTCTCATAATCATTTTTTTTTAGTCTTGAAATTAGGACAGAATTTGAATTTTTCAAAACTTTTAGAGAAATTTTTTTTATTTCAGATAATTGCTTGTTTTCAGCAAAAATTACTTCAGGAATACCCCGCCTATTTTTTCTTCCAGTATCAATTTTTGCAAAATCTTCAACTTTTTCAATCGAATATAATGATAATAATTTTCTAGCCTTTGGAACTGTAATTTTTCCAGATTTTAATGATGCAAGAATTTCATCTAATTCCATAGTGGTCATTTCAGTATAATTAAGTTAAAAATCTAATTAGAGATTTACATTAGAAATAGCATTTTTTACACTATCTACTGATTTTTGCAAATCAGCTTTTTCTTCATCATTTAATTTAAGCTCGATAATTTTTTCTACACCATTTTTTCCAATTACTGCTGGAACTCCAAGAGTCGTATCTGAAAATCCATATTCTCCATCAAGTGCTGTTGCTACTGGAATCACTTTTTTTTGATCTCTTACTACTGCTTCAATGATGGTTGAAATTGCGTTACCTGGAGCATGTATTGTAGCACCTTTTTGTTCAATCACTTTTGCTGCAACTTGTCTTGTATCTTGAATTAACGAATCAAGTTTATCTTTTGAAAGTAATGAAGGTAAAGGTATTCCAGAAACTGAAGAAAATCTTGTCAAAGGAAGCATATTTTCCCCATGCTCTCCAATTACCAAAGCACGAATGGAACTTCTTGAATGACCTGTTGCTTCATGAATAAACTGAATAAATCTTGAAAGATCCAACATGCCTCCCATTCCAAATATTCTATTTCTTTCAAATCCAGAAACCCTGTTTGCAACATAGACCATAGGATCTAAAGGATTTGTGACAGGAATTATCATAGAGTCATTAGCATATTTTTTGATGTTCTCAACTACATCCTTAACTATACCTGTATTAATTTTTAGTAAATCCATTCTAGTCATCCCAGGTTTTCGACCTGAACCCGCAACCACTACTACAATCTTTGAATTTTTCATCTCAGAATAATCATTAGAGCCTCGTACCTCTACATCAATTCCTTTTTCAGAAAGCATGTGATTCAAATCCATTGCCTCACCTTGAGGCAACCCCTTGACAATGTCTAATAACAGAATTTCATTATCTAATTTTTTTAATGCTGAAAAAAGAGCTGCTGCTGCTCCTACTTTTCCTGAACCAATAATCGTAATCATGGGAAGCGGTTTTAACATTCAATAATTAAATCTAATGAATTTTCAAATTTTCATTAAAGAGAATTTATATTCATTTTAAACAATTCAATTTTATGGTAATAGTAATTGATTCTCAGATTGCAGGAATTTCTGGAGATATGCTTCTATCAGCTTTAGTTGATTTGGGAGCAGATAAATCAAAAATTATCAAAGCGATAAAAATTGCTGAAGATGAACTTCCTGGCTCAACTATTAACAAGATAGATTTTGGTAAAATAAAAAAAAATGGAATTGAAGCTACTGAATTAAATCTCGATATTACAGAAAAAACAAACGAACGACAAGGAACCCAAATCCAAAAATGCATTCAAAATACGTTAGAAAAAATAGATATTTCAGATAAAGCAAAAATCTTTGCTAATACAAGCATTAAAGTTCTAATGAAAGTAGAATCCAAAATTCATGGAGCATCTCTTTCATCAGTTCATTTTCATGAAGCTTCTAGTATTGATACTGTTATTGATATTATTGGAACAGCAGTTGCCTTGGATGATTTAAAACTCTTAGATGATGAAATTGTTACTACTTCTGTAGCAGTGGGTGGCGGAACATTGACTTTTTCTCATGGAACTACATCAAATCCAGCAGGGGCAATATTAGAAATTTTTAGAAATTCAAATATTGTAATTTCAGGTGGTCAAGTAAAAGAGGAGCTTACTACACCTACTGGAGCAAGTATGCTTTCAAGTATTACAAAAACATGTATGGACTATTACCCAAAAATGAAAATAAAATCTGTAGGTTATGGGGCTGGGAAGAAAAACTTTGATGGATTTTCAAATGTTTTAAAAATCATTCAAGGAGAAAAATCAATGGAATTCCAACATGATATTGTAAAGGTTTTAGAAACTAACGTAGATGATGTATCTGGTGAAATTTTAGGAAATATGATTGAAAAAATTATGGATGCTGGGGCAAAAGATGTTACAATTAGTTCTGCAGTTACAAAAAAAGGAAGACCTACCAATTTGGTTTCAGTAATCTGTGATTCTACAGCAATGAACAAAATCATGGAATTACTAGTTTCTGAAACAGGGACTCTTGGAATAAGGGTTCGAACTTCGGAAAGATTTACCGTACCTCGCTCAATTGAAAAAATATCTGTTATGATTCAAGGTTCTAATTATGATGTTAATTGTAAAATCTCATATGATGGAGGCTCAATTAAAAACTTCAAAATTGAATCTGATGATATCAAACACATTTCAAACTCTATTTCTCTATCCTTTAAAAAAACTGAAGAATTAATTCGGATTGCTGTAAAACAAAAACTTGGATTAAAATGAATAAGATTAATGAATTAATTAATTGGTTTGATGGTAAAAAGAAAGTTTTGATTGCACTTTCTGGAGGAGTAGATAGTGCTTTAGTGGCATATACTGCATTTCAAAAATTAGGCAATAATGCTATTGCTGTAACTGCAGATTACAGAACCCTATCAAAAGATGAGCTTGATTCTGCTCAAAAAATATGTTCAGAAATTGGAATTGAGCAAATTATAATAAATTATAATGAATTAGAAAATGAAAATTTTGTTCTTAATGACAACAAGCGATGTTTTTATTGCAGAGATGAACTTGCTGAAAATCTAATACTTCTGGGAAAAAAATTAGATGTGGATACTATTGTTGATGGAACTCAATTAGATGATTTAGGTGATTATAGACCTGGAATCGATGCTTTACGATCTAAAGGCATTAGAAGTCCTCTTGTAGAAATTGGGTTAACAAAAAATGAAATTCGTAATGAATCTCAGAAAATTGGATTATCAGTTTATGATAGGCCTTCAAACTCTTGTTTAGCATCTAGAATACCTTGGGGACAAAGAGTAACTACTGAAAGGTTGATTAGAATAGAAGTTGGAGAATCTTTTGTAAAACAAATACTTAATGTAAATCAAGTACGTGTTAGAGATTTTGACGGTGTTGCCAAAATTGAAATTGAAAAAAAAGAACTCGAAAAACTTTCTGATAAAACTAAATTAAATGAAATTACTAGCAGATTAGAACAAATCGGTTTTAAATCCGTACTAATTGATCCAGAAGGATACAAATCTGGGAAGATTAACGTTATAGCTGATTGATTTACCTAGATAACGCAGCATCTACTCCTGTTAATGAACAGGTTTTACAAGAAATGATTCCATATTTGCAGGACCAATTTGGTAATCCTTCATCAATTCACAAATATGGCAGATCTGCAAGTAGAGCAATAAAAAATGCTAGAAAACAGATTGCAAATCTAATCCATGCTGAACCTGAAGAAATCTTAATCACTTCTGGTGGAACTGAATCAAACAATACAGCTCTATTTGGAATCGCTCATTCAAAAAAAGGAAATCATATTATCATTTCTTCAATTGAACATGATGCTATACTAGAACCGTGTAAAATGCTTGAAAAAAAAGGATTTGAAATTACTCAAATTCCCGTAAATGATTCTGGCATGATAGATCCAAAAAATATTGAAAACTCAATTTCATCAGAAACTTGTCTAGTTAGTATTATGTTTGCTAATAATGAAGTCGGAACTATTCAGCCAATTGAAGAGATTTCTAAAATCTGTCATAAAAAAAACATTCCATTTCATACAGATGCAGTACAGGCTGTAGGCAAAGTTGAATTAGATGTCAAAAAATTAGGCATTGATATGCTGTCTATCTCATCTCATAAAATTTATGGACCAAAAGGTGTTGGTGCTTTGTATATCAAAAAAGGAATTGAAATTGAACCTTTCATTTATGGTGGAGGACAAGAAGATGGTATGCGTTCAGGTACTGAAAATGTTGCAAGCATTGTTGGATTTGGAAAAGCATGTCAATTAGCTAACGAAAATATCAAGGAAAATATATCCAATTTGAAAAATCTTCAAGAAAAATTAATCACTTCAATACTTGATGAAATACCTTATACCACACTTAATGGAGATAAGACTCACAGAATTCCTAATAATGCTCATTTTACATTCCTTGGCGTTAACGGAGAAGATCTTATTATCAAATTAGATGAAAATGGAATTGCAGCATCTACTGGTTCAGCCTGTTCAGTTCATGTCCAAAAAGAATCACATGTTCTTAGAGCAATGGGTTTTTCTCATGATCAAATAACTGGTTCTTTACGACTTACAGTAGGGATTTTGAATACCGAGTTAGAAATTGAAAAAACAGTAGACATTTTAAAAAAAGTAGTAAAGGAACTTCGAAGTTTTTCCCCACTAAAAGATAAATACGGTTTTCAGTGAGAATTTCATTTAGTAGGATTTAGTAATTGGTAATCTGAATTTTTTTGAAACTAATATTGTTGAAATAATCCCCGTAACGAGAATAATCATTACTATGTTTCCAAATTCTGGAACTACAAAAGTGCCTATGATTTCTATATCAGAATCGCCTTCTTCAAATTCTATAGTAATAGTTCTGGACTCTGAATTTGTGCTAATTTCTTTGTAAGGTACTTCTATCCCATCAATTAATATTATAAAAGTATCATCTTGGTTATTTGCCTTCGTTGCATCAATTGATTCACGAGGTAATTTTAATGTGATAGAGCCATCATCATCAGTTTCTAGTATGACAATTAATGCAAAAATCTCTGAATCTACTATCATATCTTTTACCGTGGCACCTCTTACTGTGTAATCCACATCAAATGTTCCATAACTTCCGGCATCAACTTCAAAAATATCTGTTGTATCAATTAGTGTTTGTTTACTGTAAAAATCAAAATTCGTTTCAATTGTTGAGGTACCATAAAAAGCTCTTACAATGTAATTTCCATCTTTTTGCCAGAGAGGACCCTTTGCAATAAAGGTGTGAGCATAATTGCCATCTTGTGCTACTTCAACTTGAGCTATATCCACCAAATTTCCTTCATAAAAAATTTGTAAAGTAATTGGAGTTTCTGCAATTATTGATGTAACATTTCCTGAAACGACAATGGTTTCTCCTTCCTCATATGCATTTTTAGATGTATCTACAAAGAGTAGCTGACTTTGTGCAAATGCAGTTATTGTAGAAAAGAACAATACTGCAACAACTATTGAAAGGATAGAATACGTCTTCATGCTCAAATAATAATTCGATTGTATATTTCCTTTACTAATTAATTGTAGATAAAAAAATAAAAAATGAAAAAATGTAGATTTTAGTATTTTGGTAATACATTCAATCTTGTTCTTGAAGATACAACAATTATTGAAATAATTGCCACTGCAAGAATTAGTGCTGCAATTGTGCCAAATTCTGGGATTGCGAAGGTACCAATGATTTCTATCTCGTTAGTTCCAGCAGGGTAGTCAACAACTACTTTGTTTCCGTTAATTACTGCGTCATCCCACTCTTCACCATCGACTAGGACCATGAAGATACCTCTGATTGCTGTTGTGGGTGGATTAATAGTTAGTTTTCCATCTAAACCTCCACTACTAATCTGTACTGTCAGAGAATTACTTTTTGAGCTAAACATTGCACCAGATACACTTCCAGATGTGATAGTGTATGGGATACATGTTCCACTTGCAGATAATTCGCCTGGGCCACATCCGGAACCAATTCCAGCAACTCCACCAGTTAGCTCAACTAGAGCTCTGTTGTTTACTTGTTGATTTCCGTATGTTACTTTGATAGTATAGGTACCGTCGTATTTCCATGATGCGCCTGCAGTACTTAGTGTGGTTTTGAATGTCCCATCACTTGCAACTGGGATTTGATCAATTGCTACAATGTTGTTAAAGGGTGGTGGACCTATTACTACTAGTCCAATTTCAGTACCTGCCTTGATAGCTGATACTGTACCTTGTACCATAATTGTAGATTCGTGATCATACAAAGCACTATCAGTTCTAACTGTAATTGGTATTTGTTTTTGAACTGCTTGGCTTCCTTGCATTCTTACATCATCTCCTTCACAATCTGGACAAGCCTTCTCATCGAATCCTTGTGCATATGCTGCTGAAGTTGATGTTGCAAATACTGCGGCTAATATGGCTATTGCCACATACGACGTACGTGTATTCATCTTGTTTGCGTTTGAGTAAACTGACTATTTATGTATATTTAAAAAATGAAAAAAGATGAAGATCTTAGTATTTTGGTAAGATGCTTAATTTGGTCTTTGATGACACTGCAATTATTGATATGATCGCAATTGCCAGAATTAGTGCTGCAATTGTGCCAAATTCTGGTACCACGAAGGAACCAATAATCTCAATTTCTTCAGCTCCATCAGGGAAAGCAATCGTCAAAGTCCTATCTTTAGAGGTTTTAGATTCGTCAAAGTCCACCTCTTCCCCATCAATTAGAACAAAGAAACTATCTTCTTGACCATCTGCATCCAATGCGTCGATCAATTCTCTTGGTAATGTAATGGTTAATTCTCCATCACTTGTTGTAGAGATTCCAATAATCAATGAATTTGCTCCATCGTCTGGGGTTACACTAAGAACACTGCCTCCAGTAATTGTATAGCTTAGCACAAAGTTGGTTCGATCAACACCTATGGTTGGTCCAGAAGGTCCACCGGTTGAACCACCGCCACTAGAACCTCCAAACTGAAATGTAGTTTGAGATGATCTAGATTCAGTTCCATATTGAACCATTACAGTATATTCACCTGTAGAGCGCCAAAGTGGTCCTCCACTAGCTAATTCTGTACCAAAAGTCTTGTCAGCATTAACATCTAGTTGACCAAGAGTAACGATGTTACCATTAGCAGCTATGACTCGGAGAGTTACTGGAAATCCTGACAAAAGTTCTCGGACTTGGCCAGAAATAATTACAGTGTCTCCATCTCCATAAGATGTCTTGTCTGTTGAAACAACGATAGCTTCTATCATTCCTCCAACTTGACCTGGTGTTTGTGCAAAAGCAGTTCCTCCACCCATACTTGCAATTAGAATTGCAAACAAGGTGAATGCTTTTAGATGAGTACTCATCGAGAATATCGGGCTTAATAATACTATTTAACTTTGCGCAAAAAATTCTTGACTAATTGGCAATTTATCATCCGCATTTTCAGATTAGATATATATTAACCTCTCGGTGATTTTTTTCGGTTTGTGTAAATTATTGATGCTTACAGCTAATGTTATTCCAGGGGGCTTTGTTTTTGGCAACTAAGAAAAATCCAATTCTTGTCCCAGATCATGTTTATGTTCCAAAACATGAGATAATGGCAAAAAAAGATGCTGAAGAAGTCTTAAAAAAATACAATTGTATGCCTACTGAATTACCTTTAATTTTTGTAAATGATCCTGCAATTTTAGGTCTTGGTGTAAAACCAGGTGATATGATAAAAATAACTAGAAAAAGCGCAACAGCTGGTGAAAGCATCTATTATCGATATGTGGTTGAAATTTAATGGTGGATTCTTCAAATAACCGTTGGCCAATAATTCAAGATCTTCTAAAAAGAGAAGGTATTGCACGTCAACATCTAAACTCATTTGACGAATTTTTAGAAAGAGGATTACAAAGTATTATCAACGAAGTTGCTCAAATTGAAATTGAAAATGCAGAGTATCCATACAAGATTCAACTTGGAAAAATAAAACTTCAACAACCACGTATGATGGAGCTTGATGGTTCAATCACTCACATTACTCCTGCTGAAGGAAGATTACGAAATGTTTCTTACTCTGCTCCAGTTATGATGGAAGCAAGTGTTGTTGAAGATGGCAAAATCTTAGAATCTCGTTTTGTACACATTGGTGATATTCCTGTAATGGTAAAGTCCAACGCATGTATCTTACACAACTTTACTGTTCAAAAATTAATTGAACATGGAGAGGATCCTCATGACCCTGGTGGTTACTTTATCATTAATGGTTCTGAAAGAGTAATTGTTGGCTTGGAAGATCTTTCTTATAACAAAATAATTGTTGATAGAGAAACTGTTGGTGGAAACATTGTATTCAAAGCCAAAGTTTATTCATCAATTGTAGGCTATCGTGCAAAACTAGAGCTAATGATGAAAAGTGATGGTCTTATTGTTGCAAGAATTCCTGGTTCACCAGTTGATATCCCAGTAGTTACTTTAATGCGTGCACTTGCATTAGAGTCTGACAAAGAAATTGCAGCTGCAGTATCTTTAGTTGACGAAATTCAAAATGAACTTGAAGGTTCTTTTGAAAAAGCAGGTGATGTTCCAACTTCTAAGGATGCTATTGTATACATTAGTAAGAGAATTGCACCTGGAATGTTAGAAGAATTCCAAATTAAACGAGCAGAAACCTTACTGGATTGGGGATTATTACCACATTTGGGTAAACACCCAGAAAACAGAAAAGAAAAAGCTCAATTTCTAGGCGAAGCCGCATGCAAATTATTAGAATTAAAACTTGGTTGGATTACTCCTGACGATAAGGATCATTATGGAAATAAGGTAATCAAATTTGCCGGCCAAATGTTAGCTGACTTGTTTAGAACTGCATTTCGTAATTTGGTTAGAGATATGAAATATCAATTAGAAAGATCAGGACAAAAAAGAGGAATAAATGCAGTAGCTGCTGCTATACGACCTGGAATTGTTTCTGATAAACTCAACAATGCTATAGCTACAGGAAATTGGGGACGAGGTAGAGTAGGTGTTACACAACTTCTTGATAGAACTAACTATCTATCTACAATTAGTCATCTTAGAAGAGTACAATCACCATTAAGTAGAACTCAACCAAACTTTGAAGCAAGAGATTTACATGCAACTCATTTTGGAAGAATTTGTCCTAGCGAAACCCCAGAGGGTTCAAATTGTGGACTGGTAAAAAATTTGGCTCTTTCCGGAATTATTTCAGTTCATGTTCCTTCCGAAGAAATTGTTGAAAAAATATTTGATTTGGGAACTGTTCATTTTTCAGAAGCAAAAGGTGATCTAAAAAAAGACGGCGCTAGAGTATTTGTTGATGGAAAATTAATTGGATATTATAAAGACGGTGAAAAATTAACCGAATCACTTCGTGAATTAAGAAGAAACTCAAAGATTCATCCACATATCGGAATATCTTTTCACAAATCAGAGTTTGAAGGCGCCACAAAGAGAATTTATGTAAATTGTAATGCTGGCAGAGTTTTACGTCCATTAATAATTATCAAAGATAACAAATCTCAATTAACCCAAGATCTTATTGACAAGGTTTCAAAGAAGTTGTTATCTTGGACAGATTTACTTCGAATGGGAGTAATTGAACTCATTGATGCTAATGAGGAAGAGAACACTTTCATTGCCTTTGAAGAAAAGGATACTAAAAAACACACACACATGGAAATTTTCTCATCTGCAATTCTTGGTGCTGGCGCATCTATTATTCCATATCCTGAACACAACCAATCTCCAAGAAATACATATGAATCTGCAATGGCAAAACAAAGTCTTGGATTTTCTACTCCAATGATGAATACTAGTACTTATGTCAGACAGCACTTCATGCTTTATCCACAAACTCCAATTGTTAATACTAAAGCCATGGGATTACTTGGCTTGGAAGAAAGACCAGCAGGACAAAACTGTGTAGTAGCTGTACTCCCATTTGATGGCTATAACATTGAAGACGCAATCGTTCTAAGCAAAGCTTCAGTTGATAGAGGACTTGCACGAACATTTTTCTATAGAATTTACGATGCTGAAGCAAAACAATATCCAGGTGGAATGCGTGATAATTTTGAAATTCCTAATGCTGAAGATAATATTCGTGGATACAAAGGCGAAAAAGCTTATCGATTATTAGAAGAAGATGGAGTAATAGCAACTGAGTCTCCAGTTCTTGGTGGTGATATTCTAATTGGTAAATCTAGTCCTCCTAGATTTATGGAAGAGTATAGAGAGTTTGAAGTTAAAGGACCATACAGACGTGATACCTCAATTGGTGTTAGGCCATCAGAAACAGGTGTAGTAGATACTGTAGTGATGACACAATCAAACGAAGGAGGAAAGATGTACAAAATCAGAGTTAGAGATATGAGAATTCCAGAAATTGGAGATAAATTTGCTTCACGACATGGACAAAAAGGAGTTTTAGGAATTTTAGCAAAGAACGAAGACTTGCCATATACTGCACAAGGAATTTCACCAGATGTTCTAATCAATCCTCACGCATTCCCCTCTAGAATGACGGTTGGAATGTTTATGGAATCAATCACTGGTAAGGCTGCTGCATTACGTGGCAAACAATTTGATGGTTCTGCATTTGTAGGAGAAAAAATGGATGAAGTACGAAAGGTAATGGATGCTACTGGTTTCAAATATTCTGGAAAAGAAATAATGTATGATGGAAGAACGGGAAAGCCATTCCCAGTAGAAGTTTTCATTGGGGTTGTATATTATCAAAAACTCCACCATATGGTTGCTGATAAAATTCATGCTAGAGCAAGAGGCCAAGTTCAGATGTTAACTAAACAACCAACTGAAGGAAGAGCAAGAGGTGGAGGTTTAAGATTTGGAGAAATGGAACGTGATTGTCTTATTGCTTATGGTGCATCTATGATCTTAAAAGATAGATTACTTGACGAGTCAGATAAATCTGAAATTTATGTTTGTGAAAGATGCGGTTTAGTTGCATACCATGATGTAAAACAAAGACGATACATATGCAGAGTATGCGGAGAAAAAGCCAAAGTTTCATCTGTTTCAGTTGCATACGCATTCAAATTATTACTTCAAGAAATGCAAAGTCTTAACGTTGCACCAAGATTAATGATTAAGGAGAAAGTATAATGTCCCTTCAAACAATTAAGACAATAGATAGTATACGATTTTCTGTATGGTCTCCAACTGAAATTCGAAAATATTCTGTAGCTGAAATTACTGCTCCAGAAACATATGATGAAGATGGAATGTCAGTTCAGGGAGGATTGATGGATGGAAGACTGGGAACTTTAGAACCAGGACAAAAATGTCTTACCTGTGGAAATACATCAGCTCGATGTCCTGGTCATTTTGGTCATATTGAATTAGCAGAACCAGTTTTACACATTGCATTTATTGATAATATCTACAAGCTTTTGCTATCTACTTGCAGATCATGCTCTAGATTACGACTTCCACAAGAAGACCTTGATGAATTTTCCAAAATTCGACAACGAGAAGCAGCATATACTGTAATTTCCCAAAAACGAATTCCTGAACAAATTTTAGATAAAGCCAAAAAAGCAAAAGAATGTCCTCACTGTGGAAAACCACAATATGATCTTATATTTACAAAACCAACTATCTTTATTGAAAAAACCGAAATTGGTGAAAATAGATTACTACCAATTACTATTAGAGAGAGATTTTCACAAATAATTAATGATGATCTAAAACTATTAGGATATGATCCTGATACTGCAAGACCAGAATGGTTCATCTTGCAAGCTTTACCTGTTCCTCCTGTTACAGTTAGACCATCAATTATTTTAGAAACTGGAATTAGATCTGAAGATGATCTGACACATAAAATGGTCGACATCATTAGAGTGAATCAGAGATTAAAGGAAAGTAAAGAGGCTGGAACTCCACCTCTCATTGTACAAGATCTTGTTGACTTGTTGCAATATCATGCTACAACATATTTTGATAATGAGGTTTCAGGAATTCCACAAGCTCATCACCGTTCAGGAAGACCTCTTAAGACATTAACTCAGCGATTAAAAGGAAAGGAAGGACGATTCCGTGGTTCTCTTTCAGGAAAAAGAGTTGACTTTTCAAGCAGAACAGTAATTTCACCTGATCCAAATCTTGACCTATCTGAAGTAGGAGTTCCAGAAGCAGTTGCCATGAAACTTACAATTCCAGAAATTATTACAGAATGGAACATTGAAAGAATGAAAAGAATTGTAGTTAACGGTCCTACTAAATTTCCTGGAGTAAATTATATTGTTCGACCAGATGGTGTAAAAATTCGATTAGATTTTGTTGAAGACCGTCAAACAATTGCAGACAGTTTAGAAATTGGTTACTTGATTGAACGACATTTAGATGACGGTGACATTGTTATGTTTAACAGACAACCATCTCTTCACCAAATGTCCATTATGGCTCATTATGTGAAAGTTTTACCTGGTAAAACTTTCAGACTACACCCATCAGTCTGTCCTCCTTACAATGCTGACTTTGATGGTGATGAGATGAATCTTCATGTCCCACAAAGCGAAGAGGCACGCTCAGAGGCAATTTTATTGATGCGTGTACAGGACCAACTCATATCTCCACGATATGGAGGACCAATTATTGGAGCACTAAGAGATTTCATTACAGGAGCCTATCTTCTAACTAAAGACAGCACTACCCTTACCGAACAAGAGTTTTCAAATTATGCCATGTTAGGGGGCTATGAAGGCGATCTTCCAACTCCTACTACAAAAGGAAAGAACGGCCCATTGTACACAGGAAAACAACTATTCTCACTTTTTCTTCCTAAAGATTTCAATCTTGTAATGACATCAAAATGGTCAAAGGGAACTAAAGGTACTCCAAAAGATATCGTAATAAAAAATGGCGAACTAATTAGCGGAGTAATTGACAAGGCATCAATTGGTGCAGAAGAGGCAGAAAGTGTTTTGCATAGAATTGCAAAAGACTATGGAAACTCTCAAGCAAAAACATTCCTAAATTCTGTATTAATTATAGTAAAACAATTCATCACTCATTATGGATTTAGTTATGGTTATGCAGATCTTGAATTATCTGAAAAAGTAAAACAGCAAATTCTAGATGATATTCAAGTTACCTATGAAAAAGTCTATGAGCTAGCCGCACAGGCAAAAAAGGGAACTTTAAAACTTACTCGAGGTCTTTCAGCAAGTGATGCTCTTGAAGCATACATTGTTAATGAATTATCTAAAGCAAGAGATGCTGCAGGTAGTATGGCTGACCAATCTTTTGATGAAACAAATGCAGGAAGAATAATGGCTACAACTGGAGCCCGAGGTTCATCATTAAACATTGGTCAGATGGCAGGGGCACTAGGCCAACAATCAAGACGAGGACAAAGATTACTCAAAGGATACAATAATAGAGCATTACCACATTTCAAAGAACATGAAGATAATCCAGATTCTAGCGGTTTTGTAAAATCAAACTATCGAGAGGGATTATCTGCAATCGAATTTTTCTTCCATGCAATGGGAGGACGAGAGGGACTTGTAGATACTGCAGTTAGAACTCAACAGAGTGGATACATGCAGCGTCGATTAATCAATGCACTTGAACATATCAAATTAGAATATGATGGAACTGTAAGAGATCCACATGGACACATTGTTCAATTTGTTTTTGGTGAGGATGAAATAGATGTTGCAAGAAGTGATCATGGTGAAGCATTTAACATTAACAGATTAATCGAATCTGAAACAATTATAGATACTGGTAAAAAAGCCTCAAAAGAGGAAATTACTGAACTAATTAAAAAATATACAAAAACTTACAATCCAAGACTAAAACAATTAGTATCTGATGCTCTTTTAGATGCCAAACTTAGCAAAGAAGGAATTGAAAAAGTCTGTAAGAAAGGATTAGAACTTTATAATAAAGCCAAAGTCGAACCAGGTCAAGCAGTTGGAATCGTCACTGCTCAATCAATTGGTGAACCTGGAACTCAGATGACTTTGAGAACTTTTCACTTTGCAGGAATTAGAGAAAGAAACGTAACCTTGGGACTTCCAAGATTAATTGAATTAGTCGATGCTAGGAAAAAACCAGTTACTCCAACTATGGATATTTATCTCGAAAAAGATGCAAAAACATCAAGAGAAAAAGCAATAGAAGCAGCAAGAAATGTTTTACAAACTAAAGTTAGTGCATTAATTTCTGAAAGTGATACTGATTATTCCACAGAAATCATACTTCACTTAAATGGAAACAAGCTAAAAGAGAGAGGCTGTTCAGTTGAAGATGTAGAAGCGGCTCTTGAATCAAATAAGAAATTCAAATCAGAAACAAGTGGACTTACAATTACTCTTAAGCTAGTAGATGAGGCTGATGCTCCAACTGCAATTACCATTAGAAATAAGGTTCTAAACACAACAGTAAAGGGAGTTCCAGACATCGGACGAGTTACAATTGTACAAAAAGATGATGAATGGGTAATTCAAACAACTGGTTCTAATCTAGCTAAAGTCTTAGAAGTTCAAGGATTAGACAAGAAAAATATCAGAACAAACAATGTATTTGAAATTGCAGGAACATTAGGAATAGAAGCTGCAAGAAATGCTTTGATTAATGAATTAAGTTCTACTCTAGAAGATCAAGGATTAGAAGTTGACGTTAGATATCTAATGCTCGTAGCAGACACAATGTGTTCTAAAGGATACATGCAACAAATTGGAAGACATGGAATTGCTGGTACAAAAGACAGCGTACTTGCACGTGCAGCATTTGAGATTACTGTTCCAACAATTGCTAAAGCCGCACTTCAAGGTGAAATTGAAGGACTAAAAGGGATTACTGAAAATGTAATTGTTGGTAGTAACATTCCAATCGGCAGTGGAACTGTAGACCTTTACATGCAAGTCTCCAAAAAGAACTGATCTGTGATCAAAGTATCAATTCTGCACAATTATTAAATATTATTTTAGAAATCGAAGCTGTGTTGGGGTCTAAAACAAAAATTTCTCTATTACTAATTCTGATCATTCCTACTTTGATAGTTCCAGTTTTTGCTAACGATGATTCTCTAATACTAGAAACTGATAAAGTTGAATATGAAATAGGTGACTCTATGATAATATCTGGTTTTGTAGAAGAAAAAAAAATGCCTGTAGTGGCTTTAAAAATATTTGATCCAAATGGAGGAATTCTCTCTGCAAACCAAATAGACATTTTAGAAGATAATACGTTTTCAAAAACTATACAACTTGACTCTCCATTTTATGATGAGACAGGAATATACTCTATCACTATTGATTATGGAAAACTCTATGCTGAAACTACTTTTGAAATGGTAAATGAGAATGAAGAAAGTTCTATTTTAGATGATGATTTAGAATTTTTCTTTCCAGAAATACTCGCAATGTTTACAGACCAAGAAATCTATGAGGATGAAGATACAGTAACTATCATAGGATTAGTTTCAGAAAAAGATCAAGATTCAGTTTTAATTGGAATTTATGATCCATTTGGAACTCCTACAGGATTTTATTTTGGTGAGGTTGATTCTGATTTAGAATTTTCTGTTTCCTTTCTAGTAACGGGAGGTGTAAATTTTAAAACTGAAGGAACTTATTCAATTTCAGCATTTTATGGAGATTCTGAAGAATACACAAACTTTGAGTATGTTAAAAAAATTGAAACAGTAGAGGTAGAACCAATTGATGATGACAAGTCTGACACAGAAAATCAAACAAGTGAAAAAGAAAAACAAATTGATAATAAAAAATCAATTACAGCAAAAGAAAAAACCATCACACAAAAAGAATCAAAAGAAAGCACACAGAATAAAAACTTGAAACCTACTAAAGATAAAGCTCCACCTAAACCAAAGTCTGAAAATAATTTATCTGTTGAAGATATAGAGCTTGGAATAATGCTCAATCAAATTAATTTAAATTGTGATAATAATGAATTCGTTGATACAATTTCATATTATGACAGTATGGGTCCAGCTTTAATCCGTCTTTGTAAATATGCTGATGCAATCTATTACTATGATCAATCGTTAATTAGTGATCCAAACAATGTAGATATTTTAACAAACAAAGGTTCTGCTCTTGCAAAAATGAATTTTTATGAAGAAGCAATTATTCATTATGATTCTGCATTAGCTGTTGAACCAAATAACTTTCAAGCTCTAAACAACAAAGCAAATGCATTATCTAATTTAGAAAAATATGATGAAGCGATTCAGATATACAATAAAGCACTTATCACCGCACCTGGCAACCTGGTAATTTCGAATAATCTTGAAAAAGCTCAAACAAAATCAAATACTATCATAAATGATGATAGTCTTCAACTAGAAGAACCTCCACAATTAGAACAAGAACAAAACTTTGTTAAGTCAAACAATCAAGAAAGCACAAATATCTTTGAACAAATTGGAAATATCCTCTCATCACTTTTTGGATTTCTTCCTTAATACTAATTTAATTTCAATATTGTAAAATTTGGTATTACTAAATACTAGCTCATAACAAAAAGCTTCAATAAACCTATAAAGGTCTCATCTCGAAAGAAAATTAGTGAGATAATGAGAAAGATATTAGAAAAAGCATTAAAAGATTCTCAAAAAGAAAAAAAGAGTATTCTAGGAAGTAAACAAGTACTTGACTCACTAAAAAATTCCAAATTTATTGTTCTTTCACAGTCAGCACCCAAAAAAATGGCTGATAAAATTATTGAGGGTGCAAAAAAAGAAAACATATCAACTCTACAATTTGAAGGCTCTTCAGTTGCGTTAGGAAGATTATGTGGATTGCAATTTAGAGTCTCTGCCGTATCACTAACATCTACAAGTGATGCTAACATCAAATCAATTATGAAAGAATCAACGACCGAAGAATGATGAAACTGAATTTTATTACAAACATTTCTCATGAAAGTTTAAATGAGAGCGAGAAGGCTCGTCTTAAATAGGAATTTAGATTGCCACAGTCAATTAAATTATCAACTGATCAAATGCGATTAATGTCGCTTTTTCAAAATGTTACGGGAGCTACTGCACGAGATTGTGTTGAAGATGAAAAACAAGATAGAGTCATTTTTGTTGTTAATGAAGGAAAAATGGGTCTAGCAATTGGTAAAGGTGGTTCTCATATCAAAAATCTCCAAAATATTGTTAAACGAAATGTAGAACTCGTAGAATATTCTGACGACCCTACAAAATTCTTAAAAAATATATTGAATTCTAAATTAGTTTCTGAAGTTAAAATGAATAAAAGAGATGATGGCACTTTGCAGGCTATTGTAACAGTTGATCCTAAAAAGAAAGGTATTGTTGTTGGACGTGAGGGTCGTAATGCAGAAAAAGCCAGACTATTAGCAAAAAGATATTTTGAAATTTCTAGCGTTCTGATTAATAGTCCAGCACGTACAATGGAGTGGTAATGTAATGGCAAAATCACCACTTGGATTATTTGCAGGACGAGTTCTAAAAGCAAAAAAGAAAAGACAGAGATGGGCAATTGCGACTTTTAAGAGAAGAGAACTTGGTTTAGATAAAAAAGCAAACCCATTTGGAGGTTCTCCTCAAGCAAGAGGAATTGTATTAGAAAAAGTTGGTATTGAAGCAAAACAACCAAACTCTGCTGTTAGAAAATGTGTTCGAGTTCAATTAATTAAAAATGGAAAATCAGTTACTGCATTCTTACCAAGAGACGGTGCAATGAACTTCATAGATGAACATGATGAAGTAACTCTTGAAGGAATGGGCGCAACACAAGGTGGTGCCATGGGAGATATTCCTGGTGTTAGATTCAAAGTATTCAAAGTAAATGATACTTCATTGCGAGAACTAGTACGTGGTAAGAAGGAAAAGCCTAGGAGATAATTTTGGAAACACAAAATTTACTTTTATTTAGAAAATGGGATCTTTCAGATATTGAAATACAAGATATTGGTCTTAAAAATGCAATTTCTTTGAAAAAAACTATAATGCCATTAACCTTTGGTCGTTCTGCACTTAAGCGATTTAACAAAGCAGATGTTAACATTGTTGAAAGATTAGCAAACAAAATCATGCATTTTGGAAAAAAATATGCAAAAAACACTGGTAGAATGGGTGGCAAAAAAGCTCATAGCCTTAACACAGTCAAAGCAACTCTGGAAATTATTCATCTTAAAACTGGTAAAAATCCAATTGAAGTTTTAGTTAGAGCAGTGGAACACTCTGCACCAAATGAGGATACCACTAGAATTGTTTATGGTGGTACAGTTTATCACGTTTCAGTTGATGTTGCCCCCCTAAGACGTGTTGATATGGCTTTAAGATTTATCGCAGATGGCGTTAAAGAGGCCACATTTTCAAATCCTAAAGCAATTGAGGAACATTTAGCTGAGCATCTAATTAGTGCAGCAGAAAATAATCCAAATGCACCATCTATTAAGAAAAAACATGAGCTCGAAAGAGTAGCTCAAGCATCTAGATAATTAACAAGTAGCCCGAGGCAGATTCGAACTGCCGTCTCCGCCTATCCTCTCATGAGATCCAGAGGGCAGAATCCTTAACCTAAAATTATTTGGCCACTAGACTATCGGGCTACCAATCACCGGTAGTCTTGGGTTCGAATATAATTATTTGGTATCAAAAAATTAACCACTTTTTCTAACTTCATGAATTGCAGTTGCATAATCACACTCTGCTTTTAATCTCATATATGCAATCAATCTAAAATGAATTGAATATAGATCATTTTCTTTAATTAAAATTCCTTTTTGTAATAATGATACTAATCCTCTAGATGTAGTAGAAACTTGAATATTTTTTTTTTCGCACACTTCATCACGTTTTTTTTGATATTGTTTTAGAGTAAATGAAACATCATTGACTTCTAATATTAGAGGCCATACAATTTCATGCCAAACAAATCTCCTATTTTCTGTGGCTGATGCATATTTGCCTTTGTCACTCAACATTAATAACAACTTTAGATCTGGTTATAATTGCATAGTTGTCTCAAAAAGAAATTGAAGAATCCTTGAATCTTTTAGAAAAAGATTGGGATGTTGAACCTGTAATTCGGGAATTTGTTTTAGGAAAACGTACAGATGTGGCAGACCATGCAGTAAAAGTAAAGGATGTGGTTTTTCACATTCCATTTTTAACTAGAGAAAAAAAGTTTGTTTTATGGAAATGTTATTGGCCTGACTGTCATAACTGCTGTGACAGACAAGGACGTCTTCCACTAACCTCTGATGATCTGATTACGATTGGCAAAGGTTTGAAATATCAAAAAATTTCTGAATTTATCAAAAAAGAAACAGTTCTTGTTACATGGAAAGAACCTGGACCATCTGGTCAGTATACTAGTATGACTACAATTAATCTCAAAAGAAAAGAGGATGAAACAGAAGATGATGATGGAACACACATCTCATGTAGATTCTTAGATGACAAAGGAGGATGTTCCATGCATCCAGATAGACCTGGAGTTTGCTATCTTTATCCATTTTCAACTTGGCTTGAAAACGAAGGAGGAAGGGCTAGAGTACATGCAACATTTCAATTTACTGGGGACTGTCCAGGATTTTATTTAGCGGATAATTTGGATCCAATGAAAGACGTGTTGAAAGACTATTCTCCAATTATTCATGACTATAATATGAAGTCAAGTAGAACTATGCGTGAGAGCTTTGGTTCAGTTAACTTTAGCTAGAATCATTTAGTGTAAGAAGAAAATTACAAACACAAAGATAACTTTTCAAATGACTACAATAGAATAGGTTTCCTCACACTGAGACTGCTGGGTGACATTCCCACTTTTTGGGCGTGAGGATTCCTCTACTTCTTTTTAAGAACAACATAGATCGAATCATTTTTTTCCATTTCTGTAAAAATCTTCATCTCTAAAATGGCAAAATTTTTACCAATAATTTTTTTGAGTTGTGATTTTTCATAATATACAAAACGAAGTCCTCTTTTGTATTCTGTTTTGTCTCCCTTCCAAAAAGTATGAAAAGCAATTCCGCCAGGATTTAGAATTTCTTTTTGTCTTTTAATTGATTTTCTAAGATTTCTTTTTGTTAGATGCTGTAGAACTTTATTTGTATAGATTCCATCAAACCTTCTATCTGTCTTTAAAGTAACCGCATCAAGTTTTAGCAAATCTGCCTTTTTGTTTTTTTGTTTGTAATTATCCAGAAAGACCTTTGATTTATCAGAACCTGTAGCTAGGTAAATCTTCTTTAAAAAATCAAAATCCCTTCCAGGACCCATTCCTATTTCAAGTAATGTAGAGTTTTTTGGAAGGTGTTTTTTTAAAATTTTGAAAAGCTTTTGACCTCCCCATTTTTGGGATCTTTTAGAATATTCTGTTATTCCTTTTTTGGTATCATAATATCCCATTATCTTAGGGATTTGAATGATTTTTTTGAACGTTTTGCAAAGTTTCTTGAATTGTTAATGCCAGGTTGGTTTAATCCATCTAATGAATCTGTGTCCATTTGCTCTTCTAGCTCTTTTATTTTGTAATCGTTGACATCTTGCCCAGTTCCCATCTTCTTGTCTACTTCAGATAATCCCCCTCTGAGTTTATCCCAGCATCTTGGTTTTTTTCTAGTCATGAGTTTGTATAATATCTCATAATACTATTTTAGTTCTAAGAATGATTTGTTAGGATAAAAAAGAAAAAGATTAGGCTGCAGGAACTGCAAGACCCATTTCAATTAGCCTTTCGGCTGTTGCTGATTTAACACACATTGCCTTGCCGTTTGAGCTTTTTAGAACAAGATTGAGACCTTCTCTACACTCTAATTCGTCAACTGCGACTCCAGCTAACATTTGTTTGTGAGGAGATATCCATGCGAATCTTTTGTCTGATACTTTATCTCTAAACTCTGCTTGGAATGCTACTCGCTCATTTTCAGACATGTCTTGGTATTTTAGTCTAAGATCAGCTTTGTAATCTCTCATCTCTGCTATTCGTTGTAGAATTTGATCTTTTTGAAGATCTGACATTGCATCATGTCTCATTTTCATTTCAGACTTGAAGTGCTGCATGTATTTTGATTTGAATTTCTGTAGTATCTCATCTCGTTCTGCATTACTTTTATCAGAATAATACATTCTGAATTTTTCCTTTAGTGCATCATGTCTTTCATCAGACATGTCATAATATCGCATCTTATCTTGCATCATCTTTAATCTCATATCATGTTGTCCGTCCATCATTCTATCATGCATCTGAGCCATGTCTTCTCTAAAGTCTTCCATCATATCCTGATGGTCCATTCTGTATTTTTCGCGCTCTTCAGCTGACATTTGACAATATTCTGCAATTCTTTCATGATGCTCTTGCATAAATTCGAACTTTGCCATAAGCTGTCTCTTTGCCTGATCTGACATGTCGCACATTCCAGCAATTCTCATGTTAAAGTCTCGAACATAATCATGATCCATCCAATCTTTCATATGATCTTTTTTCATGTCACGCATCTCTGCCATTCTATCTCGAATGTATTGCTCTTTGTCTGCTTCATCTAGTTGGCAATACTCTTCGTGTTTGTCTGTGTATTTGCGCATTTCTTCATGATCAGCTAAATGAGCTTCCTTCTCTTGTTCCGTCATAGTGCACCATCTGTCTGCCATCTCTCTGTGATCTTCGTATGTACCCATTTTTTTGTGGTCATACTTTTTTACTTCATCAGAATCTTCGTAATCATCTGAATCATCATAATCATTATCTTCATCTTTAACGTTGATGTCAACATCTGAATGTGTAGTTGGAGACTCGAACTCATCGTCATCTGCATATGCAATTGTACCTATCTGCATTGATGGGCTAGCTAATAATCCACCAATTAGGATAAACGCAATAGCGTACAAGGCTGTTTTATTGTCCTTCATTAATGAGGCGATCTCGTCGATCAGTATATAGCATTTACTAATTATTTGTCAGAAGTTTAAGCTCTATTTTTTGTAATTTTGTTAATACAAAAATTCTATAATTTGAAATAAAACTAAATGAAAATTATTAATCTATTTTTTCAGATTTTATAAAATTAATTTTTCAAATTTAATTTTTTATAACAAAATTACAATTAGAACTTCAAAAATGGATCAATTTCTATTCTTAGCTGGAAAGGAAAGCCTTTGTCTTTTAGCTCCTTTAGCTGAGCATTGATTTCTTCTTGAGTTTCATTGCCATATGAAATTAGAATCAAATCGCCTTCAAATATGATATAATCTTTAATGTCTTGTACCTTTTTTTCATTGATGTAAAATTTTAACGAGTATTCATCATTTGAGCAAAACTCTGTTCCTTCAAAGCTTATGCAGTCTTTAGTCAGTCCAACGTTTAGAGTATCAAACAAAAATCCGAGCTTTACGTCTTCTGAATGCCTGTGAATTACATGACCGTTATAGTTTTCTAGATGAATGTAAGGGCTGGTTAGCTGAAATTGTTCCTTTGTTAGATCATACGAGTCACCATGAATCTTAATTATAATTGATGCATGTTCGTGTGCACTTCCAAAAACAAACCTAGTCACATCTGGTATAGGTTCAGCTATTGCAGCTACTGTAAGTGATAACATTAAACCTAGTAGAACAATCCAGGTAACTGGAATTTTTATAGTCATCTTATGCCTTTGCTACCTTCATTAAGTCTCGCATGTGAATCTCCATACCAAACCTTTTTTCATTCTTTTTCATATAGCGAAATATCGATAAAACATCAGCAAGTGATTTGAATATTGAGAAATTTTTGTGAATCTTTTTTCTAACAAAAGAAAAGACTTTACCATAAATTTTGTAATACTCAAGGACCTCTTTTTCATATCCCTTGTTATCACCAATATGTTTTAGAAATATATCTACACACATCATGCTTGGAATGATTCCTTCTCCTAAAAGTGGATATACCGTTCCAATTGATTCTCCAACGCCTACTACCTTACCGGAGTAAAATGGCCTGCATAGGTCTGGTGTTGCCAGTCGAATCGGTCTGCCAACTGTTTTTTTGACTTTTCCTCCATACTTTTTAAAAAATTTATCAGTTTCTTGTACGTGTTGTTTGTTATAATCACCTGCTCCAATATGTGCAAGTTTTTCACCTAATGGAAAATACCAAAAATATCCACTCATTCCAGGAAACGGCTTTATCAAAAAGTCATCAAAGGGAACTTTATCTTCATATTCTATTTTGTATTCGTATGTTGGCAAGAAAAAATCTTTTTCAAGCTTTGGAAGATACATTCTATGAAAGCCTGTACAGTCTACAATTAGGTCATATTCTTTTTCAAGATCCTCTAAGCTTGGTGCTTGGCCATACCTTACATCACAGCCTTTGATAAAATCTTGAATAAGACCAATCTTATTGTATGTACATAACCCATGTAGTCCAATGTCAAATTCCTCTTGGTTGTTCATCTGGACATGCATTTTTTTTCCATCATGAATTAGATAATTATCAAAATTTACTCCAACCTTGTTGCATAGGTCCGTCATTGTGGATTTTATTGTGCCCCATGCACAGATTGAATCATGTTTTTCTTGTAGGGATCTTTCATAACCTACCACTTGGTGTTCTGTTTCCTTTAGTCTGGCCATCAAGTAAGATCCAGCTACTCCCATTCCCATTACTGCTATCTTCAACAGCTTGGCATGGATTTTTACCCAATAAATAGGATTTTTCATGTTTTCGTATAGTGATAATTTTTAATATCGATATTTTTGATTGTGATTGATGGATAACGATAAAATTTGCAACGATGTTCTAGCAATAGATTCTAAAATTCGATTCGTAGGTATTGCAAACGTGAAAGGAATTCTAACTACTCATTTCTATCAGACCGGAGTTGTAGAGCATTTGTCTGAAAGTGAGCTAAACATGTCACTTCATTACTCCATGCTAGAATGGGAAAAATCAAAAAACCTACATCATAAAATTGGCAACCAAACTGCCTTTGTTGCTGAATATGAAAAGGTTAGTCTAATTAGCATTCCTTTGAACAGTAATGATTTATTTTTAGCTAGCCTAGAGCCAGGCGTAGACTATTTTCAAATTATTCAAAAAATCAAAGCACTACTGGAATAGTGTCCATTCAAAAGAACAGGCAAATGGTTAACTGCTAATTTTGTAAAAGAATGCAGGATTGGCACTAAAACTGCTTTTTGCATTGGGAATTCTATTTGTGTTTAGTATATCATCTGCATATTCTGTAGAGTTATTACCAATATTTGATAAGAATACATACTCTATTGGAGATTGGCCTGTCATTACAGTAGATGATCAATCAAAAAATTCTTTGCCTGGTGCAGTTGATAGTATTTTCATTAGTATACAGTCTGATTCAGAACCTGTTCCAAAACAAATGCAACTAGTTGAAACTGGGTTAAACACTGGAATATTTTCTGGTAAAATTCAGCTAAGCTCTGCTCCTAGTCAAAATACATTGTTTGTAAATTATGGAGATTCAATTCATGCAATGTACTTGAGCTTTATCAAGACTGCAGAGATAAAAAAGTCAGGAAATAATATTTCTCCAATTTTAGTTTCTACTGATAAGGTAGACTATAGGGTTGGTGAGGTAATTGTAATTTCTGGTAGTGTTTCAGGTGGAGACACTAGCTATGATGTTAACTTGAGTGTAGTAGATCCTCATGGAAACACAATATACACTGAAGAAATTGATCTTAGCTACATTCGAAGCTTTTCTACAGAAATTAATACAGAAAACACAGGATGGACTGATTCAGGAAACTATAAGATTTTGATATGGCATGAATCTGAAGAGACACAAGCCGAAGTGGTGTTTTCATTTAGCTCAACTTATGGCAAGCAAGAAACTTCTGATTCTATTTCAATTTTTAATTCTGATGTTAACTTGGATTATTCTATAACAGGAGGAAAGGTTACTCTAGTAAAGGCTAATTTGATTAAAAACTCGATAGTATTTTCAATTGATGTTAATGCTGGTGGTCATCTAACAGTTGAGCTGCCACGGTACATCATGGATGCCAAAGACAAGGATGGTGATTCAGAGTTTGTGGTTCTAATGGATGATAGAAATGCAATCTTTGTTGAAAAAACTAATCCTAATGAACGTACATTAACTATTCCATATATTCACAATACAAAAACACTTAAGATAATTGGAACCTTTTTGGAGCTAGAGCCATCTACTCCGGAAATATCTACTAACATTCCTGATTGGGTTCGTAATAACGCTGAATGGTGGAGTAAAGACTTGATTGGGCAAGCAGATTTTGTGTACGGAATTGAATATTTGATTATTCAAGGAGTGATTCAGATTCCTATTACTCCAGATGAGGATGAATCTGACAATGTAGCATTTGTTCCTCCATGGATTAAAGACACCGCAGGATGGTGGGCAGAAGGATTGGTTAGTGATGGAGAATTTGTAAATGGACTACAATTTTTGGTAAAACAGGGAATAATCCACGTTTAACTGGAGAAAAAATCTTAATTTCTACTTTGACATATAGAATATGGGCATATGAGTCATCAATGTTATTACTGTGATCAAATGTTTGATTCAAAGGAGCGACTTTTTGATCATTTAGAGGTTCATGCAGATACCTTAGATAAACAACAAAAAAAATCAAAGAAAAATAGTTGAAATTTTGATAAAACAATATAATCATTGATAATAAAATTTTCTTATGGCCTCAGGCATTCGTTTAATGGAAAAGGTTCTCTTCAAAGTTGCAAAGCAGTGGATAGCTGGCGACACCATTGATGATGCATTAAAGGCTGCAAAAGACGCATACAAAAACAAAAGACATGCTATAGTTAACAAGCTAGGAGAATATCACACCTCAAAGGCTCCAATTAAAAAAACCATATCTGAATATCAGATTATAGTAAATTCATTTAGAAAATGGAAGATTCGTGGAGCGATTTCTGTAAAACCTACACAGATTGGCCTGTCAATTAGCCAAAAGGAATGCTATAGGAATCTTGAAAAAATTATATCTAGTGCAAGAGATGCGCATGTTTTTGTGTGGATTGACATGGAGTCAGCAGAGCACACTGATGAAATAATAGAGCTGTACCATAGCTTTTTTTCAAAGTATGAACGATTGGGCTTGGCTATACAAGCTAATCTAAAAAGAACAGAGCATGATCTTACAGACCTGATTCATACTGGTGCAAAAATTCGTCTTGTCAAAGGTGCATATAGTGAATCTGCAAAAATCTCATACAAATCAAAACAAGATGTTGATAAAAATTTTCTAAAATTAATGAAAAAGTTATTCAAAGAAAGCAACGAGTTTGGAATTGCAACACATGATTCTAAAATGATTCAAAAAGCAATATCTCTATCTAAGAAATATTCTAAAAAGTTTGAGTTTCAAATGTTAAAGGGAATTCGCGATGAGATTAAAGACGATTTGACACGCAAAAAGTTTGTAATTTCAGACTATATTCCATATGGAACTAACTGGTTACCCTACTCTTTTAGGAGAATCAAGGAGAGAAAAAGAAACATCTTGCTTTTGGGAAGCTCATTTTTTCAGTCGCATCGAGTCTGAGTCTGGGTTCTCATAAACTGTTGTAGATAGTTTTCCCCACCTGCTCCCTTTCCTGTGGAGCCTGAGTTTTTCCATCCAACAAATGGTTGGCTTGATACAAGGGCTGCTGTAGTTGCACTTGCCTCTCTGTTTGCATAAACAACACCTGCTTCAATTTTATTGAAAAACTTTTCTTGTTGTTCTTTGTCTTCAGAAAATATTCCTGCAGTTAGCCCGTATTCAACATCATTTGCCATTGATATAGCATCATCAAAGTCATCGTATTTTTGTATACATAGAAATGGCAAGAACAATTCCTCTTTTACCAGCTTGTGATTTGCTGGCAAGTCTGACACTATTGTAGGCTCTACATAAATTCCATCCTTGTACAAAGAATCTTGTAAAATATTTCCACCAACTAGGACCTTGCCGTCTTGTTTTGCAAGCTTAGATGCTTCTTCAAACTTTTTTCTAGCAGATTCATTAATTATTGGACCTAGAAAAACATCTTTTTCCCATGGTAGTCCTACCTTTAGCTGTTTGGTTTTTTGAACTAGCTTTGAAACAAACTCGTCGGCAACATCGTTTTGTACATAAACTCTGGAGCATGCACTGCACTTTTGTCCCCCATATCCAAATGCAGCCTTCATTACTCCATTAGCTGCCTTCTCAAGATCAGCTGTATTGCATACTATAACTGGATTTTTGCCACCCATCTCTGCAATAAACGGCTTTGTGGTGTCTTTTGTAAACTCTTGAAAGCCTGACATGCCAACCTCTCTAGAACCGGTAAACGCAATTCCTGAAACATCTGGGCTTTCAATTAGTGTTTTTCCTATTATGCTGCCAGAGCCTGTAACAAAGTTGATTGCACCCTTTGGTATTTTTTTGTAGACTAGCTTTACAAATTCATATGATGATAGCGGTGTGTCACTGGCTGGTTTTAGAACTGCAGTGTTTCCAGTAAGTAATGCACCTGTAGTCATTCCAATTGCAATAGCTGATGGAAAATTAAATGGCGCAATTATTCCCCACACTCCATATGGTCTCATAACGGTCTGAGTTTTCTCATGTGGATCTGGATGGTTTGTAGTTTTGCAAAATCCCTCATTTTTTTCTAGCTGATACGAGTAAAATCTAAGAAAATCAATTGCCTCATCAATATCTCCCATTGCCTCAAATCGGTTTTTTCCATTCTCACATGACATTATAGCAGCAAGCCTGAACTTTTGCTTTGAGAACTCATCTGCACATTGCTTGAAAACATCTGCTCTATTCTGATATGGAGTATTTCTCCATGATTCAAATGCATCCTTTGCAGCTTGAATAGCCTCTAATGCATTTTGTTTTGTTGCACTAGGAAATTTTCCAACCGTAATTGATTTGTCAGCTGGCGAGTTTACTGG
The DNA here is from genome assembly GCA_041570395.1 of Nitrosopumilaceae archaeon. Taxonomy (GTDB): domain Archaea; phylum Thermoproteota; class Nitrososphaeria; order Nitrososphaerales; family Nitrosopumilaceae; genus CSP1-1. The sequence continues at coordinate 89,111 of JBFFWG010000002.1, forward strand.
GAATAGATCTGCTGATGATATTTCTTCTCCGTTAATTATAATAGGATAGGTTTTTCCTAGCTCTGCTTTTACCTGTTGTACGGCATCATCAAAATCCTGGTGAAACTTTTCTGTTTGGTTTGATGAAACTGCCTTTCCCCAAGTAAATTCATTTTCAAACATGATTAAATTATGTGGATTTCCATTATAAACTGATAATGCATTGTGATGATAAGCGAACCGAATTTGCTCTAAAACAACATGTTATTGAGGCAACTCAGGAACTGTATGATTTGCAAAAAAAACTTGCTGGTTCACTAGATAATGAATCTAAACTTGTGATTCAAGAAAAAATTAGTAATCTAGAAAAATCAATTTCAGACTCTAAGGAGCAATTATCACAGATGAGCTAGTTTACACATGAATTTAGCACTAGGTCATCTAATAATCAAAGGCTCTGTACTAGCTGGAGTGATTTTTTTAGTTTATTTTATTTTGAATTCTTAGCTTATACACTACAAAAACTGGCATCTTGAATCTTTTTATGAGAATAAAATTCACATTACTCTAATGGAGATAAAATCAGAAAAATCAATCAAAGATTTTCTAAAAACATTACCTGATGACGATATTATAAAGTATTATCTTGATGTAGAGTTTACTCCATTTCCTGTATTAATTATAGAAGAGTATAATCAAAGATTCAAAAGAAAAACAAAGGACCAAATCATAAAGGATTTAAAACTCCAGGCCCGCATTGCAAAAACAAAGGTAATTCAGCTGCGAACCTTTGCAAAGCGAAAAAAGCTAGTAGATGATGTTACCAAACAAAAATCCCAGGAGATCATATCTCAGGCAAAGAAAAAGGGATTTGAAATAAGCCAGAAGATTTCTGAAAAAGGTGTACCACTTGGCTCTAAGCTAAAAAAGCAAACGCGTTATAGTATTCAAAAGGGAATAACTGCAGGAAAAAAACTAAAAAAATCAAAGCAAACGCAGCTGGATCTATTAGAACAACTTGGGGAATTAAAAAAGGCAGGAATTATTACTCAAAAAGAATTCGCTGCAAAAAAGAAAAAGATTCTAGCAAAAATTTAGTAAGAAGATTTCTTATTCAATCAATATAGCTGGCTTGAAAGGCCTGGCATGCCGAGATTTTCCCTTCGGATCATAAATGTCTGAATCCTTTTCAGAATAAACAACAACATCTACTCCAAAATCAGCTTTTGCTAGACTAATTAATTCAGATCCAATCAAGCTCTTCTCATCAAACTCTCCAGTTTCAAGTTTAGTCTTTCTAATTTCAACTGGTTCAGATAAAATATCCTTAATTGTTTTTTGTACAAAGTCAGGATTATTCTTAATGTCACTAGTTTCTGGATTTGCAATCAACTCTTTCATGATTGCTCCCATGTTAGTCTCACCAGACATTACTTTACTAAGGATTGCATGATACGCCTTTCCCTTGAATGCATCAGCTGTATAGATTGCAATCTTTTTTGGAGTAATTTTTGTAATCTTGATTATATTTGCAATATCATCCATGATACTTTTTAGCAAATCTTCTGATTGTATGGCATTAGCATCTATTACATCAGCTGAAATCTCAGGCCAGCTAGATTTTGAAACCAAATCAGAATTTCCTAGTTTCTCCCACATTTCTTCAGCTATGTGTGGTGCAAATGGAGAAAGCATAGCAACTCGTTTTGAGTTAATCTCATGTAATAGCCCAAAATAGTCACTTCTGCCCTTGGCTTGGGCACGTTTTAGGTACCAATTCACATCCCCTTCGAAGGCAAATAGCACATCATGCAAGCTCTCCCGCAGCCTCATTTTTTCTATAGAACCCGAAACTCGCTCAATCAAAGATTGCAGCTTGGATAAAATCCACTTATCTTCAGCTTGCAGTTCGGTTTTTCCAGGTTTTAATGTGGAACACTCTTCTAGTAAAGCTTCAAGCTTGTTTTTAATTCCACGAACCGATTCTAAATTAAAATCTGCATCTTGCAGTAGCTCAGCTGACACAATGATAGCTAATCTAATTGGATCAGCTCCATAATCTTTGATAGCTTTTCGCAATGGAATGATGTTTCCCATTGATTTAGACATTTTTTTACCATCCATTAGAACAGACCCATTAACAACAATTTGTCTAGGCCAGTTTTCCTCAGGAAATATTGCAACATGATTCAAAACAAAAAATGTAAGATGATTTGGAACCAAATCTCGTCCAGAATGTCGAGAATCTACTGGATAAAAATAAGAAAACTCTTTTCTAATTTCTTCTGCAAGCTTTGCATCAACACCAGATGACTCTGCATTTCCTTTTCCCAAAAACACATAATCAAAAAATGCATTAGACAGATTATCGGCCTTCAACGTTCCAGCATTTACAAATTTAGCTAGTGTATAGTACGACATGTAAATTACTGAATCTGACAAGCTTTCTACAATCCAGTCTTTATCCCATGGTAATTTAGTTCCCAAACCATGTTGTCTTGCACAAGCTCGCTCACGCAACCAACCTATAACATAATCAAACTCTCCTTGAATCTCCTGTGGCAGAATGCTCATCGAGTGTAGACACTTGGATGCTCTCTCCTTCCAATCTTTGTCTCCATAGTTGAGAAACCATTGATTATTCAAAATTTTAACAACACATTCAGTTCCACAACGACATCTCACAGGAGTGTTTGTAAGCTCTAGTAAAATATCTGCAATCTTCATTCCAATTAACCAATCTTTTATCTCATCTTTTACTGAGGAAACCTTTTTTCCAGAAAATGGGCCCGTGTTTGACTTTAGCTTTCCCCCATAGAACTCCTTGCCATAAATTTCTGTAGTAGCTTCTTCCAACTTTGCATCATTTTGGGAAGTAATTCCAAACTTTTCAACTGCCTCGATAGCTGGAAATTCCCCATATCCCTCTGTCGAAATAATCGAAATAGGCTTGATTAGCTGCACCTCGGCATTTGGAGGCTGGGATTTTTTAAAATCAGCTAACGCCTGATAGTCAAATGGTGCATGAGCTGGAACTGACATTACTATTCCAGTACCAGTTTGAGATTCTACAAAGCTAGCTGGAAGCATCATCAGGTTTCGTCCTGTAGATCCTTCTATATGAGGAGAAAACACCTTTTCTCCAATTAGCTCAGACCCTGGAATCTCTCCATCATATGTTATCTTTTTATCCAAAAACTCTAGCTTGCGTGCACATTCTTCACTTACAATCCATTTTTCTCCATAAACTGTAATCTTTTTGTAAACTGTTTTGGGATTTACCCAAAGATTCGTAACACCAAATAGAGTTTCAGGACGAAGTGTAGCTGTTGGAATGATATGTTCCCCAAACTTGAATTTTATCAGGATATATTCAGTAAAGTCTGGTTCCACATCTCCCAATGTATCATGTTGTGACACTGGATTCTGATCTTTAGGACACCATCCAACAGGATGACTCCCTTGTATGATCAAGTTTCTTTCTCTTAGAGTGGTAATTTGCCATTCGATAAATTTCTGGTAAACAGGATCTATTGTTGTAAACTCTCGGCGCCAGTCAATGGAATAACCCATCTCAATCATACCAGCCTTAATCTCTTCATGAAAATAATCTGCAATCTTTATTGGTTCAACAAATGTTTTGATGTCCTCATCTGAAACATGATAGATATTTTTCAGGCCATCAATGATTTCTGCATCTCCGGATTCTACTCTTTTTGCCATTCCTAAAATTGGCGTGCCAGTATAGTGAAAGCCCATTGGAAACAAAACATTGTATCCTTTCATTCTGTAATATCGCGCATGAACATCAGCTAGAGTGTAAGTTCTACCATGTCCAATGTGTTGAGGAGAGTTTGGATAAGGATAAGCTACTGTAATGAACTTTTTTTCCTTTTCATTTGGATTTGTCTCAAAGTCTTTATTCTCAACCCACTTTTGCCTCCACTTTGATTCAATACTTGTCCAATCAACCATTATTCTAGAACCATCTGTCTTGCTTTTTTTATTGCTTCGTCTTTTTTTGACTTGTCGCGCCCTCCACCTTGGGCAAATCTATTGTTTCCACCACCAGAGCCACCTAGAATCTCGGACACTGCTTTAGCTATGGCTCCTGCATTCTTGTTTTTGGAGGATTCTCCAGAGTATACGATGGCTCTAAGCGTGGGTCCAGCCTCAAAAATTCCACAATATGAGGCCTTTGGGTCTTTTTTGATTAATTTTTCTCCAAAGTTGATATGAAAGTACTCATCATACTGCTCACTTGTCGTACTACAAAACAATCCTGAATCAGCTGTTGTTATTTCAATATCCTCAATTGTTGTATCACTTTTAGCTTCTGCAATCTGTTCTAGAATGACAGGAATCTTTTCTCGAGCTTCTAACTTCTTTTGGTCTCGAAGCTTATCGCGTTCTTCTTTTGCAACATACTCTGCAGCTTTTTTTTGCTCCTCAATCTCATGTTGTTTTAGATAAGCTTGTGCTGCAGGTCCAGCTACAAACTCTAGTCTAACCACACCGTCTTGAATTCGTTTAGTTTTAGTAATTTTTATCAAATCAATTTCTTTTGTTTTTTTAACATGTGTTCCACCACATGCCTCTACATCAAAATCCTCAATTGATACAATTCTAACCGACTTTACCGGCACCACTCCTCCCTGGTAAATTCTAAAACCATACTTTTGCTCAGCAGTTCCTCTATCAAAGTTCTCAATTGATACTGCCATGTCCTTTTGAACTATCCCATTTGCAAACTCTTCAATTTTTTGAACCTGCTCATCAGTTAGTGCCGAGTGATGTGTAATGTCTAGTCTGGCGTGATCGGCCTCCTTAAACGCAGAGTTTTGCCAAACCCAAGAACCTAATACATTTCGAGCTGAAGAGTTTAGAATGTGTGTACTGGTATGATGTTTGGTAATTCCCTCTCGTCTTTTTGAATCTACAATACAATGAACCGTTTCTCCCTCTTTAGGAATACCATCTTTTAGCTCATGCACAATAACATTGCCATGCTTGTTTACATCAACTACCTCAAAGCCAGCTATACTTCCGTGATCTGGTTCTTGTCCTCCACCCCTTGCATAAAATGACGTCTTATCCAATACAACATACTTGTCAAATACTGCAAGAACTTTAGCTTCAAACTCGTGCGGGTCATCACCATAGAATAACAACTCAGTTTCTGCAGTTCCCTCTATAGGGAGTTTTTCCTTTTGTTTTGTATCAACTGTCTGGTGTAAATCTGATAGTTTTGAATAAAATGTGGGAGGAATTTCAGGAATTACCTCTAGTTCCTTGAGATAATCAGGCGTAATTCCGTCTGATTCGTACATTCTAATCAAGTCATCAACGTTTGGAACCTGCTTTTTTTCTTTGAGATTAATTGCAATCTTTTGCATTCTAATCTTAGATTCCTCATATCTTTTTGATTCAACTGAAATTATTGTTTTGACATCTTCGCGTTTTTCTTCTAATTCAGGATAAGTTGCCTTTAGATAATCAATGTGCATATCAATCATCTCATTTACGTCAAGCTTTAACCCAAGTCTCTGCATTGTTCCAATAATTCTTCTAAGTACAATTCGCAAATTATACCCGCCACCAACATTACTTGGTAGTGCACCATCAGTTATTGCAAAGATCAAAGTTCTAAGATGATCTGCAATCAAGTAAATTCCTTCTAATGGATTAATTCCATGCAATACCTTTTGTTGGTCTAATCCAACATTTGCAATTGCGTGATTTTTAACTTCTAAAATGTTTGGATACTTTTCATGATTCCTTGCTATCTCAATAAAATAATTTGAAAGTAATTCAGGTTCAATATCGATTCCAACCTTATCGATTAGTTTCTGAGTAATTGGACCAAAGCAGCAATCATACGCAGTTGGAGTTCCCATAGTCATCCAAGCAAATCGTTCAAGGCCTGCTCCCATGTCAATTACCTTCTGGTCTAGAACAGTATGATTTCCCAAATCTCCTTGAAATTCGGTAAACACTGCGTTTCCCAATTCTAGTCCTCTAACAAAATACTCCAAAGAAGAACCAAAAGAGCCACCACCTTCCCAAACATCTTCAACAAAGACTACCTCTTTTTTGTTAATTCCAAATTGATTAGTTAACAATCTAAAATCAAGATCAATGCATTCATCCTTCCAGTATCCTTTCTCATTTGGAATACTCAGCTGTCCAATCATGCAAAAGCTAGAAAAATGCCTCCCAGTGACTCCCACATTTTCTAAATCCTTGAATCTAAGACAAGGCTGTGGAACTAAAATGGGATTTGCAGGAAACTCAAATACAACTTTAGAGCCCATTATTCGCTGAAAGTCAACTACTGATGCAATTGTAAAGTACAAGTCATCTCGCCATCTACAAACTACAGGATATCTATTGACAGATGTATGTCCATTTTTTACAAAAAACGATTCTACCTCATTCCATGCTTGGGAATAATCAAATCGTTTGAGAGTTGGAGGATCTCCAATAAACGAGTAGGTGTCTTCTGAATCCTCTGGACAATTATTTCGATTCTCATCTATTGTCCAAAAGAATCTTCCACATTTACCACATGCTTTTCGCTGGTATCCTTGCTCTTCAAACAATTTTACTTTGTAATATTTATCAGGTTCTGCAGAAAATTTTGCAAGAATTTCAGCTTTATCCATATCAAAAACCTCACAAACAATCCGATATTAAGAATTTAGGATCATCTTTTGTACTAGAAGGTCGTATTCATTCTATGGGATTTTTTAGTTCCAGCTCCAGTGTAACAAAGTGCAAAGAGTGTGGATTAGAAATCAAAGACCCAGAACGACTAAAAAGACACCAAGATATTGCTCATAATAAAAAGAAAGAAAAATGCAGAACCTGTGGAACTGAATTTAATTATCCTGAAGCCTTGCGAAAACACAAGAAAAAATGCAAATAATTCTTTAACACAATAGAAATTCTAAAAAAAAATCCAACCCTAAATGGATTGGATTAGTGCAATTATTCCAGCACCTATTGGTATTCCTAATCCCAGAAATAGAAGATCAAAGGAAACTACCTTTCTAAATGATGCATGAACCATTTTGTCCATGACACTTTTTTCTGATTTCATATTTTACTATATGTTGAAAGTATTGATTAGCTCTTTTCAGCTAAAATTATGATTTTTCAGCTGATTTTTTTTCTCTAGTCTTGTTTTAATTGCCATACATTAAATACAATATTCACAGACGAACTTTATGTTTGGAAGTAAATCAAAGGGACTAAAGGAAGGAGACCATATTTTTTCTCAAAAACCTGATGGAGAATATAAAAAATTTATTTTTGGAACAGTTACCGGGGTAAATGATAAAAAAATTGGAATCAATGGAGTAATTGTTAATCCTGTCGGATTAAAAAATAAGGTAAAGCAAGGAAAAGCAGGAACCCGTTCTCAAGAAATTTTAGAAAACCCCACTCCAGAAAATTGTATCTTTAGCTTAATTTACAGAATAGAACATGAAAACTATACAGACGTTTTAGATTTGAATGAAGACAGAATTACTCAAATTCCTCCAAAGGCATATACTGTTTTAGATGGTTGGGTCCGAGAATCATTACCTGAGCTTCTAAACAATGTCTTATCTCTTCCAGTAGGATCTGATAAAGAACACGCAAAGCAAATTCTTCGCCAAAGAATGGATACTTTGTATGATAAGAATCTCAAGCGAAATCTATACTCCATTTGCCGAAGCCTTCGAATTCTCAATTAATTTTTGTGCCTAATTTCTCTATAGTTTTATATTATGCCCAACGCAAGTTCCGATACAATGGAATATGTTTACGCTGCATTGATGCTTCACAAACTAAAGAAGGATATCAATGAAGACAACATTACAAGTCTTGTAAAGGCCTCTGGCGCTGAAGTTAACGCAGCACAAGTAAAGGCACTAGTGGCATCTTTAGCTGATGTAAACATTGAAGAAGCAATCAAGGCAGCACCAATAGCAGTTGCTGCATCAGGAGCCGCACCAGCAGAAGCAGCAGGTGGCGGAGCAAAGAAAGAAGACAAACCAACAGCTGAAGAAAAAGGAAAAACCGAAGAAGCAGCAATGGAAGGCTTGTCTGCACTATTTGGTTAGAATTTTTAATTTTTATTATTCCCGATCAACTGTAATGTTAATTACGACATAGCTGAAACAAAATATGATTTGGTAGACTTTAGTATTCCCGCTGAAGTATTCATTTACATTTTAGATCTATTTGGTACAATGGCTTTTGCAGTAACTGGTGCATTCAAAGCCATAGAAAACAAAGCAGACATTGTAGGAATTGTAATTTTAGCAACAATTACTGGTGTTGCAGGAGGTACAATACGTGATATAGTTCTTGGAAGATTTCCCCCAAACTCGATTATAGATCCAAGTTATGTGGTAATTACTGTAGTTACTGGGGTTGTTTTGTTTTTTTTGTATTCTAAACTCAAAAAGCACTGGAATGTATTTTTGAAGTTTGATGCAATTGGATTAGGTGTTTTTACTGTTATTGGAGCCACCTTTGCCTACAATCTTTTTGGATTAAATTTTTTAGCAATGGTTCTAGCAGGAATGCTTACTGCAGTAGGTGGAGGAATCCTGCGAGACGTCTTTGTAAACCAGGTTCCAATTGTCTTTGTAAAGGAGCTATATGCTTCTGCTAGCTTTGTAGGTGGGGTAGTGTTTTACTTTATCTTGGCTGTAGGTGCTGATTTGTACATTGCATCAATAGTTGGAATAGTAATTGTTACTGGTCTTCGATTAGTTGCAATGAAGTACAACTGGAATCTTCCAAAGGTTAAAGGAAATATTTAACACATTTTTTTGCTAAACATGTCTTAAGACAGTCATTTAGAACCCGTGAAAAACTTACGGATTTATTTGATTTTTTCAACAATTCTGCCTGTCTAGATCTCAGCTTTTTTGCGACATCTTTGTCAATCATTATTGTAATTCTATCGGAATCCATATTCACATTTTGTTAGTTTCATATTAAAACATAGGGAGTTATTCCTACTTTTGATAATTGCACTGTAAAGTAAATTTGAAATTAAAATCACGTCATTGAATCCAAGTTTTTACGCCTAATTGGAACTCCATCAACATTTACTTGGTCTTTTTCTTCAAACAGCAAATGCCATTTACTATCATGCGGTAGTAGACGATTCATCTCTTCAAGCTTTGCATTTGTAGGATGAATATTAGTCAAGGCCCCCCACTCCATGGAAGGCACCTTTGGCATTGCTTTGTTTAGTCTATTGACAAACTCATTTTGCTTTTTGTTAGATGGAAATTTATCGGTCAATTTTATCGAGATTAACCTCCATTCTAATATAATGTAAATAAATCTTAATTTCGCTTTACTGAACTTACGATCTGTTGTAAATCTTCACAAACAATCCCTTATGTTCTATTTTTATAATCAAAAATCGGGATGGGAGATTGGCTGTTCAAAAGTGTAAATTTTGTGGAATGATTCTTCAAAATGAGATAATTCTTGTAAGGCACTGTAATGCAGTACATGAACAAATAGAGGACTATTCTGATAAAGGCATTGAAAAACTCTCAGATGTATGCTAAAAATTACAAACAATTTCTTAATTGATATTTTTTCCTAGATGATTTATGAAAGGATTTTTCAAAAACGACAAGACAACGGATGTAGAGATAGCCTCTATGGATGAGCTTCCAGAAAATGCTCTAGTATGGGCTGGATTATTAAAAAAAGGGTAATCCTCTCATTTTATTTTTAAAAAAAAGAAAAAGGGATTTTTGGTTTTAGGAAGTTGCCATTATTGCAAACTCTATCCAAGATACCTGAATTTTTTCTCTATTTCCTGGACTATTTTTACAAGTATTGTCACAATTTCCATCAAGAGTTAGCTCCAAGTCTGTATAGTCGGTAATAGCATCTGCTTGAGCAGCACTTAGTGTTTGCTCAATTAGAGTAAAACCAGTTGGAAGATTTTCATGATGAAAAGATGCAATTACTGTTTCACCTTGTCTTAAAATAATGTCAAGTTCGACAGGATTTACTCCTACATCTGCTTCAGTAATGGTATATCTGAGAACATGTCCACTACTAGTCATTGGATCTGACATGTCAGACAATGTGTAGAATTGTTTGTCTGAGTTGCTTTTACCTAATCCAATAGTTTGAATGTAGTCGTTATCATCACGGAATGTCTCATCAACACAATTGAAGGTATCCAAATCAGTACATGGTGTTTGACCAATTCCATTTACCCATCTTAGAGTTGGATCTGAATCCGGATTTGCCGTTTGCAATGGAACTGGAACAGTAGAGCCAGGTGCAATTGGATTATTCCTGCCATTTACTGTTATAATCAGAGTTTCAATGTTTGTTGCTGGAGCTGTAAAGCTGAAATCGATTTGATCAAATGTAACTGTATTTCCTTGGTTTAAGCTAGTTGTAGCTTCAGTGCCATCTAAACCAAAGAAAGTTATATCTAACTGGCCACTGGTTGCGTTAACTGTAACACTTGAGCAAGTTACAAGCGCTTCTTCACCTGGATCAAAACTAATCGAGGCTGCTCCATTACAAACCTCAATCACTGCTGGGTTTGCCCCTCCTGGAGTGACTACATTAATTTCTATTCCCTCTGGACTGGCTAAATCAGAAATTCTTACCTCTTGGTCGCCTCTATCAACTATGCTTCCATCAGTAGTTCCACCTAGTGAGAAATCATTAAAGTCATTTGAGAACACTGTTGGTTGAAGATCAACATTATCTTCAATTCCATCACCATCAACATCACCAATTATACATGTTACAATTTCCTCTTCTCCTGCATCCAAAGTAAGCACCTGTGTTGCACCACAAACCTCAATCACTGCTGGGTTTGCCCCTCCAGAAAATCCTGTATTAATTTTTATTCCATCTGGACTGGCTAAATCAGAAATTGCTAACACCTGGTCGCCTCTATCAATTATGCTTCCATCAGTAGTTCCACCTAGTGAGAAATCATTAAAGTCATTTGAGAACACTGTTGGTTGAAGATCAATACTATCTTCAATTCCATCACCATCAACATCCGCGTTTGTACATGTTACAATTTCCTCTTCTCCTGCATCCAAAATGATCACCTGTGTTGCACCACAAGCCTCAATCACTGCTGGGTTTGCCCCTCCTGGAGTGACTACATTAATTTCTATTCCCTCTGGACTGGCTAAATCAGAAATTCTTACCTCTTGGTCGCCTCTATCAACTATGCTTCCACTAGTAATTCCACCTAGTGAGAAATCATTAAAGTCATTTGAGAACACTGTTGGTTGAAGATCAACATTATCTTCAATTCCATCACCATCAGTATCGATCACTTGACCAAAGGCAATTTGGATATGAGCGCCAAACATTACAATGCTTGATAAAAGAATTGTTGTCAAAATTGATTTTTTTGTTTCTAAAGTCATTGAAAATTTAGATTAAAACATTGGTTATAGCACTGATGTTACAATTAACTACATTATTTACAAATAATTCTATTAATTACAAAGCTTACAATTGTAACATTTTATTAATATTGTGAAAAAATTTATTTAATTACTGTATTTAGAAAAAACTATTTCAAAATCTTCAGTAGAATTGGATTCTACAATGGTACTATATCCAAAGCCTTCTAATACTTTTTTAAAACTATTTGCACAAATATCATTATAGTTTCTTCCCATGTTGGTTTCAACACGCCATCTAATACGTTCAGTTTCATCAAATTCACTTAATTCTAAATCGTTAATTTCAATCCATCCCTTAAAATAAGATAGCAAATTCTGAAGTGAAAAATTATTCATAATCATTTTTACACCTCGGGCACATTCCCGTGCTCCAATTCTAGCTATCTTATCAAATACTGAAGGGTCTAGGTTATCAAATGCAGCTGAAAGAAATTTTTTTCCATCATAGAACATGTCATATTTTTTTTCCAAAGCATGATTTTGCAAATAATCATGGATTATTTCTCCTGTGATTGTAGATAAGGATACATTTCTTATTTTTGCAATTTTTCTTAATTCTTCTAAATAAGGAGTCCTATAACTAATTACATCCTTCATGGATCACATACCTCACTGAAAATATTTAGCCATGGACATAAATATACAATTTGGATATTCTAAGCTGATAAAATCTTATAACATTCGTAAAATATGATTTTCACTTATCTTTACCTCCAAATCCCATTAATACCAAAAAAAAACTGGAGCCAAAACAATGAAAATTATTCTTTAATTACCACTAATTATTCAGGTTTGTAGTCTTTTGCTTTACTGGCAAGACCTTGCGCTTGAGCATGACCCTTTTGCAAAATCTGTTCTTTGTTTTCATCTGTAAGATATCCTGCTTCAAGTGCAACTGAGCGAGCTCCCTGTGCTACCTTTGCAAGTATGTGTTCAATGTTATCCTTAGTTACATATCCTGCCTCTATTGATAGAGCAACTGCCTCTTGGTGTGATCTTGCAATCTCTTCTCTAAATTGTTCTACATCAATGAATAATTCATCTTTAGTATATAGCAGTCCTTTTTCTAGAGCATTTGATAGTGCAATTCCTGCTTCGACTGCCTTTATGTCTAGTTTTCCTAAAAGGATTGCAAGTTTTGCAGAAATTGGCTCTCCTTTTTTAGCAGGAATTGTATCTTTTGTAATCCAAATTGTTCCTTGATCAATTTTTGTTGGAACTCCAGCTTCTTTAAAGTCAGTAAGTATTGGACCAGGTGCAACGCCTGTGTTTTTAGCTGGAATAACAACGTCCATACTTGCATTATCTCCTGCACGTGCAAGAAGCAATATCTTATTTTTTCCAAGTAAAACATTTAGTTTGAATGGAGACATGTTTGTAAACATGAAAAGGCACTGACCAGTTAACTTGTCAATAATTTCTTTAATTCCTGGAACATCAAGTTTTTCAAGTGCTTTTTTTGCAACTTTATCTTTAATGCTTAGAATTTCTACTTCGCCTTTGAATTTTTTTCTCAAAGGTAAAAGTTGAGATGCTCTAACCTTTTCCATTCGAACTAAAGCTAGTACATCATATTTTTTTGGTAACTCTTGTAGTTGCTGATACATCTGTGTCTTTTTTTTAGGATATGTAGTTCTATTCTCATGCATCTACTTTTTCACCACTTGTTCTTTTACGATCTTACCCATTGTAGTTTTTACTAAAACTTTTCTAATGTTTTTATCTCCATTAGGTAATTTTTTCTCAACTGCGCTAAGTACTGCATGTGCATTAGCTGCCAAATCTGAATCCTCCATTGACTCATCCCCAATTTTACATGACATTCCTAAAGAATTTTTTACTCTAATTCTAATCGATGATCTAAATCTTGTTAAAAATGAATCAATAGGTGCATTAAATGGAACGGGAGTTGGCATTTTTCCTCTAGGGCCCATAATCTGTCCTAATACTTTACCAACAACTGGCATGAGTTTAGTATCTGCCAAAAAGAAATCAAAACTGTTAATGAGTTTTTTAGAAGCTCGTTTGTTTGCTGCAAGTCTGTTTATCTCATCATTATCCATGACTCTATCGGCATTTGCACTTTTTGCCTTGAGTCCCATATCTCCTGATGCCATTACACAAATGGCAGCTGGAGAGCTTGTTTTTGGCAATTGTACTGTTTCATTGATTGAAAATCCTTTTTTTACATCAATATCTTTGAAAACCATAATTAGCTCTAGAGACTGCTTAAACTTTTTTTTCTTTTCAGCAGACTTTGCCTCCTTAATCATTTCTCCTAACTGTTTTTCGTTAATCAATATGCAAATTTTCTAAAAAACCTACTTAAAATCGTTTATAGAGAATTGAGGCTAAAATCTAATGTTTTAGAATAATTTCAGATTTATTAATTTTTAATTGAAAATTACCATAAGAATAATCTCAAAACTTACATTTATTACCTTAAACTGAAAAGCTTTGAAAACATTGCTTCGATATGACGAACTAGATATGAAGTTGCTTTACGAATTAACAAAGGACGCTAATATCTCAGTTCCAAACCTTTCAAAAAAACTAGGCATTAATTCTTCAGTTCTGTATAGTAGAATCAAAAGACTAAGCAAAAAGAAACTCATTAAAAAATTCACCATAGTAATTGATGACTCACTTTTAGGAATTGGTGTAAAAGCTTCTGTTGGAATCAACCGTGATCCTAAATTTAAAGAACAAATTCAGAACGCTTTGATGAATACTCCTGAAATTGCATCAATCTCTGAAGTTACAGGTAGATTTGACATGATAGTTAGAGTTTATTCCAAAAACCTAGAGGCACTACACTCTGTAGTTATAGAAAAGATTGGAAAAATTGATGGGATACAAAATACAGAAACGTTTGTAGAGCTTCAAAAAACAGACAAAGACCCAGTTTATCTTACACAAAAATAAATTAATTTTTTTAAATCTACTTTAATTGCTCATCCCACTTTCCTGCATTTATTTCTGCAGTAAGCTCTTTGGGTGTCTTTCCTTCTATTTTAATTCCTAAACACAAACATGTTCCAATAATTTCTTTTGCAACTGATTTTAGAGAATCTGCATAAGAATTTTCAAGCTTTGTTTTTGCAACCTTGACTATTCCATCCATCTTAATATCTCCAACCCAGTCTGTGCCTGATGTGCCCGAACCTTTTTGAATGCCTGTTTCTTTAAGCAACAAAGCTGCTGCAGAAGGAATTCCAATTTCAATATCCCATTTTTTAGTATCAGTTTCAACTGTAACTGTTACTGGTACCTTCATTCCCTCAAAGTCTTTTGTTTTTTCATTGATGGCATTGATAACTTCCATAATGTTTACACCCATAGGACCTAAAGCTGGACCCAATGGTGGACCAGCTGACGCCTGTCCTCCTGTAACCAATGATGATATTTTTTGTGATTCTCCCATTATTCATTCACTTTAAGATGAAAATTTAATCCTTTGCTACTCTGTGCTTATCTTGAGGTAATTTGCGTCTACTGTGACAGGTAATTGATATGGCGCATCAAGCAAAATTACAGTTGCTTCCTCCTTATCATGATCTATTCTGGTAACTGTTGCCTTCATTCCTTTGAATGGTCCACCAATAATCTCCACTACTTTATCAACTGCAAGTTCTGTAACAGTAGATTTTTTGACCAGGTATCCTTCAATATCTTTGAATTCAAGTTCTCCTCTTAATTGTCCACGAATGTGTCTTACACCTTGAATTGCCATAAATGCCTGATTAACATCAATTGCCTCTAAAACTACATATCCTTTCAAATTATCAACTAGCAAAACTGATTGAATTTTGATATCTTGTGTTCTTACTCTGTTTTGTAATAAATTAAGTACAACTTTTTCCTGTCCACCGGTTGTTCTGATTGCAAAAAGATGTGATTTGATTTCTTCACCTGAAACTGGTTTTTCTGTTGATGGCTCAGAACTTGGTTGCTCTGTTGGTTGTTCAACACTAGGATGCTCTTGCACACTTGGCTGCTCAACGCTTGGTTGTTCTATGGTTGGTTGTTCAATACTAGGCTGTTGCTCAACATTTGGTTGCTCTGTTGGTTGTTCAGAAGCTGTTTGCTGTTCAACATTAGGTTGTTCTACATCTGCCCTTACAATCTGAGGTGTTTCTTCTATCAATTTTATCTAACGTCCAAATGTTGCTACCGAAAAAACAAACTGAATTACAAATCCAATAGAACCTACACACGCAATTCCTAATAATACTAATCTAAGGTGTTGCATATAGTCATCCTTGTCGGATTTTTTTGCAAGTTTCATTGTATTTATCGCATCTCGTACAGTTTTTTTCGGGTTCAATGCCTGTGATTAATAAGGTGTCCTTATATCTTTTATCTAATGCAATTACTCGTTGCGTACCAAGATGACCCTGCAGGCAACAACATGGCCACCTTCATTTCACAAAATATGAAAAAGGATGGAGAAATTTATCGTGGAAAAAATTTTGATTTATTGATAATTCCAACTCCAGCAATTTCTGCTGATTGGCTTGAGGAAAAATATTCTTATGATGGTTTTGTATTTTTGTCAAAACATGCAGCAGAGTCAGGTGTATTAGCTCTTACATGTCACAGTACAGGAAATTTTTCTGATGCAAAGTTTGGTGGAAAAAATAGACAGGTTGCCATTCCACATCCAGACCTTCAAAAATCTTATCTACAAAAGTTATGGGAACATAAAAACGATTTTTCAGATTTTCAAATAACTATCGAAGCTACACACCATGGTCCAACTGCTCTTAACAAACCAACTATATTCATTGAAATTGGTACTACAGAAAAACAATGGACTGACACTTATCTATGTAATTCTGTAGCAAAACTTGTAGTTGAAACACTCACAGAAGAACCAATGTGTGCACCTGTTGCAATTTGTTTTGGGGGAACACACTATCCAGAAAAATTCACAAAAGAACTAATCCAAGGCAAGCACGCTTTAGGAACTGTTATTCCAAAATATGGATTAGAATTTTTAGATCAAAAACTATTCTCTCACATCTTAGAAAGAAATTACATGGCAAAATCTGCATTATTAGATTGGGGAGGCTTGGGACAAAACAAACAAAAAGTTTTGGATTTTTTAAATCAAACCGATCTGGAGGTAATTCGACTTTGAAAATAGAACAACAAGTGTACAAAAAACTAACGGAAGTTCCACATGGAAAGGTGACCACTTATGGCGAGCTAGCAAAAGCAGTTGGACTAAAAAATGGACAACGCATGATCGGTCAAATCATGAAAAAAAATCCATACCCAGTAATTATTCCATGTCATAGAGTTGTAAAATCAGATGGCACAGTTGGTGGTTATGCTTATGGAGAAAATATTAAAAAAAACATGTTGCAAAAAGAAGGAATTAAAATTCAAGATGGAAAAATTTTGGATTGGAAAAATAAATATCACAAGTTTTAAGACATTAGATTAGATTCTAAAAATTTCAAAGTAACCTTCCATGCATCCTTTGATTCCTCTGGAGCATATCTTTCACCAGATGGGTTTGCAAAGGCATGATCAACTCCTTCATAAATGTAAATTTCATTTGTAATATCAAGTTCATTTAAAGAAGATTCAAAATCATTTACACTCTCAACTGGAATTCCCTTATCAAGTTCTGCAAAGACTCCTAGAACTGGCCAGTTAATTAATGATAGCGCCTCCTGCTCAGTAACTAAGCTTCCATAGTAAATAACTGTGGCATCCATATCCTGATTGTTTAATGCAAGATTAAGAGATTGACCTCCTCCAAAGCACCATCCTATAGAACCTAGTTTTTCCACATTATGATTTTCCTGAATGTATGATGCTGCAAGGTTCATGTTTTGAATTCCTACATCCGCATCAAATGATGTGATTAACTGGCGTGCCTGGTCTGATGTTGTTGCTACCTCTCCATTATACAAATCAACTGCAAGAACCACATATCCATGAGAAGCAAGGCTTTTCGCCATTTCCTTAATGTTATCATTTAGTCCCCACCACTCGTGAATCATTACTATTCCTGGAAATTTTCCTTCACCTGATGGCTTTGCTAGAAATCCTTGAGTATTTTCAAAATAATTTACATCTTGAGTTTCAACATTATAATTACCTGTTTCAAAAATTTCTGAATTATTATTTTCATTTTCATATTCGGGTAAAACATGAATTGCCCATCCCCGCTCTATGAGTTTTGCAACACTTGAAGGTTTAAGACACGCTGGATTTCCATTTGATTTTTTTAATACAAGCTCTAGCCCTTCAGTGCATGTAACATTTGCAGGATCTACTCCATCACTTATTTGTTTTAATGGAGGAGGAAAATACGCGATTGAAAATACAGTATCAGTTAACTGTGATAATGAAAAAATTGTTATTGCAAAAATAATCAGTAAAACTGTAATTTGCATAGTTTATTCTAAGATTTTCGTTTAGCTATTATCTCTTCAATTAAGCTTCTAAGATGTGCGCTGTTTCTGATAGTGTTTCCACCAATCATCTTGTATAGATGCCAAAACTCTGGGTTGGTAATTTCCTTTCTATCCTTTGCAATCTTTAATCTATATCGAAGTGCACGAACCTTAATCATGTGAGCATCTTTTCGTGGTGCACGAGCTCCCTTTCTTCCTTTTTTAGAACCTTGCGTGGTACCTCGTTTTTTCTTTTGAACTCTCTTAGTTTGCGCTCGTCCTCTTGATGTTCCTACAATTGGTTTTATTTTGATAGTGTTAGCAGTAATCAAACTTCGTATATTGTCCCTTGTAATAGCATCTGCAATATCATCAAGATGACCTGAATCAAATTTAATTCGATGAACGCCTACTCCCACAATTCGTGAAACTAGTCTTTTTTTAGCTTTAAGATTTACTGGCACCTGCACTCACTCTCGCATTAAACACTTTGAATTTTTTCTCTATTGCTTTAACCATAATCTCACTTCGCTTTTTTGTTCCAACTCCATGTCCAAGTCTCACACCGTCAGTTTTAGGATCTAATTTTTCTAAATCATTAAGATTGTAAACTAAATTATCTGTAAATCCAGAAGGGTGTAGTCCACGTGACTCTTTTGGTCCGCCATAACCTACCTTAACTAGTCCTGGTCTTCCGCGACTTTTCTGCTTTCTCTGGTGATTATCTACTCCTTTTGGTTTTCTCCAAGTTGTCTGTAATCTTTTATATCTCCAGCTTTCTGGTCGGATAAAATCTGGTCTGCCTTGAGCAGCATTTTCTCTTGCTTCGAGTTTATCCTTATTTATTGGCATGAAAGGTGATCGAGAATTTTTAAATAAATAGCTTCCTGCAAGGTATTCTCAAATTAAACAGGAGATCGAAAAAATAGACTACACGTTCCTTATGATTTATTTAGTATTTGTTTACTGCCTGCAATATTAGAAGGGCAACAATGACTGAAAATCCACAATCATCAATTACTAGTAAATTCACAACTCAGCTAGAAAATTTTGGTATAACTCCATCTATGGTTCATCGTAATCTTCCAGTTACAAAACTAGTTGATCTCGCTGTACAAAAAAACGAAGGAATTGTTACTAGTACCGGTTCTATTTCTGTAAAGACTGGAAGATACACTGGGCGCTCCCCAGATGACCGATACATTGTTTATGATGACGAAACCCATGAAAATGTTGATTGGGGAAAAGTAAATCACCAGTTTCCACCAGGAAAGTTTGAAAAGTTATTAGAAAAAATGAAAAACTTTGTTGATGGAAAAGAACTATTTGTTTTTGATGGATTTGTTGGTGCCGATCCACAAAATCGATTAGCGATTAGAGTAATTAATGATCATGCATGGCAAAATGTTTTTGCAAGACAATTATTTGTAAGACCATCATCAACAGAATTAGAAAACCACGAACCAGAGTTTACCTTGATGTGTATTAACGACTTTGAGGCAATTCCAGAAGTAGATGGTACAAACTCTAATGTTTTTATTATAATTGACTTGACTAAAAAACTCGTACTCATTGGAGGAACAAGCTATGCAGGAGAAATGAAAAAATCAATGTTTTCTGTAATGAACTACATTTTACCATCACGTGGAGTTTTTCCAATGCATTGTTCTGCAAACATTGGCAAAAATGGTGATACTGCGCTATTCTTTGGTTTATCTGGTACTGGAAAGACTACCCTTTCTGCCGATCCAGATAGAATGCTAATTGGTGATGATGAACATGGGTGGTCTGATAAGGGTTCATTTAATTTTGAAGGAGGATGTTATGCAAAATGTATCAACCTAAACGAAGAAGCAGAACCACAAATCTGGAACGCAATAAAGTCTGGTGCTGTTTTAGAAAATGTTGTAATTGACAAACAGACCCTAAAGCCAGACTTTGATGATAATAGCCTAACTGAAAACACAAGGGCTGCATACCCAATTGATTACATTCCAGGGGCTGTCATTCCAAGCGTAGGTGGTCATCCCAAAGTCATAATATTTCTAACAGCAGATGCACTTGGCGTCTTACCACCAGTTTCAAGGCTAACCAAAGAAGGTGCAATGTATCACTTTATGTCTGGATATACAAGTAAACTTGCAGGAACAGAAAGAGGAATCAAAGAACCAAAAGCCGTATTCTCAGAATGTTTTGCAGCACCATTTATGCCAAGACCTGCATCTGTTTATGCAAAAATGCTTGGTGAAAAAATAAACTCGCACAAGGCAGTAGTCTATTTGATTAACACTGGTTGGTCTGGTGGACCATATGGGGTTGGAAATAGAATTAAAATAAAATACAGTAGGGCAATGGTAACTGCTGCTTTAACTGGCGCATTAGATATTGTGAAATATAGACATGATGAACTCTTTAATTTAGACATTCCAACAGAATGTCAAAACGTTCCTTCAGAAATATTGGATCCAAAAAATACTTGGGTTGATAAGGACTCTTATGATATGTCTGCAAAGAAACTAGCTCAGATGTTTGTTGAGAACTTTGCAAAATTCAAAGATGTTCCTGATGAAATCCGTAAAGCAGGACCGAATTTCAAATAAATTATTTTCTAATTTTCAATCCTACAAGAGCAATAATTACTAAAGCCCCAAAAATTATTAGAATTGGGCGTTCTGGAATGTTTAGCATATTCAAAAACTCAAGAGGTTGGTTTTGTGTAGCTGATTTTACATTAGCTGTTTCGTACAACTCAAATGTTTCTCCGTTAACTCTAATTTGAGCTTCTACCCAATAGAGTCCTGGCTCATAGATAGTAATTTTTCCATCTTTTGATGGAGTGGCAGATGTAGTGTCTACGATTCTACTATCTTTATCACTAACAGAAATTTTGGCATACGTCCAATCATCTGGAGATAATACTTGAAATCTCATTTCCCCATTTTGTTCATTTACCTGAATTGATCCACGCGTTAGATGAGCAATTATTGGAATATTGTATACTATGCCATCTTGTTGGATGAATGCTTTATCTTGTATTTGCCCAAAAAACTCCTTATCCAAAGTGGCTGTGATGTTGATACCATTATTTTCTATATTGTAATCATATTTGATATTTTCATTTCCGATAAAACTAATTTTGAGATTCTCATCATTTCCATTAATATTTTTAATATTTAGAAACTGACTATGAATTTTCTTTTCAGGAGATAAATTAAAGATAAGATAGGTTGGCTCTATAATCAAATTTGCATTAAATGCCTGTGTAACATTGAGGCGTCCAGTACCCGTGATTTCAACTGGAAAATTATTTCCATATGCATCTGAGACTATATTTGATGTGGTAACTATCAGAGATTTTACTTCACTTGGACTCAGATCAATTTTTTTCTGAAGTAGTAATGCAGCTGATCCTGAAACATGTGGTGCAGCAAAGCTTGTACCACTAGTAAAATTGTATTTCCCATCAGTAAGTGTGGTGTTAACAAACGCACCTGGTGCTACAAGATCAGGTTTTATGTAAAATGGTGAAACTGGTCCCCTTGAGCTAAAATGTGCAACAAAATCTGGATGATAAAAAACATTTAGTGTGCCATTATTATTTTGCTCAAGTGATTCTTTTAGTTTCATTCCTTCTCCCTTTGAAATTGATACAGCGGGAATTCTAGGATTGTAATCAGATGGCGCAAACTCATGAATAAGCTCACCAAAAAATATGCCAGGAATATTATTGTAAACAATTATCCCTAAAGCACCAACCTGCGCAGCATTAAACTCCTTATCAGAAAAATAAACAATCTCATCTTCAAGATCACTTCCGCGCTCCACCAATAAAATAGAATTTTTAATCTCCGGACTAGTGAGGTCTCGCTCTCTACCATATTTTCCAAAAATAATCTCTGCTGTAATTGGTGTATCAATTGGTAAAGTTCCAACCATTGGCAAGACTTGGTATTTTTCATCACCAACTTCTAGTGTTGCCACTAAACTTGATGTAATGTTATTGTAGGTTGCACCAACAGTAATAGTGTTAGGATTAATTCCAGGACTTCCAATTGTTGCTAAGTTAGGTCCATGGTTTCCTGCTGCAGTAACTACTACTATTCCCTGCTCTACAGCCTTGTTGACTGCTTGATCAATTCTGCTGTTAGTCAAATTTACACCAAGACTTATGTTAATAATATCAGCATCATCTCGTACTGCCTGTTCAATTGCTTTAATTATCAAATCTGATGATACTGCCTCTCCATTTTCTGAAACTCTATATGCTAAAATTTTTGATTTAGGAGCAATGCCTTGGAGTTGTCCATCAGCTGCAATTATTCCTGCAACCTCAGTACCATGACCATTAGTATCAATTGGTGAATCATCATTGTCAACATAATCATATCCCCCAATAACTTTACCATCTTGTCCAAACCCAAACAAATCTGGATGAGTATAATCGACTCCTGTATCAATTACTGCAATGGTAATTCCTGACCCATCATAGCCTAACTCTATAGGTTCTAATGCACCAATGTATGGAACACTCTTTTCAATAAAAACTTGAAAATCATTTTCTTTTTCATAAAACTGTAACCCAAATACTGAAGATATCAAAATTACTGAAAAGAAAAAAAACTTTCTTGCATGTTTCATTATTTTTTACCTATATTCAAGTCTAAAAATACATTCCTTACTAAACCAATAAATTATCTGGATGCTAAGAGCGCCTATGACACAATACGAACTACCAAAAATGCCATATGCATATGATGCATTAGAACCTCATATTGACGCAAGAACCATGGAAATTCATCATACTAAACATCACCAAGCTTACACAACAAAACTAAATGATGCCTTGGGAAAATGCAGTTCAGATATTCAAAATAAAGACATTGTAGACATTCTATCTGATCTTAGTCAAGTCCCTCCAGAACTAAAAAGCGCAATTAACTTCAATGGCGGTGGTTATGATAACCACAAATTATTTTGGAACAACATGAAACCTAATGGTGGAGGAGAACCTGGTGGAGCAGTAGCAGATGCAATAAATGCTTCATTTGGAAGTTTTGCTGACTTTAAGGAAAAATTTTCGTCTACAACTGCTGTCATTCAAGGAAGCGGTTGGGGATGGTTAGTCTATAATCCATCATCAAGCAAAGTAGAGTATGTTGCAATGTCAAATCAAGATAGCCCACGAACTAAAGGTTTAGTACCACTTTTGGGTCTTGATGTTTGGGAGCATGCATACTATCTAAATTACCAAAACAAACGACCAGATTATGTTGCTGCTTGGTGGAATGTTGTAAATTGGGAAGAAGTAGATAACAGATTTTCAAAAGCCAAATAATTACCCAATTTTTTATTTTATTTTTTATGAATGCATTTATAGGCATCTGATCTGATTTTGTTTTGATGAGTGAAGAACAAGCTCAACAATTAATGTATCAAATGCAAATGCTGGAAAACTACTTTACAGAAATATCTCGCAAAGAAGAGTCATTGTTTGGTATGGTTCGAGAAGCTACTTCTGCTGTTGAATCAATAAAATCTATAGATGAAAAATCAGAATCAACAACACTTGTTCCAATCGGTATGGGATCATTTGTCAAAGCAAAAATTTCAGGTAGTGATAAATTAATTTTGAATTTAGGAGCAGGAACAGCAATTGAAAAAGATAAAAACTCTGCAATAAATTTTCTTGAAGCTCGGATTAAAGAATTAGAAGTTGCATTAAGGGAGACTTCTGCTCAAAAACAACAAGTTATGGCAAACTTGGAACAAGGAAAGAAGCAGTTTAACCTAATGATGCAATCTGAAAAAAATAACTAGTTCAGGTAGAAAAAATGTTTGAAAATTTACGTGATGCCTTTTCAAGTGCAACTAAAAGTTTTAGCGAAAAAGAACTAAAAGAAAAAGATATTGATGATATATTATTTCAGCTCGAAATTTCACTATTAGAATCTGATGTTGCTTCAGAAGTTATTGATTCTATTAAATCAGATCTTAAAGAAAAACTAATTGGAACCAAAGTCAACAAAAAAGAAATTGAAAAATTTGTAAAAGATAGCCTCATTCAAAGCATTTCTAGCCTATTTGATAATGCCACAAAAATAGATCTTTTCTCAAATATTGATGCAAAAAAGGAGACTGGAGAACCATACCTTATTTTATTTGTAGGAATTAATGGAACAGGAAAAACTACCACTCTAGCAAAACTTGCATATCTTTTACAAAAATCCAAATATTCTATTGTAGTTGCTGCGGCTGATACATTTAGAGCAGGAGCAATAGAACAATTAAGAGAACATACGAATCGATTGAATCTAAAAATTGTTGCACAAAACTATGGTTCTGATCCTGCAGCTGTTGCACGTGACGCAGTTCTATATGCAAAATCCCACAAGATAGACTGTGTACTAATTGACACTGCAGGAAGGATGCAGACAAGCAAAAACTTGATGGAACAAATTGAAAAAATCACAAACGTTGTAAAACCTGACTTTAAAATTTTTGTAGGTGACTCTCTAGCAGGAAATGATACTGTAAATCAAGCCAAAGAGTTTCATGAGCATACAAAGTTTGATGCAGCTATACTCACAAAAAGTGATGCAGACGCACGTGGAGGTGCAGCGTTATCAATAGTAAAAATTACTTCTGCTCCAATTCTTTACGTAGGAGTAGGTCAGGAATATCCTGATCTTAAAGCATTTGATAAGGAATTATTTTTAGAAACTATCTTTGGAAAAAATCAATCTAGTCAAACAATTACCGAAGAAAAGAAAGATACCGAACCAATATCCGAAAAAAAAGTTTCTGAACCTAAACAAAAAGAAAAAATCTCTGAGCCCATAGCAGAACCCGAAGAGATTAAAGAACCTGAAGTGATTGAAGAGCAAATTCAGGAATTAGAAGAACCAGTACCTGATGATTCAGATCCATTTGATGGAATTGATTCTTCTGACATTAACAAATATGCCGACTTGTATGATGAACCCCCTCCAGAAAATGATCAACAAGCAAAAGAATTATCTGCTAAAATAAAGAAATGGATTTCAGATGGAAGACCAAAACCAAATTAACAACTAAATGAGGATATGATTAAATGAAATTAAAAACAAAAAATCTACTTACCTTAGATGAACTAACTGATAATGAATTCGTAAAATTAATCGATTTTGGAATCAAACTAAAAAAAGAACTAAAAAAAGGCTCCTCAAAACCTATCCTTAAAAACAAAACCCTGGCAATGATCTTTCAAAAACCCTCGACTAGAACCCGTGTGAGTTTTGAAACAGGCATGTACCAGCTAGGAGGACATGCTTTGAATCTATCTTCTGGTGATCTTCAGCTAATTCGTGGTGAATCAATTGAGGATACTGCAAAAACTCTATCACGATATGTTGATGTGATTATGGCTCGAGTATATGACCAAAAAATGATTGAAACCCTTGCAAAAAACTCTACTGTGCCAGTAATTAATGGACTCTCAGACTCTTTTCATCCATGTCAAACCTTGGCAGATATAATGACTATAAAAGAAAAAAAGAAAAAACTCAAAGGACTAAAAATTGCATGGATTGGAGATGGTAATAACGTATGCAACTCTTTGATTTATGGTTGCTCTAAAACTGGAATTAATATTTCTATTGCAACTCCAAAAGGATTTGAACCAGATAAAACAGTAATAAAAAAAGCAAAAAAGAAAATTACAATTATTTTAACAACTGATCCACAAGCTGCAGTAAAAAATGCTGATGTAGTAATTACTGATACATTTACATCAATTCATAACCGCGATAAAAAACGTGAAAAAAAATTCTTACCAAAATTTCAAGTTAATCCATCTCTAATGAAAAAAGCTAAAAAGAATGCAATTTTTCTTCACTGTCTTCCTGCAAAACGCGGCAAAGAAGTAACAAGCTCAGTAATTGATGGTACACAATCAGCAGTTTGGGACCAAGCTGAAAATAGATTACATACTCAAAAAGCTCTTTTAGCATCGCTGTTAGGCATCTAACGTTTATAAGAGCACTTTCAATTTTCTGCTTATATAATGGCCTATTCAAAAATATTGCGCAGACTTCGAGAAAAAAAGACAAACTACAGACGAAGGTCTTCAATGCTTAGAGGAAAAAGAGATTTTATTACAGTTAAAATTTCAAGTGAAAACACTCAAGTCCAGATTCACAAGCCAGAAATATCTGGTGATAAAGTAATTGCTTCAGCACATTCTAGATTCTTATTAAAAAAAGGTTGGAACGGTTCAAGAAAAAATATTCCAGCAGCTTATCTGACTGGTTACATGGCAGGAAAAAAAGCTCTACTCAAAGGTGGAAAGGATGCAATCCTGTACAGTGGGGCTGACAGATACACTTCACGAATGGCAGCAGCCCTTAAAGGAGTAGTAGATGCAGGTTTACAAATTCCTGCAGATGCTGAATCATTTCCTGCTGAAGAGCGAATTAAAGGTGAACATCTGAAAGTAAAAAATGATATTGAAAAAGTAAAATCAGCAATTGACAGTGAGGTAAAGTCCGCATGAGTCAAAGTACACAACAACGTTCAGGTGGACCACAACGCGGAGGAGGACGACCACAGCGTCCAAGACGAGAAAGAAAACCAAGAGAAGAAGAAGTTTGGATTCCAAAAACAATTCTTGGAAAAAAAGTAGCAGCAGCTGAAATTACCTCAATGGAACAAATTTTAGAAAATGGATTAAGAATTCAAGAGGCAGGAATTATTAAAAAATTATTACCAGATTTAAAAACTGAAGTAATTGATGTGGGAATTATCCAAAAGATGACTCCAAACGGTCAATCAACTCGATTTAAGGCACTAGTTGCAGCTGGAAATGAAAACGGTTGGTTAGGTGTAGGGAGAGGAAAATCAAAACAAATGAGAATTGCAATTGAAAAAGCTACAAACGCAGCATATCTTAACGTAAGTCCTGTTAAACTAGGATGTGGAAGCTGGGAATGTAGATGTGATCAACAACATTCTGTTCCATTCAAAGTTCGAGGACGAGGTGGAAGTGTTACAATTGAAATTTTACCTGCACCAAGAGGTCTAGGTTTAGTTGCTGGTGGAAAAATTAGAAATCTTTTGAAACTAGCAGGATTAAAAGACGCATGGACTACTGCAAAGGGTTCTACGGCAACAATGAATTCAACTTCAAAGGCTCTCTTACAATGTCTCAGTCAAACATTTAGTCATGGATGAATAAGATGGTGTCAGCGTTTTTAGTTGTAAGAATCAGAGGTCAAGCAGATATCCCACACTGGGCAACAAACACTTTGAAGCTTTTAAAATTAGATAAGAAATTCCGTGCTACAATTCTACCAGCTAAAGAAAATACATTGGGAATGTTAAAAAAAATTCAGCATTACATTTCTTGGCAGGAAATCGATATTTCGACTACGAAGGAATTGCTAGATAAAAAAGGCAGAAAAGCCGGTTACAAAAAAATTACTCCTGAAGACCTTTCTGAGATTGGATTTAAGACTATGGATGAGCTTGCATCTTCACTTACTGAGGGCAAATCATCATTATCAAAACTCAAACCATTAAAACCATGGTTTGCACTAGCACCTCCAAAACATGGGTTCAAAAGAAGCACTAAGAAATTGTATGATCAAAAAGGTGTTTTAGGTCATAACAAAGAACTTAACACGCTTGTTAGGAGAATGATCTAAGTTGACAACTAGACTGCGAAAAATTCGAAAGCATAGAGGTTCAAGAACTCATGGTTGGGGTCAAGTTGGACAACACCGAGCAAGCGGCCACAAAGGCGGACTTGGTCAAACAGGAATGTTGAAACATCATTTTAGCACAATGTTAAAGGAATTTCCAGATCATTATGGACATGATTCTACTCATCCACCTCACCCAAATATTACAAAAAAATGGACTAGTATTCGTGACCTCGATGATTTGTTTGCAAAATCTGGAACAAAGGAAGGAGAAAAAAACATTCTTGATCTAAATACCCTAGGATATGACAAACTTCTAGGGGGTGGTCAAGTAAAAAATGCATACACCGTTAAAATCAAACAATCAACTGCATCAGCACAAAAAAAGATAAAGCAAGCTGGGGGCGAGGTGTTAGCAAATAATGGCTGAGGGTACTCTTACTACCTTTCTAAGAAAGGCCGTTGCAAAAGCTGAACCATATCTTCCACAAGTTCCTAAACCAAAAAAGAAACTAACACTTCAAAAACGACTTTTGTGGTGTGGAGGAATTCTTCTTATTTACATGATAATGGGGCAGACCCCACTGTTTGGTGCATCTGTTCCAGAGTTTGATTTTCTTGCATTTGCAAGAGTAATTTTTGCATCACAACAAGGAACTCTAGTTGAGTTAGGAATTGGACCCATAGTTACTGCTGGGCTCTTAATGCAGCTGTTACGAGGTTCTGATATTTTGAAATTTGATTTTAAAAAGCCAGAGGAGAGAGGTGTATTTCAAACTGCTACCAAGATGGTAACATACATCGTCATAATTGCTGAATCCGCAGTATATGGAATTGCCGTGTATGGTCCTGGAATTACAGAACCTAATGTTTTGTATATTCTCATAGGGCAGCTGATGGGTGCGTCGATAATTATCATGTTCTTAGATGAGACAATTCAGAAAGGATGGGGACTAGGAAGTGGAATTAGTCTTTTCATCATGGCAGGAGTTGCTCAACAAATTCTTTGGAGTATATTTAGCCCGTTACCGGCAGGTGACGGTTTTAGAATCGGTGTAATCCCATTTGTTACAGAGTCTGTAAGTACTGGCATGCTGGGTGATATTTTCTTCCGGTATAATCAACTGCCAAGTATATTTGGACTGCTAATTACAGCTGGAATACTATTGATTTTAGTATATACACAAGGAATGAAAGTAGAGATTCCAATTGTGTCAACAAAATACAGAGGATTCTCTGCAGTATATCCAATCAAACTAATGTACGTCTCAAACATTCCAGTTATCTTAGCATCTGCACTTACTGCAAATGCGGTGTTTATAGGGCAGATGCTGTGGGCAAATGTCAATCCTGCAAATAATAATATGTTTATGAATTTTCTTGTACAATTTGATCCTACGAGTCCGTCAACACCAATTGGAGGACTAGTCTACTATATTACGCCGCCAAGAGGACTTGATATTGTTGCACTAGATCCAATGAGAGCGGTAGGTTATGTCATTTTTATGATCGCAATTGTTATAGTGTTTGGTAAACTTTGGGTAGAGCTTGGAGGACTTTCTCCAAAAAGTGCTGCAAAGAATTTACTTGATGCAGATGTACAGGTTCCAGGATTTAGGCGGTCTAACCAACCCATCGAAGTGCTCCTAAATAGATACATCCCATCGGTCACATTGATTGGTTCAGGCATTCTGGGGCTCTTAGCGGGAGTTTCTGATGTATTAGGTGTATTTGGTTCAGGAATTGGAATTTTACTGATGGTTGATATTCTAATTAACTATTACAACCAACTAATCAAAGAACAGGTTGAAATTGTAATGCCGCGGCTTGGTGCTTTGCTTGGCAGAGGATAGTAAAAAAGTAGTAATGGTTGGAATTCCTGGCGTAGGGAAATCCACTCTGGTTGCAAAAATTGTTGAAATCCTTAATGGCAGACAAAAAAGTGTAAGTGTAAACAGTTTTGGTACAATAATGTTTGAAGAGGCTCAAAAAATTGGAATTAAAGATAGAGACGATCTTAGAAAACTTTCAATGGATGAGCAAAAAAATCTTCAAAAAAAGGCAGCAGAAAAAATAGCAAAACTCGATGACGATCTAGTAATTATTGATACTCATGCATTCATTATAACAAATGCAGGATTTTATCCAGGATTGCCGCACCATGTTTTAGAGATTATCAACCCCTCTAATTTTATTTCAGTTTATGCAAGACCTGAGGAGATTTACAATAGAAGAATGAAGGATACTGCTAGAAACCGAGATATTGTTTCAATTGACAGTATTAAAAAAGAGATGGCAATAAGTGATGCAATGCTTTCTAGCTGTGCTGTTTATTCAGGCTCCCCAATGAAACCAGTGTTTAACACAGAAGGAAAGGTTGAAGAAGCGGCTAACACAGTAATATCTGCAATAGAGATATGATTCCCGAAATTAATCTAGTATTGCACTTTTTAGACTCTGTATTTTTACAGGGAGACTTGTTTGGAATAAGAGAGGGCCCTCTAGGAAGTGCAGACCCAATTATCAAAGGAATACTACCTTCTGCTTTTGGAATTTTAGGATTTTCAATCATGCTTAATTTGTTTAATGCAGGTGTGAGAAGAAAACTCATCGATCGAGTCAAGCTAAACCGAATAATGAAGGAAACTCGAGCTTGGCAAAAAGAAAGAATGGCGGCATTTCGCTCAAAGGATCAAGAAAAAATTGCTAATCTAAACAAAAAATCTGCATATATGAACAAGATGAGCATGGAGATGATGCAAATGAATATGCGACCAATGATGATTACAATCATTCCACTACTATTGATTTTTTATTTTGTTTTGCCAGAACTTTTTGCATACACTGTTGCATACTCTCCAATTCCACTAAATGTAATACCTGGAGATTTTTTCCAACTAACATGTACTGCAGAGCAAGCAGCTGATCCTGATCACGTATGTGAAAGAGAAAATGCACTATACTTTTGGGCCTGGTACTTTTTGACATCAATAGCCTTTAGTGGCATGATAATGAAGCTTACAAAAACCACGATGGATATCGGTTGAAAAAATCAGTAATTATTTCAGGTCCTCCAGCAATTGGAAAAACTACTGTTGCCAAAGGATTAGGAAAAGAATTTGGTTTGACATTTCTTGGAGGCGGTGATATTCTCAAAGAGCTTGCAAAAGATGAGGGCTTTAATTCAGGAGGAGATGATTGGTGGGATACTCCAGAGGGAATGAAATTTTTAAAACAACGAAGTGAGAATCCAGAATTTGATAGAAAGGTAGATGAAAAATTAAAAGAATTATTTTTGAATGGAGGGGTAGTAATTACTAGTTATACTTTACCTTGGTTAGTTCAAGATGGCATCAAAATTTGGTTGGCAGGTTCTCATGAAAATAGCGCAAAAAGAATGACATCTAGAGACAATATGGATAAAGAACAGGCACTTGAAATTACAAAAAAAAGGTATGATGAAAACAAAAAACTTTACAAAAAATTATACAATTTTGATTTTGGAGAAAACCTCGAAGTATTTGATAAAATTATTGACACTGATGAGCTTGATGCAGAAAAGGTTTTAGAAATTGCAAAACAAACTGTAAAAGAGTTACTTTGACCTTAAAGCAGTTAGAAAATCTTACAGTAATTGACCAAGATATTACTGACGACAAATATGGGACATATTATGACAAACGAAGCTTTGAACAACTAATGCAGTATGGGTTGATACTCCTTGACAAACCGCCAGGACCTACCAGCCACGAAACTGTGGCATGGCTCAAAAGAATTTTAAAAATTCCAAAAGCAGGACATAGTGGTACACTGGATCCACAAGTTTCTGGAGTTTTGCCAATGGGATTAGGTGATGGAACAAAGGCATTGGAGGTTCTGCTTTACGGACCAAAAGAGTATCATGCTCTTGGACGATTACACTCACTACCAACTCCTGAAAAACTCAAAAATGTTTTAGAAGAATTTACTGGCGAGTTATACCAAAAACCCCCTCAACGTTCTGCAGTTTTAAGACAAACTAGAACCAGAAATATTTACGAATTAGAACTATTAGAACAAAAAGAACGTTTAATATTATTACGAGTTTTATGTGAAGCTGGAACATACATTAGAAAATTAATCTATGATATTGGTGAAATTTTAGGGCCTGGTGCTACTATGATTGAGCTTCGCCGAACTCGAGTCCATCAATTTAATGAAGAATCAAAGCTTGTTACTTTACATGAGCTAGCAAATGCATATTCACTATGGACTGAAAAAAAAGATGACTCTAAACTTAGAGAGCTAATTTTACCAATTGAGCATGCATTAAGTGAAGTAAAGTCAGTAGTTATTCGAGATTCTGCAGTAGATGCATTATGTCATGGAGCACAACTAGCTATTCCAGGAGTGTTACAAGTATCATCAAATCTAAAAAAAGACGACCTTGTTGCTATCTATACACAAAAAGGCGAGATAGTGGCTCTTGCAAAAACACTTTTGTCTCCTGAAGAAATAAAGGAAAATACAAAAGGATATGCATTTGAGACAAAGCGCATTATTATGACACCTGGCACCTATCCTAAGAGCTGGCGTACAAAAGAATCTACTAACAAATCGAAGATGTTTTGAAAATGTTTCCACGTGGTTTGATTATAGCAGTTGTGATAGGAATTATAGCTGGAGCCATTGTTGGCGTATTCCTGGTTACTCAAAAAAATGGAGAACAATTAGAGTTTGTATTAGGTCCATCAATTTCTATTGTAACTGAAAAAATAGATTTTGAACAAGGTGAGGATATTTCAATTAAAATTATTAATTCTGGAACAATTCCATTGACTTTTTCAGATGCATCTTATGGTCTCAAAATTACAGGGTTGGATGGACGAGTTTTATTTTCACCTGTTTCTGCTCAAGTTATATCTATACTAGAACCTAATGAAGAAATTTCATTTGTTTGGGATCAAATCAAAGATGATGGCGATCAGGCAGCAGCTGGAACCTATAAAATTATTTCAAACGCACTTGATGGTGATAAGAAAATTAAAAAATCAATTACCATTAACATTCACAAGTAATCTGGAAAATTGTCATCTATTATATAATCAGGGTATCAGCAGTTATTCTGGCGAACAAAATGCCGGGGTCGCCTAGCCTGGTAGGGCGCGCGCCTGGAAATAATTTACCATAAAGCGCGTACTCGCAAGGGTACGAGAGTTCGAATCTCTCTCCCGGCGCCAGTTTTGTTTTCTTTAAATAGTTTGTTCGTAAATTTTTGTAAAAATAAAAATGGTATGAAGGGCACCGAATGCTTATTTTCTATTTTTTTCGTTCACTGTTGAATGAATCCAAAATTTAACCGCTATAGGTACGGAATCCTTCGGAACCGTTGAAATCTGTCATTATATGTTTAAACTCAAACTTAACACAATCTTAGAAAATTTTAAAAACTCTAGACTTTTTTCTATGGAAGTATGAAATCAAACTACTGCTCTGAACATCACTTTCACTATAAATGGGAAAAATGTCCTTACTGTTCAGAAAGAATTATGAATGCTGACTGGGAATAAAACCATCCGTTCTATTTTATTGGAATAATTTTATCTAAAACTTTAGGATTTTCAACTGAAGACAAATCCCCCAAAGGCAAACCAATAAGTTTTGCTTTTAATAGTCTTCTTAAAATTTTTCCCGTTCTTGTTTTTGGAAGATCCGGAATTTCGACTACCATCTTTGGTTTAACTATCTTTCCAATCTTTTTTGAAACAAAATTAATGATTTCTTTTTCAATTTCTTTTTTAGTATTTTTTTCAGATAATACCACAAATAACACAACAGATTCGCCTGTAATTTCATCTGGAATGGAAATAGCAGCAACTTCAGAAATTTTTTCATGTGACATTACAACTTGCTCAATTTCAGCTGTGCTAAGTCTATGACCAGAGATGTTAATTACATCATCTACCCTTCCATGCATATACCATAATCCATCATTGTCAATCATTACATAATCTCCATGAAACCAGATATTTTCAAAACGAGACCAATAGGTTTCTAAATAACGTTCCTTGTCATTTAATAATCCATTTGCCATTCCAGGCCATGGTTTTTTCACTATCAAATATCCTTTTTTATTTACTACAGATTTTCCTTTATCATCAAAAACATCAAGAATAATACCAGGACAAGGCATTCCAACTGTAGTTGGTTTTAATTTCATACCAGGAAAAACAGATAACATTGCACCTCCAACTTCTGTTCCTCCAGATAAATTCATGATTGGTATTTTTTTATTTCCAACTTTTTCAAATAACCACCACCAAGATTCCTTATCTATTGGTTCTCCAGTTGTTGGAATATTTCGTAACAAATCTAAATTGTATAGTTTTCTAGGCTCAACATTATTTTTTTTAAATAATCTTACCGCCGTAGGGGATGTACCAAAAATTGTTACTTTGTATTCAAATAATATTTTCCATATTCGATTCAAATCTGGCCAGTCAATTGCACCATCATAAATTACAGCTGTTGCTCCTATCATTAATAATCCGTAAACATTCCAAACTAGTCCTGTAATCCATCCAATATCTGCAGGCCAAAATAATATGTCATCTTGGTGTAGATCAATTAGATATTTTGCCTGATGTCCTGCAAATACCGAAAAACCTCCATGGGAATGTATGACACCCTTAGGCCTTCCTGTAGTTCCTGATGTATAAAGAATAAATAACAAATCTTGGGAATCCATTACTTCAGCTTTGCACTCAGAAGATTGTTTTGATATCAGATCATCAAAGTATGTTATTGAATTTGATATACCAAAATCATCTACGTTTTTGTATTTTGTTACAACTATCTTTTCTACATAAGAGTCAATTATTGCTTCATCCACAGTATTTTTTTGAGAGATTTTTTTACCTTTTCTAATAAAACCGTTTGTGACAAACAAAATCTTTGCTTTGCAATCTTGTAATCGAGTTCGTAATGATTCTGAACTATATCCTGAAAAAATCACCGTTTGAACTGCTCCAATCTTAGCACAAGCTAAAATCGCTGTAATTGCTTCAGAAATCATTGGCATGTAAATTGCTACGACATCGCCTTTTTGTACCCCTAAACTTTTCAAACCATTTGCAAGTTTATTTACTCTTATATCCAGCTCTTTGAATGTAATTTGGGTTTTTTCATAATCCTCTGAAATAAAAAAATAAGCAATTTTATCTGGAGTTATTTTTGCAAATTTTTCAACACTAGAACTTGTGATATTGGTTTTTCCATCAACAAACCATTTTGCCCATGGTATACCATGCGAAAAATCTGAAACATGAGAATATTTTTCATACCAAACAATACCGATATCCTCATCCACCGCTTGCCAAAACCAGTCAAGATCACTTTTTGCTTTGTTTGATAATTCATCCCAGGTATCGATACCTTGCTTTTTCATAAAGGCATGAATATTTGATTTCTTGATTTGTTCTTGAGTAGGTATAAAAGCAAAATCGGTCAACAGTGTATTTGTAATGAAAGCTTCAAATTATAATTAGATTTAGTTTATCTTAAAGAGACAAGAAGTGCCAAAATTCATCATTGACCAACAAGTAGAGGATATTGAAGTACCTGAAAACCTAAGACTAAACACATTTCTAAAAGATTTTCATTCTGACTGTTCTCATCCTGAATGTAATTTTGGTTTTTATGGATTTGCGTTTGGGCAATCACCATTTCCTGTTCCAGAGATTGTTCAAAACGCATTTAGAAAAAATGTGGATAAGGGAACATATGCTTCTGTTTCAGGCATTACTGAATTAAGAAATGCCATATCTCATTACAATAAAGAATATTTTGATTTTGAAGTAGATCCATCCCAAGTTTATGTAGGTCCAGGAACTAAAGAATTAATCTTTAATCTTCTTGAAGTGCTTCATGGAACAGTAATTTTACCAACTCCTGCATGGCTTGGCTATCTTCCACAAATTAGATTTAGGGAAAAAAATTTTCACATGTTACCAGTAAGTAAAAATAAAAAAATTACTGCTAACAGATTGGAACATTTAGCTTTACGACTTCATGACAGACAAAAAATTCTAATTTTAAACAATCCTAACAATCCTACAGGACTAGTTTATTCTAGATTGGAATTAGAAGAAATTGCAGATGTTTGCAGAAAGCAAAACATTATAGTTATTTCTGACGAAATTTATGCACAAACTACCTATGACATGAAAAATTTTGTAAGTTTTGGAAAAATTTATCCGGAAGGAACATTTGTTACAAATGGATTATCTAAATCACATTCAGCTGGAGGATATAGATTAGGATATGTCATATTTCCTCAAGAATCAAATAGACTGCAACAACATTTCAAAAAGATTTTAGCTACAGAATATACTGCAACATCTACACCTACTCAATATGCAGCCATTGCAGGCTTTACAAAAAGTAAAGAACTAGATGATTATTTTGAAGTGACTAGACAAATTCATAGAATTATGGGTGAATATACTTATGCTTCTTTAAATGAAATCAAAGGAGTACAGACTACAAAGCCTGAGGCAACGTTTTATCTTCTTGCTGATTTAAATTTCTACTCTACTGATTTTGAGGTAAATAGGATACATACATCTCAAAAATTCTCCGAGTCAATAATGATTCATCCATATCATACAGCATTAGTAGGTGGGGATAGTTTAGTTTTGGAAAGAAATGATTTTTCAGCTCGGATGGCCTTTGTTGATTATGATGGTTCTAATGCAATGAAAAACTATATTTCAAATCCTCCAAAAACCCAGTCAGATAGAGATGAGTTTGTTAAAAATAATGCTCCAAGAATTATAGCTGGAATAAACATGTTAAAGAGATATGTGGAAGATTTGAAAAATGGAACAGTGATTTCAGTTAAAAAAATACAAAAAAATGAAATGCTATAATGAAAAAGAATTTTTTTAAATTTAGAAGGGCAAATGCGAATATCCCAAAACTTAAAGATGATATTTTTAAAATTGATAAAAATATTAGATTTATAACAATAATTGATTCAAAAGGGAAATTGATTGAAAATCAACATAAAAAAGATGTTATTAGTTTTCTAAATAAAAAAGAAAGTAAAATTTCTATAAAACAAGCAAGTCGATTTTGGAAAGAAAACAAAGAATTGATAAAAAAATTTGGACAAGCAAAATATGCTATTATTGAATATGAAAAAATTAAAAGAATAATTATTGCCTTAAATGATAAGGAATTTTTATATATTTCTACAGAGCCAGATTCAAACCATAAAAAAATCATTTCAAAAATTCAAAATTTAATCCTAACTACACATTCCTAAAGAATTAACTATTATCTTGTTCTGGACCGTAAAAAAGCGACTATTAGGGTATGGTATAACGCACTTTGGTGGTCAAATGATCTAATTGATGATGAAACATTTGTTGTAACAATTCAATACTTGATTGAACAAGGAATAATCAAAATTTAATACTATTTTTCTAGAATCCACCCTGTTTCAATTTCCTCTTTGTCAGAATCTTCTCCGACTCCAGTTGCATATCTCCAAACTATTGGTGCATTAGTATCCATTGAAGTTTTTATTTTTACAAGTGATTCTAATTCAGAATTAAGGTTTTCACTTGTTGAACCATAATTTTTACAAAATTTACATTTAGAATCAAGCTCAATTGGACTAGACTCTATTACAGGATAGGCTTTGCAAGCAAGTGGTCTATTTTCATAAATTTTACACGGATAGCCTCCATGTGGAGATTTATCTCCAGATTTAGTGTCAAGAAATGGACATGTGTTTCCATTTTTCTCAATTCCCATCATTTGATATGCCAGAATTTCAATTGGCTGATCAGATTTATTATATGATATTCCTATTCGTGGTAAAATCATAATTTCAATTCCATTATCTTTTGCCAAAGTTTCAATTTTATTTTTTTCTTCAGGTAAAATTAAGACTCCAACCTTTCCAAATTGTTTTGTTGGATAGTACTCTCTTTGTTCACAACATTGAGAGCATTCTTCTACGCATCTAAACTCCATATCTGGTTTAGAACTTATTCAAATAAAACTGATTATGATTAAAATAAAAGAAATAGGTTTTGGATTAGAAATTTCTTGAAAAGATATTATCTAATTTTCTGTGTCTCAAATTAGTTTATTCTAATTTTTTCACTTTTGTTGCAGCGGGTCCTTTTTGACCTTCTCCAACTTCAAACTCAACTTTGTCTCCTTCGTTTAAAGAAGCATCTCCGATCTCTGATTTGTGAACAAATAGATCGTCGCCTGATTCTCTTGCGATGAAACCAAAGCCTTTTGTCTGGTTGAACCACTTTATGGTACCTTGTTCCATGTTACTACAAATGAATGATTAACACTATATTAAGATAAATAAAAAAATTATTTACAAAAACGTTCTTTCAAAAATCCTTTGGAATATGCTTATTTTGTTTTAACCATTCTACTTGTGGCAAAGTAAATCTCCATAATATGTCACCTCTATCAGCTTCTTTGAAATCCCAAGGTGCAATGATTACTATATCATTATCTCGAATCCAAACTCTTCGTTTTAGCTTTCCTCGAATTCTTCCTCTTCTAGTAACATCATCAGTACATTTTACCATGACATTTTCGCCCCCCATCATCTTTAGCACTCTACCAAAAAGTTCTCCTTCTTCTGGTAATCTAATTTCTTTTAGGGCACCTTCATTTTTTACTTGCCGCTTTCCCATTGAATGATAAAAATTCAGACAGTAATTAAAACCCAAGCCTAAATTTCCATTAGGATTTGCATCAAAATGTCCTGATTTTGAGTTAATTTAACAAATACTGCCTAAAGCCCTTCAAAATCAATTAATTTGATTAACATTCAGAAAAGTCATGGACAAGTTTGATGTAGCAATTATTGGTGGAGGCATTCTAGGTACGACCATTTCTTATTGGTTATCTACACAATATGACATCAAAACTTGTGTTATTGAGAAGGAAAATGCTGTAGCAAAGCACACTAGCAGTAGGAATACTGGAGTAGTTCATGGACCATTTTATCTTGATCCAAAGAAAAGAAAAACTTCGGCAATTTCTTCACTTATTTCATATGATTTATGGAAAATTCTAGCAGAGAAAAAAAACCTACCATGGAGTGAGGTTGGAACAATTGAAGTGGCAATTGAAGAGCCGCAACATAAAACTCTGGAAAAATATCTAAAATGGGGTTTACAAAATGGAATCCCTGAAGAGCAACTAGAGTTACTTGATTCAAAAGGACTAATAAAAAAGGAACCCAATCTCAAAGCTCATTCTGGTCTATTCTGTAAACGTGATGTATCCACTGATTATGGAATTTTTACTACAGAACTACAAAAAGAATCTGAAAAAAATGGCACAACATTTCTTTTTAATCATCAGGTAAAAGATGTTGAGGAAAAATCAGAAGCAAAAATTACATTTTCTGATAATTCCACACTAAATTCAAAATTTGTAATAAATTGTAGTGGTGGGAACTCACTAGATTTGGCAAAAAAATTTGGTTTGGCAGGACAATATAATGATCTTCATTTTCGTGGCGAATACTGGGTTGCAGATAAAAAACATGCAGATTTAGTTAAGACAAACATTTACTCTGTTGCAAGATTTTCAGAATTTCCTTTCTTAGATCCTCATTGGATTAAAAGAGCAGATGGGAGAACCGAAATTGGACCAAACGCTGTTCCTGTATCTAGTCCTGAAACTTACGAAGGATATGCTGGTGAATTATCAGAGGCTGTCTCAAAAATCCGAGAAATCTTTACTGGAAATGTGATTAAACTACTAACAAATCCATCTTTTCTAAAAATGATATCAAAAGAATTTTTGAGCTCTGTTTCAAAATCAGCAATGGTTTACAGAGTTCAGAAGTTTATTCCTGAAATTAAACCTGAATATTTTTCTGAACATGGTACTGCAGGAATTAGAACTCCAATAATTACTCCTAAAGGTACTTTCATGTCTGACATCTTAGAATTGTATGGAAAAAACTCATTTCATGTAATTAATTACAATTCTCCTGGAGCAACTGGCGCTCCAGCTTATTCCGCATTTATTGTTAGACAATTACAAGAAAAGGGATTCCTTGATTATCCAAAAAAACAAAAGGAATCATTTTGGAAATTTGAAGATACTGTTCTTGAAAATTAGTTAAAATCAGTTATTTTTTCAGAAAGCAAAACTAAGCAAATATCCCAAGGAGTGATAATCTTTTCTCCAAACATCACACAGGGATGTTCCATTTCATACATTATTTTTGATACTTCAGGAATTGAAAGATTCTCTGAAACTACATTCACTTCTTCAATTTTGAATTCAGAAATTGGCATTTGAAGAAAATTATTTACATCCTTAAGGCAATTTAGCTCATCAGTAATTTTCTGAAGAATTATTCTATCATTAATAAACTTGGTTGAATTTTCCATAATCAATCTTCTTGTATTTCCTTCAAGCATTAAATTAAAAACCTCTCCAATCGAATTTTCATTTTTAAAAGTAATGAGTTTTTTTTCTGGAAACTCTGAAATTGTTATGTCGGTTTTAACTTTCTTTCCAACTTCTAGGAGTTTTTTTGCAGATATTGCAGAATAATCTGAAAATTCATTTGGGATAGCAGCAAATGCCCTTCTCGTTTTTTTCCAAAACTCAATTAGTTCCCCTAGTTTTGTTTCTTTAGAAACAGTTAGCCATCTCTTTTCCAAAATATCTTCAACTTTGGTATTATAGAAAAAGTCAGAAGTTGGATTCTCAATTAGATTAATGATTACATCTTTTCCTCCAACAATACCTATTGGTTTATCATTTTCTCTTATGACAACAGCATCTGTGAAGGATTCTAATTGTTGAACTAGCATACCAGTAGCAACCCACGTCTCAGCTCCTTTTTCAATATTGACACAAAGAGAGGAAGTAAGAGAATCACCAAAAAGTTCATCAAGTGAAATTTCAGAAATTGGTGTTTTACTCATTTTAATTCTACTACTATTAGTCATTTAAGGATAATAAAACCAATTATTATTTTCAATATTGAATATTGCTTGAAGAAACTTAATATCGTGTTTTCAATAATTTTTCTCTAATGTTTCCATCTAGGTGCTCTGTTAAAGAAAAAGGAAAAGATTGCGTAAATCCTCCCGAATATGTAATTTCAGTAGTTGATAGTAATGATGAGTATATGGTAGGTGTAACATGTCAAAAACACAAAGACAAGGTTTCAGAAAAAATATCGATTCTACAAAAAGAAGATAAAATTCCTAAAGGAAAAATTAATTTCTCAGGACTAAAATCTGTTGGAACTGACTGTGTAAGGTCTGACCCAGATGATTTAATTCAATTATGATTTTGAGAGTAGAAAATCCAGAAACCTGTAAATATCTAATTATTTGATATTTTTTGGGCATGACACCAGAGGAAAAACTGGCAAAACAAATTGATGAACATTCTCTAATGTTTGAAAAATGGAAAAAAACTTCTGAAAAAATTTCTTTAGAAGAATTTAAAAAAGCAATAAAAGAATTTAGAAACCAAACTAAAGATTCAACTGAACTTTTGGGGAAAGACGTTCCTAAGGGAGCAGATAAAATCACTTTTAATTTAATTGCAAGTCGTAATGCCTTTACTTCTGTTCTACTTTGGGGTGCATCATTGGAACTTTACACCAAAAGATTAGAAAAAGAATTAAAAAAAGTAAAATCAAAAACAAAAAAGAAAAAATCTAAAAAATAATTATAAAAAATATTGATTTATTTATTATAGTTTAATACATTACATAATGCTAAAAGAACTTCTTTCAGACATAATTAACATCGATGATATTTTAATTATAGTCAGAACTGAAGGTGCAATTATTGAAATGAGAAGTAATTCTCTGTCTATTCGTCAAAAAGATAAGTGGATTACCATTGGTGAAAATGATGGTCCATGTCATATGCACATAGATACTAGTATGATTGAAGAAGCACGATTTATCAAAGAACAAAAAACAGATAGAATTAGTCACAGCATAAGATTTTTTGATAAAAATGGAGAAAAACAATTTTCAACAGTATTTGCAAAAATGTATGATAAAGAAATGAATCTTATCACATCAAGAAAACAACTCTATGATGATTTATTTGAAAAATATGACTCTAAAGAAATTCTGAAATTAAATAATCAAACTGCATAAATTAATTTTTTTCCTGCTAGTCCAAGCTTTAAATTTTCTACTGTAAGCTCTACCATCTTAGTTCTTGTAATTATTGATGAGCTTCCAATATGGGGTGCTAAAACAACATTTTGTATTTTTGTTAATGGATGTTTTTTGCCAATAGGTTCATGAAAAAATACATCTAATGCAGCTCCTGCAATAATTTTTCTTTTTAATGCAACAACTAGATCTTGTTCTTTGATAATTTTGCCCCTTGAAGTATTAATCAAATATGCTTGTTTTTTCATATTTTTCAATAATGATAATTTTACTAGTTCATGTGTCTGTTTAGAATAGGGCACATGAAGCGAAACAATGTCACTTTTCCTAAATAACTCATTTTGAGTTACATATCTTACATGAAGAGATTTTTCCTTTTTTAGGCTCAATCTAGTTCTGTTATGATAAATCACCTTTATTCCAAAGGCTTGTGCCCGTTTTGCCACTGCAAGCCCGATTCTTCCTAATCCCAATATCCCAAGAGTTTTTCCAGCTACCTCATCTCCCACATAGGTAACTGCTCCAAACACGCTATTCCATTTACCTGCACGAATTAGTCTATCTCCTTCTGTAACTCTCCTTAATAGATCAAGCATCAATGTGATTGTAAGATCTGCAGTTGCTATTGTTAGAATATTTGGGGTATACCCTATTGTAATTTTTCTTTTTTTTGCAAATTTTATATCAATATGATCGTATCCAACACTAAATGTGCTAATCGTTTTTAATTTTGTTCCAGCCATAATAATGTCCTTATCTATATTATCATAAGGATAGCAAACCAATCCATCTTTGTTCTTAATTTTTGCAAGTAGTTTTTTCTTTGGAATTGGAAAAGGACCATTATGAATCTCAATATCGTAATGTTTCTGTAACTCTTTTATAGCAAAATCAGGAAAAGTTCTAGTTAGAAAAACTTTTTTCTTCTCTTTTTTTGTCATCAAAAAGAAAGAAGAACCTTAAACCATTTATAAGATCTTGTTTTAGGAAGGTTATGGGTTCAGATACTAAAAACAATGAAGAATTTGCTATTTGTGTTGAATGTGGAAATGCTATAGAAAAATGTGTTTGTGTTTGCCCATATTGTGGAGAGCGTGATAAATGTGAATGCGCTTTATTTGATGCTGCAACGGGTGGTTAAGAAAATTTGGTAATTACGTTATTAATAAGCACAAATAATTCAAAATGAACATGGCTACAGATCTTACTTGGTTAATTGGTGGACCACAAGGGAGTGGTGTAGAATCTGGAGCAAATATTTTCTCAAAGGTATGTGCTGGAATTGGCTACCAAGTTTTTGGAAAAAGAGAATTTTATTCTAATATCAAAGGAGAGCATAGTTATTTTGCGGTTAGAATATCTGATAAAAAAATTCATTCTAATGTAAATGACATTAATCTAATGGTGGCTTTTGACGCAGAGATGATTTTCCGTCATATAGACGAGGTAATAGAGGGAGGCGCAATAATTTATGATTCTGATTTAGAGAAAACCACCACTGACGAAGTCCATACTCTGGATGTTTATTTTAAATCACGACTAGAAAAGTCCCTAGAATCAAAAAATAAGGAATTTTCAATAAAAGCCATTTTAGAAACTGCAAAAGAGAGAGGTGTGATTCTTCTTCCTGTTTCATTTAGAGAATTACTTTCAAAACTTGCTGAAGATACAGACAATCCTAGACTTAAAGGAATGATTAGAATGTTTAATGTAATTGGAGTTTCATTATCTCTTGGAGTATTAGGTATAGAACCTAAACCACTTTTAGATTCAATCGAATCAATTTTTTCAAAAAAACCCAAAGTGGCAGAGATAAATAAACAAGCAGCAAATTATGCATACAATTTTGCAACGGCAAAATTTGAAAAAATTAAATTCTCATTAAACTCTGTTACAAAGGAACCTGATACAATGTTAGTGCAAGGCCATCAAGGGACTGCAATTGGAAAAATGGTATGTGGATGTAGGTTCCAACCATATTATCCAATTACACCTGCATCCGATGAAAGTGTATATTTGGAATCAAATGAAATTTTAACTGTAAAAGAAGATAGGCCTGGCTCTACTGTAGTTGTACAAACTGAAGATGAAATTTCTGCAATAGGTATGATGATTGGTGGAGCACTTACTGGTACCCGTTCTTCTACATGTACTTCTGGTCCCGGATTTTCCTTGATGGCAGAAGCACTTGGATGGGCAGGAATAAACGAAGTACCTTGTGTAATAACAAATTATCAAAGAAGTGGACCATCAACTGGTCTTCCAACAAGACATGGACAAGATGATTTGTTATTTACAATTAATGCAGGACATGGAGAATTTCCCAAAATAGTTTATGCATCTGGAGCAATCGAAGA
Source organism: Nitrosopumilaceae archaeon (assembly GCA_041570395.1). Lineage (GTDB taxonomy): Archaea > Thermoproteota > Nitrososphaeria > Nitrososphaerales > Nitrosopumilaceae > CSP1-1. Next base: position 133,211 of record JBFFWG010000002.1, read on the forward strand.
GAGCTTTTATGATACTGGAAAGTGTTTTAATTATTCAGATGTTTTTCAAGTACCTGTAATTCATTTGTTAGATAAATTCATTGCAAGCTCTGTAATTACTTGCAAAAGATTTGATCCAGAAAAAGTTAGCATTGATAGAGGAAAATTACTTGATAAGATTGAGGAAAAACCATACAAAAGATTTAAGCAAACACCAGATGGAATTTCTCCTAGATCTAAACTTGGACTAGAAGATGGAATTTTTTGGAATACTGGAGATGAAAGCGATGAATTTGGACACATTTCTGAAGACCCTCAAGTAAGAATTCAGATGATGGACAAACGTCTCTCTCGTTTAGACCTAATTTTGAAGCAGATTCCTAGAGAAGACCAGGTTGTTTCATTTGGAATGGCTGAGCATTGTATTATCAGCTGGGGTTCGGCAAAAGGACCTATTTTAGATGCAATTGATAAGCTCAAACAAGAAAACATCAATGTTGGATTTATACAATTAAAATTAATGCATCCATTTCCAACTGAATATGTCAAAGAACTTCTCAAGGATGTAAAAATTATCATTGATGTAGAAGCAAATCATACAGGTCAGCTCGGAACTTTGTTTAAGCAAAACCTAGGAATAGATGTTGATTATTTTATTCTAAAATATACTGGTAGATCAATGAATAGCACCGAAGTTTATGATGCTCTAAAAAAAATTATTCAAAACAAAGCAGAAAAAAGGGAGATTTTGACACATGGCGCTTAAGCTTTCTGACTACAAAACAGATGTTCATAATGATTGGTGTCCTGGTTGTGGTGATTTTGGGATTGTAAATGCTATCCAAATGGCATTATCCGAAATGAATATTCCAAGACATAAAGCAGCGATTTTTTCTGGAATAGGATGCTCTGGTAAGACTTCGCATTTCATAAACACATTTGGTGTTCATACTTTACATGGACGAGTAATGACTTTTGCACAAGGTGCTGCAATTGCCAATCCGGAAATGACAATAGTTGCTGCTGGTGGAGATGGTGATGGCCTTGGAATTGGTGCAGGACATTTTGTAGCTGCTGGTAGAAGAAACGTAAACATGACTTACATTATCTTTGATAATGGTGTGTATGGTTTAACAAAAGGACAAGCTTCTCCCACTCTAAGATTAGGAGAAAAAACAAAATCATTACCATCTCCTAACACAAATTATAACGTAAATCCAATTGGATTAGCAGTTGCTAGTGGTTTTACCTTTGTTGCACGTGGATATTCATATGATGTTAGACAACTAAAGGATCTAATCGTAGCTGCTGTAAAACATAAAGGTCTTTCATTTTTAGATGTCTTACAGCCTTGCCCTACTTATAATGATATTAACACTAGAGATTGGTATGCGGGAACTGACATTAATGATGATTCTGCAAAAGAAACTCATTCTAGAATTTACAAATTAGAAGAACATGGATTCGATCCTGTTGTTCACTATAGCGAGGAATCTGAATTAAATGAAAAATTGTCTCAGGCCTTGCTAAAATCCCTTGAATGGGGAAACAAAATCCCTACTGGTGTATTTTACAAAAATGAGATTATTACTCCATACTCAGGCAGGCTAATGGATAAAATCCCTAATTATCTTGAGAATCCCCCATCTGCGCAAAAAATATCCTCAAATGGAAAACCCATTACAGATGTCTCAAAAATTTTAGATTCATTACAGGTATAGAAAAACTTCGATACTTACCTAATGAATTATTAGCAAGTTGAATGAAAGTTTACGTTATCATTGAATATTACAGAGGTCAATAAAATATTTAGAAAATCAATTATCAAGGGTTATTTTGAACCCGAACTTCTTAATCTTGATTTTAAAAAATCTAATGTAAAGCATCCTACAATAAGTGATGACGGTCTTATGCAGTCAAATTTACTACATGCATTTTTTGATGTTGATACAGGTTCTGATTATCCTGATGGAGATGAATGGTTTATTGTAGATTTTTTATTTCCATACAGCATTAAAGTTCCTGATTCAATCAAAGGGCCTGATTATTTTACGACAATTGCAATTGAAGGAGACAAATACTATTGGCATCACCGTGAAATGATTCGTTATAAGTATGGTAAATCAAAAAAACTTTTGGATTCTCTAAATTTCTTAGAAATGAAATACAAAGAATTTCATGCAATGGTAGAACCATTAGAAAAAGATCTCAAGTAGTTATTTTCCAACCATCTTTTGAAAAAGTATACTTTTTATCTTTTACAATTGCTGTATTTAATCTCCATCTAACTGCATCTGAATCAAATTGATAAATCACCTCTGTTACATCATTAGGTAATTTTTCAGGATCTAGATGATATGGAAGTAATTCTAAAACAAAATCAATTTTTTCAACTGCGTTATTGAACCATTGACTATCTTCGGAATCAATAATGAACCTGATTTTTGGATTCCCAATGAAACTTACATCAATTTTTAATGCATGACCTTTTCCACGTCGTCTTTTCATCTCTTTAAAAATTGCTTTTACTTTATCCCATCTCTTATACTCAAACCATTTGAAAAATTTCTCATCAAACGAAAGTGGAAACGGTACATCTAACATGCTTACAAAATCAGGCTCTGTTTGTTCTAATTCTTCTTGATTTACTTTGAATCTATCATTGAATAATCCATAGATTACTTCAATTTCCCAAGGGGAAATCCCATAATATCTTAGATTCGTGATTAATGGTTCCAAACTAAATTTCATTTCTTAAAAATTCTAATTAAAGGTTCAGAAGTTCTTTTTTGAAAAATTAAAACCCAATATCAATATCAAAACCACCATCATCCATGCTTCCTGAATCTCCCCCATCCATATCTCCAGGCATATCTTCTACTGGAACATAATCGCTAATACTCATTCCAATTAAACTAAACATCATTGAAAACATCATCATATCCATTATTCCAAAAAACATGAATTCTCTAAAAGATAATTTATTATCATCCATGAATTGTTTTAGCTTCATCTTATCTCCTGATTTGTAAAGTGAAGTCATCTGTTGCCATTTATCTTCTAATTCATGAATTCTATTTTCTAATTCTTTATCTCCCTTATCAGTAGAAATAATTTCGATTTTTTTCCCTAACATACCCTTTTTTTCACTAACAGAAATTAATCCTCTTTGTTCTAATTTTTCTAAAATACTGTTTAGCTCTTCAGGCTGAATTTTAGAAACTTTACAAATTTTATCAAATTTTTTTGCTCCAGATTTAATTGCGCCAAGAACGATTACGTCTTTCGGTTCATATTTCATATTCTTTCTAAATTGTTTGGACGTATTTTACTAGATATAGTGAACCTATTGTTGCAATCACATACACTAATGGTTTCCATGCCAAAACAGGAATATTTGGGGTATTCAACTTTATTTTATAATTATCAAATACTGTTTTAACATACTTTCGTATTTGGTTATTCCAAATTTTATAATCAATTTGATGTTTTTTCATCATTGATTCTATTTCATAAATCACTGGAGTTCGCTGACAAAATAGATGCTGTAAATAATCTCTAGAAACTTCTACTTCAGCATGAATTGCTACTAGTCCTTTTTTTAATTCTACTAGTCTTACGTGCATTTCCCAAGGCTTTTTGAGTTTTAATGATAGTCCGCGTCCTATTTGAGAAGGTTGTTTATGTTCAAATTTTACCCCTGTAAAACCCTCATGAGAAAAGATCTTCAAAAGTTCATCAACATTTTTCTTTACAACAACCATGAGTTGTTCAACTCCCTCAGTACTATCGACTTTTATCTTTCCTTTTAGTCCATCAAGAAATGAAATTGTCTTTGGATATTTTGTCAAATATTCCATTAATTTCTGCTCAAAATACCCTCTATTTAAAGCACTGCTGACAGAAATTAAACAAATTAGTAATTGCCCATTTTTTAATTCAATTCTTTATCGTTATTTTTCAAACCCCGAACATACACACACTCTTCGTGAGAAACTGCAACTTCATTTTGTTTAATTTTTCTATCAGTCAGTTTGGCACCTGAATCCCTTACTACTGCTATTGGTTGTGATTCAGAACCCTCTCCCATTTTGTGATTAGCAATAGATGCTAAATTATCAACTACAGCTTGAAAAGTTACCTTGAGTGGATTCCCATCCAAATCTTTCTGTGCTCTCATATCTAACACTGGTTCTATTCCAGAGCAAGCAATAGCAACACCAGTAGTTCCAACTCTTGATGGCATTAATCTACTATCTACAATTATTATTCCAACATGTACTAAAAATTTCAAAAAAAACTTTCGCCTTAATTGTTCTGCAACCAAATAAGGATTAAATGGATACAAAATCGCTTTACCTTTTTTAGAATTTGATTTATCAATTCCAGCATTAGGAGCTAAAATGTTATCTGAAGACGATATGACAAATCCTGATATTCCACCAAAAATTTTATCAGATTCACGAATAATTATTTCAGCAAACTGTGGTTTGATTCGAAATTTTTTTGAAATCACTAAACTTTGATTTGAAGTCTTTACCGAATCAATTTCAATCAATCTTCCTTGAGAATTTGAAATGAATTTGCTAGAAATTACAAGAACATCTCCTTCTTTTATTGAAAATCTGTTTTTCTCAAAGGCTTCTAGAATTATATCAAATAACTGAAATTCATTTTCTTTTTTTCCTACTTTGATAGGCAAAACCGTTAATGACATAATTCTATTTTAGCCTCCTTTCTTTTTATTCTTCTGAAAAGCTTTTAATCTCAAGAACAAGTCTTTTCGATTATGAATATCACTGAAAAGATTCTTGCTCGGGCTTCAAACAATGATAAAGTCGAGCCAGAGGATGTAATTTTCGTAAATGTAGATAAAGCAATGGTTCATGATGTTTCAGGGCCAGGAGTAATAAAGGTATTTGAAAAATTACAAAAACAAGGAATTAGTGTTGAAAAGCTCTGGGATCCATCAAAGGTATGGGTAGCAGAAGATCACTTTGTTCCTTCTGCAGATAAAGTATCAGCTGAAAACATTGTAAAATTATCAAACTTTACAAAAAATTATGGAATTGAAAAGCATTTCAAATATGGTATGGGTCAATATGGAATCTGTCATACTTTATCCCATGAAGAGGCTATGGTATTACCTGGAGAAGTTTATGTTGCCGGTGATTCTCATACTAATACCACTGGAGCTTTGGGAGCATTTGCCTGTGGATTAGGACATACTGATATGGCATATGTCTTGTTAAACGGAAAAATTTGGTTTAAAGTCCCTGAAACTTTGTACTTTAAGATAAATGGAAAACTTCCAGAACATGTAATGGCAAAAGATCTCATATTGAAAATAATTGGTGATATTGGTACTGATGGTGCTGCATACAAAACAATGCAGTTTGGAGGCACTGGAGTTGATGAAATGTCAGTTGATGAACGACTTACACTAACTAATATGACTACAGAAGCTGGGGCAAAAAATGGAATTATAGAACCTGATCAAAAAATTACTGATTATCTTGCAGAGCGAGGAGCCACAAACTTTAATGCAGTTAAAGGTGATGACGATGGAAATTATGCTAAAATATTAGAGTATGAAGCATCTGAAATGGAACCAACTGTTGCAAAGCCATTTTCACCACAAAATGTTTCAGTTGTTAGAGAAACCTCTTCGATTGAATTAGATAAAGCATACATTGGTTCTTGCACTGGTGCAAAATTAGAGGACTTGAAAGCAGTTGCAAAAATTCTCAAAGGTCGTAAAGTTAAAATTAGAACTGAAATATTACCTGCAGCAATTTCAATTTACAAAAAGGCAGTAGAAAGCGGTCTTGTAAAGATCTTTCTTGATGCTGGAGTAACAGTTGGTCCACCAACTTGTGGAGCATGTTGTGGAGCACATATGGGTGTGTTAGCAAAAGATGAAATCTGTGTAAGTACTACTAATAGAAACTTTCCAGGTAGAATGGGTCATGTTGAATCTCAAACCTATCTTGCATCTCCTCTTGTAGCTGCTGCATCAGCAGTTACTGGAAAAATTACTGATCCGAGGGATTTGAATTGAAAGGAAATATCATAAAATACGAACAAGATAACATAGATACCGATGTAATCATTCCTGGAACTTATCTTAAGATTCATGATTATGCGGAGTTAGCAACACATGCAATGGAAGGACTTGATCCTGATTTTCATAACAAAGTAAAGGAAGGAGATTTTATTCTTGCAGGAAAAAATTTTGGTTGTGGTTCCTCCCGAGAACATGCCCCAATTGCATTAGCTCATTCTGGAATCAAAGCAATACTTGCTCTTTCATTTGCTCGTATTTTTTATAGAAATGCAGTAGATGGCGCATTTCTTTTACCAATTGAGATTAATGAAGATGCATACAAGGATATTTCCAATGGAGATGAAATTGAAATAAATATTAATAATAATGAAATCAAAAATCTTACAAAAAATAAAAATTATCAAATGAAACCATTCTCTGAAATTATTGGAAAAATTATTGCAGCAGGTGGCTTATTCAAATACAAACCATAATCAAAGGTAAATAACTAATGTCAAAGACTCTATATGAAAAGATCTGGGATTCACATGTAGTTTTAGCAAGAGAAAATGGCCCTTCTTTACTTTACATTGATAGACATCTAATTCATGAAGTGACTACTCCCCAAGCATTTGAAGGATTAAGGCTTAACAAAAGAAAGGTTAGAAGACCAGATCTTACCATAGCTACTGAGGATCATAATGTGCCAACTAGTAATAGATCACTTCCAATTTTAGATCAAACATCTTTAAATCAAATTCAAACTTTGGAAAAAAATTGTAAAGACTTTGGGATACAACTGTTTGGAATTGATAATCCCAATCAAGGGATAGTTCATGTAATAGGACCCCAATTAGGAATCACTTTACCTGGAAGTACAATCGTATGTGGAGATAGTCATACATCTACTCAAGGAGCCTTCGGAGCCTTAGCATTTGGTATTGGAACAAGTGAAGTCGAACATGTTTTAGCAACACAAACAATTTGGTTACAAAAACTCAAACCTTTTGAGATTAAAGTTGAAGGAAAAAGAAAAAATCCCTTTACAATTACGGCTAAAGACATCATTCTATCAATTATTAGAAGAATTGGAACTTCTGGAGGAGCAGGAACTGTCATTGAATATCGAGGCGAAACAATTTCTGAATTAAGTATGGAACAAAGAATGACTATTTGTAATATGTCAATTGAAGCAGGTGCAAGGGCAGGACTAATTGCACCAGATGAAAAAACCTTTGATTATCTACGAGGTAAGAAATTTACCCCAAAAAATTACGAGGAATTAGTAGAAGATTGGAGTGAAAACCTAAGAACTGATTCAGATGCAAAGTTTGAAAAGAGTTTTACAATTAATGTTCAAGATATTGCTCCACAAGTTAGTTGGGGTACAAACCCTGCAATGGTTTCAGATGTGACTGAAGAAATCCCAACTCCAGAAGAATTTGCAAAGAATGATTCTAGTCAACAAAAAGGCGCAACAAAAGCTTTAGAGTATATGGATCTCAAACCTGGAACCCCAATTACTGATATTTTTATTGATAGAGTATTCATTGGTTCATGTACAAATGCCCGCCTAGAAGATCTAGTGGATGCATCAAAGGTGGTAAAAGGAAAAAAAGTTTCTTCCAAAGTTAAAGCAATGGTCGTTCCTGGTTCTCAAATGGTAAAAAAACAAGCAGAAGAACTTGGAATTGATAAAATTTTCATAGATGCAAATTTTGAATGGCGAGAATCTGGTTGTAGTATGTGTTTAGGAATGAATCCTGACATTCTTGGTCCTGGTGAAAGATGTGCAAGTACATCTAATAGAAATTTTGAAGGAAGACAAGGTGCAGGTGGACGTACCCATCTTGTAAGTCCTGTCATGGCCGCAGCTGCTGCTATAGAAGGACATTTTGTTGATGTTCGTAAGATGGATTTGAATTAAATGGAACCATTTAAGAAAATTAAAACAATTGTAGTACCTTTTGATAAGGTTAATGTCGATACAGATCAAATTGTACCTAAACAATTTTTAAAATTAATTCAAAAAACTGGTTTTGGAAAATTTTTGTTTTATAATTGGAGATTTGATAGTAATGAAAAACCTAATCCTGATTTTATTTTAAATGATCAAAAATACAAGAATTCAAAAATACTCATTACAGGAGAAAATTTTGGTTCTGGTTCAAGCAGAGAGCATGCTGTTTGGGCATTAAGCGATTATGGATTTTCAGTGATTGTGGCTCCATCTTTTGCAGATATTTTTTACAGTAATTGTTTTAAAAATGGACTACTTGCGATAACTCTTGATCCAAAGATTGTTGAAAAACTAATGCGAATTGAAACAGAAGTCGAAGTTGATTTAGAAAACCAAATTATTAAAACAGATTCTGAAGAAATCCCATTCAAAATTGATGAATATAAAAAGAAAAATCTTCTTGAAGGTCTAGATGAAATTGCATTGACAATCAAATATGAAGATAAAATATTAGAATATGAAAAAAAATCTAATGTTTCATCTCTTTTATGATCTTTTGAGATAATTTTCTATTACGTTCAAGATACGTTGGAGATTCAATATCTAACCATGACTTTTTACCAATATCGAACGCACTTACTTTTCCTTTCTTAGATAACTCCTCAAGTATATCAAATGATAAATTGAGATTCTTTTTATTGCGTTTTGCATGGATTTTTTTTAAAATATCTGCTCCCAGAATATAGATTCCTAAGCATTCAGACATTTGCATTTTGATAGTGGGTTTTTCTTGAAATTCTGTAATTATGTTATTTTTTACTATGGCAAAACCAGTCTCTTCTTTTCTACTGGTTCTAGTTGCAATACACGCTAGGCTATTATTCTGTTTGAAAACATTAATCATTTTTTTAATATCGACTGCACACAAATTATCTACAAACCATAAAAGAAACTCTGGGGTTTTTTTTAAAGTATTTGATGCATGAAGCAAGTCTCCGGCTGTTCCTGCTCCTGAATCCTGTACAAATTTAATTTTTTTAGTATCCTTCCCATTTTCAAAATAATGTTTTATCTGACCTCCTAAGGATTTAAAATCAGATACTATCAAAATTTCATCAATAAACGAAAATGACGATACATATCTAACAATATGATCAATTAACGGCCTTCCTTCAATTGGAATCATGGCTTTTGGAAAAAAATCTGTAAATGGTTTTCCTCTAGTGCCTTTGCCACCAGATAAAATAATAGCTTTCACGTTCTAACGATATGACTTTTGTTTTTTTCGTCTGGCTCCAGGTCCGCCGAATTTTTTAGGTTCCTTTCTTCTAGCATCTCCACTAATGAGATACTTGTCAAACTCAGCAATTCTTTTTCTTAGATCTTCTCTAACAGATTTAGTTAGAGGATGATCACGTGGTTCTTTTTTTGTTTTAGTCCAACCAGTCATTGCTCTTGAAATTGCAGTTGCAGCTGCACTTGCTTGACCCATAAAACCTCCGCCTTTAACTCTGACCGATATGTCTACTTTACTACGTAACTCACCTGAAATCTCAAGAGGCGCAAAAATTACTTCACGTGCAGTTTCTTGAGGAATCATTTCAATAGGTACATTATTGATTCGAACTTTTCCTACTCCTTTTGTGATGTATACATGAGCTTGTGCAGTCTTTCTAGTTGCGTAATAAATCTCAGTTTTTGTAGTTGTCATTCAGTCCACCCAATTGTTCTTCCAAGCTCAGCCATGCTTGTGTAATATGCATTTGAACGTTTAATCTTGGCTTTATCAAACTGAACCTTATCTAATGATCTTAATTCTTTTGGAATACCAACATAAGCACGTAATCTTTTCAATGCAGCTTGTCCTGATGGTTTTTTTCTTGGAAGCATACCTCTAATCATCCTGCTAATCATTGTATCTGGTCTTCTAGGATGATATGGACCATTTAATGGATTGATAATACTTCCTATCTTAAGAAAAGTTCTGTATTCTTCGACAATACTGTTTCTTTTACCACTCATCATAATTTTATCACAATTGACTATGGATACATTATTTCCTTGTAACAATAATTTTGCAACATTTGAACACAATCTTCCTGCAATAAGATCAGATCCATCAACTACAATGGACTTTGATTTCATCTCAACTACTTTTTCTTGTTTACTAGCCAATTATGTTTACCCCCTTACCTGTTGGAAATTTCTTAATCATCTCTGAAAAACTAATAATCGTACCACCTGACTCAATAATTTTTTTTGCAGCTGAATTTGAAATGGAAAATGAACTTAATGTAATTTTATGTGAAACATTTCCAGTTCCTAAAACTTTACCTGGAACAACAATTACTGCATTTTCTTTAGTAACTTCATTAATCTTCTTCAAGTTTACAACTCTTCTTGAAACAGTTGTTTTTAATGCAAGTTTAGCCAGTTTTGACCAAATAGCTGCATCATTTTTTGAAGATGCTTGCTTGAGCTCTTTTGCCATTTGTAAGACTACCTGATTAGTCATTTGAATAATTCCATTTTTAACCCAAATATAATATGTTTGCTTATTATTATTTCAAATCAGTTAAGATCTGTTTGAATTCTTCTAATCTTTTTGATAATTCTTCAACTCCGCCTAGAATAATCTCTTGAGGTAATAATGCACCTGTTGTTTCAACTGTTAGAACATGTTCATCTTCTTTGTCTGTATCAACTAAGGTAGAAATATTTGCTGAATTCCATTTTGCATGTTCAATACCGCGTCCTAATCTTGCATATGCCTCAATTTTTAATTTTTGACCTGGAGCTACTACAACTATGGGAACTTTATCTGATGTTGGTTTTACAGTTTCATCTTCAGATGATAATTCATTAGATGTAATGGTTCTTGTTGTATCAGAATCTTCTGAATCAATCACTAACATAACTCTGCAATTAGAACATCCTGTTTCACTATTACATGAACATTTTGAATGTTCTACAAATCTTGAAGTATCTGTTTTAATTGGAATCATTCCAAGTCTATGTGCAATTCCCTCATCTGCTAAAACTGATGAATTTTCAATAATGTCTACTGTATCGATTGCAAAAACTGGAACTCCATTTAAACAAATTCTACGTAAAGCATTTGCATATTGGAGTGGAATTCCCTTAAGCTTAACAGACATTTTTTGCTTATCCTGACTAATTACTTCTAAAGAAGGCAAACTTATTCAAAAAATTCCAAAGTCCAAATAAATATCTAGCGAGTTTTGACGTATAGATAAATATCCAAAGCCTCATAGTAATCTAGATTGTTATGGTTGACAAGGCTAGCGTAGTAAGATATTCATTTGAAGGAGAAAAGTTCGAAATTCTAGTAAAACCAGATCCTGCTTTAGAGTATAAACTTGGAAAAAGAAAAGATATTTCTCCAATTTTAGTTTCTGATGAAATTTATTCTGATTCTAGTAAAGGAACTAGAGCATCTACTGAAAAATTGTTAAAGGCATTCAAAACCGAAGACACTACTGCAATTGCTGAAAAAATTCTTCAAAAAGGAGATCTAAACTTAACAACAGATCAAAGACGTAAGATGATTGAAGAAAAACGAAAACAGATTGTTAGTTTTATTGCAAAAACATTCGTTGATCCAAAGTCTCACTTGCCACACCCTCCTCTTAGAATAGAACAAGCAATGGAAGATGGTCGAGTTTCAATAGATCCACACAAAAATGCAGAAGACCAAGTAAAAGAAATTGTTGAGAAACTCCGCTCAATTATTCCTTTAAAGTCAGAAAATTTAGTTTTAGAAATTATAGTACCTGCTCAATTTGCATCGCAATCTTACTCTGTTTTAAAATCAACTGGGACTTTACAAAAAGAAGAATGGCAATCAAATGGATCTCTAAAAGCAATACTAGAAATACCTGCTGCAGCAAGGCCAAACGTGATTGATAGATTAGGTTCAATAACTAAAGGAACAGCTTCTGTAGAGGTAGTGAAATAATGGGTGATAATAAAAGAAGATATGTAATTCCAGGCGAGGTTATCACGACTGGGCCTTATCGACCTGAACAAAATGTAATTCTTGAGGATAAAAAAATTATCGCAACCAAAGTAGGAATTTCTGAGATTTATGATGATAGTGTAAAAGTTATACCTCTAACAGGAACTTATATTCCAAAAAGTCAAGACTTGGTAATTGGAAAAATAATTTCACATAGTTCGCTTTCTTGGGAAGCTGACATTAATTCATGTTATGTAGGAATGTTACCTGCATCCGATGTCTTTGGAAGAAACTTCCAACCTGATTCAGATGAATTAACTTCAAAACTTCGTAAAGGAGATTTAATTGCAGCAAGAATTGTAAATTTTGATAGATCCAGGGATCCATTAATTACTATTGCAGATAGAGAACTAGGAAAAATTGATTCTGGTGAACTTGTAAAGATATCTCCAAGTAAAGTCCCCAGATTGATTGGAAAACAAGGCACAATGATTCAAGCAATTGAACTAGCAACAAATGCTACTATTACCATTGGACAAAATGGATTGGTAGTTGTTGGATGCGATAATCCAGATGGATTATTAAAGGCCAAAAAAGCAATTCGAATGGTAGATGAGTTTGCTCATATGACTAACTTAACAGATAAAATAAAGGAAATGTTAGAATCCAAAAGTGAATAAACATGGGTGGTAGAGATTCAAATTTAGTTTTACTTGATGAAAATGGAATTCGTTGTGATGGGCGAAAAATTGACGAAACCCGTAAAATTACCATTAAAGCAGGAGTTTTAAAAAATGCTAACGGTTCTGCATATATTGAATTTGGCGACAATAAGATATTAGCTGGGGTTTTTGGTCCAAGAGATGTTCATCCAAAACACATGTCTGATACAGACACAGGAATAATTCGCTGTAGATATCACATGTCTCCATTTTCAGTCACAGAAAGAAAAAATCCTGCACCATCAAGAAGAGAGATTGAAATTGGTAAAGTCATTAAGGAGGCTCTTAAACCAGCTGTAATTCTTGAAAAGTTTCCAAGAACTGCAGTTGATGTATATTTAGAAATTCTTCAGGCTGACGGGGGTACAAGATGTGCTGCACTTTCTGCAGCGTCTGTTGCATTAGCTGATGCTGGAATTCCAATGAGAGACCTAGTAGCAGGATGTGCAGCTGGAAAAGTCGCAGACACAATAATTTTAGATGTTGGTAATGAAGAAGATCAAGCAGGTCAAGCAGATATGCCAATTGGTTATATGCCAAACCTTGGTCAAGTAACTTTACTACAATTAGATGGAGTTTTGTCTTCTGATGAATTCAAAAAATGTGTTGATACTGGAATCGACGGTTGTAAACAAGTTTACGAAATTCAAAAACAGGCATTAAAAGACAAATTCTTTGGAAATGGAGCTGCTTGATAATGACTAGTACTTCAATTTTAGATCAACTCAAACGAAATAAAATTTCTGACCTACTTGATAAAGGACAAAGATTTGATGGTAGATCTTTTGATGAACATCGTCCAATTACTATTGAAACTAATGTAATACCCCATGCAAATGGTTCCGCACGTATTCGTTTGGGTGATACAGAAGTAGTAACTGGAGTTAAAATTCAACCTGACAGACCTTTTCCAGACATGGGAGATAAAGGAATTTTCATCTGTACTGCAGAAATACTACCTTTAGCTCATCCTACAGCTGAACCTGGTCCTCCAGGAGAAGACGTAATTGAGTTAGCAAGAGTTGTTGATAGAGGTATTAGAGAAAGTGGAATGATTGATGTTTCACAATTAGTTATTGAAAAAGATAAATCAGTTGTTGGAATTTTTGCTGATAACAGTGTTACAGATCATGATGGTAACTTGTTTGATGCTTGTTCCTATGCTACCGCTGCCGCAATTCTTACTTGCAAACTCCCTAAATGGGAAATGAAAGATGAAAAACCAACTCTGGTGGAAGGACAAATTTCTGATGCACCAATTACAACTATTCCTGTATCTGTAACAATGGCAAGGATTGGTGAACATATTCTAGTTGATCCAAATGCAGATGAATGGGCATGTATGGATGCTAGAATTACTATAACCACAAATTCAGATGGGAATATTTGCGCTCTACAAAAAGGAGGAGATAATGGATTTACACCTGAACAAATTATAAAATGCTCTCAAACAGCAATCTCTGTAGGGGCAAAAATAAGACAAAAATTAGAGCAGGCAAGACAAGGTAGTTAAAATTGGCAAAGAAAAAATCATCATTAACAGGACTGGGAGCTAGATATGGCATTAAACCTCGAAAACAGTTTACCCAAGTTCATAATATTCTAAAATCAAAAAGAAGATGTCCTGATTGCGGTTCAACTAAATTTGGAAGAGAAGCCGTAGGAATTTGGACATGTAAAAAATGTAGTTTTAAAATTGCAGGAACTGCATATGATGTCAAGCTTTAATGCAAAAATTGAGATAGACGCAAAAGAAAAAACTAAAGCAATTTTTGATTCAATACACACTGATAATAAATTTTATCCAGAAAATCCCACCGAAACTAAAATCTCATATGATAAAAAACTTATAATTGAAATTAAATCAGATCATATTCCTCAATTACGTGCAAATCTAAATTCTACTCTAAGACTGATTCAGGCAAGTTACGACACTATTGAATCGGTAAGATTATAAGAAAACCAGAAGGTATCAACTCAATGTCATCTGGTCAGCAAATGCCTCCTTGGTTACAAGAGCAATTAGCAAAAATGCAACAATCCCAACAAAATTTACAATCAATCATGGTTCAAAAACAACAGTTAGAAATTGAACATATGGAAACTGAAAAAGCTTTAGAAGAAATAAAAAAAGCTGGAGAAAATGACGATGTATACAAACATGCAGGTTCAATTCTAATTAAATCAACAAAAAAAGAATTGATTGATGATTTAGAAGAAAGAAAAGAACTAGCAAAAACTCGATCTACTGTTTTATCAAAACAAGAGGAACAAGTAAAACAAAGTCTAAAAGAACAAGAATCAAAAATAACCGAAATGATGAAAGGACAAACAGCAGGTTCTCCTGGTACACAACCACCCCCTTAACCTCCCAAATAAGATATTAACAAAACAAACAAACCAATTTTATGAATATTGACAAGTTACGAATCATCGTAGATGAAAGAGAGAAAAAAAGTGGAATACCTGATCTTCTAAAAGCAGTTGGAATGA
This sequence comes from Nitrosopumilaceae archaeon, assembly GCA_041570395.1. Classification (GTDB taxonomy): domain Archaea; phylum Thermoproteota; class Nitrososphaeria; order Nitrososphaerales; family Nitrosopumilaceae; genus CSP1-1. The sequence goes on from JBFFWG010000002.1 coordinate 148,390, forward strand.
AAATTGAACTAAAGACACTTCCAATAGGTGATTATATTGTTGGACCTGAAACTATTATAGAAAGAAAAAGTATTCAGGATTTTGCTTCATCAATTTTTGATGGAAGGCTATTTGATCAATGCTCTAGACTCAAAGAACATTTTCAAAATCCAATCATTTTACTTGAAGGAAACGTTGATGAAATTGAAGAAATTACAGAAAACCCACTTGTATTTTATGGAGCAATCTCATCAATAGTAATTGATTTTAAAATTCCAATAATTCCAACCCCAAGTGCTTCTCATTCTGCTAAACTGTTGGTATCTATGTCATCTAGAAAAGAATCCACAAAAGGACCATTTCTTAAAAAAATTAGAAAATCAAATAATCTTCAAAGGCAACAACTTTTATCGTTAAGTAGTCTTCCAGGAGTTGGAGAAAAAACTGCTATACGAATGCTAGCAAAATTTGGGTCTCCTTTGAAAGTTTTTTGTGCATCATCTGCGGAGCTTGCAAAAATTGAGGGTCTTGGTGGGGCACGTGCTAAAAAAATTAAAAAAATGCTTGAAAGTAAGAGCCAACACCTACAAAAATCAAATCAGAAAACCCTTCATGACTAATATTTTTTTAAAAAAGAACTTAAGACGATTTATTTTTTAGTAATTTTTTTCGTAATTGGTTTCCACATATAGGACATTCCTTAGATTTTGAAAAATTCTTATGGCATCCAGGGCAATAATGAACCCAATTTCCCACATCTTTAATTCCTAACGTCATAATTGGTGATACATTTAATCCAAGGTTTTTTGCAACATTTGAAACTGCAAAATCATCTGTAATCAATTCTCCATTTAGCTGAAGACATAGAGCAATAGATGACATATCTTCTTTTGATAATTGACTAAAATCCCCTGTTGTTTTTGACATTTTAATTACAATCTCTGTATACTCTTTTTCTGGCTCTATCATCGAGAGTCTTTTAGTTTCTAACAAAATTCCTAACGCATCATGATTTTTTTTAATATGTTTTATTTCATCATATACTAGTGGGGTAGTATAACATTCTATTTGTGATCTAAATGGAATGCCAGCATAAAATGCACTGGCATCTAATACTCTAGAAACCAAGTTTACTCATTTGTCTTAGGCCCTGTTTTTTCAATCGAACAAATACTGCAGGTTTTTTAAATTTTTTAATTATGATTGGCTCTTCAAAACCAGATGACTTTACGACTTGTGCATCCATAACAATATTGCAATCGTGTGAACATATTATTTCAATTTTTTCATCAGGAACTACAATTGATGCTAATCTGTAAACTGGCGCAACAGGAGTAATTATTAGAACATCAAGGCTCTCATGTAAAATTGGTCCCCCTAATGAAAAGGAATGACCTGTAGATCCACTAGGTGTAGAAATGATTACTCCATCCATCTTCTGTTTGACAGTATCATTTTGAAATTTAATTTCAATTAAAGCAGTCTTTGTTAGATGCTTTCTATTGATGTAGATTTCATTGAGTGCCGGTGGAAATTCTTCTCCTCCACAAGAAGCTACCACTCTTATCCGTTTATCCAAAAAGATCTTTCCGTTGATGATTTGTTTTATGGCATTATCAATTTCTTCAAAAGTTATTTCAGATAATATTCCTCTATTTCCTCCAACATTAATTCCTAACAGAGGAGTTTCATCTCTAAGATGTCGGAATGTACGTAATGTTGTTCCGTCTCCACCTAATGTTATTACTAAATCTAATTTTTTATTTTTTAACTCTTCAGCACTTTCAACTTTTTTTGCACCTGTTACAGAAACAGGTGAAATAGTAAAGACTTCAATTTTTTTAGCAAGTAGCTTTTTGGCAACCTTCTTTCCAGCCTCTTCAGATTCTTTGGAACCGAATTTGCTTACAACTGCTACTCTGTTTAACTTCAAACAGAACTCTCTATCTTACTTCATTTAAAAATCATAGTCTTTGAGGCTCAAAATGGGATAAACAAATAAGTATGAATTAGGAATTTTGGTTACTGTAAAAAATGAGTTACGCACAACCTGAAGTTTTAGTTGACACAGATTGGGTATCACAAAATCCTCCAAACGATAATAGAAAAATTGTTGAAGTTGACTATGATCCAGAAAATGGCTATAAAAAAGGCCACATTAATGGTGCAAGTTTAATCTGGTGGAAGCGTGATATCAATGATCCAATTACAAGGGACATCATTAACAAAAAACAATTCGAAGAATTAATGCAAAAAAATGGAATTAAACCTGATACTGAAGTAATTCTATATGGTGATTTTAACAATTGGTTTGCTGCATTTGTTTTCTGGGTTTTCAAATATTATGGTCATGAAAATCTAAAAATCATGAATGGTGGAAGAAAAAAATGGGAATTAGAAAATAAAGAATATACTACTGAAGAACCTAACATTCCTCAATCTCAATATGCTTCTGGACCTCCAGATGAAGGATTGCGTGCATATTTGTATGATGTTAGACGAGCACTTGATAGAAACGATACTGTGATGGTGGATGTAAGATCCCCTAAAGAGTTCACTGGAGAAATTACAGCTCCGCCAGAATACCCTATGGAACATGCTCAAAGAGGTGGACATATTCCTGGCGCAAATAACATTCCTTGGGCTACTGCAGTAAATGATGCAGATGGTACTTTCAAAACTGTAGACGAGCTAAAACAAAATTATCAACCAAAAGGTGTTACTCCAGATAAAGATGTTATTTGTTATTGTAGAATTGGTGAACGCTCGTCTCATTCTTGGTTTGTTTTAAAATATTTACTTGGATATCCAAAGGTTCGAAATTATGATGGATCATGGACAGAATGGGGAAACATGATTGGTAACCCTGTTGAAAAATAAATGAGTCAAGAATTACCTATTCTAAAAAAAGGCAGTTTTTACATCATTAAAGATAGCAATGCTGATCTAATAATGGAAGACAAAACAAAAAGAGGTTTAACTGTTAAAGAAAGATCTATTGATGAAAAACTAAACGTTGAAGCTGAAAAAGGAATGATTCATGATATGGATGGAATTGGTCATTGGGTTCCAATTAGATGGTTTTTTCCTAAAAGCCAATATGACATAGAAAAAGTACTTGTTCATGCAGAAGTCATGGAAAAAAAATACAAAGATCTTCGAGAACTTACTTGTCCGGATGACTGAGACTAGACAAGATTTTTAAACAATCTCGATTTATTGAAATCAAATGTCCCTGTTATTAAAAGACCGAGTTTACACAATGGAGGCTCCAACTGCTAAAAGAGGAGTTTATCCTTTACATGGATACAAACTTGGATTATACCGATTACCCATAAAACTCGATGAACCTGTTGAAATTCAATCTGTTCATGATGGAATGAAAAACACCTTTGCTATGGATACCTATGCTGACAGAATTTATGCCACATATTCTTGGAAGGAAGAAAATATGCCAGATCCAGATGCAAAAGGATACGAGCAAGTCGAATTAAGCGTCACAGTTGAAGTTGTTACTGGCGAAGTTGTGGATATCATTTATCAAATATTTCCAATTGAAAAATTTGGTGACCCACAATGGATTAAAGACTACCGAAAAAAAGCAGATCACTATGCAAAGATGATAATTGATACAATTTTGCGTAATACCATTCTTTCAGACAAGATGGTTGAAAATTTTGTTAAAACTGAAAAAATTTCTGTAGATGATGCATTAATTAAATTAGAAGAGATGACACCACTTGCAAAAATTGTAGCCGACGCAAAACCTAAACCTGTAATTAAAGAAGAATTACCAGCTGATGCTGGTGCTGTTAAACCTGCATGGGAAGGTGGAGGAATTAAACCCGGACCTATTGATGTAGATTACAAATCTAAAATGAGTCCATCTGCACAATTTGTAGCTGGATCAAATAAAATCAAAACTTGGGGACGAGTTGGTACTGATAATGCAATCTTAGGAATATGGGGAGAATTTGTTTCAGTTGATTTTGATATCTGTGTTGCAGATGGTGCATGCATCGATGCGTGTCCTGTAAATGTCTATGAATGGTTTGATACACCAGGTCATCCTGCATCTGAAAAGAAACCACTTATGGCTAGAGAACCAGATTGCATATTCTGTTTAGCATGTGAAGGCGTTTGTCCTCCTCAAGCAATCAAAATATACGAACAAAAATAGATTTTTTTCTTAATAATCCACAAATTCAGTCCTCACAAATATAAATACAGAACGGTGTTTTGCACATATTAGGGATGGCCGCTAATCCTTTCACATTCTTCATATTTGATCTATTCATTATTGCTGCTATTCTAATTACTGCTTATACTTGCAATTTCTATTATCTTGTTTTTCTTTCTGCTCGTAGAAAAGAAACATATCCAACTGGGATATTTGATGAACCAACAATAACTATTCAGCTTCCAATTTACAATGAAAAGTATGTTGCAGCAAGACTGGTCGATGCAGTATGTGCAATGGACTATCCAAAAGAAAAAATGAAAATTATGGTTTTAGATGATTCAAACGATGAAACAGTTGAACTTTTAGAAAATATAGTAAACCATCATAAGAAAAATGGATATGATATCATTCACGTAAGACGAGAAAATAGAATAGGCTACAAGGCAGGTGCTTTAAAACATGCAATGAAATTTACCACTACTGAATTTGTTGCTATATTTGATGCAGACTTTATTCCTCCAACTTGGTACCTAAAAAAAGCAATTCCACATTTTGTTAATCAAAAAATTGGACTTGTTCAATGTAGGTGGGGACATCTTAATGAAAATTATTCTGCACTCACTCAAGCACAAGCTCTTAGTTTAGACTTTCACTTTTTAATTGAGCAAAAAGCAAAAAGTAACTCTCATTTATTTATGAATTTTAATGGAACAGCTGGAATCTGGAGAAAAGAATGCATTGATGATGCCGGAGGCTGGCATACTGCTACTCTTGTTGAAGATCTAGATCTTAGTTACAGGGCTCAAATGAAAGGATGGAAATGTGTATTCTTACCAAACATTGTAGTTGATGCTGAATTACCTGTACAAATGAATGGAGCAAAAAGACAACAGTTTCGATGGGCAAAGGGATCTATCCAATGTGCAGTAAAGCTGCTTTCAGACATTTTAGTAAAACGTAAGGTTGCAGTTGAAGCTAAACTTCAAGCCTTTGTTCAACTAACTAGACATATTGTATTTCCATTAATGCTGATTCAATTTCTAACACTTCCAATTCTTTTGGCGTCAGAAGTAAATTTGTACATTGTAAGTGTCATCCCAGCAATTACAATTGCTGCATATTTGGCAATGGGACCTGGTGCGTATCTTTTAGTTATACATAGACTATGGAAAGATGACTGGAAAGCCAAAGCCAAAGCGCTCCCATATCTTCTAGTTTACTCAATAGGAATGTCTGTAAACAATACTGTAGCAGTTTTTGATGCAATACTTGGAAAGAAAAATGAATTTTTGAGAACTCCAAAATATGGAATCATTAACAAAACAGATGACTGGCGAGACAAGGCTTACAATTTACCATTTACTAGAACCACTCTACTTGAGTTATTCTTTGCAGTATATGGTGTCATGGGCATTTTTGTTGCAATTTTTACTGGAAATCCTGTATTTGCACCTATAATGGGATTACATGCAGTTGGCTTTTTCTATGTGGCACACATGAGTCTTTCACATTCAAGATTTAAAAGAAGCAAATCTGAAATCAATCATACTCAAACAAAGGAAGAAAAAATGGCAAACGTCTATTACAAACTTGCACTCGGCGGAATTCTTGGTCTAATTATATTTGCAGGCTTTATGGCATATACAGGATATGAAAATGACGTTTATCCAGTTGATATTGCTCGTGGTTATTTAGATAGAGTAATGATTACCTCTGATCCTAATTCGATGGTAACTGATCTAAAACAGGTCAAAGAATTATTGCCTACTGAAGGAAATCCAGTTTGGGTCTTTGGAACTCCTTCCACAGACTTTGAACTAATTCAAAGAGACTTGGATTCCATGATAATTAATGCTGAAAAAATAGCAACTGTACCTAAAGACAGTTCATCATTTCATACTGGAATGGATGCAGTTAGCGATAGGGCATTTGTACTCCAACAGAATTTGGAAGACGTTACTCCATACATGTATGTGAATTTCATTAATGTCGTGTTAAGTGCTGTTTGGATTGCAGCAATACTTGCAATATTTGCATTACTAAATAGAAGAAAACAAAAATTACAAACTGCTGACGCATCTGATGGAATCTAAGAATAGTCTTTTTTTATAAAATTAAATCACAATTTTTAATCTATTGAGAAATATGTAGCTCTTGTCTTATTTCATCAACAGCTCTTATTCCAAAAATGTCTCTTATCTGTTGTAATCTAATTGACTCTTTTAATAAATCACGCCCTATTTGATTTTCTAACAAATGGAAAAGATCTGAAAATCTTATTTCCCATCTGTCTGCACATTCTAAGATTTTACTTAATGCCCATTGTTTTACTTCTTGTGGAAGAGATATTTTTTCATCTGACTCTATTGCTAGTCTGTCAAACAAATTGACCATCTGGGCCGTCTGTGTAGCCATTTTTTCAAGATCTTGCAAATCTCCATATTTTGATTCAGCCAGCATTCTTAGATTTGATTGATATTCTGACAATTTCAAAAGCGCCATAACCTCGTTTGAGGTATGCTCTGATGATTTACTAGAGGATCTCTTAATCCCTTGTAATTCCTGAATTATTTGGTTAGTTTTTTTATGAAATTCTGATGAAGCTGCATCTGAGCGATTCAAAAGAGATGATAGGCCTGAAATTTTATTCTCTGTTCTACTAGAAATTGATTGAATATTTCGCTTCATGTCTTCTAATTGTTCAGTTATTCCATTTGGGCTTACCTTTGAGACAACAGCATCTAATTCTTGCTTCAAGTTGTTGATAATTCCACCTAATGATTCAATTTTTTCAGCCTTTCCAGAAATCGATTCAATCTTTCTCCTAATCTCACTAATTTCTGGCCCAACTCCAGAAGATGATTCAGCTTTTACAGATACTTTTTTCAAATCTTCTCTGACATTATCAATTCTTTCAGAAATAGTCATAATCATTTTAGAATTATTTCTAATTGATTCAAAGCTGTCTGATACTTTTTGCATAAGATTTTTTGCATCAGGGGATGATTTTTGGGATTCTGTTATTTTGCTAATTTGTTCTTGCAATCTATCTGTTTGATTATTTATTTTTGAAACTAATTTTGATTGTCCTCTAACCTCATTTAAACTTGAGAATAATTTTTGATTATCTTCTTCAATCATGTTAATTTGTCTTGATTGTTTTTGAATATGCTCTAAAGCAATACTGACCGAGTCAATCATGCTTTTCATGGAAACTAGGACCTTCTGATTCTCAGAAAAGATCTTCGTCATGGCTTTGATCTCTTTTGATAATGTCTTTGTAGAGTCAGATACTCCTGCAACTTTTTTTAGTAATGCAGCTGGTGTTGGTTCTTTTTTAGTCGTAGCTCTAGTCGTTTTTTTCTTTGTAGATTTTGAACTTGTTTTTCTGGTTTTTGTCACCATGCTACTTTAGAGAACTAGTACTGATAAAAAAGGTTAGGCTAAAAATAAAATAAAAAAATAGGTAGCTACTCGTTGACCATTTCTGGTTCATGTAGCAACTCATGAAAGGTTTTTTCAACTAATCCATTCATATTCTCAATGAATTTTTCTGGACAGTATTCGCATGTTATCATAGGATTACCGTACGGGTACCGTACTATTAATAGATAGGTAATTGTGAAGTTACCAAATGAGTTGCTGGTCAGATACCCCAGAGCTTATCTCTTCATAAAATCAGTCACTCTGATCATCATCCCAGACGTGGATATCTTAGTAATTTGGAGAATAAAGAGATTCCAAATCTAAACTGTTTTTAAATGAAATTGTATACTACGAACAGATGGAAAATTTTTTTCTGCAGACTGGAGCAACAAATGACATCCAAGATTCCATCAATGAAGGGTTATGGGGATTTGTAGATAGCATCAATCCGTTTCAGCTTCCACATACTACATTTGTAACAGATCTTGCAATAATTATGATTCTTGCAGCAATTGTAACCCTAGCTTTTTTCAAAATTAGACAGCCTCTAATCATCGGTTATCTGTTTGCAGGAATGATAATTGGTCCACTTTCTCCATTATGGGCCTGGTTGCTGCCAGAGGGAGGGCCTGGAGGACCAGAAGGTATTGGAATATTATCTGACTTGTCTGCTCTGAATCTTTTTGCAGAGATTGGTGTCATTTTATTACTATTTGTTATAGGAATAGAGTTTCCTTATGCAAAAATTCGTTCAATTGGAAAGGTCTCAATTGGAGTTGGAACAATTGGTCTAGTTGCCACTTTAGGAGTCGTATTTTATGCTGCAAGTTCACTTGGACTAAATTTTATGGACTCTCTATTTATCGCAGCAGCCCTTTCTATTAGCAGTACTGCGATAATTGTAAAACTGTTTGAGGAACTAGGTCGAATTAAAAAAGAATCTTCAATACTTGTTTTAGGAATTTTAATTGTAGAGGATGTAATTGCAGTTATTTTAATATCCTCATTACAATCAATAGCTCTTGCTGGAACAGTTTCAATTGAGAATACAGCAATTTTAATTGCAGTTGCTGCAGGATTAATTATTGGTACTTTTACAATTGGAACTAAAGTAATTCCCCCTCTAATTGATCGTGTAGCTAGTGCAGAAAATAAGGAAATTTTATTACTGAGTGTATTAGGAGTTTGCTTTGGTTATGCATTACTTGCAAATGTAGTTGGGTTATCTGTTGCAATTGGCGCATTTTTAGCTGGAGTACTTGTTGCCGAATCAAAATCAGCAGAAGTTTCTAAAATTTTATCGAGTCCAATCAAAGACATGTTTGTAGCAATCTTCTTTGTATCTGTTGGAGCTCTAATGGATATTAGCCAGCTTCAAAATTTTATTTTCGTGGCTATAGCTCTAATTGCGGTAGCTTTGGGAATGAAGTTTGGAGGAAATATGCTAGGAAATGTAATATTTAGACAACCTAGAAGAAAATCACTTCGTTCAGCCTTTGCCCTTGCAGCCCCGAGAGGAGAATTTTCAATAGTTATTGTAAAGGCAGGAGTAGATGTAGGAGCTGTGAGTGCATTTCTTTTCCCACTAATAGGGGTGATTTCAATAATTACTTCATTTATTACGCCACTCTTATTTAGGGTAGGAGATAAAGTCATTCCAAAAATCTCAAAGGACTAAAAAATGTCAGATGATGAAATAAACAAACTTCTTGAAAAGGTGCACAAAAGCATAACTGTCTTCAACTATAACAGTAACAATGTACCCTGTATCATTCTAACCGAAAGAAGATTTTCTGAAATCATGAACGCGATTGCCGGCAGGCCTGTTTCTGTAGACACTAATCTTAACATCCTTCAAAATGGACTAGGAAATGTCTTTGTTGAAGTCACGTTAGATTTTTCTGATGGTGATATTCATGAAAAAATTCTTCTATATGCAAATGAATCTCTAGACTTTTTTGAATCATTGGCAAAAACATCTATGCTTGCTTTATCGTCCCCTCATTCTCAAGTAGGTCAAGAAAATGTATTCATGATTCAGCTGCCCAGACCAGAGAAAGCTACAAACGCATTAGATGTTATCAAGCGTGGATTAAAGGCTAAAGAAGATACTCTAAACTAATCATCTCCATCATTTTAAAAAAATTGAATGCAGTTACCGGGATTTGAACCCGGGCCACGAACTTGGCAAGCTCGCATAATAACCAAACTATACTATAACTGCTCAAATGTTAAATTTGATTTTCTATATTAAAGCCTACTGTTAATTCTGGGATTGTTTTTAATGCTTGAACATTCTATTAATAATATGGATGATAAACTTCGTGAAGTACTAGAAAAGAAGATTGATGCAGTTTTTGAAAAAACTGATGAAATAAAAAAAATTATCGAGTCACTTGATGAACTTTCTACAAATACAGATACTTTCTCGCTAGGTATTGTAATTGGAAGATTATACAACTCATTTTATTATCAATGTAGACGCCTCTTACAAAGAGATCCTACCGAACAAGAATTTTCAGAATTTGTAGATATTCTAAGAACACGACAATCTGAATTTCTAAAAAAATTTAGTAAATAATTATTTTAATGGAATAACTTCAATTGTAGGAGTGCCAGGTAATTTTACACAAGCATTTCTCATGGATTTTTTAGCCAATTCAAGATGTTCTTTTTTTACATGCATCTCCATAATGCATTGTCCTGATTTTACACGTGCACCTAAATTCACCGCTTTTCCAAACGCTCTTCTCATTCCTTCTTGTAATCTATCTGCACCAGCTGCGGCAATCATCTTATTTTCTCTGAGAAGTATATGGGGATAGATTCTAAGTTTTGAATAGAAACCAGTTTCTCCTGCAACTTTTTCTACTGCTTTGTTTGCAGCAAGTCTTGCTGCTTCAATTGCCATATGAGTAATTTGCATTTTTTCATTAATCATTAATTGTACATTGTAATCATAATCCCCAGGTTTTCCACCTTCAAATTTTGCAATTTTTATTTGTGGTTTACCTTTGATGTATTTTTTTCTAGCATATGGTTGCCCATTTCCTCTTCTATAGTTTGCACCGTGCATCAAATCACCTTTTACAGCTAAGTTTTGACCCCCATATTTTAACGGTTAGTCCAAAAAACAAATTTTTAGCCACTTTTGGATTCGACGCATCAATATATGGAGATAGATTCTGTTACGGCATGTCTTTAGAATCTGACCCTCATGTAGAAGGAGAATTAGCCGAAGATCAAACCCTGATTACAAATAATACTATGCAACAAAGTCTGGAGCAAAAAGGTTATGGTGAATCTAGCAAGAATAAATTTTTCTTAAAATCTTTTGAATCTCTTTATCTATTGTACTGTGACAAACTAAAACTTTCAAAAGGAAAAAAGAAAATTGATTTTGATTCAATGATGCAGATTTGTATTAAACATGATGAAGATTCTTTGACAAAATTTCTAATTTACAGAGATTTGAAAACAAGAGGGTATACTGTTAAAGATGGATTTGGATTTGGTTCTGATTTTCGAGTTTATGAAAGAGGACAATTTGGTGAAAAGGGAGCAAAATATTTGGTCTTTGGACTAAATGAAGGCAAACAAGAAAAAATTGGTCAACTTCAAAAAAAGATCGAACAGATCACACAGATGGGAAAAGAACCAATTATAGCTGTAATTGAAAGAAGAGGAGAAATAATCTATTATAAAATGTCTAAAATGAATTTTCTTGAAAATAAAGAAAGATTAGATATGAAAAATCTCAATATCTAAATTATGATGCATTAAGAATCCATTCTGCTGAATAATTAAGAAGGTTATTTTCTATTGCATAATCCAAATCATATACTGAAATATTTTTTGTTTTATTTTGCCACAAGTTTTCAAAATCATTTGTTTTAATATCCACTCTGGACTTGTCATTCCATGAGGTAAAAACATCAATTGACTCAAAGTTTCTATTTTGTGGATCAAATGTTTCGTTTGATGTTCCTGTAAATGCAACTATATCATCATGCTCATCATGAAAAATTCCAATTTTTTCACTAAAAGAGCCATACACTTCCTCAGAATTTGGAATTGCAATTTTTATTTTTAGCTTGTTAGCTTCAATCATTTTATTCAATAAAGAGATTTTTTTCTCTTTAGTAGAGGTGGGACTAAGAGAATACTTGATATTTTTTTTCCCAAAAAGTTTTGATAAAATATTCAAATCTGATGTTCTTAATCTATGACCAGTAACAATTCTAATCTGCACATTATTTTCTAAAAAACTCTTCAATCCAAAATAATATCCTGTAAGACTTTTGAGAGTAGCATATTCTACTGCCCTGTCGTACTCTATACAATTATCAAGACATGGTATGAAAAATTCTTCAATTAAATTGTCTCTATCTGACCTATACTCTTCTTTTAGAGACAAATCCCTCAAACCCATTGTATTACAAAAGTGGTATTAGTTATTTAAAGAAAAACTAGACATTTTTTATTAAAATACAAATCAATTCTACGAATTTCATATATACTATCTACTAACTTTCAAACCCATGAACAAAATAATGGGATTAGCAGCAATTACAAGTTTAGTTTTAGTACTTGGTTTTGCTGTTAGTCTGACACAAATAGACAATCAAGCAACAGCACAAGAAACTACGCCATTTCCTTCTAGAGAAAAGGTAATTTCTGTAACAGGTACTGCAACTACTTCAGTTGATCCTGATTTGCTTATTGTTCAATTTGGAGTTGAAACACAAGAAAATACTGCAAAACAAGCTCTTGAAGCTAATTCAAACTTGATGAATAGTGTTGTAGATGCTATAATCAATGCAGGAATAGATGTAGATGATATTAGTACATCCAGATTCAACATTCAACCAATCTATGATAGCTACCAGGACAAACTAACTGGGAGATATACACAGGAGCTCAAAGGATATAGAGTCTCAAATATTGTAATGGTTGAAACTACGAATCTAAATTCTGCTGCAGACATTATTGATGGTGGGGTTTCTGCAGGTGCAAATAGAGTTGATAGTGTTTACTTTACACTCTCACCACAAAAACAGCTTGATGTAAAAGATAACCTCATTTCACAAGCCGTAAAAAATGCAGAATCTAAAGCAAACAAGGCATTAGGCCCACTAAATCACAAAATTATTGGTGTAAAGGCTATTTCCTTGTCTGAGTTTGGAATTCCATATCCACAACCAGTTTATGCAATGGATGGGATGGCAAGAGCTGAATCAGCATTTGCTGGAGCACCAACGCCAGTATTTTCATCTGATCAAGATGTAAGTACAACTGCTAATGTAATATTTCTAATTGGAAGTAATTAACTTCCTTTCTTTTTTCTTATTTTTTAAAATATAATGCTGGGGTATAGACAAGACGATTTCATTTGACTATAAATGAAAATTACAATGAAAACTGTAATAATGGTATGAAAATTTCTGATCGCAAATTAGGGCAAATTGTTTGAACTCTATTATGGTATTTTGAACAAAAAAATGTACACTTGTGGTCTTTAAGACCTAGTAAAATTTTAGTTGTTTAATGGCACAGACAAAAGCTCAACGAAGTGCAGCAGCAAAAAAAGCTGCTCGTACTAGAAAAAGAAACGCAGCAACAAGAAAAGGTTCTAAAAAAAGTAGGAAACGTTAGAACCAATTCTTTTTTTTAAATTTTGTTATAATTCTCATTATAGTTTTTGTTAATAGTAAAATGGAAGACTCTTGTCTATACCAATCAAATAAAATGCTCCCGTCGGGATTTGAACCCGAGATCACTGCCTTGAGAGGGCAGTATGCTTAGCCGGACTACACCACAGGAGCTAGGTAAAAGCCAAAACAAATCTCAATTTAAAGGAACAGTTTTGATAGTATTTTCAATTTTTCAAATTTTATTCCATTCACTTGTTGAGTAAAAAAGTGACAATAAGGGCAGGTTCTCTTTGTTACAATTTTGGGAATCTCTCTTGTAAATTCATTAAAGGTTAGCGTATCCAGCAGTTCTAACAACAAATGGAGTATTTTCTAAAGGCGTAAGAATTTTTGATTCGTGTATTCCCTCACCTAAATCTAAATATGTCGTTTTAGTATCAGATACTAACGCGACACCTTCTTTACATTTGAATCCAATTATTAGAGTCATTTAGATCATAAATTTTCAATATCAATTAACAAAACTGGGCACTTGACATTTTCGACAATTTTTCGTGAAACACTTCCTAATGTCATGAGTTTTCTGATTCCTTTCAATTTTCTTCTTTTTGCCATTACGATTAAATCAATTTCTTCATCAGCTACAATTTGCATAATTCCTTCCTCGGGAAATCCAGTAATTATTCTAAGATCTGGTTTGATGTTTTCTTTTTCACATAATTTGATTCGTTCTGTCATCTCCTTTTCAATGGTTTTTTTAGTAGTTTCTATGGCTTCTTCCAATTGTTTTTTTATTCGTTCTCTTTGCTCCTCATGCATTAAAAGTGGTAAATTAGGAAATTCCTCTAATACATGTAAAATGATAATTTTTGCATCATTTGATTTAGCTATGTGAATTGCATGTTTTAATGCTTCATCACCAGCAGGACTGCCAGCATGAGGAACTAGAATTGTTTTGTACATGAACATCAACCTGTCTTATAATAATTAAATCATTAGCTTTTTTTTCAAATCTAAGATTGAGTTTTTTCTAAAGGATTTCTTCTATGTCTTTAGCTTCTTATCAAAGAACAAACAAGCTGTAAGATCTCCTGTCACATTCACCATAGTTCGTGTCATATCCAAAATTCTATCTACCCCAAGAAGTAGAACAATTCCTACCGGCGGTATGCCTGCAGCAATTAGTATTGTAGAAAGTATAATGATTCCAGTTCCTGGAGCAGAGGGTGCACCTATAGATGCAGCTACCGCAGTTAGTGTTACAATAATTATTGTAATCATTCCCAATTCTATTCCAAAAAGCTGGGCAAGAAAAAATGTAGCCACTATTTGATATAGTGCTGTTCCATCCATGTTAATAGTTGCTCCAAGAGGAATGATAAACTGAGAAACCTTTGGTTTTACTTTCATCTCTTCTTCAGCAGTTTTAATTGATAGTGGCATCACTGCTGCCGAGCTAGAAGTTGAAAATGCTAAAAGTTGTGGATCTTTCATCATTTTGAATGTAGAAAAAACTGGTCTTTTTGCAAAAAACTTGATAATGATTATGTATACTATTAACATCAGAAAAAGACCAATTACAACTGTGATCATGTATGCACCAAGACCGCTTAGTGCCTCAAGACCAAGTTTTGATGTTATGTTTGTCATTAGACCAAATGCTACAAAAGGAGCTAACCGCATAGCCCATGATACCACCCTCATTGTGATTTTTTGTACTGACTCTAATAGATCAAGTATGGGTTTAGAGCTTTTCTCAGGCAGAGATATCATTGCGACACCAACTATCAATGCAAAAATGATTATGCTTAGCATCTCTCCTGACATGAATGAAGCTAATGGATTGCTTGGTACTAAACCTACAATGCTTTGTGGTATATCATGTAAGGTTAGCTCCATTGGTGCTATTGGTTCTTCAGGATCTTCAATTCCAAAACTTTCCTTGATCAAATCGCTATCAATAAAATTTCCAGGACCTATGATTGTGGCTACTGCTATGCCAATTAACAGCGCAATAGTAGTTGTTGCTACAAAATATACTGCTGCGCCGAGACCGAGTTTTTGAAAACTTTCCATTGTTCCTGTAGATGTGAGACCTCTGATAATTGATGCAAAAATTAATGGCACAATTATCATTTGTATTATTTTCAAAAACAAATTAGCTGGGATTGAAAGCCAAGCACTAATTGTTTCTGTTATGTTTTCTGGCACTATTCCAGTTTCAGGACCAAGAAAAACCCCAAAAAGTAATCCTAAAAACATTGCAAAAAGAACTTGTGCCCATAGCTTTGTTTTTAGAAGATATGTGATTTGTGGAACAGTATATTGAAATGATTTTACTTCCAAGTTTCATTTTTTAATAAGTTAATAAATAAAGTAAATCGTCTATTATCATTTTGAAGAACTACGAATGATGTGTGCATTTTTTAAACCGTTCTCAGAGTAGCTCATTTCCACAAATGATATTTTTAATAGTCTTTAATTTTGTTCAAATTCTCTATTATTTTTATATTGGAATACGTGGAATTCGAAATCTTGGCTATTATCATTCTTGTAGGTCTTTATGCGTTATTTAGTGGATTAGAGATTGCAATTGTTGGAGTAAGAAGATCAAAGGTTCTTCGATTTTATAAAAAAAAGATTCCAGGATCATCTGCACTTTACAAACTAAAACTAAATCCAGGCAGAATGACTGCTAGCGTTAACTTGGGAAATACATTGGTAAATGTTGCATCATCTGTTCTAGCCGCAGATGTAGCAATAAAGTTACTAGGAAATCAAGGAGTAGGAATCGCAATAGGAATAATGACATGTGTAATTTTGATTTTTGGGGAAATAGCTCCAAAAACTTACTGTAATGTTAACCCAGAAAAAGCATCATTAAGATTTAGTAGAGTTATTTTGGCGTTTACTTACATTACATATCCGCTTGTAATATTATTAGAGAATTTTATCAAATTTATGATAAGAACTGCAGGAGGTTCTACAACTCCTAGACCCATTACAGAAACTGAAATTCAAGAGGTTCTTGATCAAGGATTAAAAGAAAAAGCAATTGAAAAAGAAGAACATGAACTTGCAAGAAATGCTCTTGAGTTTGACGATCAACCAATTAGCAATGTTATGACTAGACGAGAACAAATTTTTTCCCTCTCAGAACAATTAACATTAGATGAAGCATTACCACAGATTAAAAACAAAGGATATACTAGAGTTCCAGTTTTTAGAAAAAATAAAGATGACATTATTGGAATAGTACACATTTGGAATATTGTTAGAGTGCCAGAAAAAGATTATAAAAAAACTAGATTAAAAGATATTATTAGAAAACCGCTCTATGTTGATTCTACTGAAAAGATTGGTGAATTTTTAGTCGAACTTAAGAAAAAAAATACTCATATGGCTATAGTTGTAGATGAATCTGATAATTTACAGGGAATCATAACAGTAGAAGATCTATTAGAAGAGATTGTTGGTGACATTATGGGAGAAATGAAAAGACGTTGATTAATTCAAATATTTTCAATATCAATAAGCAATACAGGGATTTTCACATTTTTAACAATTTTTCGTGAGACACTTCCTAACGATAAAAGCTTCTTAACTCCATTTAGTTTTCGACGTTTTGCCATAACTATTAAATCAGTATTATTTTCTTCTACAGCTTTGAGAATTTCTTCTTCAGGATTACCTGATACTACCTTTAGAACAGATTCTATGTTATTTTCTTTACATTTTTCTAGTTTTTTTGCCAATTTTTTTCCAGAATTTTCATTCAATAACAGATTAAATCAATTCTATTTTATAAAGTTGGAATTAAGCTAGTCTTGAATTTTATGATATAGTTTAATTATTTTATCTACAGTAGTATCTGTATTGGCATCTTTTTCAGTACTTAAAAGTAGTAAATGATCCTCCCCTAAATAAAATGAAAATCTTTTAATTTTTTCATGTTCGGCTAGAGTGAATATTGTTTTTCCTAGGGATTTTGACATATCTTTCCGTGCTTTCCAATTAATTATTGAAAGATTTACTAATTCATTTTCATCTCGTTTTGAAATTTGGCTAGTTAGGCCTTCACGCAAACCCCCTGCAACAAGTTTAGCCCATGAGTCATATACTGCAGCAAATCTGATTTTGGGATCTAATTCTAAAATTTGAGAGCAAAAATTTTTGTAATTCAATATCTATTTTACACTTTTAATAGAATTTTATTGTATTAAACAATTCTCATTTAAACCACATATCTAATAAAAAAATGGAGAAAAATTTCTCCACTATGATTTTAGAGCTATCGAAGGAATCATTGAATGTGCAATGCTCTTGTTAAGGTCGGCAAATGCATTAGAATGGTCATTTAATGATCTAATATTTTGTTTTACAGCATCTAGTGATGCAATTGATACCTTGTTTTGGATACCTAACGTTTTGTTAAGCTCTTCTGCAGAATCATTTAATACCTTTATTGTTGCTTCAGGAAGGTTAGATTTTATTCCAGCCTTTGTTGCATATTCTTTTTGAATGTCAATAAAGGAAATTGCTACATTATTCCATGCTTCAACATATTCTTGATAGAGATTTGTTATTGCTTGGTGAAACTGCGGAATTGATTTTTCCAAGTTTGCATAATATGTATTCACACCATCTTTCCAAATTGAATAGATATCTTTTTGATTACTTTTTGTGTTTTCCATTTTAGTCAAAATCCACCTCCTCTCAATGAATTAAGTTAAAAATTGGTGCTAATGTTTGGAATGGCATATGATATAGATCAGTAATTTTACGCTTCAGTTCTTCAACAATAACATTATCCGTTTTTTTAAAGTAGGTTATTGTATTTAGGGCAACTAAAACTCTTTTTTGAAATTTAATATGGTTGATTTGTGACATATGCTAAATATTACATTTTTTGCTTATAACCCGACTGAGTTTTGTTTTAAAATCACATTCAATAGATTAGTTGATTTAATTCTAATCTAAATCAACTTCAATACACCTTAAAAGATCATTTCGTATTTACACCAAAGTGTTTCACGGAGGTGAAAAAATGATGTCAAATACAATAACCAGCACATGGAATAAAATGGTACATGCTACGTTCCGAAAGGTAGTTGCCTTTGATCTACTATTTTTCGGTCTAGGTATAGGTGTAGGCCTAGGTATCGGAGTGTATCTAATTGCTAGTTGAATTAACTAGCAATTAACCTTTGAATCTGTTAGGAATCGAATCTATAACAAACTTATTTTGATTTCATTTATTATTTCATAATAAAAATTAAAAATTTTCAATAATTGCCAAGAACGTAATTCAAGTGGGACATCCTAAGATAGAACCTTTGTGAAACGTTCTTGTAAAAAACATTATGTCATTTAGATATTTAATTTGATACAGAATTGACTTTATTTTAGATATAGTTAACTGCTATGATTTTTTTTACAGAAGATTAATTGTTTATCAATTTTAACAAGAATGGTTTTAATATACCATTTTGAAGATAAAAATCTCAAATACAAACATGGCCATAATCAAAAGGATATCAAAAAAACTCAGAAAAAAAACCGTTTCAGTTGATCCCAGACTGCTCATTTGTGTAGAGTGTGGAAGTGACCAAGTTTTCATTAAAGGAAAAAATCTTTGTTGTAATAACTGTGGAATTAAAAGAAAATTCAAAATTTCACAAAAACCCTCTAGCTTTGCAGAAGGAGAAAACGTTAGAATAGTAGAATATGGAAAGCCTTCTGAGTTAGTATACAAAATCAGGAGGGTAAAAAAGTCTGAAGACCAAAGTCTACAATATCTTCTAAAATCAGATCAAAGCGACATTACCCTGCTATATCATGAAAGTATAAACTCTCATTTAGAAAAAGATGATTAGATTCAAATCTGTTAGTATTCATACCCACCTTGTAACATTTATGGGGAATGTCTTGTATTCAAAAATCAGCTAAAATATCCTCAATACAAAATGACGTGGGGCACAAATCCATTCGCCTGAAAATTTATGCCTAAATTAAGATCTAAGTAAATGATAAATCATCAAAAAGTTCTTCTGCTTTTTTGATGATTTTTTTATCATCTGCATCAGGATTTGCACTGATAATAATTAGATAATCTTGTTCTGGAACACTAATCAATAAGAGATTTTTTCTTCTGGATGAAATATAATCAATTGGTCCTAAAATATCATCTAGTTCCTTTCTCATTTGAAAATCAAGCTGCAGTTGCATGTATACCATACGAACTTTCTCATCATCCAATAATGATGCAATTCCTTTTTTTATACCCCCTGCAACAAGATGACCTAGTCTATTAATTACACCGACATGTCTGACCTCATCCATTTCAGTTAGTTTTTGACAGGAAATCTCTAATGATTTGATTTTTTCAGCAGTTATGATTCCCAACTTATTCGCCTAGAATAATCAAGGCCGTATATTTTATAGTATTTTCAGATAATACTGCTGTGTTAAGCTTAATGTCATGTACTTTTCTATCTTTAATACAAGCATTGATGAGGTTATCTAACTCTCCAATGTTTTCTGTTTGAACAATTTCAACTTTCATTTCAAATCATATTCTAAATAATTATTTTATTTTAATAATACCTTGATTAATTAAATATTCGATTCCTTGAACATATTCTCTATCAGAAATTAGTCCTTCTGACCACCATTTAGCATTAGCTTTGATCCATGAGGGTAAATTTAGAGCGGAACCAGGTTTGTTTGGAGTAGAAATTACGGTGTTAGAAGACTGTCCTTCTCCAAAGTCATTAAATGCTAATACCTTGAAATTATAACTAAACCCATTATTTAGTCCTGTAATTGCAGCTGTTGTTGAAGAGCTTGATTTTAGAAATGTTGTAAACGAGCTAGATCCAGTTTTTTGGTAAATTACTTTGTATCCAGTAATTGATTGTGATTCGTCTGGAGCAGTCCAAGAAACTGTTACTCTACCATCACCTGGAGTAGCTACAAAGTTTTTAACGGCCTTTGGAACGTTTTGGCTAGAAGGTTTTGAGACAGGAGTAGCATAGAC
>JBFFWG010000003.1:0-141602 GCA_041570395.1 Nitrosopumilaceae archaeon
GAGCATGATTGTATTTGGTGCATGGCCTGTGTTTCAGTATGTCCACCGCAAGCTGTTCTAGTAGATCAGGGAAACCAAGAATGGCACGAAAAAGCACTTGGAACATACCAAAAACTCGGTTCTGGTCAAGCAAATCCACACGCTCACGACTAAACCAATTTTCTTTCTTTTTCTATTATTTTTATTAGATATTTTTTAATCAATTTTTCACATAATAAAACAAATTTTAATCAGGTGTGATCAACGAATCTCGCAGAGGTCGCCTAGCTCGGTAGGGCGCGGGCCTTGAGAGCCTGTGTGGTTCGCCATACGGGGGTTCAAATCCCTCTCTCTGCGCTTTTATTTTCCAAACTTTGTTAGCTCAGCTAAAAGAGCAGATAACTGAATTTCTGGATTCGCGCCACTGAGAATTCTAAAATCATATTTTGCAATTGTTTGAACAATATCGCTCAAATTTTTGTTCTTTGTTTTATAGACTGCACTGTTGATGTATTTTAGAAAATCTGATTCAGACATCCCATAAACTTTGATAAGCTCAATCATTTTATTTCGAGCATCAGAAATTTTTCCTGCAAGTGCAAGTTTTAGTACATCATCTACATCACTGATTTTTGTAAGACCTGCTGATGCCTTTACATTGGTCTCAGTAACTTCTCCTAAACTAGCAGTTGCCTGTAGTAAGTTGATAGCATGTCTTAGGTCTCCTTCTGAATACTCAAAAATAGCAGATAATCCTTTTTCATCAGCTTTTATCTTTTCTTTTTTAGCAATTTCTTTTAGATGTAATATTAGATCTTTTTCAGGAATTGTTGAAAATTTAAAAACTGCACATCTACTTTGAATTGGCGCAATAATTTTTGAAACATTATTTGCAATCAGAATAAACCTACAAAATTTTGCAGTATCTTCAATAATTCTCCTTAGAGCAGTTTGAGCATCAGCAGTCATCTCATCTGCCTCATCTAAAATTATTATTTTGAATGGAATCCCAGTATCAAGGCCTGCGAATCTGGAAAATGTCTTTACTCTATTTCTTACCATGTTAATTCCTCGCTCATCAGATGCATTGAGTTCTAAAGTATTATCCTTCCAATGTTCGCCTAAAACCTCATGCGACAAGCACAAAGCCAGAGTTGTTTTACCGACACCTGCAGAGCCTGAAAATAACAAATGAGGCATTTCTGACTGGTTTTTTAATAGTGATTGAATACTTCCTACAATTTCTTTCTGATCTATCAGATCGGCTATCTTATGTGGACGGTATTTTTCTACCCACATTATATCTGAAATAGACATTCCGATCTCACCATTCCTCAATATCAGGTAAATACGTTCACTTTTATCAGGATCAATTGATCTCACCTTTTTGTGAATAGAATTGATCGATCCGATTCATCACGATCCTGTCAGCGTGATCTGATCTAACATGTTAAGCAGTAGTGAGCTCTCAAAGGTCCATCATACGGGTTTTGACTTAGAGGATGTTAAAGTCACTTTTTTGCACGATATCAAGATTAACGTAGCAGGTGTTAATGTTGAAGGAAAGCAGGGTGAAATTCTAAACATTCCACGATGGGTTGCTAATGTTTTAGAATCTGACAAACATGTCAGCATTGAAGATACTGATATGGAAGTAGAGCTAAAGCAAGCTACTGTAAAGGAAAATGTTCAAGGTGAGTTTGAGCTTGCAACACTTGATCCTCATTTTTACGTTAGATTAATCTCATTCATGAAAAAATTACCAAAAGATGATTTTGACAAAGTCGAGAGTATGCTAAACTCACTAGTTCGTAAACGACAAGGTAAAATCATTCATTTGGCTGATTCTTCACAATTAACTGCAGATCTGAGTCAAAAGTTGACCTTAGAGGAGCGTGTCTTCTATGAAAAAATTTACAACACATCAAATGACTTTAAAAAACAAATTTTGGGTGATAAGAAATGACTGCACTTCAAATCAAGACAAAATCTGCATTATCAGATGAGGTAAAAGAGTTCTTAAAGCAACATAAGGACAAACACGGCTCATTCAAGTATGTAGAGCAAATCGACCAGATGATGCCAAAAAATGCTCGATATATCGTAATTGACTATAATGATCTTGTATCGCATCCTCAGATAGAATCAAAATTTAATGATAATCCTGATGAAATGCTAATCGCATTTTCAAGAGCAATCAAAGAAATTCTTCAGGAACGATTTACTTCATATGCAGAAAAAATCAAAGACGACATTAGATCTAGAATAATTAACTATCCAGTTCAGCGCAGTCTTCGTCAAATAAATGCAGAAATTATTAACAAAATGACTAGCGTTTCTGGAATGGTGGTTAGATCCTCAGAAGTAAAACCACTAGCTAAAGAAATCACTTACAAATGCAGTAATAATCATGAATTTCATATTACTTTAGAAAAAGGAATGACGGTTCCACCACTTTATAGATGTGGAAGTGATCCAAAATGTACAAGTAAGGAATTTACAATTCAACCTGAAAAAAGTAGATTTATTGATTTTCAAATTGCTAGACTTCAAGAATTACCTGAAGATTTACCTCCAGGTCAATTACCTCACTATGTTGATGTCACAATAAAACAAGATCTTGTTGATAATGCAAGACCAGGCGATAGAATAATTCTTTCAGGTATTGTAAGAATTGAACAAGAATCACTAATTGGTTCTAGAACCACAAGTGGACTCTATAGATTAAGAATTGATGGAAATAATGTAGAATTTCTTGGTGGAAGAGGTCCGAAGACTTCAAGAAAAACTGAAAGAGAAGAAATCTCCCCTGAAGAAGAAAAAATAATTAAATCATTGGCAAAAAATCCTGATATTTACGAGAGATTAATTGATTCATTTGCACCACACATTCAAGGACATACTTTGATTAAAGAAGCAATTTTGTTGTTGGTAGTTGGTTCTACTCAAAGATTACTTCAAGATGGAACAAAAATTAGAGGAGACATTAACGTATTTTTGGTAGGAGATCCTGGTACTGCAAAAAGTGAAATGCTAAAGTTTTGTGCAAGAATAGCACCAAGAGGTCTATACACTTCTGGTAGAGGTTCAACTGCAGCTGGTTTGACTGCAGCAGTTGTTCGCGATAAATCTGGAATCATGATGTTAGAAGCAGGTGCAGTAGTACTTGGTGATCAAGGTCTAGTTTGTATTGATGAATTTGATAAAATGAAACCAGAAGATCGAAGTGCATTACACGAAGTAATGGAACAACAATCTGCAAGTATAGCTAAAGGAGGAATTGTTGCAACACTTAATGCAAGAACATCAATTCTTGCTGCAGCAAACCCAATGTATGGAAAATATGATCCATTCAAAAATATTACTGAAAATGTAAATCTTCCAATTCCACTTTTAACAAGATTTGATTTAATTTTTGTAGTAAGAGATATTCCATCAAAGGAAAAAGATTCTAGAATTGCAAGACACATAATTAATTTACATACACCAACTGGAAACGATACTCGTTCTCTAATCGATTCAGATATTCTAACAAAATACTTAGGATATGCAAAGAGAAATAATCCAATTCTAACAAAAGAGGCCGAAGAAAAAATTCTTGAATATTATATGAAAATGAGAACTGTAGAATCTGAAGAAATGATTACAGTAACTCCTAGACAATTAGAGGGTTTAATCAGATTAGCAACTGCTAGGGCACGTCTATTGATGAAGGATCAAGTTGACGCAGAAGATGCAGAACGTGCTATATTTTTGATTGAAAGTATGCTTCGAGATGCTGGAGTTGATGTAAATACCGGTAAAGTAGATCTTGGAGTTCTTCAAGGACGAGCACATAGCGAAGTCTCAAAAATGCAATTATTCATGGACGTGTTAAAATCATTAGAAGGCGAAAACAAGGGACCAGTTGAAGAGAAATTATTCATTACAGAACTTGTTAAATCAGGTAAATTTACTGAAGAAGAGGCTAGAAACTACATTAGAAGGATGCTTCGTGAGGCATCTATTTATGAATCAAGACCCGGTCATTATAACCGAGTATGAATATTTCAGAACTAAAACTCTCAAAACCAGCTATTGAATTTCTAAAAAAAGAAGGATATTCTGAACTTTATCCACCACAACAAGAAAGTATCGATTCAGGATTATTAGATGAAAAAAATATTCTTGTTTCTGCCCCAACCGCTAGTGGAAAAACACTCATTGCAATAATTGCAATGCTAAATTATCTTTCAAAAAACAAGGGAAAGGTAGTTTATCTTAGCCCATTACGAGCTTTAGCTGCCGAAAAATTTTCTGAATTTAAAAAATTTGAATCAATAGATTTTGAAAGAAAGATAAAAGTGCAAATTTCTACTGGAGATTATGAATCATTAGATAAAGGATTAGAAAAAAGTGATGTTTTAATTCTAACAAATGAAAAGATGGATTCCATCATTCGTCATGGTCCTGAATGGATTGAAGATATAGGATTAGTAATTGCAGATGAAGTTCATTTAATTGGTGATCAAGATAGAGGTCAAACTTTAGAAGTTGTTTTAACAAAATTAAAACTATTAGAAAGCAAACCACAGATTTTAGCTCTTAGTGCTACTATAACTAATGTAGATGAGCTAGCTGAATGGTTAGATTGTGATGTTGTAGAAAATGAGTGGAGGCCTGTTCCACTATATGAGGGAGTATATGATGGAGGCTCGGTGATAATGAATGATGGCAGAGAGTTTCAAGTTGAAGCTAGTATTAGAGGAAAACCTGTTGATTTAGGAATAGAATCAGTAATGGAAGGTGGTCAATCATTACTATTTGCTGAGACCCGAACTAGGTCATCATCACTTGCTACAAAGGCAGCAGACGCTATTGTCCGCTCATTAAAGAAAAAGGAACGAGAAGAACTTGAAGATATATCCAGAAAAATTCTTGCAAGCAATGAACACACTGAATTAGTAAAAACACTTGCAACTCTGGTAAAAAATGGTGTAGCTTTTCATCATGCTGGATTAAATCCCAATTGTAGGCAAACAGTTGAGACAGAATTTAGAAGTGGGAAAATAAAATTATTAGCAGCAACTCCTACACTAGCAGCTGGAGTTAATCTTCCAGCTAGAAGAGTTGTAATATCTAGCATAAGTAGATATAATTCTCGTGTAGGGGCTAATCGTCCCATTAGTGTATTAGAGTATAAACAACTCTGTGGAAGAGCAGGAAGACCACAGTATGATGATTATGGCGAAGCAATAATTGTTGGAAATTATAACAGCTCTGAATTAATTGATTATTATGTTAATGGTGAACCTGAACCCATTGAATCAAAAATTACTGATGATAAATCACTTCGAATACATGTCTTGAGTCTAATTGTTACTAGTCCTGGAATAAAAAAAGAAGAAATTTTAGATTTCTTTTTACAAACATTAGGTGGATTACAATCAACAAAATCTACAATAAAATTTGGAATTGATATTGCTACAAAATTTCTATTAACTGAAAATTTTATCATAAATAAAGGCGATAGATTTGTTGCAACTGATTTTGGAAAAAAAGTATCAAAACTTTACATTGATCCAATGACCGCAACTTATTTTAGAGATTCACTTGTTCTTGTTACTCCAGGACGGAAACATACATTTGGATTCTTACACTTAATTTCAAACTGTGAAGAATTTTTTCCAAAGTTTTCTTTGAGAATTAAAGACCATGAAAGTCTAGGTATAATGCTTGAGAATTATACTTCTGAACTCATCGAACCAATTTCAGAATATGATTGTTCTAGAAGCTTAATGGCATTACAATCTTGGATTACTGAGTCTTCTGAAATTTCACTTGCTAGTAGTCTCAAAATTGAATCTGGTGATATGCACAGAATGGTACAAACTGCAGACTGGTTGTTATACTGTCTTCGTGAACTAGCAAAACAAGGAGAAAATGTAGAACTTCTCGAGGAATTAGATATTTTGAGAAAAAGAATCATCTACGGAATTCGAGAAGACCTAGTTGAACTCGTAAAAATCAAAGGAATTGGCCGAATTCGTGCACGAAAATTGTATAATCATGGAATCAAAACACTTGAAGATTTGTCAAAAATCTCAGTAAAAAAATTAGCAGAAATTGATAAAATTGGTTCGACACTAGCAGATAACATCAAGTCTCAATTAAAAAAAAGGTAGATAATTGGAACAAGAAATCATAACCGCCATACTTGTATCGGCTATTGCATTTTTTACAGTATTTTTACTTACACCCGTTCTGATTAAATATTTAGAAAAACAAAATAGTACTGTAAAAGATTATCATAGAAAAGGTGGAGCTATGGTTGCCAGACCAGGCGGCCCTTCTCTTATTGCAGGAATTTTAGTTTCAGGAACAATTATGTATGTTTTTTTTCCAATGACAGAAATTATTGCGATTCTAATCACTACTACACTTGCATTTCTAGTAGGACTAGTTGATGATAAAAAAGTCATGGGTGGATGGTTCAAACCCTTAGCATTAGCTGCAGCTGCAGTTCCAATTCTTTTATTTGGCGCATATGATTCTGATCTTGCTTTTCCATTATTTGGAGAAGTAAAGATTCCATTACTCTACATAGCAATTGTTATCTTTATGATTCCAATTACTGGAAATACAATTAATTCAATTGATGTTCTAAATGGAGTAGCCAGTGGTTTTATGGTAATTGCTGGATCTGCGTTAACAATTTCATTAATCATTTTACAAAACTATGAAATTGCTATGGTGAGTCTCATAATGGTTTTTGTATCTCTTGCTTTTTACAAATATCATAAATTTCCAAGTAAAATTTTTCCAGGAGATTCAGGTGCACTAACTCTAGGTGGAATGTATGGTGCAATTGCTATAGTAGGTCAGGTAGAAGTAATTGCTGCAATAGCTTTAGGTCCAGCAATTTTCAATTCTTTCTTATTTTTATCGAGTATGAAACGCATTGTTGAACATAGAGAAATTAAAGATAAACCAGTAGAGCTAACAGACGATTTTAAACTAAAAGCTACATCCAACAAAAAAGCTAGTATTACTCTGGTTAGATTAATTCTTGCTGGAGGAAAACCATTATCTGAAAAACAGATTGGTTATGTAATTTTTAGATTAACAACTTTTTCAGGTGGTTTGGCTATATTTACAGCATTTATGATGGGAGTTTCTATTTGAGCGAATCATCAATTTTTGTATTCATTTTTGCAATGTGGATGCTAATTATCATTGGAGGTGGGATAGCAGTTGTAATTCTAGCCCCAATAACAATTTCTGGATATGATGAATTCGATTTAATTTTCTCTTCAGTAATTAAGGCTGTAGTATCTATTGGGTTAGTAGTTACGTGGATTTTTATTTTATCAAAAGTGAAGAATTGGATATTTCGTTCTCAGCTTAAGAACTAACTATCTATCCATTGTTTTTGTTTTGTATCATATTCTTCTCTAGAGTATTTTTCTTGAGCAGGAATACCTACTACCACTTTGTTAGGAGGAACGTCTTTAGTTACAACTGCTCCCATTGCGACTACACTGTTTTTACCAACTGTGACTCCAGCTTTGATTACAGCTCGTGAACCAATTACTGCACCATCTTCAATGGTAACTCCAATCATTTTTCCACTTGGTGGATAAGGATCATTAGTTAGTGAAGCGCCAGGACCGATGAAGACATTTTTTCCAATTCTTGATAGTGGTGGAATGTACACTGTGCCCTCGATTAGAGAATTCTCACCAATTTTTACATCATAATCAATATGGACAAGAGATCCAATTTTCACATTATCACCAATTTCTGTATTATCTCCGACATAGGTAAAGTGCCATATCTTGACATTTTTTCCAATCTTTGCTTTTTCAGAAATAAAATTCGTAACCAAAATTACTCACAGATGCCAAGGAGAAGATTGCTTAATAATTTTTTCAGGTAACTTTTCTTGATTTTTATTAAGAAAATCCATATCTTGCTTTTTGTCTCTTAGTTCATCGGGAAGCATGATTGGAATCTCTTCAATTATTGGATAAAATCTAGAACAGTCAGTACAATACAGTGCACCTTCAATAACTATATCATCTTTTGAATTAGATTCAAAAATTTCCAATGGAGAATGTTTGTCGATAGGACAAGCAAGAATATCCATCATTTTTTTATTCATTTTAATTCGAGATAAATTGGTGTACCCTTCTGGCTAGATAAGAGTGATGCCTCTGCAATCTTTGTAACATTTACTGCCTGCTCTGGTTTTACTCTTAACTCATTTTTACCTTCTATTGCTCCAAGGAAATTTTGTATTTCTAACTGTAAAGGTTCTTGTTTTTCATTTCTTGGAATCTCAGTATCATTTTTAGTTTCAATTCTAACTTCTTGTGAAATAAAGTCTGCAGAGATAATACCTTCAGTACATACTGCATTAAAATTTCTCACTCTAGTTGGCGTTACCCAGTTTGAAGAAATAATTGCTACTTTGTTATTTTTAAAACCTAGCATTATTGTAGCAAAATCTTCGTGTTCATGATTAATACTTCCTGCTCTGGCAAAAACTACTTGTGGGGTATCATCAAAAAGCCACATTGCAGTATCTATATCATGAACCGAAGTATCATAGATTATTCCAACATCTTTAATGTGTAAAGGCATTCTATTTTCACGATGAAATTCAAGCATAACTAATTCTCCATATTTTTTAGATTTTACATAATTTTTTACCAAATCAACTGCAGGATTGAATCTTTCAATATACCCACAAGTCATCACAACATTGTTTTTCTTAGCAAGCTCAAGCAAGTCTACTCCTTCTTCAGAAAGATACGTTAGAGGTTTTTCAATAAACACATTTTTCTTTTTTTGTATAAGTTGCTTAGCAATTTCTGAGTGCGTTGAAGTTGGAGTACAAATAAACGCAGCATCAAAATCTTCTGAATCTAGTAATGCATCTACTGAATCATAGCTGTTTACGGAATATTTTTTAGAATATTCCTTACTTCTTTCTTTGTTAGCGTCACAGACTGCTGTTAAAACTCCAAGTTGCGATAATACCCTTGTATGGTTTTTACCCCACCCTCCAGTTCCAATTTGAGCTACCTTCACCTCAATACACCGGTGTTAGCCATTGGAAATATTTTTCGTTTTTGTTCATAACTAAATTAGTATAATCAGACATTATTTGACTTGTTATTTTTCCAACACTTCCGTTTCCGATTTCATTTTGATCAATTTGAATTATAGGTGTTATTTCTGCAGCAGTACCAGAAAGAAAAACTTCGTCGGCTATGTATAACTCACTCCTTGTAATTTCTCTAATCTCTACATTATAACCTCTATCTTCAGCTAAATAGAATATAGCATCTCGTGTAATTCCTTCTAATGCAGAAGAGCTAAGTGGTGGAGTAATGATTTTATGATCTTTTACAACAAAGATATTTTCTCCTGGTGCCTCACTTACATTTCCTAACTTATCTAAAAGAATTGCTTCATCGTAGCCATTTCGTTTTGCTTCTTGTGTAGTTAAAATTGAATTAAGATAATTTCCACCCATTTTTGCTTGAGGTGGAGTAGATAACACACTAAATTTCCTCCATGATGAAATTCCTGCAGTAATCCCTTTTTTGTTAAAAAGATCTCCAAATGGAAACATGAAGATTGCAACATTTGTAGGTGCTTTTTCAGTTACATGAAGATTGATTCCATAATTGCCAACAAAATAAAATGGTCTAATATAGCAGGATCTTTTCATCTTATTTTTTTTACATAAATTAATTATTGCATTTTTAATCTGTTCATCTGTAAAATTCAAAGAAATAGAGTAATATTTTCCTGAATTTCGAAATCGTTCGATGTGTTCATCTAGTCTAAAAATAAACAGATTTTTTGAATTCCAATATGCTCTAATTCCTTCAAAGACAGACGTTCCATAATGAATTGCATGAGTTGTTACAGGAACTTTTGCTTTATCTACAGGAACAAATTTTCCATCAAACCAAATAAATTTCGAAGGAGAAAATTTCACAGTAAATAATGAAAAATCATCTGTAATTAATCTAACCTATTTTGACCAATATCCATCCTTTGGAAATTTCATCCCCACAACCCTTGTAGTTTCATCTTCCAAGTTGGCATATTTTTCAATTACTTTCCAGTGTTGTTTTATTATTTCTAATACTTTTTGAGGAACATCTTGTTCCCAAGATGTATTTTTTCCTAAAACTGCATCATACATTTTATTTTTTACAGATGTAGCTGAAACTGTTTTTCTTATACCAACTTTAGGATTAAGGCGATAAGCCTTAAGCATCATCCCTTCAGCCTTGTCTCCAGTATAGCTAAAATAATCCTCCTGTATGCCTGTTAGAATTTGTTTTCGTAATTGCCAAGAATAAGGGGAAATTAATGGAGGAAGATATCTAAAAAATGGGGCATGGAATGTATAATTTTTTAAAATCTCTATAGAATCTCCAAAAATAGCATCAAGCATTTGTTTTCTAATCTCAAAACTAAATGGAAAGCTTTTACTGTTTACTTCTACATCATTTTTTAGAAAAATTACTGGCATTACCTTGACATCTGATTCTTTTTTTAGTTCTTCAATAATCTCTACATGTGCGTTTGTTACTGGATTAAGATGTGCAAGATAAATAGCAACTGTCAATTCAATATTTAATTAATTTGTCCTATTTCAATTAACTCTAATTCAATGTGGGGACGATGGGATTTGAACCCATGACTTCCAGCACCCGAGGCTGGCAGTCCACCAAGCTGACCTACGTCCCCGATGTATGACTATAGTGTTTGGTTTTATTTTTTTAGAAAAAAAAGTGGACCGGGAGGGATTTGAACCCTCGATCTCACCCATGCCAAGGGCGTATCCTACCAGTCTAGACGACCGGCCCAAATTATCAGAATAATATTCCGACCGCTTAAGATTTTTACAAATGGTTATTAACGTTTAGCTGAAGATGAATTCTTTGGAAAATAATTAACAGAAGATATTTAACCATTACAGATTACACAGATCGAGTGGTAGTAGATAACAAAGCAACCATTACCTACATTCAACTATTAAAAGAAGACCTAATGATAATGCGGTTGGTTCCAAATGATGGCCAAGTCCCAGAATACAAAGCAGGTCAATTCATCACTATTGGTTTGCCAAATCCTGTTGAAGATAATAAAATTGTAAGACGAGCATATTCTATTGCTTCGCACCCTGAAAATCGAAAATTTATAGAATTGGTAATTAGATGGGTAAGAAAACCTATTCCTGGCCGTTTAACAACTCAACTATTTAATGCAAAAGTTGGTGATGAAATTAGTTGGATTAAACCAACTGGTGCCGCTCTTAACATTAATGAAAAAATGCCTGATGGCAGTAAAGATGAAAGACGAATAATTTGTATTGGTGGCGGAACCGGTCTAGCCCCATTTGTCAGCTATGCTCAACATCTTCATGCAGTCAAAGATAAACGAGAAATTATTGTATTACATGGTGCAAGTTACGTCGATGAGCTAAGCTACAAAGATCTTCTTACTGATTTAGAAATGGATAGTCTTGATCGAGGAAAGGATCAATGGAATTTTAAATATAGAGCTACCATCAGCCGTCCTCAAGAATGGTTTAACAGATCTTGGGGAGGTCAAACAGGAAGAGTAGAGACATTTTTGAGACCAAGGGAAGGTGGTTTATCTCCCTTAGAAGAATTAATTGGAGATAAAATTACTAAAGATAATACAATCTTTTACGTTTGTGGATGGCAAGGAACCATAGATGGTGTAATGGACTTTATGAAACCTAAAGGCTTCGTTACAGAACATGACAAACGAGAAGATGGAAGCTTTGAAGTGAAATACGAATCATACGGTTAAACTTTAAGAATTAATTTTTGCTTGAAATAGTAATTTTTCGATTTCTGGATCTTTTTCTTTTGATAACTCGATTTTCTCTTTACTAGATATTTTGTCTCCAATATCAATTGCTGCCTTTAAAGCACTTTTCTTAACTTCTATATTTGAATCAAAAAAACAATCGTGAATTTCCTTATGTGATTGTTTTGCTTTAAGATATCCCAAAGCTCCTAATGCACATGCTCTTACCATCCCGCTTTGATCTTTTGTAAGATTAGTAATTACTGAAATAGAATCAATATTTCTTCTGTTGGCTAGAACTAATGTGGAAAATCCTCTAATGTTTTTATTTTCTGATTTTAAATTTTGTACCAATATATCTGAAATATCATTTTTATTAAGAACAAGTGAGCTAAATGCTTCACCTCTTACTTCAATATCAGAATCATCTAAATTAGAAATTATCTTGTTAATTATTTCTGAATCATTAGTATTTTCTAAAGATTCTAAGGTTTCAATTTTTTCTGCCTTTGTTCCAGATTCTAAAACTTGATTAATTTTTTCATTTATCATATTCAATCATAGTGTTCTTTAACGTAAAAAATTTTCATAAATCCAATTTTACAGCAATTTTTCCGATCTTAGCTTTAAATTATCGTGAATCTGTCAATTTTGCATGACAACAGAAAACACACAGTCTTCTGATAACAGAAACTCTGGAAATAGAGACTCTGGAAGCAGAGACACAATATACATTGGTAAAAAACCACTAATGGCGTATGTTACTTCCACGCTAATTCAGTTGGCAAACATACCATCAGTCCGCATTAAGGCAAGAGGAATGAGTATTGGACGAGCTGTAGACGTTTCACAAATCATTTCACGAAAGACAGAAAATGCTGGATATCTAATTGGAGAAATCAAAATTGGCTCTGAATCATTAGAGTCTCAAGACGGAAAAACAAGAAACGTATCCACAATTGAAATCGAAGTAAAGAGAAAATAGTCTCTTTACCTGGATTTTTTCTTTTTGTTTAAACTACCATATTTCTTTTCTAATTTTCTAAATTTCGATAATTCAACAATATTATTGAATTCATCAAAATTAACTAGATTTTTGTTTAGTTTCATAGTTGTTCCTGATTTTTTCAATTCTTTTAAAATCTTAATTGATGCAAAAGTATTTGCAAAGAGAACCGATAATGGATATAATATTATTTTAAATCCCATTTTTTGTAATGCAGTAGCTGAACTAATTGGAGTTGCTCCCCCTTCTATCATATTTGCTACTAGTGGCGCTTTGATGGATTTGCCAATCTTTTTCATCTCTCCAATCGTCTTTGGTGCCTCTACAAAAATTACATCTGCCCCAATTTTTTTATAATATAATCCTCGCTCAATTGCTTTATCCAAGCCTTCAGTAGCTCTTGCATCTGTTCTTGAAACTATAATGAAATCCTTACTTGTTCTTGCATCTAGTGCGGCCTCTAATTTTTCTGCATATTCTTCTTTTCTCACTACCTCTTTTCCTTGCATATGCCCACATCTTTTAGGCCATCTTTGATCTTCTAGAAACATTCCCGACGCACCTGCTGCTTCTAGTTCTCGAACTAATTTCCATACTGATAATGCATTACCATAACCTGTATCTGCATCTACTATAACTGGGACATCAACTACTCTACAAATTCTACGTGCATTTTCGACGGTTTCTGTAGACCCAATAAAACCATAATCTGGCATTCCAAAAAGCGTGGCCGAAGTTCCGTAACCAGTTTGAAACATAGCATCAAATCCTGCCTTTTCGGCAATTTTTGCACCCATTGCATCAAAAACCCCCGGAATGACAAGTGGTTTTTTACTTTTGAGTAATTGTCTTAAATTCTTCAATGTAAAACCTAACTCAGTGAAATATTTATGATTTAATCAATTTTGATTTCTTTTGCTTTTTTGCCACTTGTCTGTTTTTCAAGTTTTTTAAGCTCTGATTCTAAAAATTTCTTATATTTCGTAGTTTCTTCTTTGGTCATGTTAGCTACATTTGAGCTTAATATTGCACCCATGTTGGAAATTCTTTCTAAAATGTCCATGGCGGCAAATCGACCAACATTTCCAATTCTGAAAAGAACATCTAGCTGTTTTTTTACAATATCATTTACTGCATCAAGATCATCTGCAGTAGATTTACCTTTACGTGTAATCTGATATTTTCCAGAGTTTGTTTCTTCAATCAAACCTTCATCTAATAATCTACCAAGAAGGGGATAGATCAATCCTGGAGATGGTTTCCAAATCCCTTCGCTTTGTTTAACGGCTGCATCAATAATCTCCTTCCCCGTATGAGGTTTCTTTTTTAGAACTTCTAAAATGTAATATCTAGAAAATCCTCTTGGAATTGAGCTTCCAACTCTTTGAAACCATGGTGAAATCATCACTAGTGATATCGCTAGTGATATATATTAATCATTCTCTGCGCCTAAATCCGTCCGATCTTTTAGAATACATATTTATCCGAACTTTAGAAGCTAAAAAGAAGGGACATGACCGATTCAATTGAATATGATTTACTTATTGTTGGATCTGGTCTTGCAGGTCTAAGAGCTGCTATTGCAGCTGCAAAAAAAAGTTCCAAGACAAAGATCGCAGTTATTTCTAAAGTACAAGTTATGCGTTCACATTCAGTTTCAGCTGAAGGTGGAACAGCTGCAGTTCTTTTTGAAGAAGAAGGCGATACAATAGAATCTCATATTTATGACACAATTAAGGGGAGTGACTTTTTAGCTGATCAAGATGTTGCAGAACGACTTTGTAAAGAAATGCCAAATGAAATTTATCAATTGGAACATTGGGGAATGCCTTGGTCAAGAAGAGAAGATGGAAAAATTGGACAACGAATGTTTGGTGGTTATAGTTTTCCTAGAGCAACATATGCTGCTGATAAAGTAGGATTTTTTGAGATGCAAACATTGTATGATACATGTCAAAAATTTGATAATATAGAATTTCTTAATGAATGGTTTGTTACATCCATAATTCACGATGGACAAAAATTCTTGGGTGTAACTGCAATTGAGCTTTCCAGCGGAACATTTTATTCTATTAAAGGAAAGGCCTTGATAATTGCTGCTGGTGGTGCTGGAAGAATTTACAGCTATTCAACTTATGGTCTATCTTCTACTCCTGATGGAATCGATATGGCGTATCGAGCAGGTATGGCTCTTAAGGATATGGAATTTGTACAATTTCATCCAACTGGAATTTTACCATCAGGAATTTTAATTACAGAAGGTGCGCGAGGTGAAGGAGGTTATCTTCTTAATAATCAAGAAGAGAGATTTATGAAAAGATATGCTGCAGGAAAAATGGAGTTAGCTCCTAGAGATATAGTTTCTAGAGCAATAATGACTGAGATTAATGAAGGACGTGGTTTTGATAATGAAACTGGAGTAAAATGCATGAAATTGGATCTTCGACATTTAGGAGATTCTCTTATCAAAGAAAAATTAGGGGCTATTAGAGAGATTTCATTAAAATTTTCAGGAGTTGATCCTGCTCAAGAACCTCTTGATATCCGACCTGTTTGCCATTATATGATGGGTGGAATTCATACCAATATTGATGGCGCCACAGAACTTCAAGGTGTCTGGGCCGCAGGCGAGGCTGCCTGTAATAGCGTTCATGGCTCTAACCGTTTAGGCGCAAATTCAACTTCAGAATGTATAGTTTGGGGGAAAATCACAGGAGAATTGGCAGTAGACTATATCACAAATAATCAACACATGACACCATTTCCACATCATCTAGTTGATACTGAAGAGAAGAGAATCTATGATGGAATTTTTCGTGGAAATGGTGATGTAAATCCATACGAAGTACGACAAGAATTGACAGATACATTAAATGAAAAAGCATATGTTTACAGAAATGAATCAGATATGATTGCTGGATTAAAAAAAGTGCGTGAATTAAAAAACAAAACTTGGAAGCATGTAGATGATAAAGCAAAAGAATACAATACAAACTTTACAAATGTAATGGAACTGGATTCCATGTTTAGAGTAGCAGAAGTTGTACTTGTTGGAGCTATTAATAGAAAAGAATCAAGAGGTGGTCATGCAAGAACTGATTTTCCTAAAAGAGATGATGCTAATTTCTTACATCATACACTTGCATATTTTGATCCTGCAGAACCAATAATGAAAAAACACCCAGTAACTATAACTAATTACAAACCAGTGGAGAGAAAATACTAAATGGCAAATATTGACGAAAACAAAGAAGGCATTAAAGGAATGATAAATCCCAGAAGGTATGGGATTGAAAGATTTGCATATTTGTTAATGAGATTAACGGGATTAGGACTACTTGCATATTTTGTTGCACATATTTACGAAACAAGCATGATTTTACAAGGAAAAGTTGGATGGGCTGAATTTTTAGCACTTACTCAAACTACTGAGGGTCACATCATCCTAGCCCTTGTAATTGGAATGAGTGTATTTCATACAGTAAATGGAATCCGAGTCATGCTTGGTCATGGAGGAATTGGAGTAGGAAAGCCAGCTAGACCTGACTATCCATATCCTGCATATTCTCAAAATGCTCGACATAAAATTACGATTTACTCTGCAATTGTATTGGCTGCAATTGCTATGATGTACGGACTTGCGGTAATGTTTGGTGAATAAAATGAGAGAAAGTCATATTATGAAAATTCATTATGGAACTGCGGTAGCTGCCGTAGCTCTAGTTGCAGTCCATATCTTGTTTAGGCTTACTCAAGGTTTTGCAGAATCACTTGAATACGAAAGTGTTATTGCAAACTATCAATTCTTGCCATATGCTGGAATGCTTGAAATTATTTTAATCTTAATTTCAATTCATGGTTTTAATGGTCTAAGAGTTGTTCTTTTAGAACTCAAACAAGGCTCACAATATGAAAAATCAGTAAGTTATGGATGTCTAGCAGC
Source organism: Nitrosopumilaceae archaeon (assembly GCA_041570395.1). Classification (GTDB taxonomy): domain Archaea; phylum Thermoproteota; class Nitrososphaeria; order Nitrososphaerales; family Nitrosopumilaceae; genus CSP1-1. The sequence continues at coordinate 16,776 of JBFFWG010000003.1, forward strand.
AATGGTACTTGTCATTGTATATGGTTCAAGAACTATTTTTATGACCAGTATGGGAATGGTGTAAGATGACAGCTGAAAGTTTACAAATATCAAATGAAGAATCAGGCTCAATTATTTCATCTACAAAAACAATTACTCTTAGAATAGCTCGCTCTAACCCAAATTCAAATACAGAATCGAAATTTGATGAATTTAAAGTCCCATATCAAAAGTGGACTACAGTATTAGATGCCATATTAGAAGTGAAAAAACATTTGGATCATTCTGTTGCAGTTCGCTATTCATGCAGACAGGCATCATGTGGTTCTTGTGGCATGAAAATTAATGGAAGGCCAGGATTAGCATGCTTTACAAAAATTACTGAACTAAACTCTGATGTAGTAACTGTTGAACCAATGAATAACTTTCCAATCATTCGAGATTTGACTGTTGGTTTTGATAGAATGTTTTCTAATCACAAAAAAATTAAACCATTTATCATTAATGAGGAATCTGAAATTAATCCTGGAACTAAAGAATTCTTACAAACCCCAGAAGATGTAGAAAAATACATTCAATTTTCTAGTTGCATTAAATGTGGATTGTGTAATTCTGCATGTCCAACAATGGCTACTGATTCTTCATTTATCGGACCACAAGCTTTAGCTCAAGCATATCGTTATGTGGCTGATAATCGAGATAAAGGCAAAGACGTTCGTCTAAAAATAATTGATGACTCTCACGGAATATTCAGATGTCATTTTGCTGGATCTTGTAGTCAAGTATGTCCGAAAGGAGTTGATCCCGCAATGGGAATTCAATTACTTAGAGGATATTTACTAGGATTTCGAGATTAGCTACTTGGTTTTTTAGGATTTGGGCTATTATTTACCTGATTGTTGATTTGTTCTGCCATAAAGTGATTTGAAACATTAACTTTAACATCATTAATTCCATCAATTTTCAAAAGATTATCATGCACATCTTGACAGATTTTAAAACCAAATACTGCAGGACAAAACGGACTAGTTAGATGCAAATCAACTTTCACATTTGAATCATTGATATCTACTTCATCAACTAATTCCAATTCCGTAATTGTTGTGTTAATTTCAGGATCTACGATTTTTGATAATTCATCAAAAATTTTTACTCGTAGTTGTTTGACATCTTGTGTCATGGGCGAAAAAGCATCTATGCTATATATAACCATTCTAGATCCTATGGTTGATGTATCGCTCTCGTATGGGCAAAAATCTCGATGATATTACCCTAAATTATGTATCTTCTATTTCCGACGACATTGAGATTGCAATCTATGACATAATTGGTAGTCAAGCGCATACAATAATGCTCTATGAAAATAAAATACTAACAAAAAGTGAAACAAAAAAAATTCTTTCAGCACTTGAAAAATTAAAAAAAGAAAAATTTGAAAAAAAATCAAACTCTGAGGACATTCATGAATTAATTGAATCCCTTGTGATTAAAAATGCAGGACTTGCAAGTGGAGGAAAAATGCATACTGCTCGTTCACGAAATGACCAAGTCACACTTGATATTCGTATGAAAATTCGTGATGATATCAATATCTTATGTAAATATTTACTTGATACAATTGAAGCACTAGTTTCGTTAGCACAAGCACATCACAAAACCGTAATGCCACTATACACTCATCTTCAACAAGCCCAAGTGGGAGTATTTTCTCATTATCTTCTAGCTTATACAGATGCTCTGTTTCGGGATGTCGATAGGTTATACACTACATATGGACGAGTTAATGAAAATCCTTTAGGTGCAGGTCCTGTTGGAGGTACTAGTCTTCCAATAGATAGGAAAAGTACAGGAAAAATGTTGGGTTTTCATGGTATAGTAGAAAATTCTATTGATGCAACTAGTACACGGGATTTTGTAAGTGAATATGTTGCAGCTATAGCAATTCTTATGACAAATCTTAGTAGGATTTCTGAAGATTTTGCTATTTGGTCTACTTCAGAATTTTCTTTTATCGAACTTTCTGATGAGTTTACGTCTCCATCAAGTGTAATGCCCCAAAAGAAAAATCCTGATATGCTAGAGCTCACACGAGGAAAAACTGCCCAGGTAATTGGAAATCTTACTACAATTCTTTCAATAGTAAAGGGATTAGCTTCTGGATACAATCGTGACTTGCAACAAATAAAATCCTCAATTTGGTCAACATCGAAAATTTCCATTAATGCATTATTAGTTATCAAATTGATGTTGATGACGGTTTCAGTCAATAAAGAAAAAATGAAAAAGGCTGCTGAAAGTGGAAATTTGATAGCATTAGATCTAGCAGAAAAACTAGTTAAGAAAGGAATTCCATTTCGAACTTCTCATACGGTAATTGGTAAATTGACCCAAATTGCAAGTGATTCAAAAAAATCATTATCAAAAATTACTCCATCAGAAGTTAAAACTGCTGTTAAAGGAACCAATATAGATTCTAAATTCTTAATGAAATTAATTAATTCAACTTCTATCCATTCGTCTCTTCAAGATAGGATTTCTCAAGGTTCTTCTGGAATTTCTGAACAAAAACGAATGATTATAGATCGTATGAAAAAAATTAAAGTTTACAGGCAAGGTACAACTAAACGTGAAAACGAAGTTAAATCTACATTAGAATCTCTTTCCAAAAAAGTGAAAGCACTAGCAAAATAGATAGCGGGTCTGGTGGGATTCGGACCCACGACAACCGGATTAAAAGTCCGGTGCGCTACCTGGCTGCGCCACAGACCCACTGCCAACATGCCGAAGGTGTATAATTTAGTCTTTTACAGCACTTTTTGTTTTGAAGGAAAGTTTTAAACTAGCAAATTCATTTTAAAAAACTGCGCCCTTGTAGTATAGCCCGGTCTAGAATTCGGCCCTGTCACGGCTGAGACGCGTGTTCAAATCCCGCCGAGGGCGCCATCATTTTTTTATTTCTAAAAAAACATCATTTAGGATTTTTTTGTTAGCTGCTGCAACAAATGATAATCTAGTTTGATAGCTAAGATCTGCATCTAGTGGTTCTAACTTATCATCAAGTATTAGCCCTCCAGCTTCTTTAATCAACAAATAACCTGCAGCCATATCCTGCACTCTAATCTTTTCTCTAATATCGATAAAAACATCCATTAATCCGCTTGCAAAAAAGGCCATTTCAAGAGCATTTGCACCAAAATGCCTTGTATGATTATGACTCTTCAAAATATGCTGTAATCTTTGTATTTGTTCAGGAGTTGCTCCTGAAAGATTTATTCCAACTATTCTATAGATTGGTTCGTTTTCATGTACGTGAATTTTTTTATCATTTAAAAAAGAACCCATCCCTTTTGATGCCCAATATTGGTCCCCAGAAGAAAGATCAGTTACAACTCCATCTGTAATTGAACTAATTTTATTTTCTGTAGCAAATGCCAACGAACAACAATAAAAAGGAACTCCTCTAACTGCGTTTGCAGAACCATCTATTGCATCCATTATTACAAATCCTTTAGGATTACTAGATAATTCAACACGTCCACACTCTTCTCCAAGGACTATGCATTCAAAGGAGATTTCTTTTAGATAATCTAAAACGGTTTTTTCTGCTGTAATGTCTATATTTCTTGAAATATCTCCTCCTGCTCCTCTTCCATAATCTCCTGCTGCTGCACTTGTTCCAGCCAAGTCTTTTACGTTTTCATATACTCGTTTAGAGGCTTCTCTGAGAATTTCAATTACTTCCATATTTAATTTCATTTTTTTCGTAATTTAAGTGAAAGAATAAAAAATTTCTTGAAAGCATAAATAACTATAATGGATTGAGCGTGTGTGAGTGGCAAGGATCAATCAGTTGTCAGTAAAGAAGCATTAATGACAACAAAGCCTGGAAAACAAATCATTAAACAAGGATTATTCAAATCTAAAGGCTACAAACTTTTCAAAAAATATAAAGAAGAAGCTGAAAATGAATTTTCAAATTTTGCAGAAAGATTTACTAATGATTTACTAAATGAAATCAAATCAGATACTTCTCCAAACATTACTCAGCAAAAATTTGCAGAAGAGGTAGGCTCCACTGAAATCATTTTACAAGAATCACAAATTCCTGACATTAAATCAAAACTTGAAGATAAAGAGATCCTAAAAGATCGTGTTTTACGTATACTAAATTCTAATTTTGTTAAAATGACTTTCCCTGTTTTTAATGCACTTTATGATGCAGCAGCTGAATTTTCAGGAAATCATGATCCACAAATGCGCCAAGATATGGTTGATGGTCATATTATAGCAATTGATCTTAGCGAACCTATGGACAGAATTGTTGACAAAGATGAAGATTTGGATTATCTTGATGATTACAAGTTGATGAATCCTTACATCTTGAAATTAGCCAGAGATAAAATCTCAAAAGGAGGAGAACAAGTCCTAAAAGAATTTGAGGATGGTTTCAAAGATGCAAGAGTAGGTCAGTATATTGATACTAAACTAAAAACAAAACCTATTTCAATTACCGAAGAAGAAATGAATCAATGTTATAAAAAATATCGTGCAGTAATGGGTACTGCTGGTAGAAATATGGCACTTGCAAAAAGACCCTTGGGAGAAATTTTCTATTTAGGATTAGCAAGAGCAGCAGAAGGTGTAGGATGTGGAAATGAAATTGAAGACACTATTAAAAATAAATTCGTTAAAGTTCCTTCATGGCCTCTTTATTACACACTTCTAGCAGGTGATGTTAAGAAAGGATTTGAATTAACTTTGAAAAAAAGTAATCTCTATCTAAGTGATGCACGGCTTGCACTTGATCTTTTACCAGATAACTTTTCACATAAAGAATTTTTAGAATTTCTATTTCTTACAGTAGAACATTATAATCAATATTGGTATAATCAACTTCAGAAAGCAAACATATGGTCAACTCTCTCTGAGAATCTTCCAAAATGATTTATCTTGATGTGGTCAGAAAAACATAGACCTCAGAGTATTATTGATATGGTTGGAAATGAAGATGCTCGAGCTTCATTTGTAGAGTGGTTTGGAAAATGGAAAAAGGGAACTAAACCACTTTTACTAGTTGGACCGCCTGGTACTGGAAAAACTACTTTGGCAAATCTTGCAGCAAAACAATTTGGTTATGACATGATCAGTCTTAATGCAAGTGATGTTAGAAACAAAACTCGTATTCAGGAAATACTTACACCAGTTTTAGGTAATGCTAGCATACTTGGTTCTCCAATGATTTTTGTTGATGAAGTCGATGGAATTTATGGAAGATCTGATTATGGAGGAGCTGAAGCACTAATTAAAATTCTAAAAGAACCCACCATCCCAATAATTTTAGCTGCAAATTCTGAACTTTCAACAAAAATGAAAAGTATCAAAAAGGCAGTAAAGACTATTCATCTACGTCCTTTACCTCCTCGACTTGTTCAATTATTTTTAAAAAAAATTCTAAAAATAGAAGGTGCTAAACTAAGTCCTGGCAGTTTAATCAAAATTGTTAGTGAGTCAAATGGAGATCTAAGATCAATGATTAACACTGCACAAGCTTTGGTAACAGGATTTGAACCTGCAACAGAAAAATCTTTTGAAAGTTTAGATATTGAATCAGGAATTAATGCATTTTTTAAAGCAAATTCTATTGATGAAGCACGAAGTGTTCTTTATTCTCTACGTATAGATCCACGTGAAAAAATTAATGCATTTTATTCAAGTGTAATTACTAGCAGCATTTCAAAAAGCGAGATGGATAGAATGTTACAAGTTTTATCTGAAGCAGATGTGCTGTTTGGTAAAATAATGAGAACACAAGAATGGCGATTACTAAGATATCTAGATGAAATACTTATTGGATTGTTCCAAAAAGACTCTACAATTAGATACTCACAATATAATTTATCATGGCCATTACTAAATCGACTTCGTTGGGACGGTAAAAGTATTAAAGCATTAGCAACAATTTTTGCAGAAAATATGCATATCTCACGAAGTACTTTTGCAGCAATTTATCTTCCTTACATTCTTTTTTGTATGAAAAATAATAAAATGAATTTCATCTTGGAAGAAAGCTTTGGTGATGTTTTAGAAAAGGAGATTGAAAACTTATGAGCTGGCGTAAAATTTCAATGAAGTTTCCTGGAACATGTATTGTTTGTAACAAGAAAATAGAAGCTAATGAAATGGGACTTTGGGCAAAAGGACTAGGGGTTAAACATGAAAAATGTGCTGAAGTAAATGAACTCAAATGCATTGTTTGTGGAGGATCAGCAGGATGTTCTAATTGTGAATATACTGATGATTGTGACCTAAAATCTGTATCCCAATTATGCATCTGTAGAAAGTGCAATGAAACCGAAAATCCTTTTGAGGCTTATCAAAAATCTGTGAAAAAGAAATTTTCTATACTTAATCTTAAAAATTGAAACTTAAGGCCAAAAACGATTGTTGTTTGGTGACAGTTCCAATTACAAGTAAATTCTATAATTAGTATTTAGATCATACTGATCATTTCTACGTGAACGTTATATGCAAAAATTGTGTTTTAGTATTATGAGTGGATTAGGTTGGAAATGTTATAGATGTGATTTGACATTTAAACAAGAATCCCATGCTCTCATTCACAAAGATATTACAAATCATTCTTCAAGAGAAATCGCCAGAACCACATAATATTTTAAAAAACCAAAACCCTGATCCCATTTTCTTAAAAATATATTATAAAACCTTAAAATTTAACATGATTTAGGTAATGACGTTGGCTGAGGGAACACCTGGGGAAGAACCAAAAAAGAAACGTGGAAGACCTAAAGGGACAAAAACTAAGTCAAAATCTGAAAAATCAACCCCTAAAACAAAATCCTCAAAAGGTGGATTAACTGCCTCCGAAATCGCAGTAATTGCAGAATCTGAAGCAAAAGCTGCTGCTGTAAAATTAGAAGCAGCAAAAGCCGCAGCTGAAGAAGCAGCAAAAAAAGAATATGAAGCAGCAGCTGCAGAAGTAGTAGTTTCTGAACAAGTAGATTCTTTTACCAATAAACGTGGAGCAGAACAAATTTTCAAACGAGAAATGGGAGAGCCAGAATTTTGGCTTGATAAACTTGGTAGAGCTCCTAAAAGGCCTATACTTTCTCAAGATGAAGAACAACAGATTTCAAAACAAGTAGAAATTCCAACTGATCAAATTCCTAAATACACACCAAAGCTTATGCTTAGTCCAGAATATGAGGGAACATCTAATTATGAAATTGGAATTAAAAATCAAAAAGAGGAAACACAACAAAGACTAGCACGCTTGCAAGGTGATCCTAATTCAAGTCAACAAGAAATTAAACAAGCTGAAGAAGATCTAAAAACTCTAGATTATCTTTATGAAAATTTTAACATAGGAATGAATGTTTTTCGTACAGCAAAAGGTGGACGAGCAAAATTAAGAGAATAATTGGTGATATGAACTGAGTGGAAAAAATTTTGATGTAATAAATGCAAGAGTTATTTTCAAAAATCTCCCAATTTATAAAATAGAAAGTTTTTCATTCAAAGATCTTAAATTAGCATCTGAAACTTTTATGAAAATTTCTGATGTTACTGAATGTATTATCTTACAAAACCCTTTTAGAGTTGAAGTATTTATGGTTGTTAATCTTCAGAAAGGAGACATACCAGATGCAAGAAGAAGTGAAGGAAAAAATCTCACAATAAATCAAATTCAAAAAACCTGGGAATCATTAACAGAATTAAGCGAATATGATTTGGATCATCTTGATCAAACTCTAGAAGTGCATAGAAATGTTGATGTATATCAGAATCTTCTAAGATTAGCAACTGGTCTAGACTCTATAGTTGTAGGACGTGAAGAAATTCTTGACGAAATTAAGAAATCAGTTTCACATGCGCAAGAAAATAAAACATCTGGTAAAGTTTTGAATAAATTATTTGAAAACATAATTAGAATTGCTACTAGCATAAGAGATTCTACAGGAATTAGTAAAGGAACAATATCTCTTGGAAAAATTGCTGTTAGAACCGTTGATGATAAAGCTGGAATTAAAGGGAAAAAAGTTCTACTCCTTGGAACTGGTGAAACTGCAGCTATGGTTGCACAGTCTTTGAATTCAAAAGGATTTGCCTTTGATGTTGCGAGTCTTACTATTGAAAGAGCTACTAGTTTTTCAAAAAATTTAGGAGGAACCCCAATAGAATTTGAAGAAGTTTTAGCAGGATTTGATAAATATGATATTGTATTTGTTGCAACTACTGCAGATTACTTTTTGATTAATTATGATCGATTAAGAATGGTAATGGAAAATAAAAAGAAAGGGACATTGATTTTAGATATATCAGAGCCTAGAGCAGTTGATGAGAAAGTTTCTACATTTCCTGGAATGAAATTGATGTTTAGAGATCAAGTGGCTGAATTGTATGAAGAGGATGTAAAAGCAAGAAAAGGTATTGTTCCATCTGTAGAAGAAATGATTAGTAAAGAAGTTCCAATTATTGAAGCAACAATGAAACGACTTGATGCAGAACCTATACTACAAGATGAAACAGTAAGTGTAGATGCCTTAAGACAAAAAGAATTGGAAAAAGCCTTGGAATCACTTGGTGAAACTGATGAGAATAAAATCAAAATTATTGAAGAATTAACAAAAAATGTTGTCGCAAAAATTAGTTCTATTAAAAATGATTAACCGTATGATTCATACTTAATCTCAAAACTTCCGTCTTCACGTTTGTCGTGTTCAGTGACAAAGCCTTTATCCTTTACATAATCTATTACGCCATCGATAGTACCTTGATACCCACAAATGTAGATAATCGTGTTATCTTTAGTGAGTTCCTCTCCAACTAGCTCTTCTACTGGAGATAATCCGCCTGGTTTTGATTTAAAAAATGATTCAACTCTTCCTGTCTGACCATTCCAAGATCTGTTAAACAATTCTTTTGGTCTACTGATTGCTGCTCTATATTTAAAATTCCATTCATCTTTTCCTCTTTCTACACTTTCATCATCTAATTTAGTGAAAAGTCCTTTGTAGCTTAGCTCATCAACATAACTAGCACCATGAAGTACAACTACTTCTCTTTTATCCCCAATATCATGAAGATGATTTGCAAATGCAACAAAAGGAGCTATTCCTGTACCCCCACCAACACAAATAATTCTACGTTTATCAGGTTGACCATTAGGCAGTGTGTCACTAATTGTTAATGCGTTTCCTGTAGGATTTCCCCAAAAAATTTCGTCACCTTCACTTGCATAGAATAACTGAGTTGTAACACGACCAGGTAGAGGTTTTCTAACCCATCTAATAACAAACTCAAAATATTTTCGATTTTCAGGGTGTGATGCAATTGAATATGCTCTACGAACAAGCTTAAAATTTTCTGCAGGAATAGGAACTCCAATAGTCAGGAATTGTCCTGTCTTATAATCTGGCATAATGCCATTCTCAGGAACAAATCGTAATATTACGAGGTCTTCTCTTAGAAATTGAGTATAAGTAATAACTCCTTTATTATCTGAAACCATTCAAGATAATTTTTCTCAACTTTGGATAAATGTATTTCTGTTAAACACAAATCCTAAAAAATTAAAAATTTCAGTAAAAATCCAAAAAAATCTAAACTTAATATATGTAAAAGCATTTTTTAGATCGCCGGGTATGCATTCTAATAAAATTGAAGAATTTCTGAAGAAAAATAAAACAGCAGATCAGGGTGGCGGGCAAGATAGGATATTAGCTCAACATGAAAAAGGTAAACTAACTGCACGTGAAAGAATTTCTCTATTAGTTGATGAAGGCAGCTTCGTAGAACTTGACAAACTCACAACTCATCATTACCATGAATTTGAAATGCAAAAAAAGAAATTATTTGGTGATGCAATTGTTACAGGTTATGGAAAAATTAACGGAAGACAAGTTTTTGTTTTTGCATATGACTTTACTGTTCTTGGTGGAACACTTAGTCAAATGGGAGCAAAAAAAATTACTAAACTAATGGATCACGCATTACGTGTAGGCTGCCCAATTATAGGGATTGCAGATTCAGGCGGTGCAAGAATTCAAGAAGGTATTTTGAGCTTAGATGGTTTTGCTGATATTTTTTATCATAATGAATTAGCATCTGGTGTTGTTCCTCAGATTACAGCAAGTATTGGTCCATCGGCAGGTGGAGCTGTGTATTCTCCAGCAATGACTGATTTTGTAATAATGGTTGATAAAGCAGCTTCAATGTTTGTCACAGGACCAGATGTTGTAAAAACAGTTCTTTCTGAAGAAGTATCTTCTGATGAATTAGGTGGTGCTATGACTCATGCAACAAAGAGTGGTGTTTCACATTTTGTAGCTAAAAATGAGTATGAATGTATGGATTATATCAAAACACTTCTGTCATATCTGCCAGAGAATAACACGCAAGAGCCCCCTGTTGTTACAAGTGATGACGATCCTAACCGATTAGATCATAATTTAATTAATGTACTTCCAGAAAATTCTCTACAACCTTATGATATGAAAGAAATCATTAATTCAATTCTTGATAATAACACATTCTTTGAAATTCATGAACTGTTTGCACCAAATATTGTAGTAGGATATGGAAGATTAAACGGAAGAACAGTTGGAATTGTTGCAAACCAACCAATTTCTTTAGCTGGAGCACTTGATATTGATTCATCTAACAAAGCTGCAAGATTCATTCGTTTTTGTGATTGTTACAATATTCCAATAATTACTTTAGTAGATACTCCAGGATACATGCCAGGTACAAATCAAGAACATAATGGTATCATTAGACATGGAAGCAAACTTTTGTATGCTTATTGTGAAGCTACAGTTCCCAGAATTACTCTAGTAATTGGCAAAGCGTATGGAGGTGCATACATTGCAATGGGAAGTAAAAATCTAAGAACCGATATTAATTATGCATGGCCTTCTGCTCAAATTGCGGTAATGGGTTCAGAAGCAGCTGTAAAAATCATGAATAGAAAAGATTTAGCTAAAGCAAGCAACCCTGAAGAATTAAAGAAACAATTAGTTGATGAATTTACAGAAAAATTCTCTAATCCATATGTAGCAGCCTCTCATGGAACTGTGGATGCAGTTATTGATCCTGCTGAGACCAGACCTATGTTGATAAAAGGATTAGAGATGCTTTTGAATAAAAGAGAAAAACAACTTCCTCGAAAACACGGAAATATCAACCTGTGAGGAATTTATGATAGAAAAAGTACTAATTGCAAATAGGGGTGAAATTGCTCTTAGAGTAATTAAAACTTGCAAGGCATTAGGAATTAAAACAGTTGCAGTATACTCTGATGAAGACTACACATCATTACATGTAAAACAAGCTACAGAAGCTTATCATATTGGTGAGGCAGCACCTGCTAAAAGTTACCTTAATCAAGAAAAGATACTTGATATAATGTTATCCTCTGGTGCAGATGCAGTTCATCCAGGTTATGGTTTTCTTTCTGAAAACGATGATTTTGCAAGACTGTGTGAAAAAAATAAAATTAATTTTATTGGCACAACTGCAGATTCGATGAAACTTTGTGGTGATAAAATGGAATGTAAAGCTGCCATGCTTAAAGCTAAAGTTCCAACAGTTCCTGGAAGTCCAGATTTAGTAAAAGATGTTGATGAAGCACTAGACATTGCAAATGACATAGGTTATCCTGTTCTATTGAAGTCAGTTTATGGAGGTGGTGGTCGTGGAATTAGACTAGTAACAAATGATAACGAACTCAAAGAAGGTTTTGAAACAGTAACATCTGAATCAATTGCTGCTGTGGGAAAATCAGCCATCATTGTTGAAAAATTCCTAGAAAAAACAAGACATATTGAATATCAAATGTGTAGAGACGAACATGGTAACGCAGTGCATCTCTTTGAGAGAGAATGCTCCATTCAAAGACGGAATCAAAAACTAATTGAACAAACTCCATCACCAGTAGTTGATGAAGAAACAAGAGAACGAATTGGAGAACTAGTTGTAAAAGCAGCTCATGCAGTTGATTATACTAATCTTGGAACCGCCGAATTTCTCAGGGCAGACAACGGAGAATTTTATTTTATTGAGATTAATGCAAGACTTCAAGTCGAGCATCCAATAAGTGAGATGGTTTCAGGGCTAGACTTTGTTAAACTACAAATCGATATTGCAAACGGAGAACCACTTCCATTCAAACAATCGGATCTAAAGATGAATGGATATGCTATTGAATGTAGAATTAATGCAGAAGATACATTTTTGGACTTTGCACCATCAACAGGACCAATACCTGATGTAACGATACCTGTAGGTCCAAGTGTAAGATGTGATACATACCTGTATCCTGGATGTGCAGTTTCACCATACTATGATTCCTTAATGGCAAAACTATGCACATGGGGACAAACGTTTGATGAATCAAGATTACGAATGCTAAATGCATTAAATGATTTTTACATTGAAGGAGTAGAAACTTCTATTCCATTATACAAAACAATTCTAAAAACAGAAGAATACAAAAATGGTGAACTATCAACTGATTTCTTAAAACGATACGGAATTATTGATAGATTAAAAGAAGATATTAAGAAAGATAAAGAAGCGAATAAAGACGCTGCATTAGCTGCTGCTATAATTCATTCAGAATATTATAAGAGCAGAGTAACACCTACTCCTGAAATTGACATGCATTGGAAAAATAAATTGGGTAGTTCTTAATGGAATACAAAATTGAAGATATAGAATCCACTTTTAATGCTGAGGTATTACAAAAATTGGGAAATTCTGAGTACTTGATAAAAATCAATGACGATGAAAGAAATTTAAAAATTCTAACAATGTCATCAAAAGGCTTAGAATTTGTCTTAGATCAACAATATCATAAAGTAAAGTATCTAGATAATACCACATCTCAAATGAAAATTGTTGTTGATGGAACTCCTTTTACATTAAACATGCATCAGAATCTAAATGAAATTGTCTATAAGAATTCTGGAGAAGAGGCTGGAGGCGACTCACAACTATCTTTACGAAGTCAAATTCCAGGAAAAGTAATAAAAATTTCAGTTTCAGAAGGTTCTGAAGTAAAAAAAGATGATACAATTTGTGTTTTAGAATCAATGAAGATGCAAGTTTCAGTAAAATCTCACAAAGATGGCATAGTGAAAAAAATAAAAATTAAAGAAGGCGCAACGGTTGCAAAAAATGATGTTATTGCAGAAATAGAATAAGAAAAAATTAATTTCCTTTATTTAGAAAATCTTTAATCTCTTGATAATTTGGTTCTACTAGAGGATCATCTGATACCCATTTGTAAGATATCTTTCCATTTTCATCTACTATGAACACAGAACGCTTCGCAGCATCATAATCTTTTACATGCAATAGATGTGGCATCAATACATCATAATCTCTAATTGTTTTACTTTTATAATCTCCTAGAATTGGAAATTTTAAATTATTTTTTTCTGCAAATGCCTTGTTTGCAAATGGTCCATCATTACTAATTGCTATAACTTGTGCTCCAAGATTTGATAGTTCATCCCATGAATCTCTGAATGTACACAATTCGGTTTCACATACCGGAGAGCTAGCTGCTACAAAAAATGATAAAATTATTTTTTTTCCTTTGAATTCATCTAGAGTTCTCATTTTTAACTCGGTATCTACCAATTCAAAGTTTGGAGCTTGGTCTCCAACATTCAAAGTCATGCTAATAGTTTGAAATCATGTCATATTAAGAATTTTGCAAAATTTAGTTTGAGGAAACCTTGATCGAAAAAAAATGTGGATAGCTTTTTATATCTTCGGAAGGGTCTCAAAGCTACTTTGGTAGGAGAAGCGGCAGCTGATTATAGTCAAGTAATGTTGATGTTTGGTTTTGCTATAGTCGCAATGGCACCTGCTTTGGTTATTTCAAGAATGATTTCTCCTAGAAGAAGAAGTAATCCTGTAAAATTTCTTCCAATGGAATGTGGTCAAGTCCCATCTGGTGCTGGAAGGACTCATTTTATGATGCAATACTATGCTTTCATTTTGATGTTTGTTGTTTTTGATGTTATGGCAATTTTCTTGTATGCATGGGGAGCCACATTTTTACAACTTGAAAAGACTACGATTCTACCCATCATTGCTTTCTTAGGAATAATGTTTGGAGCTATGGCTTATGCACTTTATCAATCAAAGAGGCGAGATATTTGGTAATAGAAAACTCAAGTGATATTTCAAAACAGGAAGGTGGGCTTAAAATGATAAAAGATATAGTTACACCACAAAACGCCAATGCTTTTGTTGGAAAGTTAGGCGATATTCTAGTCAAAGCTATTGACCAACCTTTGGGTTATGCCATTAATTGGGGTAGAATTTGGTCTTTATGGCCTGTTCATATTGAGACGGCTTGTTGTAGTGTTGAATTTGGTGCTGCGTCTAGTCCTAGATATGATGTTGAACGATTTGGTATCATTGAAGCATTTGGATCATTACGACAATGTGATCTAGTTGTTGTTCAAGGAACAATTACAAGAAAAATGGCTCCTAGACTTCGTTTAGTATATGATCAAATGCCAGAACCAAAATATGTAATCGCAATGGGTGCGTGTGCAATAACTGGAGGGTTATATTTTGATTCATACAATGTTCTTCCAGGAATTGATGGCGTTCTACCAGTAGATGTGTATGTGCCAGGTTGTCCCCCTAGACCTGAAACTCTTATTCAAGGATGTCTTCTCCTTCAGGAGAAAATTAAGAGGATGAAAGCTAGGTAGGATAGTAATGAGCGATACTGATTCTAGTAAACAAGAAGAGACTGAAACTAAACCAGTTGTAGAAGAACAAGATAACTTACCAAAATTTGAAAAAGACCAATCAAATAAAATCACTGAAAAGTTTGGTACAAAAACTGAAATTGCTTTTGTAAAACCTGACAGAATAAGAGTTAACGTAAAAAAAGAAGACATACTTGAAGTAGCTACGTTTATTCGAGATGAGCTAAATTATGATCATGCAGAGTCTGTAACTGGTGTAGACTTTCCAGCAGATGAAGAAATTGAAGTAGTTTATCATTTAGGATCATATACTGATCCACAACTTAGTAGACAAGTCTTATCTTTGGCAACTAGAGCACCACGTGAAGAAAATCCTAATCCTGGTAATGATTCTACTAAACTTCCTAGTCTTAGAGACATTTTTTTCAGTGTAGAATTTCATGAAAGAGAATGTTTTGAAATGTTAGGAGTTTTCTTTGAAGGTCATCCAGATAATAGGCGATTATTATTACCCGAAGATTGGGCAGATCTTCCACCACTTAGAAGAGACTTTGCAATTAAAGGTAGATAGAAATGACTGCTAAATTGCCTCCTGGACTTCAATTAGAAAAGGTCGATGACAGAATTATGACCCTTAATGTTGGTCCTCAACATCCCGGTTCAGGTCATATGCGACTAATCATCAAAGTAGATGGCGATCGTATTGTTTCATGTGATCCTGACCCAGGTTATGTTCACCGAGGAGAAGAAAAAATGGCTGAATATAGAAACTATATCACAAATATTCCTCATTTAGAAAGACCAGTCATTCATGATTCATGTAATATTCTATATCCATATTGTTTAGGTGTAGAGGAACTAGTAGGGATTGAAGTTTCTGAACGTGCAAAATATGTTCGAGTAATTTCAGCTGAGCTAAATAGAATCGTCTATACTCTCTATTGGTTAGCAATCTATGGAATTTTCTTGGGTCATTCTACTATGTTCATGTGGCCTGCAGGAGATCGAGAATTTGCAATTGATCTTTTAGAAAAATTAACTGGAGCAAGAGTGACTCATGCTTACTTTGTTCCTGGAGGAGTACGCAATGATCTCCCAGCAAATTTTGAAGATGTATGTTTAAGACAAGTTAACTATTTGGAAAAACGGCTAAGGGCATATGCTGATATTTTTTATGATAATCCAATCTTAATTGCACGAACTGAAAACACTGGAATATTAAGTAGGAATGACGCTATTAGACTTGGTACCACTGGTACAGTTTTACGTGCAAGTGGTGTTGACTTTGATATTAGAACGAAAGAACCATACGATGTATATGATGAACTTGATGTTCACACTAATGTTTTAAAGAATGGTGATTCGTATGATCGTTCAAAAACTCCTTGGCTTGACATGCTAGAAAGCTGTAATATCATTAGACAAGCTTTAGAAAAAATGCCGAAGTCTGGTAAAGTTAGAACAAAACTAAAACCAAATCCAAAAGGGGAAGATGCTGAAGTCTACAAAAGAGTAGAATCTGGAAGAGGCTCATTGGGTATGTACATTGTTTCTAGAAGTAAACCTCAACCATATCGTCTAAAAATGAGTGTAGGTTCTTTTAGAAATCTGATTTGTATGCCACATTTGTTAAAAGGAGAAAAGCTAGGTAACATGCCTGCAGTTTATTGGAGTTTAAACTACTGGCCAGTGGAGGCTGATAGATAAATGTCAGTTATTGCACCAAAGTTTAAGCTAAGTTATTTTATTAAATCTTTAACTGATAATATTTTTTGGATAATTGTACTACTAACTTTAATTGGAATTCCATTAATCCAAATTGTTCTGTTTTATATTGATCTACCCATAATAGATGGGGAACTTCTTACTCCATTTCTTACATTTACTTGGATGTTCAATCCGCAATTAGCCGTCCCTCTTGTAAAATCTTTAATCCATTCTGAAATATTTAGAATTGCAGCATTTCCTGGTTTTGGATTCGCTGCCCTGATTGCTGCTGGTACTATCTTTATTGAAAGAAAATTACTTGCAAAACTTCAGCTCAGAGTAGGACCATTTTATTGTGGAAAAATTGAGGGAATATTACAATTAATGGGAGACGGCCTAAAACTAATTTCTAAAGAAATTATTATTCCTGCAAAAGCTGACAAACCAATATTTTGGGCAGCTCCTGTATTGTTTGTCGCAACTGCTGCAGCATTTGTAGCTTTGATTCCAGTTGCACCTGGATGGGTTGTTGCTGACTTGGATATTGGTTTAATTGCAGTATTTGCAGTAATTGGGTTCTTCCCAATAATTACAATTCTTTCTGCATGGTCTGCAAATAGCAAATTTCCCTTTATCGGTGGAATAAGAGCACTTCACCAGATGGTTTCCTTTGAAATTCCCTTAATTTTGTCTCTTCTTGGTGTTGCAATTTTAACAGGAACTTTGAATTTATCTGAAATTGTTCATGCTCAAGAAAATTATTGGCTTATAGCATTCTTGCCAATTGGCGCGATAGTGTATTTCATATCTATGTTAGCAGAGCTAGAAAGAATTCCTTTTGATTTGCCAGAAGCTGAAAGTGAAATTGTTGCTGGATGGTTAACTGAATTTTCTGGTATGATGTATGGTCTTGTGCAGCTTGGAACATACCTCAAACTATATGCGTTTGCAGCATTGTTTGTAGTTCTATTTCTTGGTGGTTGGCAAGGACCAATGGTAGTACCTCCATTCCCAGCAGAAATTATTACAGAAGGAATAGATGCAGGTCCAATCAACGTACAAGTTCCTGGTCTGCCTATTACAACACAAGAGATGCTTAATGGAACTCTTTGGTTTACATTAAAAACTGTAGCAGTAATATTTTTCGTATTAATTCCAAGAGGAGTTTTTCCAAGAATTAGAATAGATATGCTCCTAAGTATTGGCTGGAATAAACTGATCGCTTTGGCCTTCGTTAACATGTTTATTGCAGTAGCCTTGATTTACGCTGGAGTAATAGGACCAGGGGGAATATTGTAATGGGCACAGCTACTGGAATTATTCGGGCTCTAAATTCAGGCATAAAACACCTAGCGGTAAAGCGATTTACCTTAAGATATCCAGAAGAAAAACTCAAGTTTGTAGGTGATGGTTATCAATTTGATCCTACTACTGGAGTTGGAATTGCAGGATACAAAGGCCGTCACATGCTTTTTCATGACAAATGTACTGGATGTCAACTTTGTTCAATTGCTTGTGAAGGAGTTGCTGAAGCAATTGCAATGGTTAAGGTGCCAGAAGATTGGAAACATAATAAAAAATCTATCATGCCTCAAATAGATTATGGCAAATGTGTTTTTTGTGGATTATGTGTTGATGCATGCCCATTCTATGCTCTGTATATGACAAATGACTATGAGCTCTCATCATTTTCTAAAGAGGGATTGATCTATACTCCATCCCAATTACAAGTTAAGCCAGAGGTTTCACAAGATGTAGATATTATAATTGATGACAGAGGTGCATCTCATGGTTGATGCAACATTTCTTGCATTATCTGTTCTAACTATTGGTTCAGCAATTGCTGCACTTGAGATGCGTTCTTTGATATACGGTTCAATTGCGTTAATGGGAACTTTAGGAGGCATTGCAGGTTTCTTTTTACTTCTTGATTCTCCATTTGTTGCATTATTTCAAATTGCAGTTTATGTTGGTTCGATAGCTGTTCTAATCTTATTTACTGTAATGCTTGTGAAAAGAGAACTCATATTCAAAAAAATTGAAGATCGTCGACGCAAGTTTGCAGGAATTGGTCTTATGCTAATCTTAATGGTGGCATTGGGTTCTATCATAATTGATTCGGGTATTAGAACTATTCAAACAGATAAACCTCCAATTGACTTTCGAGATATTGGAGAAGACTTTGTAACATATTATTGGCCTGCATTGGTACTGATGGCACTAATCTTAGCAGGAGCTGTCACGGGGGCACTTGTTTTAGCAAGACGGGAGGATGTAGCTGATGAGCAACGAACTAATTGATTTTGTAATTGTATCTATTGCTCTGTTAGGTATTGGAATTTACGGTGTATCAGTTAAACGTAATGCAATTCGAATGTTATTTGCCATTGAGATTATTATCAACGCAGCAAATCTTAATTTGGTTGCATTTGCAAGATTTATTCCTGATAGCGGTGGACAAACACTAGCATTATTTTCTATTGCTATCGCAGCTGCTGAAGTAGCAGTTGGACTTTCATTAATTATTATAGCATATAGAATGTATCAAAATATCGACATTGCTGACTTTAGGAGCCTTAAAGGATAATGGATTATGCCTTATTGCAGGCAGTTTTCTTGCCTCTCTTACTCTCACCAGTGGCTTATGTTATAGGAAGAAAATCCGGTCCTAATACTGCAACATGGTTTACTTTTGGAGTCTTACTATATTGTACTATACTTGTGATTTATGCCGCAATGTCTGGAACATATGAAGAACATTATCAATGGACTGAATTATTTGGTGAGTTTGGATTTTTGCTTGATGGATTAGCAAGTCCATTTGCAATAATCATCTATGTTTTGTCAACCATTCTTGTATTGTACTCTAAGCCATACATGGTACATAAGTTTAAGGAAAATTATGAAGAGATACAAAATCAAGAAACATCTGGCCAAACAACTGCAATTGTTGAATCTTCTGGTCTAAATGAATATGTGAATAAACAATCAGCTGTTTACTTTGCAATGTTCCTTGTTTTTGCAATGGGGATGTTAGGAACTGTTCTTGCAACTAACTTGATTGAATTTTACATCTTCTTTGAGGTAATGTTGATTCCAGCATTTTTCATGTTAGCATTTTGGGGAGACGGAAATAAACGAAGAATTGCATTAATGTTCTTTTTCTGGACTCATGTTGGTGCAGTAATTTTACTTTTAGGATTTTTAACAATTGGTCTTAGTGTTGGAAGTTTTGATTTTGCTGATATCCAAGAATCAGCAATTCCCGATGATGTTGTACTGTTAGCTGCAGTAGCAATAATTATTGGACTAGGAGTAAAACTTGCCGCATTTGCATTTCATATATGGCTACCTTATGCACACGGAGCTGCACCAACTCCAATCAGTGCTTTGTTATCTCCAGCTATGATCGGCATTGGTGCATATGGCCTCTTTAGATTAATTATAGAATTTATGCCAGTTGTGTATGCTGATATTGCTATTTGGTTGCACATTTGGGGGTTAGTTACAATGCTTTATGGTGGTGCAATGGCATTAATGCAAGACGACATCAAACGTCTCTTTGCATATTCTAGTATCAGTCAAATGGGTTACCTTTTGTTTGGTATTGGTTCACTTTCCACTTTAGGTCTTGCTGGCGCAGAAATGATGTATGTTACTCACGGATTAGGCAAAGGTATTCTCTTCATGACTGCAGGAATTTTAATTGTTAATGTTGGTACAAGAAAACTCTCACAATTGGGAGGTCTAGCTGGAAAGATGCCAATAACTGCAGTTTGTGCAGTCATTGGTGCTCTGACAATAATGGGGGTTCCTCCAACTAGTGGCTTTATGGGTGAATGGACTCTATTTTATGGCGCACTTGAAACCGCTATTGCAGAAGGCTCACAACTTAGAATGGTAACATTTGGTCTGGGTCTTGTTTCTACCGTTCTAACAATGTCTTACATACTTTGGATGTTAAAACGAGTGTTCTTTGGAAAACTACCTGAAAATCTATCAAATGTAAAAGAAGCTAGCTGGTATATGCTAGGACCAATGATGGTACTTGCAGGATTTACAGTTGTTTTAGGAATTTATCCTGATATTTTCTTTGATAAAATAATTCCATACATGAATGGAGTCTTGGGAGTATAGAATATGGCAACTGAGGTTTTTGGATTAGATGTTGGACTAAGCGCTTGGATGATTTGGATTGTACCTTTCATTGCAGCTTTGATAATTCCAGCTGTTGGAAAAGGCTCCAAAAAAGCAACTGGATATGTCGCAGTTGGCTTAGCTCTTGTTAGTGCACTTTTTGCAGCATCTCTTTTACCTACTGCATTAGATGCTCATGAAGTTCATGATCAAGTATCTTGGATTTCTTCAATTGGAATTGAAGCTGGGGTTTTAGCTGATCCACTTGCAATTATAATGGCAAATGTAGTTGGTTGGATTTCATTCCTGATTATGGTGTATAGCACTGGATACATGAAAGGTGACAAGGATATTGTACGATTTTGGTTTTGGATGATGTTCTTTATTGGTTCAATGCAGCTAATTGTTCTATCTGATAATTTACTACAAATGTTCTTTGGATGGGAAGGTGTAGGTTTAGCATCTTATGCTTTGATTAGCTTTTGGTATCGTGATAAAGCTCAACATCATGTTGGTAGAGAAGGATATTCTGCACTTGGATTGATGGAATATTATTCCCCAACTCATGCTGGTATGAAGGCTTTCATCATGACAAAGGTTGGTGATATCATGATGTTAGCAGGAATGTTTTTGATTTTCGCATTTGCTGGAACTTTTGGTTTTAAGGAACTCATAGGCGAAACCACTTGGGCTACTAACATGGCTGCTGAAGGACTTCTTATCCCTGCAGCAATCTTGCTTTTTGGAGGGGCTGTTGGAAAATCTGCTCAATTTCCTCTAAACGAATGGCTATTAGAAGCCATGACCGGTCCTACTGCAGTTTCAGCACTCATTCACGCAGCAACTATGGTTAAAGCAGGTGTGTTTTTAGTTGCAAGATTAGGTCCTCTGTTTTTTGCATTAGGTGCAGCAGGAATTTTAGCTGAACAGTTCTTTGAGATAATAGCTTGGGTTGGTGCATTTACTGCATTACTACTTGCAACTCAAGGTATGGTTAATCCTGAAATTAAGAAAGTACTTGCCTACTCTACTGGTTCTCAAATTGGGTATATGATGATGGCACTTGGAATTGCAGGATTATCTGAACAATTTGTTGATGGTTACACTGCAGGATTTTTCCATTTAATCTCTCATGCAATGTTTAAAGCGTCTCTATTCATGGCAGCCGGTTCCTTGTTACATGTAGTTGGATCTAGATTCATGACAGATATGGGTGGTCTGCGAAAACAAATGCGGAAAACTTATGCTTTCATGTGGGCAGCGGGTCTTGCCTTGATGGGTGCTCCATTCATTACAACAGGATTTTGGAGTAAAGATGCAATCTTTGCAGCAGTTTATGAATCTGGAAACACTTGGGCTTTTCCAATTTTTATTATAGCTGTACTAACTGCGGTGATAACAGCATTTTATACAACAAGAATGATTGGAATGGTCTTCTTTGGTAAAAATAGTAAACATATAGAAAAAATGGAAAGTGAAGGACATCATATCCATGAAGCCCCTAAATCAATGTGGATTCCTTATGGCATCCTAGCTGTTCTAACTATTGGAATAGGAATTATTGGTTTATCTGCAGAAGAAGGAATTCATGAATTATTTACAGAATACTTAGAAGAGTCATTTGGTATTCATTCTGTTCACCATGGAGTAGAAGAATCAATGTTGCCAGGATTCTTAGCTGGATTAAACCCTGTTGCATTAGGCGCTTCATTAATAGCATTTTCAGTTGGATTTGGATTAGGATACATTTTCTATATTGGACGATGGGTTGATCCTGTAAAGTTTATCAATTCAAATATTTTCTTTTATGCACTTCACAAAATTATTCTTAACAGATGGTATCTTAACGCAATGATCTATTGGTGTTTTGTAGTGGCCCCTCTTTGGTTAGCAAGAGGAATCTGGCGTTACTTTGAAAGAACAGCAATTGATATGGGAATGAACGTAGGACTAGAGCGAGCAGTTGCATGGAGCGCTAAGGTCGTACAAGGAACCCAAACAGGCGTTGCACAATCATATCTATACATATTTGGAGCAGGACTGCTCTTTGTCGTCCTGATACTGTTAATTTAGGTGATTATGATGATTGAAATTTCTTCAACCCCATTAATTATTTTAGCAATACTTGGAACTGTTGGAATCTCTCTTCCTTTAATTAACATTGCAAGAAAAGAGCAAGGCTCATCATCATTTTATGGTACAATAGCATTTGGAGCACTTTTAGCATCTATTGGATATGTCATTTACCAATTTGCCACTGGAAGTATTGCACAATCTGCAATTTTCTCTGCAGATGTTTTAGTAGATGATGCCTTTGGTGGTTTGTTTGCAATTGCAATGTTAATTGTTGCCATAATGACTACAGTTGGCTCATTCAATTACATGAAAAATCAGAAAAATACTGCTGTTTACTTTTCATTAATTCTGTTATCCGCTATCGGTATGGTTTTTGTTGCATACTCTACTGATTTGGTGATGCTCTTTGTTGCGTGGGAATTGATGAGTATTCCAACTTACATCTTAGCAGGTTACATGAAAAAAAATCCATCATCTAATGAGGCAGCTCTCAAATACTTTTTGTTTGGTGCAGTTTCTTCAGCAATTATAATTTATGGAATTTCAATAGCTTATGGTCTTACTGGATCAACCAACATTGGAGAAGTAATCCAAGGCTTTGCAACACTTGATCCAACTATGACGCCACTTGCTTTATTAGCAATTGGAATGTTCATTGCAGGATTTGGATTCAAGATGGGATTAGTTCCATTCCATATGTGGTTACCTGATACGTATGAAGGCGCCCCGCCAACCATTACTGCACTTTTGGCAGCAGCTACTAAGAAAGCAGGATTTGCTGCTGCACTTCGAGTAGTTGTGATGGGAGCAGTTGCTCTTAGTGTTGACTGGACATTTGCGTTAGGAATAATTGCAGTCATGACTATGACTGTTGGAAATATTGCTGCTGTTATGCAGAAAAATCTTGCAAGAATGCTTGCTTATTCTAGTATAGGACATGCAGGTTACATCCTAATTGGTCTGTCCATTGCCCCATTCTCTGCAATTGGAATTCAAGGGTCACTATTTCACATTCTTAATCATGCAGTAATGAAAGGTGCTGCCTTTATTGCTATAGCAGGAATCGTTACCACCCTTGCTGTTACTAACCTTGACAAATTAAAAGGACTCGCAAGAAGAATGCCAATTACTTCATTAGGATTAGTCATTTCACTTCTAGCACTTGCAGGTGTTCCACCATTAAGTGGATTTTGGAGTAAACTTGTATTGTTTGGTGCAGCAATTGATGCAGGACCAGTTGCACCATGGGCCCCTTGGCTTGCAATTGCTGCTGTTCTAAACAGTGCACTATCATTAGCTTACTATGGTTGGATAATAAGAAAAATGTACTTTGAAGGAGAAAATGAAAAGCGAGTCAAAGAACCTAGATCAATAATTGCAGTAATGATTTTCTCAATAATATTCATTGTTGGAATTGGTGTGTATCCAGATCCAATAATTCAATTTACAGAAATGGCAGTTCCTAACTTGACTGCACTTTCGCCTTAAACATAGTAAATTTAATTAAATTTTCTAAATGAGATTTTGCATCTCCTTCTTTAATTTTTCTTAAACCAATAGTCGCTTTTTCTGAATAACTTTTTAGCAATTCTTCCATTTTGTTGAAAACATCACGAGGATCAGAACTTTTCTTAATTAAAAGATTGAAAAGTTTGTCTTCATTTTTCCAATCATTTAGGTCGTCTTGAATTTGATAAGCAATACCAATATTTTTTCCATACTCTGCTAATGCTTCAATTTGTTCTTCAGAACCGCCACCTAAAATTGCTCCAAGTCTTGCTGCTGTTTCAAACGCAGTTGCAGTTTTGTATTCAATTACCTTGAGATAATCATCAAATGTAGTATCTTCACTTTCTTCTAACCGTCCTTCAATTATTTCTCCTTCGCTCATGAGCATAGCAGTATTGGATAGGTCTTTTGTAATTCGTGGATTGTTAAGCCTTGATGAAATATTGAGAATTAATCCTAAAACAAAATCTCCAGTAAGTATACTTGCATTATAACCATATTTGATATGAAATGGATCCTTTTGCCTCCGCATAGTTTCATTATCTATGATATCATCGTGAATTACTGATTCAGTATGTAAAAATTCAACAGCACAGGATGCAACATATGCATTATCATCTGCCTTTCCTATACTTTCAGCTGCCAGAATTAAAATTAAAGGCCTAATCCTCTTCCCACTTTCCATGGCGTATTTTAGTGGCTCAATAAATTCTGATTCTGAATATAGTGCGAGTTCAGAATTTAATGAATCATCAATTTTTTTGATATATGTTCCATAGATTTCTAAGAGAGGATTGATCTCGATGTTTTTTCGACTCAAAAACAGCTCAGCTGTCATACTTTTGATAGTATATTAAAAGTTGGTGCTCCCGCCGGGACTTTCATCTTTTATAGATTTTGAACCCGGGATCACTGCCTTGAAAGGGCAGTATGCTTGACCGGTCTACACCACAGGAGCCCGTTTGCATCCGGTTATTTTATCCATAAAATCTTTTGGGAACTGCAAAGATTTTTTTATCAGCTTTTCAGGATTAAACTCATGAGTTCTCTCATTAAAAGAATTGATGAAATGATCGAAGAAAGAAGTTTACTCAAACATCCATTTTATCAAATGTGGTCCGATGGAAAGCTTTCATTATATTCTCTAAAAGGTTATTCAAAAGAATATTTTCAACTTGTAAAAGCAGTACCATCATTTATGTCCCCAATAATTGAAAAGGCTCCAGATTTTTTAAAAGGAGAATTAACTTCTAATCAAGAGGAAGAAACTCAACACATTAAACCATGGATGAGATTTGCTAGCTCATTAGGTGTTGACGAAAAAGAATTAGACGATTATGCTGGTCTCCCTAAAACCATTCAAGCAGTTTCTCAACTTTCTTCATTGATGAATTCATTTGAAGAAGGATCATGTGCAATGTATGCATTTGAAAAAGAAATTCCAAAAATTAGCCAAGTAAAACTAGAGGGATTAGCAGAATTTTATGGAATTTCAAGCGAACAGGCTACAGAATATTTCAAGTTACATACAGAGGCAGATATCCGGCATGCAGCTTCATGGGCAAAAGCTCTTGAACAAACTTCATCTAAAAACGAAGAATTGTTAGAAATTGCAGAAAAATCAATTTCTGCACAAAATATGTTACTTGATAGTTGTTACGAATCTTATTGTTAACTCTATAACATTTTATACTGAGAATAGAACCTTTTTTGCATGGGGCCCGTAACTCAGCTTGGTAGAGTAACCGGCTCATAACCGGTGAGCCAAGGGATCGAAGCCCTTCGGGCCCACTTTTCATAAAAATCGTCATTTTAGGAAGGAATTTGCATTAATATTAAAACAAGTTACTACTTATGTAATGTGGCCGCAATGAAGAATCAGAGTTATATCTGAAAAATGATGTGAAGGCATTTGACTGAGCTGCCAAATTTTTTCTTAAATTAGTTTTGAGATATTTGTGTTTGAATTTTTTTTAAAACATCATCACTAACTAATTTTGCCTCATGTAATGAACTTGTTATTTCCAAAATATCAGTTAATTGATGCATTTTTACTCCCTCTGATTCTAAGAGTTTTTCTGCACCTTCTAATCTATTAATAATCACATATGCATCTGTAATAATTATTCCTGCATCTTTTAGTAACTTGATACTATTTACAACTGAGCCTCCTGTTGTAGCTACATCGTCAATCATTAACACCTTCATTCCTGGTTGGATTTTACCTTCAATTGATTTTGATGTACCATGTTCCTTAGGTTTTGTTCTAACGTAAATTAGTGGTTTTACAGTTTCAATTGCAAGTGCAGAGGCAATGACTAAACCACCAGTAGGTACCGATGCTAATGTATCAAAATTCTCAAATCCAATTTCTTCTGAAATTAAATCTTGGAGGTTTTTTATCATCTTACGAAATTCATGAGGAAAACTAGAAACTAATCTTAAATCAACATAGTATGAGCTATTTTTTCCACTCGACAGGGTAAAGTCCCCATATTTAATGACCTCATTTTGGTGTAAAAAGGTCGCAAACTCTTTTACAAATTCCATACTAAAATTAACTAAACTGGATTTATTTTGGTTTGTATTTTTGTTTATTTATGCCTGAAATCTGGCTTAATTACGGTAAAACAGACATTGTACTCGATATAAGAGCTGAAAATCTAGACCAGCGATTAGATTCTGAAGGCAAATCCCTAACTGATTCTGAACTCAGTGAAAAGCTTGACACCCTTGATTTAACAAAACAAATGGAGCTTGTGATTCTAAATAACTCAAAAACTGTTCAAAAAACCATATCTAGTATTTTTGAAAAATGTGAGCAAAAGTCTATTCCAAAACCACGAATTTTAGCTGATAGAACTATTCTGACTCATGTTAAATCATTCTTACCTGAGGGAAGTACAATTTCTGAGTTTGGCGACGAAAACCTATCAAATTCTAGTCTTGTTTTTGTGGGAGAGATGGAATTAGATGGATTATTTGGTTTTGAAACAATTGCAACAAGATTAATTAAAAAATTTGGAAATGAACAAATGCTTATTGCGTATCAACAACGAAAAGGAGACCTTCCAGCATCTGGTGAAACAATTGATAACATGCAGATTGCTAAAAAATTTGTAGACTCTTTTGAAATCTCAGGAATAGAAATAATAGCAAACCAAAATGGTATATCTGATATTTCTCTTGGTCACCCTTCCTCAACTATGACAATCTCTAAACAATTTGGAGAATCTGCTACAAAACAAGTTGAAAAACATCGTACTATGATGATTAGTACTGGCAAAAATACAAGTAATGATACTCTTAGAAAATCACTATCTTCTCTATGGAATTGTAGTGGAGCTATAAAGGATAATGGACTTGCAGTTCTTTTGGCAGAATGTAGGAATGGAATTGGCTCTGAAGCTATTCAACAATTCATAGAAGGTAGAATGAGTCTTGAACGACTAAAAAAACCTGCAAAATATGTAGATGGAATGGAAGATCTTTTATTTTTGACAGAAATTCAAAAAAGATTTCAAGTCGGATTGGTTTCTATTTTACCAGAATTTTATACAAAAAAATTGAATTTAGTTTCTTTTGCAGGAATAAAACGAGCAATGGATTATATTTTAAAAATACAGGGAATTAAACAAAAAGTTGCAGTTGTCTCTGATGGAGCAAGAATTCTGTTAAGATAATATTGATGGAGGAATTGGAGCACATAAAATTGCCAATATCACTATAACTATGTAGAAATATCTTCGATTCTTTGGAACTGGCGAAACATCATCAAGTGGCATTGCACTTGGATTTCTAGAACTTAAAAGTAAAATGAACATAGCCATAATGAAATAACCTAACAAAAAAAGAACTCCAATACTTGCATATGTTCCAATTCTGTGCCATTTTCCTCCAAAAAGTGCACGTGCCATATGACCTCCATCAAGCTGCCAAGCAGGAAGCAAATTCAAAAATGTAATTAAAAATCCAAGCCAAGCTGCAAACAAAACCGGAGTCATAATAACCTCCTGTCCTTCACCGCCTTTACCAAACATGGCAAGTGATGCTATCATTAGTAATGGTTCATTCATTTCAATTAACTGAGATTGTGAGAATAAATCTTCAGCAAGATCATCTGTAATCACTGGTGCAGTGTACGCACCATACATTGAAACAATTACTGCAATAACTAGCCCGGCAATAGGTCCTGCAATTGCAACATCATAAAGAATATGTCTGTTAACTGTTAATCCTCTTGAAGTAATTACTGCTCCAAAAGTAGGAATTCCATAAATTGGAATTCCAGGTATAAAGTAAGGCCATGATGTTTTTAGTTTATGTAATTTTGCAGCAATTAAATGACCTGATTCATGTATGCCCAAAATTCCTAACAAAGAAATTGTATAGATCACAGCAATTTCAAAAGGGTCTCCAATATTGACAAGATAATTTGCACCAATTGTTCTGTAATACCCATCAATCATTACCAGTCCAACAACTATAGCAAAAAGAACTCTGGGCATCCATGAACTTGACAAGAATTTTCGATGTTTTCTAGGGGGAAATCGATTCACTAAAATAAATATTCCATCTGAAGTTTTTTCTATTCTACAAATTAGATCTCTAGATTCCATTTTTTGAGCAAGTTCTACAAATTTTTTCTTGAATTCTTTATCTTCTACTCTGAATTTTAGAGTCTCTAAAGTTAGATCCACATTAGTGACCTCAAATTGTGAGGACACTATAGAAATGACTTCTTCTTGGGTTGGCTCACTCAATATTACCCATCGAGAGTTTGTCCATTAATGCTTTTGCGGTTAAAATATACGAATTTGAAAAAAATGCTCAAAATTAAATATTTGAATGATTTACCTATACTGTTGCAAGTAATCCTTCGACAAATTGGAGACTGCATAGTTAGGAGATGTGATCCTGCAGATTTGATTCCAGTAATGGAGATCAATATGAAAACTCTACCTGAACATTATTCTGATTATTTCTATGAAAGTCTATTATCTGAATTGCCTGAGGCATTTCTTGTCGCTGAAATTGAGGGTAGACCAGTTGGATACATTATGTGTAAAACAGAATATGGATTTTCAAATTTTAAAAAATTAGGATTTGTAAAAAAAGGACACGTTGTATCTGTAGCAGTTCTAGATCAGCATCGAAAAAAAGGAATTGGTAAAGCTCTTGTTGAAGAATCAATGAATGGTGTAAAAGTCAAAAAATGTGATGAATTGTATCTTGAAGTGAGATGTAGTAATACTGAAGGAGTCCGACTATATGAAAAACTTGGATTTATTATAAAACAGCGACTAAAAGCGTATTATCGTGATGGCGAAGATGCATTTTTAATGGCAATTGAGTTTGATTACTAGATTCAAATAAATAACTAATCTCAAACTTGTAGCGCAATGTCAAAACGAAGATCTACTGGTATAGCTATCTTTGTTTTGTGTATTGTAGCTTTTTTCGTATATGCTTATCTTCTTATGTTATCAGAGTGGAGTGGGATTGTTCTTCAATTATCTCTACTTATGATAGTTGGAGGAGTTTTAGGTGTTATTTCTTGGATTGGTTATACTATGGCAACTACAAAGTCTTCTCCATCATCTATTACATCTGATGATGAGTAATTATTTTTTAATTTTTACATCAACAACTGTTTGATAATATCTAGGACCTACAGCTCTTACTATTTTTGAATTAAGAATTGTTGATTTTACCGGAGTGATTTCTGAATAATGTTTTTCAGAAAGTTTTCCAGCATTTGACTTTTCATCCGCATGAATATGAGAATAATAATGAATTATTCCATTACTTTTTGTTGCAGATATTGCTGAATTAAGAAATTCATCTGATCTTTCAGGCAATAACATTAACACTCTATCTCCTTTGTCTTTAAGCTGCTCTTCTATTATTTCTGCGGCATCCCCATTAATAGAAATAACTTTTCCTTTTAGTTTGTTTAATTCAATATTTTTCTCACAAAGTTTTGCTGCAATAGGATTAATGTCGATGTTATATACCGTACACTTTTTTCTTTTTGCTATAATTATTGAAAACATACCAACTCCTCCAAACATATTGATTACTATTTCTCCTTCTTGAATCAGATCTGCTATTCTGTCTCTTTCAGTAGACAATCTAGGAGAAAAAAATGCTTTTTCTACGTCTACAATAAATCTACAACCAAATTCTTTGTACTCTGTTTCTGTTTTTTCTTTTCCGGCAAGAATTTCTAAATCTCTTGTTCTAAACTCTCCTTCTACTGATGATGACTGATAAAAAACAGATTTTGCAGTTTTAACTTGTTCTAGTAAAGTTTCACCAATAATCTTTTTTTTTGATAATAGAGAATCTGGAATTCTAACGATTATGATGTCGCCTATTTGATCAAATGCTGAGAATAACTCTTCACTTTCTTTTTCTGATAAGATACCTTCAAGTGCTTTTTTTAGCATCCGAGTCAATTTTTGTAATAGAAATTCCCAGAATCTTTTTGGGTTTTATCTAATCTACTATCGCTTTTATTTACTCTAGGTCTTAATGTTCTTTCATCTCTACGAAATGTTATCTCAAGTGATTTTAGAAATTGATTCATAGCGTTTGTTTTTGAAAGAGGAGAAGTTGCATGTCCTTCAACTCCAGAGGTTCCTTCAAATATTACCATAGAATCAGAGATAAGATCCATTAGTTGTAAATCGTGATCAATAATTATTGCTGATTTAGAATATGATCGAACAAATTTTTGAATAAACTTTGCAATAGCAATTCTATCTTCTACATCTAAAAATGCAGATGGTTCATCTAATGCATAAACATCAACTTTTTGCAATAGACAAGATGCGACTGCTACTTTCTGTAATTCTCCTCCAGAAAGATTTTTCACAGATTTGTTGTATAGTTTTTTAATTTTTAATGGATCTAAGATTTGGTCTTCTTCCATACTTCCTTGAATAGGTCCTTCATTTGCTTTGTCTAACAAATCAATTACTTCAACATCAATATCATTTGTTAGGTATTGGGGTTTGTATGCTATCTTTACTTTTTTATCAATTTTACCAGTATCTGGTTTTTCAACACCTGCAATCATTTTCATCATTGTAGTTTTTCCTAATGCATTTGCCCCCATGATTCCTAATACTTCTCCTTTTCTTACTCTACCAGGATCAACTTTTACTGAAAATGTAGGGAATTTTTTTTCAAGTAATGGATAAGAAATTACTTCATCACCTACCTGAAAATTTTCTGTAGTTGTTGCAGATGAGTCAAATGTGAATTTTTTATCTCTAAATCTAACATTTTCAGTTGGTAAATATCCGTCTAAAAAAACATTGATTCCAACCTTTGTTGAAAGTATATTTGATACGATTCCATATGCTGCAGGTTCACCATATAGGACATCAATATAATCACTAAGAAAATCAAGTAGTGTTAAATCATGTTCAACTACCATTACACTTTTTCCAATTTTTGCTAATCCTTGAATTACTCTTGCAACACCTGTTCGTTGAAATACATCGTTGTATGATGATGGTTCATCAAAAAAGTAAAAATCTGCATCCTTAGATGTAGCTACAGCTACTGCTAATCTTTGTAATTCTCCTCCGCTAAGTTCTTTGAGATTATTTTCTAATGAATTTTTTAATCCTAATTCCTTAACTAATTCTTTCGAAACTCCTCTTTCATCATATTTTTCAAGTAATTCTTTTGTTGTTCCATCAAAAGCTTGTGCAACATTGTAAACTTGTTGTGGTTTAATTGAAGCTTTTATTTCTCCATCCTTAATTTTTTCAAAATGTGATTTAAGCTCTGTTCCGCTATAATATTTTAAAATCTCATCCCATTCTGGTGGTTCAGAATAATTTCCCAAGTTTGGTTTTAAGTTACCTGATAAAATATTTACAACAGTACTTTTTCCCATACCATTTCTACCAAGAAGTCCTACTACCTCTCCTTTAGTTGGTGTTGGTAATTTGTATAGTCTAAATGAATTAATTCCATATTGATGAACTTTATCAGTTGCAAGCTCTGATGCTAAATTTACAATTGTAATTGCATCAAAGGGACATACTTTTACACAAATTCCACAACCATTACAAATACCCTCATCGATTTGTGCTTTTTTTATTTCCTCATTCATTATAATACAATCTGCACCTGATTTGTTTACTGGACAATACTTGATACATTCAAGACCGCACTTTTTTGGTTGACATAATTCCTTATCAAGAACTGCAACACGATGAGTCATGAAAATACCGTCTTTTTCTTTAATTTATACCTCTATACACAATCCAGTTAGTTTTTCAATCATTTTTGATTGATTTTTGATGAAATTTTTCAGTTAGCTTAATAGATAACATCCAAAAAATACCTACAAGCCGGCCATAGCGTTGGGGTGCGACCCAGTCCCTTTCCGAACCTGGAAGTCAAACCCAATGTCGCTGTTGTGTTACTAAGATGCGAGAGCTCTTGGGAAGCAACAGTGCTGGCATCTTTCTTTGAATAAAACTATAAACCAGTTGGATCTTGAAGATTTATTGCCTAACTGTTCTGTTTGTGGTCAACAATTTGATAATGATATTATATTTTTGAACCATATGATGGAAAAACATGGATTTAGAAATCCTAACATTGACAAACCTGATAGAAACAGTCGAGGATATTAAATTAAAAATTTCTATAATGCACTAAGATAATTAAGAATTAATCGTACTCCAAACCCAGTTGCACCTTTTGGATTATAAGATTTCTTTTTAGTTGCATCTTGTGTCCATGCTGTACCTGCAATGTCAATATGTGCCCAAGGAACATCATCAACTGCGTTTGCTAGAAATGCAGCTGCAGTTATGGTTCCTGCAGCTCTTCCCATTCCAATATTTCTCATGTCCGCAACACTTGATTTTATCATATCCATATAATCGTCATTAATTGGTAACTGCCAAATCTCTTCAGATGTTTTTCCCGACGATTTTTTGATTTTTTCAGATAGTTGTTGATTATTGCTTACAAGTGCAGCTACATTGTTTCCTAATGCAACAATGCATGCACCAGTTAGTGTAGCAAAATCAATAACTGATTTTGGCGAGTATTGTTTTATTCCATAAGATAATGCATCAGCTAGAATTAATCTTCCTTCAGCATCAGTGTTTAAAATTTCAGCTGTTTTACCATTGTATAATCGAACAATATCTCCTGGTCTATATGATTCACCACCAGGCATATTTTCAACTGATGGAATTATTCCTACTACATTGATTGGTAGTTTTAATTCTGAAACAGCTTTCATTATTCCTAAAACTGTACAACCCCCACACTTGTCAAATTTCATCTCATCCATTTTGTCACCGGGTTTTAATGAAATTCCACCTGTGTCAAATGTAACTGCCTTTCCTACAAGTACTATCGGCCTATCACTTTTTTTGCCTTTGTTATGTTCTAAAATAATTAATTTTGGTTCATTTTTACTTCCTTGACCCACTGCAGAAATTCCTCCAAATCCTTTTTTCTTTAATTCTACTTTTGAGAAAATTCTGCACTTTAGTCTGTTTTTAGTAGCTACTGCATTTGCAAAACCTGCAAGCCTTGAAGGTGGGCAATCATTTGGAGGAAGATTAGCTATACTTCTCGCGTAGATAACTCCTTGGGAAATAATCTCTGTTTTTGAAATAACTTTTTGAGCATTTTTTGAATTAGAAATTAGTATTGATAAATCGGGTGATTTTTCACTTTTTTCTTTTTTGTATGTATCAAATGAATACATGGAAAGTATAGTTCCCTCTACAATTGCTGATAACAACAAGTTTGAATCAAAGGGAAGACATGAAGGAACTATAATTGAAAAATCTGGTAAACCCATACTGCGCACCTTTTGAGCAATTTTTCCCGAAACATTTCTTAAAACATCTGTTGATAACTTATTTTTTGGTCCAAGTCCTGCAATTAGGATCTTTTTTGGAGAAACTAATCCTAATGTGTTAACAATTGACATTGCCCCGATTTTTCCTTTAGTTTCTTTTACTCCTTCTTTAACTGACGCGTTAATTTTTTCATTGATTTTTCCTAACCCAAATGGTTCCTTTGAATTTTCTAAAACAAATGTACATAGAATCGCTGTTTTTTTATTTGATGGTTTTAATGATTCTGATTTTATCTTCATAATGTATGGCTCTTACGTTTAGAGGTATTATAGATTACTTTATCTTAATTTTTTTACTATTGGTAAGTAAACTTGCAGAACGAAGAAAAACAGCTTTAGTATTTTTACAATCCAAATCACAGGATTCCTGAATATTTAGATCTTCAGCACTACCATTTGCTCGAATTATTGCTGAAAATAAAGGAAACAAACCTGCCCGTCCACCATATGCCATTTTTCCATCAACAAACCAAAACATTTCTAGTGCACTTGCATCTAAAACATCTTCTCTAATTTTTTTGCCAAGTTCTGTATAGTGTCCAATAATTCTTAATCTACCTCTTGCCAAAAAATTTACAATTTTTGCAAATTTTATACAAAGATAACACTGGTTATCATAAATGACTAATGGTACAATCTCTTGTAATTCCATAATTACTCTAGGTTGAGATCGGATTAAAATTTTCAGAAGTAGCTTAATATTTCATTTACAAAGCAAAAACACCAGAATGGGCCTAAATTACTATAAAATTAAAAAAAATGTTCTCAAGGCTCGTAAACTTGTAATCAAAGGAACTTCTACAGCAGGTTCGGGTCATCCTGGTGGTTCATTTTCAATGGCAGAAATTATGGGATGTTTATTTAATAAACATCTAAAATTTGACCCGAAAAACCCTTTATGGGAAGACCGCGATAGATTGATTCTCTCAAAGGGACATGCATCTCCAGGTCTTTTTTCAAACCTTGCAGTTGCAGGATATTTTGATCCTTCTGAGTTAGATACATTAAGAAAATTTGGAAGTAAACTTCAGGGACACCCTGATCTAAAATGTCCTGGCGTAGAATTTTGTGGTGGGTCTTTAGGTTTAGGATTATCATATTCTATTGGTAATGCACTTGCAGCAAAACTTGACAAGAAAGATTATCGTATCTATACAATAATTGGTGATGGGGAATCTGATGAAGGACAAGTTTGGGAAGCTGCAATGTCTGCAGCAAAATTCAAGATTGATAACATTACAGCTTTTGTAGATAGAAATTTCATACAACAGGATTCGTATACTGAAAAAATTATGCCACTAGATGAAACACTTGAGGGTGATGATCTTTCAGAGATGTGGAAAGATGCAAGTAGATGGAAAATTGGTGACAAATGGAGAGCATTTGGATGGAATGTGATTGATATTGATGGTCATAGAATTGAACAAATCGATAATGCAATAAAAAAAGCAAATCAAGCCAAAGGCGTTCCTTCAATAATCATTGCAAGAACAATCAAGGGTAAGGGTGTAGAACATATGGAAGATAACCCTCAATGGCATGGAAAGGCACCAAAACCTGAAATGGTTCCAATAATTAATGCAGAACTTGAATCACAATTTATGATTGCACCTTCTATTATTGCAGGTGATATGTCTAATTTAGAAAAAGAAGTTAAGAGATGTGTTGAAGGAAGATCAGATTACATTCACCTTGATGTGATGGATGGTAAATTTGTTCCAAACACTACTTTTGATCATAACAAAATCAAAGAACTACGACCGCTCACAGTAATTCCATTTGATACTCATCTTATGATAAATGAACCAGTAAAACATGTTAGAGACTATGTAGGTGCAGGATGCGATGTTGTAACTGTTCATGCAGAAGTATGTGATGAATCAAGCTTTGGGGAAATTCATGATATCTTACAACAAAATGGAGTTGGAGTAGGTATGGCAATTAATCCTGACACTGAACTTCCTCAATGGTCTCAAAAATTTATTGCAGATTTAGATCAACTAATTGTAATGTCAGTTGTACCAGGGCAATCTGGTCAAAAGTACATTGAGTCATCCCATGAAAAAACTCAAAGACTTGTATCATATCTAAAAGAGCACAATTTTGAAGGAACTATAGAGGCTGATGGAGGAGTTAACCTTGAAAACGTAGGCCAATGTTTTGCTGATGGCGCTAGAGCATTTGTTGGAGGAGGCGCAATAATTGGACAAAAAGACGTTAGAGGAATTATCCATGAATTTAGAAATGCTATATTAAAATCTAGAAGAAAACTGTTGATACAAAAAGCAAATGAGTTGGGAGGATCAGATCTTGTCAAACAATGGATTGATCTTCATGTTGTTGGAGAAAAAAAGAACCAACTTGTTCAAATTGCAAAGGAGCTTGGTTTCAATTGACAATGTCTGAACAATTTACAGATATGAGGACTGAATACGGTAAGGCATTAATTGAAATTGGAAAAGAAAACCCTAATGTTGTAGTTTTAGGTGCTGACACTACTGACTCTCTTAAAACCAGTGGGTTTGGAAAACAATTTCCTGAAAGATTTTTCAATGTTGGAATTGCTGAAGCAAATCTTGTTACGATAGCTGCTGGTCTTGCATATGCAGGAAAGACTGCATTTGCAAGTACATATGCAATATTTTTGCCAGGTCGTTGTGTTGATCAAATAAGAAATCAAATATGCTATGCATCAAGAGGAGACAAAAAGGGGCTTAATGTTAAACTTGTCACATCCCATGGTGGATTAACCGTTGGTGCTGATGGTGGTTCCCACCAACAAATAGAAGATATTGCTATAATGAGATCAATTCCTAACATGAAAGTATTAATTCCTGCTGATGCTACTGCTGTTTCAAAACTTTCATGGATTATTTCCCAACAGTATGGACCTTTTTACATGAGAATGGCTCGCTCAAAGACACCAGTTATCCATTCAGAATCCCAAGATTTTAGCATTGGTAAAGGAATTACTCTAAAAGATGGTGCTGATTGTACAATAGCTGCTTGTGGAATTACTGTTAAACTGGCATTAGAAGCTGCTGAATCCCTGAAACAAGAGGGAATTTCTTGTCGAGTACTTGATATGTTTTCAATAAAACCAATTGATTCAGAACTTCTAGAAAAGGCAGCTCGTGAAACTGGTGGAATTGTTACATGTGAAGAACATAACATTATGGGTGGATTTGGTTCTGCGGTAGCTGAAGTAGTTTCAGAAGCATATCCTGTTCTGATAAAAAGAATTGGTGCTCAAGACATGTTTGGAGAATCTGCTAGGGATAATGAAATTCCTCTTTTGCTTGAAAAACATGGAATTACATCTATTAATATAGCAAAAAAAGTAAAAGAAATCAGGAGTAAACCATGAAAATATTTCTAGACACTGCTAATCTTGAAGCAATAAAAAAATACAATGACATGGGATTGTTAGATGGCATTACGACTAATCCATCACTTTTATCAAAAGAAGGCGGTGATCCCCAAAAAACAATGGAGGAAATTTGTAGAATAATTAAAGGAGATGTTTCTTTAGAAGTTGTTTCTGTTAATTATGAAGGAATGATGGAAGAAGGTCGTCGTCTTAGAAAGTATGGTGATAATGTTGTTGTAAAGGTACCAATGACTGCTGATGGTCTAAAGGCTTGTAAAGGATTAACTGCAGAAGGAATCCCAGTTAATGTTACTTTAATATTTTCTCCTAACCAAGCAATACTTGCTGCAAAGGCTGGCGCAAAATATGTTAGTCCTTTCATTGGAAGACTGGACGATGTAGGAAAAGATGGAATGAATTTAATCCGTGAAATCAAACAAATTTTTCCAAATTATAATTTTAAAACTCAAATCCTTGTTGCAAGCATTAGACACCCTATGCATGTTGTAGATGCAGCAAAAATTGGTGCTGAAGTAGTAACATTGCCACCAGGAGTTTTAGAAAAGATGTTAAATCACCAACTAACTGATATTGGCTTAAAAAACTTTCTAGCTGATTGGGAAAAACTAAAATCTGAAGACCCCAACATTAGCCTTTAATTATTTTAAAAAATAAATTAATCTTGCTTTATTGTTTTATTATCAAATTCCTCTATAGCTGAATTCTTTGGTATTTCATCTTTTTCAGATGGAATTTCATTTAGCTGCTCAAATTTAATCTCCGCATCTTCTGTAATCATAGTCTCATCAATAGTAAAGGGATTTGCTACAAATATCACTGCAAAAAATATCGCAGTAATTACTAAAGGCACTATGATTTTTTTTTCTATTTTTAATGGATGAAATTGTCTCTTTACGTCATTGAACCTTTCATCATTTTCTACCTCTGCTGCTAAAGTTTTTACAATCTCATTCATAGCCTCTTTATCTGATAATTGCTGTTTATCCCATTTTAGGATAATCCCAGTAATATCATAAATTATCTGAATTGCCTTTTTTTGAACATCCATTCTTTGTCCCAACCATACTGAGAAATTTTTGAATTAACTTGACTTAACCTATTGTATGTGAAAAATTACAACAGATCTCAGTTTTTAAAAGAAAGAAATGGAAAAAATCTACTCGTCGTAGATCATTAATTTTTTCTCTTCTAGTAATGCATGTAGGTTGTGAACTGAACGATAAACGTCAGCTTCCTTTTTTGCACCAGTACAAACAAGTTTTCCTGAGGCAAATAGCAAAATCACTGTTTTTGGATCAAGCATTCTGTGAATCAAACCTGGAAATTGTTCAGGCTCATACATACTTCGAGGTAGTACTCTCGCTGCATGTTCTAGGTGAATTTTTCCACCAAGGTTAATTGCAGCTACAATATTTTGTACTACTATAACGGCATCTTTTTTAATTTTAATGCCGCCTTTTCGAAGCTTTTGGACCACAGTTCTTACAGCCTTTATTGCCATTTCTTCAGATTTTGCACCAGTACATACCATCTTTCCTGTCCTAAAGATCAATGTAGCAGTTCTTGGCACCTTTAATCGAAACACAAGTCCTGGAAATTGGTCTGGATGGTATTCAGTGTCTGGAAATTTTTTTGTAACATCATTAAGATCAATTTTCTGATCTACAGAAGCAGATGCTACAACATTTTCTATGCTTACAATTGGCTTTGTCTGTGGCATTTCGACGTCCCTTATAAAGGCCCTTTATATATACTAAATAAAGGATTATCCAACTTCTTTTGGTTTTAACAATTTCACCCAAAGAAAAATTGGTTTTAGGAACTAAGAAATTTAATTTGTAATAAAGAAAACGTAGAACTGATAAGTTATCCATAACTTAATTGGTAAATTATTTTTTTATTGGTTTTTTGACTTTTGAAGGTTTCTACTAACTTCTGTTTAATGCCTATATTTGAAATTCTAAAATTATAGTTTAATGAAGAATTATCCAACAATTGTACTAACATCTGTATTGTTCTCTATCGTAGCATTATCAACAATTCCTGGAACAAATCTAATTTCATATGTATATGCAGAATCAGAAGTTGTTGTAAAGGCATCAAAACAACTTCAAAAAAATCCCTTTGCAATGAAAATTCTAGCTGAAATGGAAAAACAAAAACTAAGATATAAACAACAAATGAACAGTCATTCACAATCAATCCAATTAACTTCAAAACAAATTGAGGTGGAAGAAAAGCGCTCTATTGCTCAAGAACGTTTATCCGAAAGACTAGATGCATTTATGCTAAAATATCAAGACAAAATGCCCAAAGCTGCTTTTGCAACATTTGTTGAAAAAAAACCTGATTACATTCATGGAGTATTTTGGGGAATGTTTGACTATATGCAAGGAAAGGTTGATTCTGCTAGAAGTGCAATGAAACAAGTACTTGATGATGGAGGCTCACTAAAAGAGGCTCGTGATGCATATTTTGCTCACGCACAAACTAAACGTGTACAGCTAATCCAAGTGGCAGAAGATCTTAATGTACAACATGGTCTTGCTCAAAAATCAGTCCAAGATACCTTTGATGAACAAGGTAAGCTTCCAAGAACAGAAGCTTAATCTTTTTTATTTTAATGATGCCCTATCCACTGATATCTGTACTCTTCATCAATCAAATCTGTAATGATTTCTGATTTTTTTATTTTCTTTTGCTCTATTTTTACATCAAAGAATCCCAACTGACCTTTTGTTGGAATTGGAATTCTAAACGGTTTTGCATTTTTTATCAAAAAACCATACTTGTTTTTTTGAAATGATTTTGATGCTAGGTGTTTTTTTGAATCTTTAATTAATTCTGACTTTGAATCATATTTTTTTACATCATAAATTTCGGCTTTACCTACAATTGCGCCTTTAACTAGATTTTTTGGATTAATTCCTAATCGCTTACAGTCTTCTACTTTGATTTTTTGAGGTGAATGAATCAAAAATTCTCCTCTAAAATTAGTATTCCATCGTCTTAACTCAATTGTCTTTTTTCCATGGATTATTAGATCTGCAAAGGGTTGAGAAACTGAAAGACATTTCATGGATTATAGTTATGTCACAATATCCTTAAATCATTTTAGAATAAAAAGAAAAAAGAGACCGTAATCTATAGCTTCAAAACATTAATTATTTTAATTTGTAGCGAAGCAATGCAAGTACATGATCATATTTTGCTAATCCTTTTACTAATTTAGGATTAGTTACAAATTCTATTTTTGATGAAGTGTTTTCTGCTAATTCTATCATTTTAGTAATTTTTTGACTAGTTGGAGATGAATGATAATAATTTGCAGAGACTAGGAGTGTATTAACTGCACCAACTTTTAGGGCCTTTAATATATCTGAATTCTTTTTTGTTACCAGTCCTTCTTTTACAAGTTTTTCAAATTTAGAGACTATCTCTAGCACATTTTTTTTTCTATAGTTATACAGATGTTTTATAATTTTTTTATTTACATCACCAGTAGGTGTACTAAATGATACATCATCAATAAAACGACATTTCTTTTTTAGATCAGAGTTTAGCTCATCATGAAATTCTATTTTTGCAGTTCCCGATCCCCCTAAAAATAAAATATCTACATTGTTTGAGTCAAGATCACTTACTTTTTTTGCAATTTTTTTAAAAAATCCCTGAATGAAAGTTTGTCTTGCCCTCAAGAATCGTTTTTGGCTTTGTCCTCCTTTTTTATGTCTGCCTTGTAAGTTAATACTAAATCGTTTTTCTTCTAATATTTTGTCCCCACGAAGATATTTTATATGTGCAGACTTGTGATCAAGAATTACTAGTATGGTATTATAATTGACCTTCAAAATATCATAAAATGGTTTTAGGTATGGTTTTTTTCCTACCAAATAGACAAAGGGAAGTTTTTTTGATACTGCAATATCTTTCAGTGTTACTTTTCCATTAGAGTACCAACCAAAAATACAATACGTGTTGATAAATTGTTTTTTAGAATTTCTAGTTCTATTTAATTTTGTAATTCTTTTTTCTATAGCAGATTCTATTTTTTCTGTTTTCTCATTTCTTTTTGTTTCTCTTAAAAGCTGTATTATTTCTAAATTTTTGTCATATGGATAATATACAGATACACATGGAAACTTTTGAAATTCTAATTCTTTTGTAAATCGATTAATGGAATACCACTCTGAGGGATTGATTTCAGATGGATTGAATTTTTTTATAATCATTTATTGACTACGTTCTAATCTAACACCTATTTGGACGCATCTCTAACTAAATTACCACTTTGATAGAATGACAATCACATGTACAGCCTCTAACACACCGCATTCTTTTGCAGTCTTCACATAAATTGACCTTATTGTGACTCAAATTTTAAAATCTCCTAATATCATTATGAATTTAATTAATTAAGAAATATGAAACTCCTAATCTAGATTGAAGGATTCTTTGTAGATTCTAATTAGATTTAACAGAGCATCTATTTGGACCCATCTCTAATTCTGGAATCATCATTGGGTTTGGTGGTATAGTTCCCTTGTTTACCTTAATTATCATTCCATAGTTCATAGGTCTTGGGTTTGTTATAGAAACCACCTGTTTTACAAATTCCTCTTTTGATAAATCTAGAAGTGGAAGCTTTTTTGCCATCTCTGGTGTTGTGTAATATATTCCATTTTTAGTTGGGTTTACTCCTTCTCCATGATGAGTTGGAAATATTTTTGCATCATCTGGTAAAGTAAGTAACTTTTTGTGTATAGTATCGTATAGTTCATTTGCAAACTCTTCAGCATTATCTCTTAGATCGGGTCTACCAATGCTTTCAATAAATAAAATATCTCCTGAAAAGACGTACTTTTCATCAATAACATATGTCATTGAACCTGCAGTGTGCCCAGGAGTATGAATTACCTTGATCTGTTTAGAGCCTAATTGAATTAGCGTACCATCATCTAACTTTTCAGAATCTATCTTGTATTCTTCTTTAGCTGAAAAATATAACTTGGCTCCAGTTTTTACTGCAAGCTCTCTAGCAGCTGATACATGGTCTGCATGTTGATGTGTATCAATAACTCCAGTAATTTTAAAATCATGATTTTTTGCAAATTCGATGTATTTTGATGCAGGATATGTTGGATCAATCACTGCAGCCTCTCCACTAGAACCAATTATGTGGGAA
This sequence comes from Nitrosopumilaceae archaeon, assembly GCA_041570395.1. Taxonomy (GTDB): domain Archaea; phylum Thermoproteota; class Nitrososphaeria; order Nitrososphaerales; family Nitrosopumilaceae; genus CSP1-1. The sequence continues at coordinate 59,429 of JBFFWG010000003.1, forward strand.
AGACAACCTTTGCCAACTTTTTCTACCTGAATTATAGTTAGATCTCCATCTTTTACAGCTAGAGTTGGATTTAGTACCTGGTTCCATTGTGACATGCCACCAGTTAATGATGATGCTTCAATTCCTTTTTGAGCTAATGCAAACATTGCAACCATGGAACGATTACCATGTGAGCAAATCGTAACTATTTTTTTGTCTTTAGGAAGTTTTTCTTGTAATCCCGGCATGAAGATTTCACCTAGTGGAATGTTTACTGCTCCAGGAATTTTATGTTCAGAAAATTCCATTGGCTCTCTTACATCTAGTAAAAATACATCTTTGTTTGATTTGATGGATTCGTAAAGATTATCGTTTGATATGATTGCATCTTGATTTGATTTTACTAGATCTGATTTCCATTCTGTAATCCCTCCTTTTAGAAACTGTGCTCTAAATCCAAATCTTGCCATGGCTTGTGCATATTGTTCTGCTTCCCCAGAACCATCATCTACTAAAATTATTTTAAATGCTGCTGGAACCTTTGAGAGAATTGCTTGCTTTTGTTGTGGTGAGTCTGCAACTACATTTGCTGAGGTTGGAATGTGACCTTCTGAAAATTGTTCTTTTTTTCTTAAATCTAAAATTAAAACACCCTCTTTATTTTCTAGACTTTTAGAAATCTCATTGGCTGTTATTCCTAATTCAGGCATTTTATGGAAAATAACTTGTTACTACATTTAGAACTTTCTCAGGTTTGAATCTCTTAAGATTTATGCATAATCAGAATGTTTTTTGGATATGTTAGCATAGTATTATTGTGGAAAGAATAGGTAGCATATCTATAGAATCTGGAGAACACTTTCTTGTTATGGATGAAAATTCAAACACTGTTTTTGTATCAAATAACAAATCGTACTCTAATCATAAACTCGATATAATATCGAATCTAAATAAACCTAATTGAAAAACAAAATTTTACTTTACATCTCAATTGCTTTTTTACTGCTTTTCATCTATTCTACTATAGTTCATCCTTTCTTAGAAGATTTATCATTAGTTCCAGGATTTCCAGGAGGTGTTAGCGCAAAAACTTTCTTTATGTTATTTTTTAGCTTGTTTCATGCTTTGTATTTCTTAGGATGGCGCCGAACGCTTTTCTTTTTTGTTATTACTGCAGCAGTATCATGGGGATATGAACAGGTAGGAGTTGAAACTGGTTTAATCTATGGAAATTATCACTATACAGACTATCTTGGCCAAAAGATTGGGCATGTACCAGTAATTATTCCTCTTGCCTGGTTTATGATGATTTATCCAAGCTATATTCTTGCAAATTTAATTTTTTCAAAAAAACCATTCTTGCAAAACATCAATATACCAAAAATTATTTTATTATCACTACTAAGTGCTGGAATAATGACTGCTTGGGATTCTGTAATTGATCCATATCTTTCTGGCCCTACTGTTAATGCATGGGTTTGGGAGGACGGTGGTCCGTATTTTGGAATTCCAATTCACAATTTTCTTGGATGGATTATAACGACATTTACAATTTATGCAATTTATAGAATGTATGAAAATAAAACAAAACCAATTTTATTTAAAATTAATAATTATTATCTAGTTTTACCTGTAATAGCATATGGCTTGATGCTAATCGCAAATCTTATTCCACAAGAACCTCCAGAGCTACTCCTTGTCGGTCCAATAATTATGGGAATCCCAATTATCATTGCGATAATACGTTATAGACAAAACTTAACCAATGTTTAGAATATTCTTTAACTCCAATACTATTTTTGAGCTTTTTTGTATAGTTTGCAGTACCTAGCTTAACCTTGTATACACTGCCTTGAACTCTTCAGCTAAGGTATATGACAAGTTTTCCCAATGTGCCAAATCAGTCATTGTAGTAGTTTTCTTTGCTAGCTGTCGAATCAAAGTCATTGATTTGTGAACCATGTTGTGATCCAAGTCTTTGTCTTTATCAGACCACGCAACAAAACAATCACGAAAATCAAGGCAGAACTTTAAGATGATAAACTCGTATCCTGGAGTGGTTTTTGGAATTCCAATTATATCAGCTAGTTGTTCGAATTCATTATGTCTATCATTGAGTAGCAATTCTAGGGATTTTTGCATTATTTTTTCGTCTGCAAATCCTGGATGCTTTATTATCTGCATTATTATCACTATGACATTATAGAATAAAAGATGGATCTTTTAGAATCACACTTAGAAATTTCTTTATTTTGATTTAGCAAAAAAAGGAAAATGTCTCCTTTGTTTCGGAGACAAATGTATTAACTAGTTTATGTGAGCTTTTGGGCTCCCAGCTAACACCGCGAGATGTCTCTGACTCAATAGACTGCCTAGAACTATGTGTTTGTTAAAAAATCAGGGCCAAAAAGAATTACTTTTAGGTTAATTTTGTAAACCTTTGATATAGTAATTTAGGAAAATTATTATCTATTTCATATTGTAAAGTAATTATTCAATTTCTTCCTAAAACATTAAGCACTTTATTTGGAATATCATTTAATCTAGAAACAGCTAATGTTCTCTCATAACCCAAAAACTTCAAATTATTTGCAATAATTGTTGCTCGCGTAGTATCTGGACCTAAACCAATTGCTACCATCTTAATTCCTAAACTTTTCAATGTTTTCACCATAGTCCGCACTGCATCTGGATCAGAAGGCTCTCCATCTGATAAAGTCAGAAAAATATCCGGTTTTTTTGTTCTAAGAATGGGTAAAAGTTTGTCGTACACTTCTGCTAGAGGAGTTCCGCCATTAGCTTGTATTTGTGCTAGTCTTTTTGCAGCTACAGTATTCCATTTTATGTCTTCAGGCTTTATTGCCCAACACATCACCTGTTTTTGTACAGTATTGAATGCATACATTGCAAACTTTACCTTCAAAAATGCCAACACTTCACATAGTGCACATGAAGCTTTTTTGTAATCTTGTTGAATATCAGACACACTAGAAGAATGATCAAGTAAAATCAAAACTCTACTTTTAATCACCTTTTTTACATCAGTAAAAAATGGTTCATGTCCTTCTAGATATGTCTCTTCATCAAATTCATCACCTGACTTGACATGTTCTTCATGCCATCCACTCTTCCATTCTTTTACTTTAGCTTTCAAACCCGATATCAAATCTTGATCATAAATTTTTGTCTCATCAACATCTGTTCCATTAGGAATACTAATCCCAATGTGCTCTACAGCTAAACCTTTACTCTCACTTTTCTTATTTTCATCCATCAAAATCTTAAACTCATCTTGAATGGTTTTTCCTTCTAGAACATTTTTAGGATCAATTTTTCCTAAATCTGCCTCTCGATTTTTACTAGTTTTCTGTAAAGCTTTTACCAAATCCTGAGCAGTAGCCATAATTCCAGGACCTTTAAGTGGAACAACTAGAGGTATAGTTATCAGCGAATCTATATCTAGAATCTTTAAAATTTCTGGAACTTTCTTTTCAATCCTTTCAGTTCCCTCATCTTTTCGTATAGCATCTGATAAGATTTCTTTAGCAAATGAAACAGCTTTTACTACTTTTTCAAAACTGCTTGGTTGAATTTCTCCCTTGACATCTCCCATGATAAAGTACTGATAAAACGCTTCTATGATTCGGGCCTTTCCATATACAGAACTCAATAAAGGACGATACTGCCATTGATATGTATACCAAAAAATTAATTCCTCATCCATTCCTTGCCATACTTTACGTCCTTGTAATTCAATTCTTCGAGTCTCTATTGTATTTAGAATAAATCCAAATGCATGATCATTAGATAATATTTTAGAACATAGTTTAATCCGCATTGCTTCATACCATATTGAAGTTCGAAATTGTCTATACTTGGTAAAGTCATCCCCAGAATAATCTTCAACAGGAATCAAAACAACCCGCTTATCACGAAGCTTTGTAGAAATCTCCTTTTTAGGAGATAACTCGACAGTAATTTTATCATCTTCAGACCATCGTCTAATCAAAAATGTAGCTAACTCAATTAAAGTATCATATCTTAAACTAAGGGATTGCATTAATTACCAAACATTGAAGTTATGATGTCACTAACCTTTTGATATTCCACACTGCCCCACTGTGAATACACATTTCCAAACACAATATTAGCACATTCTTTTGTAGGAACATCCAAATCTAATAGCTTTGCATATGCAATTGTTTCTCGCAAACTAGGAGAATAATACAACTCTTCAACTGCAGCTGCCTGACGTAGAGTATTTGCTAGTTTTATTCCCTGTTTTAGTTCATTATCATGTTTACCAGAACAATGTCGTTTTACTATCTCTAATTCTACATCTTCAGGAGGATATTCTAGTCTTATTCTAACTGGAAATCTAGATAGAAGTTGTGGTGGAAGCTCTTTAGTTCCAACATGAGTTAATGGATTTATTGTAGATACTACAAACCAACCTTCTTTTGCAGTTATAGTTTCTCCAGTACTTTCTTTGAGTACTAGCTGACGACGATCATCTAGAGCTTCATCTAATCTCAATAAAACATCAGCTTCTGCAGCGTTTACTTCATCTAAATATAACATGTTACCTTCCTTCATTGATTTAACTAATAGTCCTTCAACAAATCCAACTGTACCATTCTCTAATGTTTTAGTTCCAACCAAATGACTTTCTCTAGTTCTTAAACTAAAATTAATAGAATCCAAGTTTATTGATTTTCTTTTTGCAAATTCCCGTACTAAAGTAGTCTTTCCAGTCCCCTTTGGACCAATTACTATAACAAAAAGACCAGCTTCAAAGGCCTTTTCAAGCTTTTCAAATGAATTATTCCAATCTAGATATTTTGAATCTTGCAACATTATTTTCATTTAGCTTTTACTGTATTAAAACCTCATTTTTTAATAGATTTTTTTCAAACAATTTTGTAATAAAATTTAACCTTAATCTCATATGAAAGGCATAACTTCTAATGGTTCTGTGCCGGCCTCACCATGGGATATGTCTAATTGGTTTAATTGGTATTGGTGGCTCCCAGATGCTAAAACACCAATTGATGAAGAAGAGATATCAAAAACTGAATCTCCTGCTGAAAATATTGATTCTATAGAAGAAGAAGTTTTTCCAAAAGAAGAAGAAATAACACAAGAAACTAAATCCACTGAAGCCATTCCAGAAAAACCAAAACCAAAAAGGAAAAAAAGAACTGTAACAAAAAAAGTATCTACTAAATCCCAAGATGCAATTGAGCTTATTTTACGTCCGACTGTTCTAGAAGAGCTAGAAAAAGAAGCAATCATAACCGATTCTACTATTAACCAAGTCATTCAAGTTATTTTAGAGGCTCACATTGATTCAAAAGGTGCAGATAACACACAAACTGAAGTTTGGACTTGTAATTATTGTGAACCAATAAGAGAGTTTAGAGATTATTTTGAGTTTTCAGAACATTTTTTTAATTTACACATGCAACCTGGATTACAAAAAATAGAAGAATTCAAAAAAGAACAATGATGCAAAAATAAAAAAAGTAGGTGATTAACCTACTTGAAATACAACATACCGCTTACTGGAATTGATGTAATGGAATAATTGATCATGTATTTTTGCATCACAAATAAAATATCTTTTACAAATTTACTACTAGCTGTGTGCACTTTGCACAACTTACAATTTAGCAGTAACAAAAATAACTGATAAAAAATTAATCACTATACTTCACTGATTCTCTCTTTTTCTCATTTGTTTTTGTGATTTTCATTTTGCACATCACTAGTAGGATAAAGTAGTAAAGCTTAACTTATTCTGATCGATGATGTGGAACGAGACCATGAAACAGGAGTTGATTAAACTATCTTGAAGTATGTAATACTACTATCTATGACTGTCTTCTCAATTCTACTTCTACAAACTACTGCTTCAAATAATGCATTTGCTACTGAATCATCTGATACTGTAAGGCCAATCATAACTACCCAAGGGGATATCTATCATGTATCCGCAACTCCTTCTCCTGTTTCACTTTCAATTTTAGCATATGATGATGTAGATGGGCAAGTTCGAGTTGACTGTGATAAATCATCAAAAACTGTTTTCAAAGTAGGAAAAACTACTGTAAGGTGTTATGCTATGGACTCGGCTGGAAATGAGGCTCGAGCATCATTTGTAGTCACTGTAGGTGATAATTTTGTTAAAATTCCTTATTGGGTGAAGAATCTGACACAGTTTTGGGTAAACGGTCAAATGTCTGATGAACAATACGCTACTACTTTATCATATTTGGTTGAGCAAAAAATAGTCCATGTGCCTTTTTCTGGCCAAGTATCATATGATCCAATGTGGGAAGTCCCAATTTGGGTTAAAACAAACTCACAAAACTGGATTGATGGAAAATCATCAGTTGATGAATTCTCTATAGGAATTCAATTGATGTTAGAGCGTGGATTAATAAAAATTTAGAATTAATTGTAGATGATTCTGGCTGAAAATTGCCTCTGTTCTAATTTTGTTTCATAACGACTCTTGAGTCTTGATAATTTCTTTGAAACCAAACTTCTTGCAATAAAATCCATCTCTCGTAGTATTTTGATATCTTCTTTTTCCATAATCAAAACGATTGAATCGTTCCACCATAGATTCATCATATTTTTATTTTATTTTCTAAATTAAAGCAATTGTGTACTTAGTAGTCTAGATTCTAAACTATTTTTTAATAGTATCCGCATACATTTTGTTTTCTGTAATATGATTTCCAGCCTTACAAAAAGAACATACCCAATCAGAATATTCGTGTAATCCTTCTACGGTACAATCACATTGAATACAATTACACTTACTCATTTTCTTCTAGTTTACAATAACAGATTTGATATTGACAAATTCTTTAAGACCATAATTTGATAGCTCTCGTCCAATTCCTGAATTTTTGATACCTCCAAATGGAATACGCGGATCTGACACTACCATGGAATTTACAAATACCATTCCTGCCTCGATGTCTTTAGCCAAGTTATTCTCTTTGGCATATTTTTCAGACCAGATGCTGGAGCCCAAACCAAATTCAGTATCGTTAGCAAAACTAACTGCTTCATGTGGATTTCGTGCTGCAACAATTGGCGCAACTGGACCAAATACTTCTTCTCGTGAAATTGACATATCTGGAGTTACATTTCCAACAACTGTAGGATTGAAGAAAAATCCTTTCATTTGAGGTACGTTTCCTCCCATCAAAACTTTAGCACCTTTAAGAGATGATTGTCCAATTTGATTAACTATAGTATCTCTAGAGTCATCTCGTACTAGAGGACCAATAGTTGTTTTAGGATCTAATGGATCTCCTACAACTTGTTTTTCAACATTTTCAATGAATTTTTTTGTAAATTCTTCTATAACTTCTTGCTCAACTATGAATCGTTTAGCAGCTATACAACTTTGGCCATTATTTAGAAATCTTGATTTTACTCCAATTTCTGCAGCTTTGTCAATATCGGCATCTTTGAGAACGATAAATGGATCACTTCCACCTAACTCTAAGATAAATTTGTGTAACTGCTGACTAGCAATTTCTGCAACTCGTTTTCCTGCTCTTGTACTCCCTGTAATTGAAACTGCATCAACATTTGATCTTGCTAGAGCCTCACCTACAACATAATTTCCTACAAGATGTCGAAATACTCCTTTTGGAAATCCGGCTTCTTCTATTGCTTTTTGAATTGTATTTCCAGATAATGGACATACACTAGAGTGTTTTAGTAAAACTGTATTTCCAGCAAACATTGCTGGGATACAAAATCTCAATACTTGCCAGAATGGAAAATTCCATGGCATAATACATCCGATAACTCCTAAAGGATCAAATCGAACATAGCTATCTTTGGCGTTTGTTTCAATAAATTCAGGCTCTAAGAATTTTTCTCCATTATCAGCATAATACTCACAAACCCAGCTACATTTTTCAACTTCTGCTAAAGATTCTGTAATTGGTTTTCCCATCTCATTTGTAATTATTGTTGCATACTCCTTTTTCCTCTGATGCAACATATGCCCTAAAGTTCTGAGAAGTTTTGCTCTCTCAGAAATATCAAATTTTTTCCAAATCGAATCATGAACTTTTCTAGCATCATTTACTTCATGATTCACCTGGTCTTCAGTTAAAGAGTCATATTCAGCTAGAATCTCTTCAGTAGCTGGATTAACAGTCTTAATTTTCACAAATTTGCTATTCTACATGTCTATATAAATATTGGTGGAAATTGGTAATGGTTACCAATTAAAACCGATCTTGAAATATTTGAAAAAAACGAAATTTACTAACTGTAATAGGCCTCTAATTTTGTATTAGATTCTTTTAATTTTTCATGTAATTGAGTTTGCCATTTTTCAAAACCATCTGGAGATTCAGGATAGTCATAGTAATGCTTTGTTAGCCACTTGTTTACCTCCGTTGTAAATTTGAGTCCCTCTGCAAGTTTCTTGTTTAGTGCCCCACGAATTAGCATTCCCAATTTAGTTAGTCCACCAAAGTCTGGATGCTCTCCTTTTGAAATAGCTTCTACATCTAGATTTCCTAAGAAATGCTTCATGCCATAATTAATTTGATCATTAGTTAATGTTTGAATTAGTCTACGAAATATCTCTAGTCCGGCAGTCTTGTATCCATACTCATTGATGAATTCCTTATTGTACTTCCATAATCCCTTCTCTGTAACATCGCCAGATTCTACTGCATCAGCTGCTACTTTTCCAATTATAGTTCCTGCAACTAGGGCAGGACCAATTCCTCCTGCATCTAATGGTTTTGGCATCCATGCAGAATCTCCAACTAGCATGTAACCATTTGCAACAAGACAATCATTTTGTCGTCTTACTGAAACCTGAAAGTTTCCAGTAGCATTATTTTTATCAATCGCGTCAGTAGACAATCTTGGATTTTTTATTGCCTTGTTTCTGTGAAGATATTCTTCAATTAAACTTGAAACATTATCGCTTTTTCCTAATCGCTTGTTTCTTTTATCAAGTAGAGTCTTTTCAACACCTAATCCAATGTTTACCTTGTTTTCTCCTTTTGGGAAAACCCAACCATATCCACCTGGAGCAATATCTTGATCTAAATGAATAATACAATAATCAGGATCAAACTCTGAGAGGTCTTGTTCTCCTTTATCAAAATACATGATGTGCCTTCCTGTAGATTCTACGTCTCGTCTGTCCACTTTTCTCTCAATCTTTGTAGTGTTTTGAATTTGGTTTCGCAGCATCGATGTAACACCAGTTGCATCAATTACTAATTTGCCAGTTTTTTTGTAAGGCTGTTTAGTTTTATTATCAACTCCTTGAACACCAGTTACCTGATTGCCATCATATATCAGCGAAGTTAAATTAACTTCAAAATCAAAATTTACTCCCATTTTTTGTGCTCTTTGGTTTTGCATCTCTGGAAGCTTCTGTCTATTTAGCATGTAGCCATCTCCATCAAATGGAATAGATGTTTCTCGGTCTGGTGAAAAAGCCATCACTCCCTTTACATGATGTTCAATTTCAGGCTCTGTCCATGGGATTTTAATTCGCTCTGTCATATAGTCAACAGTTTCTTTGCTTACCGCATCCCCACAAGTCCAACCGCTGATGTTTTTTTGTCCTGGAGTAAACTTAGTACTTCGATCAATTACTAAAACTGATAATTTCTGTTTAGAATAATATGAAATTGATTGTGCTGCAATTGTACCTGCCAGTCCTCCTCCAGCAACGATCACATCATAATCAAAACTCATTGCTATTCAGCTAAAGCAACTGTATTTAAAATAATCCTAAAACTAAAAATTTACTGGGTCGGTTCGTCGCGGCAACTTCACAGCGCGTTAGCTCAGACTGGAGCGGCTACTATTTCTTCATTCCCAAATAACATACCACATTATGATATTAAATTCTATCCAAAAAATCTATTTTGTATCAGTCAACAATGTGACATAATTTTTTACAATATCAGTTTTCGTGTAAACTGGTGTAAATATCTTAAACTTTATTGCATCTCTTTCTTGGGCAATCAATTTTCCTTCAATCAAATCCTGTTTTCCAAATCTGAGATGTAATGTTGAATCTTTTAGATGATTTTGTATATCATCAATAATTTCTGATAACTCATCTTTAGGAATTTTTGATACAAGCTTTTCAAGAAAACTTCTGGCATCTTTTTTCTTAATTTTAGCACGAATCAATGTAATAGGATTTTCAAAATGTCCAGTAAGATTCTCCTTTGAAAACTCTTCTTTAGGAAATTCAAATTGTTCCACAAATGATTCTAAAATTTTTTCTATATCTTCAGTTGCATGTGCAATAATCTCTATTGAAATCTCTAGCTTGTCTGCCATTTTTTATCTATGATAAATTCTAAACTGTTCAAGCTTGAAGTAATGCGATTTCAGCTTCTGCTGTTCTTACAAGTTTTACTTTTTCTAATCCCACATGTCGTATTCTAATAACTCGCTTTGCAGCTGCCATAATATCAGAATTTATTTTTCCATAACACGTAGCCTGTACAAACTGATCAATAGTCATTTGAGGAATTGTTTTTTCTATTACCTCTTTTGCAATTAATCGTAATGCATGTTGTCTTGATGTGTTTAGTTGTCTATGTGTTAAAGCTATAATCTTAATTCTGAAAATATATCCATCTTTAGTTTTCACGTCTATAAAAAAGTCAACTTTAGACGAACCTCGTCTAATCAAACTTCTCAAAAACTCTTTTGCATATTCGTATCTTTTGAAAATAGTTATTGCTTTATCTCCCACCACCTTATCTATTTGAAAATACATTTTGTATTGATGTTGAGAAGGATCTCCTTTTAGAATATCAAAAAGTGTAACTTCTAAAACTCTACCTTTTGTAGTTTCTTCATCTGTGATTGGCACATATCCAATTGGAACGTTGTTAAATGAATCTGGAGCAATTGCAGTTACCCATCTTTTCTCTCTCCATTTGTCTTTTACTTTGGTTTTTCTTCTTGCCAATTAGTATCGACCTTTTGAGCCAAAATATAAGTGGTACTGCATTTAGATCGTATTTTTACCAAGGTATTTTTGTAAAACTTGGGGAACTTCAACATGCCCATCTTTGGTCTGAAAATTTTCCATAATTGCAACAAGTGTTCTTGATGTTGCTACTAACGTACTGTTTAAGGTATGAAGATATTGTGTTTGCTCATTTGTCTTATCTCTAAATCTAATCTTTAATCTTCTTGCTTGGTACTCCAAACAATTTGAACAAGAAACAATTTCTCGATATGCATTTTGTCCTCCCATCCATGCTTCAATATCATATGTTTTTGCAGAAACTTTTCCCATATCGCCACTAGAGAGAAGCATAATTTTGTAAGGAATTCCCAATTTTTGATAAAACTCTTCGGCGATTTCTAACATTCTTTCATGTTCATTCCAAGATTCCTCCGGTCTTGAAAAAACAAACTGTTCAATTTTATCAAATTGATGTACTCTGAAAATCCCCTTCTGATCTTTACCATGAGCTCCTGCCTCTTTCCTAAAACACGGACTTACTCCTGCATATCTAATTGGTAATTTTGCTCCATCAAAAATCTCATTAGAATGCATTGCTGCAACTGCATGTTCAGATGTTCCAATAAGATACAGATCCTCGTTTTCTATTTTGTAAATTACATTTTCAAAATCTTCTGCAATGACTGCTCCTTCCATAGAATTATGATTAATCATGTAGGGTGGTTGAACAAGGGTGTAGTTTTTTTGAGAAAGAAAGTCTAAAGCATATTGAATCAATGCATGGTTTAGCTGAACTAGATCATTTTTTAAAAAATAAAATCTAGCACCAGCTACCTTTGCTGCTCTTTCCAGATCAACCAGGTCATGACTAACTGAAAAATCTACATGGTCTTTAATTTGAAAATCTGGTTGTGAAATCTGTCCCCATTTTCTAATCTCTTTATTTGCGGTTTCATCTTCACCGATTGGAACTGATTCATGAATAAAATTTGGTATAGTTGATGAAAGTTTTGTATAATCAACTTCTACTTTATTTTGAGTAGTTTCTAGATTTTCAAGTTCTGCAGAAACCTTTTTCATTGTTTCTAGTAAAGGCAAAACATCCTCTCCTGCTTTTTTCTTCTTCCCAATTTCTAACGATACATCATTTCTTTTTTTTCTAAATTCATCTGTTTTTATGATTAGTTCTCGTCTTTGTTTATCATAATCCACTAGTCCATCAAAATCAAAATTTACTGCTCTAGCCTTTAGCATTTTTCGAATCTTTTCAGGATCTTCTCTGATGATTTTTGGGTCTAACATTACTCTATCACTTTAAGTGAAACTTGGATATGTTCTAAAACCTCATCAACAGTAGCAATTAATTTTTTCATATTACCTTGGCTTTGAAAATTAAAAACAAGTTTGTTATCAACATTTTCGACTTTCAGAGTCAAGTTTTCTGGAAAATCCACATTGTCTGGCTCTAATGCCTTTCTAACGGTCTGCGCCTTTTTCTCAGTTATGTTGTTCAGAGTTACCTGAACTTTGCACATTAAGGACATTCTTATCTAAATAATCTAAAAAGTCATCCAATTTGTCTTTAGTTATTCTGGCACCAGCTGCTGCATTATGACCTCCACCTACTCCATCAAATTGTTGTGCCCCCGTTCTCATAAGATCACTCAAGTTAACCTCTGATTTACAACTAAATGATTTTCTTGATGAAAACTTGATTGTTCCTTCATCTCCATTAGTTCGAAGTATCACAATTTTTCCAGCATTTTTCGGAGACCCTGCTATCAGAGATGAAATTGTTCCTGTCATTGTTTCAGGAACCACTCCTTCGGCATTTACCATTACACAGTTTGTAGTATCATTAGTTCTCCATCTTTCACTTGCCAAAATATTCATGTAATTTCTAATCATCTGTCTATATTCTACTAGAATATTTTCTCCTTCCTTTAGCATCTTGGTTCTATCTCCCATACAAATTGCAATTCCAACTCCTGCTTTTTGGATTCTGCCACAAGAGTTTAACATCGTTGAAAATTCTCTACCATCTCTGAGAAAACTTCGACTATCTTCTCTTGGAAATGTATAGGTGTATCCAATTAATTCTTCCATTATCGCAGTCGCGTTTTTTCCTGAAGTAAATTCGGTAATTTTTTCGATAACTTTGCGTTTTTCATCTTCATTAAGTTCTGCTGGAACGCGCCATCGTCCTCCATCTTTAAGATTTATGCCAGATGAATTAAACAATGCAAGACAAGCGTCTCTATTCCAGGTTAGACCTTCGATAAATGGCTGAGATGTAAATGCTAGTGCATCAGGTAATGGTCTAGTCTCTCTTCCTACAAGTGTTAAATCAAGGTCTACTTGCAGACGACCTGAATTTTTTGCATCATTAACGATATCTAAATTCATTCCAGTAAATGATTTTTTTTCTCCTTGATCTTGTCTGTCACCTAGTGCTGAAACAACAGCAATCCATGCAAGATCTGTGTTTTTCTCATCCATTATCTTTGCTGCTTGATATGCCATGCCTCCAGCACAGATTTCTAATCCTCCATCAATCCCATATTTCCATGCGTTGATGACTCGTTCATTTTCTAATTCTTCTTGAGGAATCTGATGATGATCTAAAACAAACCAGTTATCTGATAAACCCTCATCGATCTCTTTTGCAAAACCCCCTCCAAGATCTGTTATTACATGAAAGTCTCTTTGATCATTTTGTAATCTATCAATCACTTTTTTGTTGAATTCTTTTTCAGTAGAAACAGTACAATTTGCTCCAGCACGAATCAATGCTTTTGCTATTATGCTCCCAGACGTAATTCCATCACAATCAATATGGGTTGTCACTGAGATACTTTTTTTGGATTTAATACAATCTGAAATTTTGTCTTTAAATTTTTTTAAATCTTGCTCGAAACTTTTTTCCATCACTCAAGTTGAGCGACTACAGACTTATATTTCCAGTTTTTAGGAATTCTACCAATTCTCTTATAATATACTGAAAGTCTGTGAACTTTAGCTTCAATTAGTTCAAGCGATCTAATATTTCGATTATCTTTTTTATTTGATTTTAAGTGCTTTTGCAAACCAACTGCCTTGTTTACAATGTTATTCAAATCCTCAGGCATTTCTTCATTAGCATTATTCTCATCGAGAACCTGTGTTATTCGTTTATTGATAATTGGCCTAACTAATGGAATAGCATGTTGATCTCGTAATTTAATACCAATTAGGCTTGCAGGTAATCCATCCTTTGCATATTTTACAATCATCTCTTCAATTTCTTTTGGACTTAGAGTAACCCATGATGGTTTTTTGAGATCTTGGGGCCTCGTAGAGTGAGATTTTCCATGATTGTGAGTATGTAATCTTCCCATGCGATGCGTGCCTGAAGAACAAACATAAACGTTACTTCAGCGATCAAGGGAATAATTTTCAACATTGATAGCGAGAAAAAAGTTAAATAGACACAGCAGTTTTCCTTCATCAGGTAAACGATATGAATAAACCATTACTGATAGCGAGCATTCTCGCAGTATACGTTATGGGCTACTATGGATTTGGAGCAGTCGATGCATTTGCTCAATACATGGGAAATGTAGGCGACCAAGGCGAAACTGGTGCACGTACTTTGGAAGAAACCTTAGAACTTGCAAGACGAAAAATAGAAGCAGCAGAAGCCAATCCAGCTAGTGGTTCTGGTACACCATATCTGGCAGCAGACGGTGTCTTAGGAGCATCAGCAATTGCAGCAGCAGTGTTTGGAGGAATTGCAGGAGCATTGTTCTTCAAAGGCAGAGGCGGCAAATACGCAGCCCAAGGTAGAGGTTAAACAACCTTCTCTTTTCTTATTTTAATTTCCATTCCTAATGTGTAATTTTTTGATCTCTTTTCAGTGAGAATAAAGGAAATGTATATATCGCACGTCTTTAATTTTCAATCTAATGGTTCCTTTACTGGGTACATTCCTAAGCATTCTGTCAACAATTACAGGACAATTAGGACCAAACTATGACCCACTATTTTACGATGTAATGGTATACATTTTCGGCACCATAATGTTCACAGTATTCCTTTTGGGAATTATTGCATTTTGGTTGCGAGTTCACGGATGGTCATACAAAGACAATCGTGAAAGATGGGTTGACGAACTAGACAGACACTTCGAAAAAGAAGGCATCGGTCTTATACCAGATAACGGCAGATACTGGTAAAATCATTTTCTTTCTTATTTTCATTATTTTTACAAAGTCTTACTTTTTCATATTTTATATCTAAAGATCTGGTGGCATAAAGTCTGTATCTTTAGATTCGTCGTATGCTTTGGAAGTAAACTCTGCTCTGTAATTATATCCATCAACTAATGGGGCATGGATAAAATCATTGGTAAATTCTCCGTTAACGAACATTCTTGATTTAGATTGATCCATATCCCGTAATGGGAAATCCCATGTCCATAGAAAATGACCAATCTCAAATGGATATTCTTCTTGCCACTCTGCATAAATTACTCCATCATTACTTAGAGTGAAAAGTGATCTTTGACAATTTTCCTCAAATCCAATATTGGCAGGAATCTCCGCTTTCACGCCATCAACAATTAACTCTAAATTTGCAGAAATTTTGTAGGTTGTAACTCTATCCTCAATACAATTTTTTAGAGGATCATTTACTGACAGCTGACTCGTTACAGCTTGGGCGCCAAAAAATACTACTGCTCCGACAATTGCTGTTACTATAAGAAGTCTGATAGTTTTTTTCCTTTTGTAAGGATCGCCCATTCCTGGCCATATCATGACTAAAATCGACGAGAATTACTTAAAGTCCTTTCTATAACTACCCTCGACCTCATCAACAATTTCAAGGGTGTCAAACTTATCTTGATTATCTGCAATATAATGTGTTATCTCATCTGAATCAATTTCAACCCATTCTGATTCTCCCTTGTAGGGTATGTAGTCTTCTACGAAAATATTTCCAGGTCCTGTCAATCTTACTACCATTCTTTCCTTTTCAGATTTTGGTTTAACTGGAAGCTTGAGAATTTTTCCTCTTCTTTCATTTTGTATGTTGATGTTATACTCTTCATCTTTTAATTCGGCTTTGCCTATAAAATAACTCTGATGAATGTCAAGGAATTTTATTTTAAAATTTAGCACCATTTGATTTATTCAGACCATCATCAAAGATAAGATTTTAATTCATAAAGTATGAAGATATGCTATAAGGCCACATCTTTTTCTAAGAGTTTTTGAGAAAATGAAAAGGGAGGATTTTTGGTTTTAGATTACTTGCCAAGGTCGTGTCGCAAATGTGATTACATATGCAACTCCAATCAAAATTGATTGGTAAGCAATGTTAGTGTATGGAATTTCTTTTAGAACAAAATCTCCATCAACTACTACTGTTTGTCCTGGACCAAGTCCTGGGCCAACTGTAGCTATATTTAGCTGAGTGTGTACGTGATATACTCCTGGCTCAAGTGCCATGGCACATATTTCATATGGTACCACTGCGTTACCTGGGAGGTCAAATACATTACCAGGTGGGTCTCTTGCAAGAATTTCCCATCTGTTGCCAGCATTAGTTGATTCGGAGAAGATTGAATTCCATGCTCTTAAGTCTCTTGTAACAAGACTAACAAATTTCCCACTAAGGCATAATTCTTCACCTGTATTGAGAGATTGTCTGTTAAAGGACTCGTCTTCTATTCTTACGAAACGACTTTGTAGTTGTGCTTGGACACCGTGTGCTTCAGCTGTTGGAAGAATTGATTCAACCCAATTGAATCCTATTGTTCCAAGTGCCAATATGACACTGAGCCCTACAACGATTAATTTTTTATCGACCATAGTTATCCCGAATTACCAAATGAGTTGATTAAGAACGTTATATGTTTTACCTTAATTATCATTAACAATGGATCAGGTACTATGATTAACACCAATGATTATCATTGAGACCTCTTTTGAAACAGTGAAAATCTAGCATTATTATCTATATAAAATGAAAATTTCTTATAGTTTTTCTAAAAATTATTCAAAATAATCTCAAAAAAACCCTCTTTTTCATAACTCATCCCTTATATGTGGATTAAACAGTAATGTGTCTATGGCACAAATGCCGGCACTAATTCCAAAAGAAGTCGAAATCCAGAGATTGAAAAAGATCTGGCTTATCGTCATCGCTATGGGATCAACTGCTGCATCAGTAGAAGTCGACAACTTTGTTGACGGTTCACTGCATCAAACATCTATCAGAGATAGTGCATTTACACCAGCTCACTGGTGGTTATATTCCCACTTTGTGGCTCTTCCATTAGGTTGGGGTGCAGCTGCAATCTATGATAGAAGAGTACCAATTCTCAGAGGTCCAAACAACTCAATGAACACTGGACTAAAGATGACAATTCTAGGTTATCTTGCAACCATGTTTACAATTGGAGTTAATGAGATGTGGCACTTTTGGTTTGTTGAAGAAATCTTTGCAGTACCAAACCATTGGATGTTCAATATGGGTGTAGTCGTAGCCTTTATGGGCGCTCTGGCTTATGTAGTTAGAGTATATGCAAGACTCGTTGAACTTGGCGCAGAAACACCAGGTGAAAACCCCTATGTTGCTGAAATGTACAAGATGGCCTTAGAAGGCAAATTGTACAGTAGATCCATCCCATAATCAAAAAATGCGTATCATCGCACTTTTTTCTCTTTTTATATTAACTCCCCTAGATCGGCTTGGGCTGAGAATTTAAGAAAGACTTAAAAGTATTCTGAATAGTATAATCCCAAATGACTTTACCGAAGGGATTTGGTTCAGCAGGCGGTTCTGGCGGAACTAGTGCCGATGTTGAAAGAATGATCGGCAAACGTGTCGAAAACATGACCGGCTTGATAACGATTTCATTCATTGCAGCATGGTTAGCTACCTTTGGTGGTACTGCTGCAGGATACTTCTATTATCCTTGGGCATATCCAACAAATAGCGGTCACTATGCATTCATCGTACTCACAATTATTGAGGCGATTGGTTACATCTTCTGTATCAAAGTAATGGAAGAGGGAACCAGAAAGAATAGCAATGGAATTGTAGCCGGCGTTGTAGCAGCGGTTGCTGTTGGAACTGTATTAATATCACTATATGTCGGATTCTAGGAAACAAAAATCGTTCCTACTTTTTTCATTTTTAGATTTTTGATTATATACGTGATCGATAATCGTCTAAAATTTTATATACTGACGCTATACTCACACTGATAATGGTCTGGCTTAGACGATGTACTCATTACTTATTCATAGTAGTGGTAGCAGTCAATTCTACTCTGCTTACAATTAATGCAGGTGACTATATCTTCTACACAGATTGGGCTTGGACATCCTTTGTAGTATTTTCCATCTCACAAACTTTGATGCTTTGTGTAGGTGCAACATATTACCTAACATTTACAGGAGTTCCAGGAACAGCAACATACTACGCGTTGATTATGACGGTGTATACATGGGTAGCAAAAGGTGCATGGTTTGCACTAGGATATCCATATGACTTCATTGTAACACCAGTGTGGATTCCATCGGCAATGCTGTTGGATTTGGCATATTGGGCGACAAAGAAGAACAAGCACTCTCTGATACTGTTCGGCGGAGTACTGTGTGGAATGTCGTTACCATTGTTCAACATGGTAAACCTGATTACAGTAGCAGATCCATTGGAGACTGCATTCAAGTATCCAAGACCTACGTTGCCTCCATACATGACACCGATAGAACCGCAGGTAGGAAAGTTCTATAACAGCCCAGTTGCGCTTGGCGCAGGAGCTGGAGCAGTGTTATCTGTAACGTTTACGGCGTTGGGATGTAAACTAACTACGTGGACGTATAGATGGATGGCCGCTTGGTCAAAGTGGGACTAAATCCCCAATCTTTTCCTTTTCATTTTCTTTAAAGTTCACTAATTGAACTCTATACAAAATTTTATGCCTAATTTTTTTAATTCAAAAAATCTAGATAAAAAAATATTGCACACGTTGTAATCTTTTGCAACATCTTTTCTTAACCATAAATAATTCGAGTACGGCGGGTGAGTCAACAATATCGGCAGATCTTATCTTCGCCAAAACCATTTGTAAAATGGGCTGGAGGAAAACGTCAATTACTACCCCAAATTGAACAACACTTACCAGAAAAATTTAGTTCATATTTTGAACCATTTCTTGGAGGCGGTGCATTACTGTTTAATCTACTTTCTGAAAATAAAAATTTGAAAGGACATGTATCTGATCTAAACTCTGACCTGGTTTTATCATATGTCACTATTAGAGATAATCTCAACGGACTGCTAAAATCCCTTCAAAAACATTCAGACAAATATTTCTTTAATTCAGAATCATATTACTATTCAGTTCGAGAATCTAATCCAAAAAGCCAGATTGAGAAAGTTTCTAGATTACTCTTTTTGAATAGGACCTGTTTTAATGGATTGTATAGGGTAAACAGCAAAGGAAAATTCAATGTACCCTTAGGCAGATACTCTCATCCAAACATAGTTCAAGAAGAAAATCTAAGATCTGTAAATCAGTTTTTGAATCAAAATAAAATCACAATAAAATGTCAGGATTTTTCATCAACCGTTGAAAAAGCAAAAAAAGGAGATTTTGTTTATTTTGATCCTCCCTACCAACCAGTTAGCAAAACTGCTAATTTTACTAGCTATACAAATGGGAACTTTGGATTAAATGATCTAAAACGACTTGCAAAGGTTTCAAATGAATTAGCAAAGAAAGGAGTTAATGTTTTGTTATCTAATTCTTCTTCAAAACAAGTCCGTGACATGTTTTCATCTAAGAATTGGAATATTACTAAAATCGAAGCTAATCGCGCAATCAATTCTGCCTCTGATAAGAGGACAGGCCATTTCGAACTTTTGATTAAAAATTATTAAAAGCTTCGAGCGGGAATTGGACCCGCGACCTTTACCTTACCAAGGTAACGCTCTACCAGGCTGAGCTATCGAAGCATGCAATTCAGACTCTAAAGACTCTTTATAATTTTGATCATACTATTGGAAATCGATAAACTGTTAAATTCTGAATAAATTTTAGCAATTCTAATGGAGGAGTAATCAAGCCTGGCCAAAGTAAGCTTTCAAGCTTTTGGACATGCAGGACTTAAGATCAAATAATGGGTGATCCTGTCTCTCAGGAGTTCGTGGGTTCAAATCCCACCTCCTCCACCATTTATTTTGGATGTCTAATTCCTTTGGAATTCAATACTTCGTAAACATCAGGTAATGAAAATACAAATCCAATATGGAAGCAATTCTTTTCCTCACATAGCTGACAGAAAAGTTCACCTCTTTGAATGGTAACTTCGGCGATTCTATTTTTGATATTATCTTTGATTATAACTCGGTCATCATCTACAGATATCTTTTCAAGTTTTGGTGCATATCTTGCAAAGGTCTTGTCCTTTAGCATCATGTCTTCTAGCATGTAAGTGATATAGCCAGCAAAACTATTGACCCCTTTCATAGAAAGGTCTGATTTATTTTTCTCGAAAACGTCATGGAACTTGTCATAAACTGCTTCAGAAATTGTAATTGACTTAAATCCCGCTTTTGGCATTTTACTTTATCCTACCGTAAATTAAGGTACTCAACTATATAATGTTTGTTCTTTAAAATTCAACGTCAGACGAGGAAAATTAGAATTAGACTTTATACTATACTAAAAAATCTAAAACTATATGGCAAAAGGATACCAAGTTCAAGAACTTAAACAACAACTAGTTGATGTATTAGCAAATTCTAAAACAGGACTTTCAGGAATTGAGATTTCAGAAAAACTTGGGATAAATCGTGTAACTATGGCAAAATATCTTAACATGTTTGCTACTGAAGGAATGATTGGCCAAAAAAATATTGGAAATGTAAATTTATGGTTTTTAGAAGAGGGTACAGAGCAATTTGAATTTCCTGCAGATTATTTTCGTGTAAAAACAAAATATCTGGAATTATTAACACAAAGATCTGAACAAAAATCGTATAATCTAATTCGAAATTGTATACACTCTAATGCAAACACTACAAAATTAATGAATGAAATAATTCTTCCAGCTACCCAATCAATTCAAGAACTTTTTGAACAAGGAAAAATTAGCAAATCAGAATCAAAATTACTTGGGAAAATAATTTCTAATTCAATTCAAATGCTAAATCAAATAAATGCAGAAATTGATGAACAAAAAAATGTTATTATCATTTCTGCAGATTCACAAAGTGCAATAATTGCAGAAGCGGCTGCTGCATCATTTCATTCAGAAGGATGGAATGTTTCATCTCTTGGGGATATGTCTGATGCAATTGATGTAATGTTTGATTTGGATTTGCAAAATTTCATTGGTAAGATATGGACAAAAAATAGGGGTATAATGATAATTGTTATTTTTTCAACAACTGAGGAGGGTTTGAAGTTTTTTGCTCAAGCTGCAAATTCTGCAAAGGGAAAATTTGGAAAAAATCTTAACTTGATTCTTTGTAGTGATATGAAAAAAAAGACTAATGTTAAAGCAGATTTGGTAGCAAATAATTTAGAATCTGTATTGCAATGGTCACAAACAACTTTTGAGCGTTTTACAAAATAACGTGGGCCGAGTGAGATTCGAACTCACGACCTTTCGATGTCTGAAACAAGTTTATCAGTCGAACGCTCCAGCCAAGCTGAGCTACCGGCCCTGAAAAATTTTTCAGGAGCTAGGTCATTTAAGTTTGCTGTTCTTTCCACTTTATTGAGCAACCAATTGAAGGATCAAAATCTTTTTCAATTTTTTCTCCAGAAAGAAATTTCTCAATATTGTTAATCATGGTTTTTTCAGTTGCAGTATCTTCAGGCTTCATGGCATTATCGATTCTGCCATGAAAAATCAATTTCATTTGTTTGTCAAAGAGAAATGGGTCTGGTGTACACATTGCGCCATATTTTTTAGCAACCTCCTGGGTATCATCAACAAGATAATCAAACTGCATATTCTTTTCTTTAGCAGCTTCTTTCATACTCTCAAAACTATCATCAGGATACTTTACTGCATCATTGCTGTTAATTCCAACAACTGCAATTTTGTCTTTGAATTTTTGGTGTATTTCTTTAATTGCTTCAACTTTAGCTTTAACATAAGGACAGTGATTACACATGAAAATCACTAGTAATCCTTCATAATCTTTGTAGCTGTGTAAGGAATGCTTTTTGTCATCTGTTCCCCTCAAATCAAAATCAGGAGCTAAATCTCCAGTGTTTAGTTTGACTTGTGATTCTAGTAAGACCATAAAAAATCCTAAATTCTTGGAAATAAAATCTTTGCCAAACTTAGAAGACAACAATTAAAATCCACACTCCAATCATCAAACCTATGGGCTGATAGTTCAGACTGGTAGAATACTCGCCTTGCACGCGAGGGGTCAGGGGTTCAAATCCCCTTCAGTCCATTTTTGTTCAAATTTTTTTTAAAGTAAGATTTGATAAATTTACTTCTAAGCGATCATTTTCGAATTTAAAACTTGAGGATGGATTTAAATATGATATGATCAGTCATTTTGACATGGCAACAGCAGCTGAAGGATGGCCCGTATGGATTCCTCTTATAGTAGGATTAGCTCCTGGTTTAGTTTATTGGTTAGCTATAACTGCTATGAAAAAACGCAGATAAAATATCCATTTTTTACATCTTTTTCTTATTTTCATGATACAGTAGTAATAGGTAAAACCTTCCAATCCACCTTGTTTACATTATGATATATTCTACAAGATTAATTGCCTCTGTGAATTGTTTGTATATGAAAAAGGCATTACTCGTATTATTTTTGGTAATCACATTATTTCCAATCAGTTCAAGTTATTCCCAAGAATTCGTAGATAAAGATCCAACATTAGGAATTGTACTTACTAGTTTTTCCCCATTCAATTACAAAGAAGTTGATGGAAAAACTGTGATTCTTGGCGAAGTTGAAAATACGAAAAATTTTCCAGTTAGTGGAGTAAAAATTTGGGCTGGATTTTATGATAATATCAGTGAGAATCCATTAGAAACTACCATTGGCACAACAATTATGGAAGTAATTCCACCATTTGGAAAATCTCCATACATAATAATATCTGAAACTGCAAACCCTAGAATTACTAGCGTTTCAGTAAATTTACTTGGATTCAACTCTTCACCTGAAAAACAAAAAGAATTGAATCTTCATCTTAACACCTTGGAGATGGGTGAAAAATTATCCTTATCTGGAACAATTACAAATAATGGTGAGTTAAACAGCACTAATACAAAAATTCAATTGATTTCATATGATTCCTTTAACCCACCAAGAGTTTTAGGAATTGCTACAGTTAACTTGGAAAATGATATTACACCAGGAGGTTCTGAAAATTTTGAATTTGATGTAAAACGTGATTCTCGTGCAAGTGCTTTTAAAATAATTGGAGAATCCCAAGATTACTCAACTGGAATTTTAGAGATTACAGACACATCACTTGAAATTCTAAATAAATTAGTCACAATAAGTGACATTACAGTTACTGATGATGAAGGAAATCAATTAACTGATATTTCAGTTGGTTCTTCAATCAACATCCAAAGCCAATTAGATTTTCAACAATTATCTTTTGAAGAATCTGAAGTTCAACAATACGTGTATTGGATTCAAATTAAAAAATCACTAGAAATTAACGGTGAAACTAAATCGTTTGTTGAATTTATTGGAAAAGCCGAAGGTTCTATTGATACAAACGGAGTAGAAACTCCATCTGTAGGTTGGATACCTGAAAATGATGGATTGTATTTTGTGGAAACCTTTGTTTGGGATCCTAACTATAATCCATTAGCATCTAAGGGACCTCTTTCTCTAATTCTTGTAAATTAATAACTTTATTTTCATAGAATACAAAACTAAATCATGCCACAATACGGTACAGTTGCACTTGGGGGCACTTTTGATATTCTTCATAAGGGCCATGTTGCCCTTTTGACTCAAGCCTTTACAATTTCGACTCATGCTATTATTGGACTTACGGGAGACGACTTGGCTAAGAAAAAAAACAAGAAGATAATTAATGATTATTCTAAAAGGTATGAATCCCTAAAAAATCTAATTGAAAAAAAATTTCCCAATTCATCTTATACCATAAGCAAGCTTGAAAATGATTTTGGTCCTGCAGCAATTGAAGGAAAAGTTGATGCTTTGATTCTAAGTGAGGAAACTAGTAACAAAAGTGAAATTTTAAACACTTTACGAAAAGAACGAAATCTTCCCCCAGTAGAAATTGTAATTGTTCCTATGGTCTTAGCTAAAGATGGAAAGCGAATTTCAACTACAAGAATTAAAAATTCTGAAATAGATGCTGAAGGAAACTTGTCTTGATTTGACTAGTAACTTGTCTAACTTTGAGTAAGTGAGATAAAACAAAAAATCACAACTCTGAATCCTTGACCTTAGTCAATCACATGTTAAAAAAAATAGGCGATGATGTAACTAATCTCAAAGAAGGATTGGAACCCAAAAGTCTTGCTTATTGGTATGATAAAATAATTCATGAAACAAGAGAAATGGCACCGCCTTGGCTTGAAGACAAGATAAACGTAAAACAGGATTCAATTTTACATATGAAATTTAACATTGATATTTCTAAACGAGCTGTCAGATATCTGATAATTGTAATTGATAATAATTTAGATGATATGCCATATTCAACTAGACTTTATTTTCTTAAAGTTCAAGAAATAATGAGCTCAGAAATGGATAAATCTCTAGTTTAGATTATTCTTTAGTGATTTCTACTTCATTTTCAGATATTGAAGTGTCTACTATTTTTTGTTGGTTTTCAAATACTGATTGAATAAAATCAGCAAAAGATTCTACTTGAGAATTATCTTTTAACAAAATACTGTGTGCGGATTTATCCTTTAACTTTACAACAATTTCATTATCGATAATGTTTAAAATTTCAGTAATGTACGTTTCCTTACCTTCTCTAAGAAAGATCATACTGGCAAGTTTTTCAGCCTCATATTTATCAAGACATTTGATTTTCCTTCTCATGAATTATCTAAAAGAAATTTACTTAGTTGATCTTTTGCTTTTTCACGTTTTTCTTGATGAACCTTTAGAAATTCATTGATTTTTTCAATGAGTATTGCCTTTAGTTCACCTGTTAGCATTTTACCCGATTTGTAATCATCATAAATTTGCTTTAACTTGTTGTCATCTGGTTCAAAGAAAATTCGAAGATACTGGTAAGAAACATCAATGTCTGGATTTCCCCCAAGTTTTCTATGTTCTTCAATGTCTGGACGCCCCCCAGAAAAGGCATACTTGTTAATTTTCTTTTTAACAGCTTCTGGAGCATCAGTTGTATACACTGTTCCATTTTCATCAGATGCTGACATTTTCCCCCCAGGTCCTTGCAAAGCTGGAATCATGATGTTATGAATTAATGCTGGTTTTTGTTTACCAATTCTTGGTGCAACATCTCTTGTCAGTCTAAAATGTGGGTCTTGGTCTACTCCAAGCGGAATCAGCACTGGTTTGTCTTCAATAAAACATGGTGCAGATTGTAGAGCCGTATAGAATATCATTCCAATGTTAGTATCATTTGAAAAACCAAAAACTGCTTTGGTATTAGAAAAATTGATTTTTTTAGCTACTAGAGCAGCTATCGGGTAAAGTGTTTTGATGTTTTCTGAATCGATGATTATCTTAGTTTTTTCTGGTTTAAAGCCTAGAGCAATAAAATCAAGAGCATTTTCTAAAGCAAAATTCTTTGTATCATCTAAATTTAGATCTTGTTTTGAAAAGAATTTTTCATCATCAGTTAACTGAAAATACATATTTGTTCTAAATTTATCTTGAAGCCATTTTGCAAAAACCCATGGAACCAAATGACCAATATGAGTATGGCCTGAAGGACCTCTTCCGGTGTATAAGAAAAACTCCTTACCTTTTTCATATTGATCTAAAATGGAATTCATATCTCTATGAGAGAAAAATATGCCCCTTCTTAACATAAAATGAAGATCCCCTGTTATTTTTTCAATTCTATTAAGCAACTGATTTGA
This sequence comes from Nitrosopumilaceae archaeon, assembly GCA_041570395.1. Lineage (GTDB taxonomy): Archaea > Thermoproteota > Nitrososphaeria > Nitrososphaerales > Nitrosopumilaceae > CSP1-1. The sequence goes on from JBFFWG010000003.1 coordinate 85,511, forward strand.
AATTTTTTCAGTCCCAAATCGTTTTATCAACTTATCATAATCAATATCGCCTTCAACATGCCAAGGGGTGACGATAAAGTCATCTGCAGACATTCAAGATTGAGTTAGGTTAAGGTTTAAAAAGTCTTTTTGGAACTTTGTCATATTGTCGCAAGTTCTTCATCCAATTGAAAAACAAATTATAAAATCATTAAAAGAAAGCGAAAGTTCAACTCCAGAAAAACTTGTCGAATCTACCAAACTTTCCATTGATCAGATTAGAAGAGGAATGGAGTGGTTAAAACTAAAAGGTCTAGCAGAAGTAAAAGAAATTGAAAAAACTACTCTAAAACTAGGACCAAATGGATTAGATGCAAAGAACAATGGTTTACCAGAAAGAAAATTAGTTAACACTATTCAAGATGGACCAAAGTCATTTGAAGAAGTCAGAAATATCTTAAAATCTGATTTTAATGCAGCAATAGCTAACGCAAAGAAAAACGACTGGATTCAAATAGAAAAAGGAGAAAACTCTAATAAAATATCACTCAAAGGCAAACCATCATCATCCCCAGAAGAAAAACTCATTAATTTTATTGGAACTGAAGAAAAATCCCAAAAAGACATTGAAGACATTGAAGCATTAACATCATTAAAAAAAAGACCTGATTTTATTTCTGAAAACTTTACAAAACTAAAAACAATTACTCTATCTGAAAAAGCAAAAAACATTGATGTTGAGGCATCTACTGGAGCCATTGATGTTGAGGCTAAAGTTCCTCAAACACATGCAGCAAGAATACATCCACTAAAAGAAACAATTAATGAAATTCGAGAAATCTTTGTTAGCTTGGGTTTTTCTGAAGTCCTGGGGAATCTATCTCAATCAAGTTTCTGGAACTTTGATGCATTATTTACTCCACAGGATCATCCTGCAAGAGAAATGCAAGATACATTTTACATAAAAGACATCAAAGCAGCAAAATTTGCATCACCTCAACAGATTAAAAATGTTGCACGTTCTCACAAGTTAGGTTGGCGATATTATTGGGATATTTCTGAAGCACAAAGAATGGCATTGCGAACTCATACAACCTGTGTTACAATTAAACATCTTGCAGATAACAAACCTGATGAGGCAAGAATTTTTTCTTTAGGCCGGGTATTTAGAAATGAAAAGGTTAGCTACAAACATCTTGCAGAATTTAATCAAGTAGAAGGAGTAGTTATTGGAAAAAATGTTTCATTAAGAGATCTTATGGGATTGCAAGAAGAATTTTATCGAAGAATTGGCCTAACAAAAATAAAATTCTGGCCAACATTTTTCCCATATACCGAACCATCTTTACAATCAATGGTGTATAATGAAAGATTAGGAAAATGGATTGAACTATTTGGTATGGGAATTTTTAGACCAGAAGTAACAAAGCCATTAGGAATTACAAAACCTGTTTTAGCATGGGGTGGAGGAATAGAAAGAATTGCTATGCTAAAGTATGGCGTAGATGATGTTCGAGAATTTTACAATAACAATCTAAGCTGGTTGAGGAGTGCAACAAAATGCCAGTAGTTCAGCTATATCTTAACCGATTACAAAAACTAATTGGAAAAAAATCAAACAAAAACAAAATACTTGCTGAAATTCCATTTTTGGGATTAGACATTGAAGAGCAAACAAACGAGTATCTTCGAGTAGAGTACAGCCCTAACAGACCCGATTATGCAACTGACTTTGGTATTGCGTTAGGACTACAAGGCTTGTTTGGAATCAAAAAAGGAATGCCAAAACTATTAATCAAAAAAGGAAATAACTCCCTCAAAGTTGATCCTTCTGTAAAAAAGGTGCGTCCCTTTGTTACTTCGATTGTTGCTAAAAATGGAACATTAGATGATGAAACTATTCGCCAACTAATCACTTTGCAAGAAGACATTCATTTTGGAATTGGCAGAAGACGAAAAAAAATATCAATTGGAATTCATGATTTAGATAAAATCGTCTTTCCACTACATTACACTACTGTATCTAAAGATCACAAGTTTGTACCTCTTGATTCTAGTCAGGAAAACTCAATTTCAGATATTTTAGAAAAAACTGATGTTGGAAAGCAATATGGTTCAATTTTAGGAAATTCTGCTAAAGTTCCTATCATTTTAGATGCAAATGACAATACACTATCATTTCCACCAATAATTAACTCTGCATTAACTACTGTATCTTCAGATACAAAAAACCTGTTGATTGAAGTAACTGCAATTGATAAAAATGCAGCAGAAGATGCACTTGCCGTAGTTGCAATAACTTTGCAAGCTGCAGGATTTTCACTTTATTCAGTTAAAATCTCTGGAGCAAATAACTCATCACCCTTACTCAAACCTAGAAAAATAATCCTAAATTCTGAACTTGTAAATAGCATTTTAGGATTAAACCTGTCTACTTCACTGATTGCAAATTCCATTAAAAAAAGCAGAATAGATGCAACACCTAAGAAAAACAAAATCGAGTGCATAATTCCTCGATATAGATTTGATATTTTTGGCCCAATGGATTTAGTTGAAGAAGTTGTTTTAGGATATGGAATTGAAAATCTAAAACCCACATTACCTCCATCAATCTCTGTAGGTCAAAAAAACAATGTCACTAAATCTATAGACTCACTCAGTCTAATAATGATAGGTCTTGGATATACTGAAGCAGTAAATTCCAGTCTAGTTAGTAACCAAGTTCAAAACGAATTAACAATTAGAGATAATTCAGATATAATTCAAGTTGTAGAATCCAAAAGTCTTGAGCATAACATTTTACGTGATGCAATTATGCCCGGTCTTTTAGAAAATTTATCAAAAAATGTACATGAACAATATCCACAAAAACTTTTTGAGACAGGAACTGTTTTTTCTAAAGGAAATCCAATTCAAGAAGACGTTCATCTAGCTGGAATTAGTGCACACAAAGACGCAAACTTTTCTGAAATAAAATCAATTCTTCAATCTTTACTAAAGATTGGATTTAATATTGATAGTGAAACTAAAGCATCATCTCATCTACCTTTCTCAAAAGGAAAAACTGCATACATACTAGTTAATGAAAAAATAGTAGGAATTTTAGGAGAACTAGACTCTAAAGTAATTGGAAATTTTAAGATTCGAGACGAAGTAAATGTTGCAGGCTTCGAAATAAAACTATCAGGATTAATATTTGACTAGGTCCTATTATTAATTGCCCAAAAAGAGCAATGCATACTGACGGATTAGGATGACGATGATCGTTCGGATTTCTATGATTTCTAATTCACCCAGGTGTGCAACAAAGGGCGCCCCGGTTTTAGAGCCAAATGAGGATATGGCTAAATACCTATGAGTTTGTGTGAGTCAGAACCGGGGAACAATTTTTTTAAAATTTTTTCTAAGAATTAAAATTACACTGATTAGAATTATTCTAAATGGTAAACTATTGGTTAGCAAAACAAGAACCAAGTGGACCTAGAGCTTACAATTTTTCTAAACTAGAAAAAGAAAAAAAAACTGTTTGGGATGGAGTACATAACAATCTTGCATTAAAACATATGAACAACATGAAAAAAAACGATTTAGTTTTTTTCTATCATACTGGAACTGAAAGACAAATTGTTGGAATTATGACAGTTGATTCTGATCCCTATCCAAATCCTGAGGAAAAAAATAAACGGTTTATTGTGATAAATGTGAAATATAAAAAGAGACTAAAAAGAGAAGTTACTTTAGATGAATTAAAAAAAGAAAAAAAATTCAAAAATTGGGAACTTTTAAGAATTTCTCGATTATCTATAATGCCAGTTCCAAAACAAATTTGGGATAAAATCATTAAGATTTCCCTCCAATAAATTCAGTTTTTCGATAGGTTTATTGATATAATCGTAATTTTATAGAAAAGTATGGCAACTGCGTATGTCTTAATCAACTGCGAACTAGGTTCGGAGGAAGCTATTATTCAACAACTCAAAAACCTGGAAGGAGTTAAAGAAGTTCATGGCACTTTTGGTGCTTATGATATCTTGGCAAAAATAGAATCAGGTACTGTTGAAACATTAAGAGAAACGATAACTTGGAAAATTAGAAAAATAGAAAAAATCCGTTCCACTTTGACCTTGATGGGTATCGAAGGTCAAACATAATCACTTCTTTTTCTTACTATGTTACTGCATTTTATTTTTGTAATAAAAGAAACTGATCTTGGTAAAAGAGACTACGAATTTGAATACATTAAACAAATGTCACAATTTTTTAAGAAATGGATTCTAAAAAACTTCTCAAAAGATTTTGATGTACAATCTGACATTATGATTACTAAACCCACTAGTATTCTCAAAAAATTAGATACTCACCAATTACTTCGTGATCATAGAGAGCGAGGAGAAGAGATTTATCATTTTTACCTATCTCATTTTAGACCAATGTGGACAGATTGTACTTGTGAAGGTTATCATGCTGAAAATTTTGGAATGTCATTATGGGAAACACCAAAAAATGAAGACGATATTTTATTTCTTGCTGAAAAAAATTGTACAACTGTTTCACATGAAATTGCTCATGAACTTTTACGTCAAACTGGTAATAAAAGATATGTTGAGATAGTTCATGATGTTTGGACTAAACATCTCTTTGATAGTTTGCCTTTTGAACAATATGGAAAAGATTTTGAAAAAACTACTGATAAACCAAACTTTTTAACAATAGATACATCAAGCTTCCGGTTATAGTACAATCACCCTTTTCTTTTAATTACAATTGTTTGTTTTTAGATATGTTTTTTTGTAAAGGACTTTGTAAAACAAAATTTAATTCTTTAATTGGTAGACGTTTTTTACGATATCAAAATAATCAGAAAAGATGTGGTGTGTGTGATGTTTATTTTTCTCTAACTGGTTCAAAATGTCCATGCTGTAATTCTATTTTACATGTGAGACCGAGACATTCAAAAGATAAGCTAAAGTATTATAAAAGTAACGGAATAAAATGGAATTAATCTAACACTTTGTAACAGAATAAATTCTATTTTCAAAATTAGCAGTTTTAAATTCTAATTTATTTTCAGGATCTTTATTTCTAGATTTACTTAATTTTTCAAGTTCTACTAATCCCTCTCCCTTAAAGCCAACTGATGAACCATAGACTGCATCAGTTAACATGGTGCCGTGATCTCCTTTTTTTACATCATCAGCAATAGCATAGAATTTTTCAAGCTCACGTTTTTGAACTGGAGTACCAGTTGCTTTATTGAAAGCAATTGCGATATACATTCCATTACTTTTAACAGCTACAGGAATCTTATGGTTTTTTCCAGATGCCCCTGGAATTGTCTCATGAATTAGAATTTCACATTTATGATACATGCTGGAAATATATGCAAAAAATCTATACTGTGCAAATTTTCCTTTATCATCTTCTTCACAGTCAACAAAGACTTTATGCAAAACTTGTAACGCTGTATCATTCATACTTTGTAGTCTGTCATCAATTCGTCCTCTTTCAAGTAAATCAGAATTACAATCTTTAGCAACTAGAGCAAGAATAAAGTCAGGTAAATTGTAATTTTTCAATGCTGCAACAAATGAACCTGCTTGTGACATACCAAAACTTGGAAAACCCTTATTGACCATTTTTATTAAAACACCACTTTTTTCAAGAAAATATGATAACCGAAAATTAATTCCCTAGACAACTGCTATTAAAAGTGGTTTTTCGCTTATAATTGTTAGGTCATTTCACATTGAAAAACAGTCATCAAATTGAATTTTAATCAAAATTTGTAATAATTAAATCCCCCAAACTAACGTAAAATAGTATGGATATAGAAAGTACTCCAGAACTTGTAGCAAAGGTTTATGAAAAAACCAAAGAAAATATTTCAAACTTTAGGAAAAAAGTAGGTAAACCTCTTACACTAACTGAAAAGATTCTTGCGGGGCATCTCGTAGAAATAGAAACAAAAAATCTAGATGAAGGTGCAAACTATGTCTATCTTAATCCAGATAGAGTTGCATTGCAAGATGTTACAGGTCAAATGGTTTTATTACAATTTATGCAAACTGGTTTAAAACAAACTGCAATTCCAACAACTGTTCACTGTGATCATTTAATACGTGCTCAAATTGGTGGGGAATCTGACACAAAGACTGCACTTGATGAGAATAGTGAAGTTTACAAATTTTTAGAATCGGCATCAAGCAAATATGGTATTGGTTTTTGGAAACCAGGAGCTGGTATAATCCATCAAGTTGTATTAGAAAATTATGCATTTCCTGGCGGATTAATGATAGGGACTGACTCTCATACACCAAATGCAGGTGGTCTTGGTATGATTGCGATTGGTGTAGGTGGACTAGATGCTGCAGAAACTATGGCAGGACTTCCATGGGAACTTCTATACCCAAAAAGAATAGGAGTATATCTTATTGGAGAAATTAATGGCTGGACTGCTCCAAAAGATGTTATCTTGCGTGTAGCAGGCGAGTTAACTGTTTCAGGTGGAACAAATGCTGTGATAGAATATTTTGGACCTGGAGCAAAATCAATTAGCTGTACTGGAAAAGCTACTATAACAAACATGGGTGCAGAAATTGGTGCAACTTGTTCTATTTTTCCTTACGATGAAAGAATGGAGACTTATCTTAGAACTACAAACCGTGAAAAAATTGCTGATCTGGCTAACAATAACAAAGATCTACTTGTAGCTGATTCAGAAATAGAAAATAATCCAGAAAAATTTTTTGATAAGGTAATTAGAATTGACCTCTCTAAATTAGAACCACACATTGTAGGTCCTCATACCCCTGATCTTGCAAGACCAATATCTGATCTAGCCAACGATGTTAAATCTAATCAATACATTGACAACATCTCAGTTGCTCTAATTGGTAGTTGTACAAATTCTTCTTATGAAGACATGTCTAGGGCAGCTGATCTTGCAGAGCAAGCAAGTGCAAAAGGCATTAAAGCAAAAATCCCACTTCTTGTTACTCCAGGCTCCGAACAAATTCGTGCAACTATAGAACGAGATGGTCAAATGGAATCTTTGAGATCTATAGGTGCAACAGTACTTGCTAATGCTTGTGGTCCATGTATTGGACAATGGAGTAGACCTGAACTAAAAAAAGCAGAAAAAAATACGATTGTAACTTCTTACAATAGAAATTTTCCAGGACGAAACGATGGAAAAAGAGAAACTATGAATTTTATCGGAAGTCCTGAACTTGTTATAGCACTTGCACTGGGTGGAAATTTATCTTTTAATCCATTAACTGATTCACTTACAAGCTCAGATGGTTCTAAATTTCAATTAGAACCACCAAAGATAGCCCCAGAAGTTCCAACTAATGGTTTTAAAAATCCAGAGGGAATTTACATTTCTCCTTCTAAGAATCCAGAAGAAATTCAAGTCGTAATTAACGAAAATAGTAAAAGATTACAAAAACTTGAACCATTTTTACCCTGGAATGGTAAGGACTTTAATGAATTACCAATCTTGGTAAAAGCTAAAGGAAAATGTACTACAGATCACATATCTCCTGCAGGAGCTTGGCTTGCTTATAGAGGACATTTGGATAATTTGAGTGATAACATGTTACTTGGTGCAGTCAATGCATTTAATGATCAAGTTGGAAGTGGGAAAAATTTCATAAACAATAAGATTGAATCATTTGCACAAATTGCCAGACAGTACAAGGAAAAACAAATTCAGTGGGTTATCATTGGAGACAGTAATTATGGTGAAGGAAGCAGTAGAGAACATGCTGCAATGACTCCTCGATTTCTTGGCTGTGTAGCTGTAATTACTAGAAGTTTTGCCCGTATACATGAGACGAATCTGAAAAAACAAGGGATACTTACTCTTACATTTGAGAATCCCGCAGATTATAATAAAATACTTGAAAGCGACAAACTAAGTATTGTTGGATTAAATGATTTTCAAGCAGGAAAATCTCTAAAATGTGAAATCTTACATGAGGATGATACAAAAGATGAAATTAATTTGAAACATTCTTACAATAATTTTCAGATAGAATGGTTCAGAGCTGGCTCTGCACTTAATGTTCTACGTTCAAAACAAAAAGCATAAAAAACGTGGGGCCGACCGGAATCGAACCGGCGACCTACGGGTCACTACAGCTCCAAACTTACATCATCTTTTTATCAGTAGCTTAGTTTAACCTCTGGAGCCCTTAGCGGTGATCGTTTTAGTCACAGTCGCCCTACCAGGCTAGGCTACGACCCCACAAGTAATGAGAAAACTAGACTGGAATTTTAACTTATTTTACTAAGATTTATTGCGTTATTATGACATAATACAAGTAAATCATGGTTAAAACCTCAATACTCATTGTAAGTACTATACCAGTAATTTTTGCAATTTTAATTGCTGTGTCACTAATTACACAACAAGAAGTTCCATCTACAGCAATTTTACCAACTGATAAAATTACTATAGAATATACAAAACATCAATTAAAACTAGTTTCATTTGGTGTTACTGAAAGAGCAGGTTCACAATTTACAGAAATTTTAACAATTAAAGATGACGGTGAAATAAAATATGGGGTTATTGAGAAAGGCTATCCTAAACCTGACAAAAAATCTACTATAGATCCTGAAAAATTAAAAAAACTTACTGCATTGATAAAAGAAACAGGGTTCATGGAAATACCTTCTGAATCTTTTCCAGTGAGTGATGGTATTTCTGATTATCAAAAATCTTCTATCAAAGTTACTTTAAACGGAGAAATACGACAAATAAATTGGGTTGAGCAAAATGCAACTGAAAAATTCGTACCTCCAATAATAACCATGATTGAATTAGAACTAGACCAAATAATTAATCAATTAATAGAATAAATAGCGAAGAGATTGGTATCTAGTATGATACCACTTGCCGGGGATTTAGAAAAAGCCAAAGGAATTGTTAAAGAAAAAATTGATTCAAATGATATTTCCCGAGGTACTTCTATTTTAAAACGTGGATTAGCCCATATGCTAAAAAATGGAGTTGTAATGGATGTGACTACTGTAGAACAAGCTCAAATTGCTGAGGATGCAGGTGCAGTATCTGTAATGGTTTTAGACAAACTACCATCTGATGTAAGAAAAGCAGGTGGTGTAGCACGTACTGCTAGTGTTAGAGTTATTCAAGAAATAATGGATGCAGTAACTATTCCCGTTATGGCAAAATGTCGAATTGGACATGTTTACGAAGCACGCGTTCTAGAAGAAACTGATGTTGACATGATAGATGAATCAGAAGTGTTAACGCCAGCTGATGAGAATCATCACATTTGGAAATGGGACTTTACAACACCTTTTGTTAATGGATCTCGTTCTCTTGCAGAAGCTCTTCGTAGAATTGAAGAAGGCGCTGCAATGATAAGAACAAAAGGAGAACCTGGAACTGGTAATGTTGCTGAAGCAGTACTTCATATCAAAAAACTCAATGACGAGTTAAGAACTATCAAATCAATTTATGATTCTGGAGATAATCAAGACCTGGTTAGAATGGCAAGAGAATTTAGAGTTTCATATGAATTAGTACATGATACTGCAAAAGTTGGAAGATTACCTGTTGTTAATTTTGCAGCTGGTGGAATATCAACTCCAGCAGATGCTGCATATTTGATGTCACTTGGTTGTGATGGAATCTTTGTTGGTTCAGGAATTTTCAAAGCTGAAGATGCAAAAGAACGAGCACGTGCTGTTGTTTTAGCTACGACATTTTGGGAAGATGCAGATAAAGTCAAAGAAGCACAAAAGATGATTGATGAACGTCAATCAATGCTAGGTTTAGATGTCAAAGAATTAGAATTACGAATGCAAGAGCGTGGAAGTACCGCATGAAAGAATTGAACATTGGAATTTTATCAATTCAAGGAGATGTTGCAGAAAATGTTTCTGCTATAGAAACTGCACTTAAAGAACTTGGACAAAACGGAAATGTTATACAAGTTAAAACACCTAAACAAATTTCTACATTAGACGGATTAATTATTCCTGGTGGGGAGAGCACCATGATTGGACAACTCTCACTTGTAAATGGTTCGTTAAAACACATTAAAGAAAAAATTGAATCAGGAATGCCTGTTTTTGGAATCTGTGCAGGATTGATTTTACTTTCTAAAAATGCAAAAGATAGAGTAGTTGGAAACACCGACCAACCATTGTTGGACTTGTTAGATGTTAAAGTAGAACGAAATTCCTTTGGAAGGCAAAGAGACTCATTTGAAGCAAAAATTTCTTTGGAACCCGTAAATATTTCCTCATTTCATGGCGTTTTCATTCGAGCACCATCAATTTCGGATATAGGAAATGATGTTAAAGTATTATCAAAATTTAATGAAAAAATAGTTGCTGTAAAACAAGGAAATATTTTAGCTACAGCATTTCACCCTGAATTAACAACTGACATTTCATTACACAAATATTTTGTAAAAATAATACAACAATCACTAGAAAAAAATAACTAGTAATTACGACTGTTTGTGGTAACTTTTCTACGTAATGCTTTTTAACAATTATTGAACTGAAATTATGAAATGAAAGGAAATATTATGCTTGCAATATTTGCAATTTCGGCTTTACTTGTAAGTATTTCTGGAACTAATTTTGCCTTTGCAGGTGATTCATCTGATAATGAAGATCGTAAAGAAAAAATGGAGAAAGATAAAGAACTTAAAAAAGAACTTAAAGAACAACTAAAAAAAGATAAAAAAGAACTACGAGAAGAATATAAGAAAACATTAGAAGAAAAGAAAAAAATTCTTGCAGACCATAAAAAAGCGCTAAAAGAAAAATACAATGATATAAGAAAAGAATTTAAAGAAAAATATGAACAACTAAGAATTTCAACTGCTTCAGATATAGATGAAGATAGTGACGATAAAATTGAATCTGAAATCAAACGTAAAGAGCTTAGATTATTAAAACATGAATTTAGAGAACACATTAAAAATTTAAAATTAGAATCTAAACAACATTTTGATGAATTAAAAATTGAACTAAAAACCCATGATGCTGACAGAAAAAATAAAATGCATGATAAAATAAACGAGTTAAAAGAAAAATACAAAAACAAAATTAGACAACATGATCATCTAGACTCATCTGACTTGGATAGTTATAGTACAGACTATGAAGGAAAAAAGATAGAGATTTGTCATGTACCTCCAGGAAATCCTGATAATGCTCACACAATACACATTTCAGTTAATGCAATGAGAGCTCACTTGGCACACGGTGATTACATGGATGAATGTACAGAAAATGGAGACGATGAAACTGAGGGAGAATTCAAACTATCTGTAAGAGCTGAAACATTAGGTGATCAATCCGAAGTTAAAGTAAAACTTGAGTTTCTAACAGAAAATACAGACAAGGCCTTGATAATTAATGAGATTATTGAAAAATTCGCATTAACTTCTGAGGAAGCTGATAAAGCGCTCAAAATTGAGGAAGGAGATGATGGACTAGAAGAAAAATTTGAAATAGAAATTGAAATAGGAAATGAACTTTCAGAAGTAGAAATCGAATTACGATTTATTTTAGATACAATTGATAGAGAAATGATTATTGATGCAATAGTTCAAAATACACAACTTACGATTGACCAAATTGAATCAATCCTAGACGGAGAATCCACTGAAGAAACCGAAGAAGGCCAAACCATTACTGTAGAACTCAAAGAAGAACTGGGACTTTCACAAAAATGAATCTTAGATGAAAATGAAGTACTGGGCATCTAATTTTTACATGAAAACTTGGGCATTAGGTACAATATCCTTATTGTTTTCAATTTCTTTAGTAATCTCATCCGCAGAAGCAGCTTCTTTTCAACTTGAAAATCAAAATGTTGATTATGAAATTGAAGGAGGCACAGTTTCTGATATGGTCATTGATTCTGATTTCATTGAATTAATTGTTGAAATAGATTCTACAGATGATGGAATTTTACAAGTATCAATTCCAAGAACCCTTTTAGATGCCAAATTCAATAATGATGATGATATTTTCTTTGTAATTGTAGATGGTTTTGATACTGAATATATTGAAATAACTAATGGTGCAAGTAGTCGTACACTAATCATTCCATTCTTTGCAGGTGATACTCAAGTTGAAATTATTGGAACAGATATTTTAGAGGTAGGAATAGAAGAAATAATTTCAGAAACTACTATTGAAATTCCAATTTGGGTAAAAAATAATGCAGGTTGGTGGGCCGATGACTTAATCGGTGACTCTGATTTTGTTTCTGGAATTCAATATATGATAACTGAAGGAATTATGACTATTCCTACAACTGAATCCGGAACTTCTACATCTGACGAAATTCCTGCATGGATTAAAAATAATGCAGGTTGGTGGGCCGATGACTTAATCGGTGACTATGATTTTGTTTCAGGAATTCAATATTTAATTTCTGAAGGAATAATGAATGTCTAGTTTTATTCTATTGTATGCATTGCTTTAAGATCTTTTTTAAAAATTTCTAGATTTTTTGGTATCTCTAATGAGATAGTATCTTTTAGAGATAGACCTTTATTCTTTTTTTCATTCCATACCTTAGAATTAAAATCAATAATTTCAGTAGTATAATTTCTCATATCTGTATGCTTTCCTTTTTCTACCTGACCTTCTTTGTGGATACTTTCTTTAGAGTATAGTTTTTGCCATAGATGTTCTGTAATTAGTGGTGTAATTGGAGCCAATAATTTCAGAATAGTTGATAATGTTTTATGAAGAGTAAATATTGCTGAATTTTTTTCATCATCCGAAAACCCTATTCCATATGCCCGTGCTTTTACCATTTCAATATATTGAGCTGCAAACAAGTTCCATGTAAATTCCCTAATTGCTACTGCAGGAATGAAGAAATTATATTCATTATATCCTCTCTCACACTCTAAAACTAGATTGTCAAGCTCTGATAATATCCATTCATCAGAAGGAGTAAGTTTTGCAGAATCCAAAATTGGAAAACTAGATAAAAATCTGGAAACATTCCATAATTTACTTAGAAACTTTTTTGTTGACTCAATTTTTTGCTCAGAACACCTAAAATCATGCCCATGATTAATTTCACTTGCACTCCAAAACCTAAACGTATCTGCTCCAAATTTTTGTATTATTGGAAGTGGATCTAAAGCATTTCCTTTACTTTTACTCATTTTCATACCCTTTTCATCTAATCCATATCCCATAATCCAAGCTTCTGACCAAGGTTTTTGCCCTGTTAGTTGTTCACATCGTAAAAGGGTGTAGTATAACCATGTGCGTACAATATCTTTTGCTTGTGGTCTTATAGAAGTTGGAAAAGTTTTTTTAAAAAACTCTTCATCTTTACCAAACTTTGATACAAAAAGAGGAGAAACACTAGAGTCCATCCAAGTATCAAAAGTTCTTTCTTCGCCTACAAACTCTGATGAACCACATTTTTCACATTTACTTATAGGGCATTTATCTTTCCAAGGTCTGTAATATTTTCCTGGTTCAGGAACATATGGTTCTGAACATTCTTTACAATACCAAATAGGAATCTCTGTACCATAATATCTTCGTCTTGAAATTGGCCAATCAATTGCAATTGATTCAAGCCAATTCATAAGAATCTGTTTATGCATTTCGGGATAAAATTTAATTTCTTTTCCAAGCTTTTTCATTTTTTCAATTGAATCTAATTGTTTTAGATAATATTCTTCCATAGGAATAATTTCTATAGGTGTTTTACTTCTTTCTGAAACTGGAGTTCTATGACTTATTTCATCTATCTTTTCTACAAACCCTTGTTTTTCTAAATCTTCAATAATTTTTTGTCTAGCTTGTTTTGGTTTTAGACCTGCATAATTTCCAGCTACTTCTGTTAATCTTCCATCAATTCCTATTGCTACTACTTCATCTAACTTTAGTTCTCTAAATAATGTAACATCGTTTTGATCACCATAGCTACATACCATAACTGCGCCTGACCCAAATTCTTTTTGGGCAGAATGATGGATTTTAATCTCTACTTCATGATTAAAAATTGGAACTGTTACTTTTTTCCCAATTAATTCAGTATATCTTTCATCATCTTGATTAACAATTATTGTTTTACATGCACAAAGTAATTCAGGTCTTGTACTAGCAATTATGATACTTTTTTGTAATTCTTTGATTTCAAATCTCATATACACAAGTTTTGATGGTAAATCTTGATAGATTATCTCAGCATCGGCAATTGTAGTTCCAGATACCCAATCATAATTGTTAGGTCTATTTGCACGATATACTAGACCTTTTTTCCATAACTCAATGAAGGTACTTTGGGTAAGACTACGATATTCTTCAGAATCTGTTCTGTAATAATTAGAAAAGTCTCCACTAATTCCAAGACTTTTCATAATCTGAATCATTTCTGCTTCTAAATCATCTAATGCCTCTCTACAAAGTTCTAGGAACTTACCTCGTTCAGTTTCACGCATTCTAATTCCATATTTTTTTTCTGTGTAAAGCTCTACTGGTAATCCATTTCTATCAATTCCTATTGGAAAATAGACATTATTTCCTTTCATTCTTGCAGTACGTGCAATCATGTCAATCTGTGAATAGTGAGATGCTGCTCCAATGTGCCATGGACGTCCAGATGGATAAGGTGGTGGAGTATCTATTGTAAAATTTTTTTCTTGTGGATTAAATTCGTATAAGTGAGAATTTTCCCATTGTTTAATAATTTCTATTTCTAATTCTGGATTCCAAGCTTTCTCTTGTATTTTTGGTTCCATTTCCTATGATTTTTTTAATTGTGAAATAATATGTGCTCCTTTGTTATATCCTTCGTAAATGTATACTCCAACTGCTTCAACATTCTTAGGTAATTTTGGAACAAGAATTTTAATTATTTCTGTTGATAAATTTTCAACTGTAGCCTCTCCTTCTAACAAATATGTTGTATCTTTTGGAACCTGTAATTCAAACATACCTTTTGGTCCTTCAAATGAAATATTGTAGTGTGAACCATCTTCTTTTTTAAGATATTTTTTATTTATGAAGAATTTATGATCAAGAAATGAAATTGCATCCTTGATAATTTTTTTTGCATCTCCAAAATCTACTAACAAATTATTTTTCATCTGACCTACTAATTCTACCATAACTGCTGAAGTATGACCATGAAGTATTGAACATTTTTCAACAAGTGGTAAAATATGTGCATAATCAAATGCAAAGGATGGATCTTCCATAAAAATAGAACCAGTTTGTGGTTCTTTATCATAAAATACAATTTCTTTTAATTCTTTTATCTGTGCAGCATACTTTGGATGGCCTACTGCCATAATTCTTATTTCAGGAAAAAATTTTTTAATTTGTTTATATTTTTCAAGATCATCATCATTATCTATTACTTCAATTAATCCATCATCTGTTTTAAAATCAACCAAAACAGTTTTTCCGTCTATTGAAAATTTATGTTCATATTCATACTGTTTACCTAGAAAAGTAAGCATTTGTGCTATAGAAAGCTCCGTTCTTGACTTCATTAGAATGCCATTTTTGTCAATGTATCTGAAATCTGAATCCAATATTGTAGGTGAAGTAGTCATTTGAAAAAACTGGCTTTAATCTGTATATAAAATATGGTTCTCTTAAAGTAATGAATTTAGAGTTTTTGCAAGTTTAATGTCATTATCTGTAATCCCTCCTGCATCATGGGTTGTCAAATCCACAATAATTTTGTTGTATACATTAAACCATTCTGGATGATGATTCATTTTATCGATATGAGGTACCGCTCTTGTCATAAAATCAAATGCCTGACTAAAATCATCAAAAATGAATTCTTTGTGAAGCTTTTCTTTAATTACAGTCCATCCTGGTAAGTCTTTTAGATGTTTTTTTATTTCTTCAGATGATAGTTGTGATAATCCCATAAATTTCTCATACTAAAGTTCCATTAATAGATAACCGTAAGCACTTTGTATACCATCTTTTGATTATGATTATTGAGTGATATATCTGAGTTAGTGCAAGAATTACAAATAGCAATTAAGAATACAATTTCTGAACAGAAAATTGGAATTGCGTTTTCTGGTGGAGTAGATAGTACATTATTGGCAAAATTATGTGTTGATCTTGGTTATGATGTAACACTTCTTACTATTGGATTTAAAAACTCACATGATATCTTGTTTTCAAAAAAAATTAATGAAATAATGAAATTACCACATAAAATTTATGAAATAGAAGAAAATGCATTTAATAACATTTCATCAAAAATTAGAACAAAAATTAATACAGATAATTTATCATGGAATGAAAACTGTATAGCATTCTATTATGTATCACAATTAGCACAAACTCATAATATTAGTTCAGTAATTACTGCTAATGGAATTGATGAATTATTTTGTGGATATAATGCATATAGAGATGCCATTAAGGATGGTGAAAAAACCATACATGAGTTAATGGATTCTAAACTAGAAAATGAACTAAAAATGATGAATGCAGTAAATTCAGTATCTTCTGAATTTGGAATTACTTTACATCAACCATTTTTGTCTGAGCGTTTCATAAAATATGCCAAAAAAATCCCTGTAGAAAATAAAATAAAAAACTCTGAAGATTTGGTAAGAAAACACATTATTAGAAAGGCTGCATTAGAGGTAAAAGTACCTGAAATCTCTGCTAATCAAAGAAAAAAAGCATTACAATATGGCACACAAATCCACAAAGCGTTAATAAAATCTAGATAAATTTTTTACAGGTTTGTTGGACTGATTTTGAAACATTAGAAATTATTGTAGCTGAAGCTCCCAGATGATTTTCTGGGGTAAAAATAGTTTTTATTTCATTTTTAGAAAGGTGTGATGAAATTGTTTTATCATCACTAACTGCATCCAAATACTCAATACCTTTATCATGAGATTCAAATGCAACTCTTTGAACATCTCTGTAAGCTTTGAATCTTGGAATTCCTTTTTTGATTAGAGCTTTCAATAAAAACTCTGCAAAAATTTGACCTTTTGTAACGTAGAGATTTTCATTAATTTTCTTAGTGTTGATGTGAAGATTTTGAATTATTTTGATCATTGTTTCAAGCATCTCATCTAGTAAAATTGAACACATAGGCAGAACAAATCTTTCATTAGCAGAATTTGATAAATCCCGTTCATGCCAGTGTGGGATATTTTCAAATGAAACATTTACCTGACTTCTCAATAATCTTGAAAGTGAAGTTATTCGTTCACTTTTTGTTGGATTTCTTTTTACAGGCACTGCACTACTTCCCATCTGCCCTTTTTTGAAATGTTCAGCAACTTCACTAATCTCTGTTCTTTGCAAGTTTCGTATTTCTACTGCAATTTTTTCAAGTGTTGAACCCAAAAGAGCCAATTGAAAAACATATTCTGCGTATCTTTCTCTCGGAATTATTTGAGTTGTAACTTCGGCTGGAAATAAACCCAGTCTTTTAGCTACTCTTTTTTGAACTTCAAGAGCCTGTGATCCCATTAAAGAACCAGTACCAACAACTCCTAATGTTTTACAAATCAATACTCTTTTTTTGATTTCTTCAATTCTTTCAATATGTTTAGCCATCTCAGATGCCCAATTTGCAAATTTTAATCCAAACGAAATAATACTTGCATGCTGTCCATGAGTGCGCCCTACAGCTGGAAGTTTTTTGTAAGCTACAGCCTTTTTTGCCAAAAGCAACGCAAGTTTTCCAACCTTTGGTTGAATGATTCCCAAAGCATCTTTCATCTGCATAGAATTACTAGTGTCAACAAGATCATTACTTGTTAATCCATAGTGAATCCATGGTCTTGATTCAAGTTTACATTTTTCACTTAAGGCCTCAACAAGTGATGCAGTATCATGATCACTTTTTGCTTCAAGTTGTTTAATTCTCTTAGCAGTAATTTTTCCTGATCTAGATACTCTTAAAATTTCTTTTCCAACAGCTTTTGAAATCATACCAATTTCACTTTGTGAAATGGCTGCTGCACCTTCAATTTCTAATTGATAATTTATTTTATTTTGCTCTTTGAATAGAGATACCATCTCTTTTGTACCATAACGCCCGCTATCGATTGGTAATATTGACATACTGTATCTCAATTAATATCGAAAATAAATCTACTTACGTGATCGTATTGATTTAGTTAAAATAAAATTTATTTTTAGAGTGAAATTTTGAACGCATTAAAAAACTATGGAGCAAAGCTACTCAACCTTTATTTATGATCGACTAAGATCCAATTTTTTATGAAGGATGCGGCCTATGGTGTATTTTTTGCTATATTACTTTTAGTGCCAGCTCATGCATTTGCACAAAGTTCTGACAGAATAATTCTTTTAGGAAATTTTGATGAATATGAAAAAGGAGAAACACTATTCATTTATGGAAAACTCCCAACAGTTCAACCAGAATCTTTTCTAATTTTAGAAGTAATTAACCCAAAAGGAGATCTATGTCAGATTCAACAATTAACTCCACTTTCAAATGGTTTGTTCTTAACTAATTCAATTCCACTTGAAGGAAGAATATGTGGAATACAAGGAAATTATGAAATAAAATTATTTTATGGTGATGATTCTAAAACTGTTAACTTTGTATTATCTTCAGAAATACATCAATCAAAAACTGGATCTGAATATTTAGATTCAGCAATAAACTTAGTTGCAAAAAAAATAGAAACTGTTAGAGAAAAAACTGATACTGGAGTTACCTTTTACACCGAAAGATTAGCTGCTGCAAGTACTCAGCCTTCAGAAAATACCATACAAACACTTGAAGAAATCTATGTTGATTTAATGAATGAATTTTTTATCGATGATGAAATATTTGAGATAGATGTATCAATTAGACCTGCAATTGAAGATGCTCTAGAATCTACTGCGAATCTAGTTGAATCAAACAAACTTTCTTTTGAAATTTCAAAAGATATAGACCGAGAAACATACGCTGCGATTTTCTATTATGATCTTGGAGATATTCAAAAAGCAGTAGAAAAATTAAATGATGTCTTTATTTTAATTTCTAATGCAGATCCAATTAAAGTATCCGAAAAACGACAAAAAAGTTTTGCAGAATTAGAAGAAACACTACTAAACTTAATGAAAAAAACAAATTCTGTTATGAGTAAACCTGTTAAAGAAGAAATTGCGTTTATTTTTGCACGAGGAACCGCTCCTTTATTTGCTGAAGAGATTGAAAATACAATAGATCTAATTTCAAAATCAAGATATCTTGATGCTGTTTTACGAAACACTGATCCTATTTATCGATTAGTAAATAGTGAATGGGAATCATCAAAGTCTTCATTGATTTCTAAGGATAATCTTGAAGAACTTTTAGAATCTAAAGATAAAGTTGACCAACTTCATGAAGCTGCATTACTACTTCGACAGCTCGATAAAGTAGATCGTTTTATTTCATCAGACGAAGAACAAAACTCCGAACTTGCGAATCTAATTTCTCCTAAATGGTCTGAATTACAATCTCAATTAGAATTAGCTTCCTCAGTAGATACAATACTCGAATCAACTGAAGAAATCGAAGATATGAAGAAGGTAATTGATGCTTCTTCAAGAATTGAAAAAGCAGTAGAATTTTCAAAACAAAGTAATCTTGATAATGATTTGATTGATAGATGGGAGTCCCTCTTAATTCAAGTTAAGAATGAAAACTCTGTTGATGAAATTCTTCAGATAGTTTCAGAATTTGATGAATCCATGACTGAGTTGAGAGAAAAGAGAAATCCTCTAACCACCTTAAAATTCGAATATGAAGGAATGAAGGCAAAAGCTGAGCTTCAGGCAGATAACAAAAATCTCTTTGTTATCAATAATGCTCTCAAAATCATTGATACTGCCCAACAAATGGAGTCAGGAAACCCATCTATAACCAAAATAGACAGAATAGAGGTTTTACTTACTTGGGTAAGCTCAAAGGCTCCCGAAATTAAAAACGAGCTAGACTCTTACTCTAAAGATGCATACAAAGTAAGAGCAAGTGATATTCTTCAAAGGGCAAAATCTATAGAAAATTTAGTTGATCTTAGTATTCGAAAAAACAGATTTTTGCCAGGATACACAGACTTTACTGATTCACTTAAAATAGAAATTGATAAAGTTAGAAATCTTGTAATTAAAAACGATCTTGATGCTGCTGATAATATGGTGAGGCAAATTTTTAATGAATGGCAAGAAGTATCACAAGCATATGATGAAGATCCATTTGGCTCAGAAGTAGGATATAGCAGTGATGAGCTTAAGAGAATCGATTATAGAAAAACACTTAATGAACTTTCAAACACTGTTTCTACTTTTTACAATTCTGATTTTGGTGCTTACTCAAGTGACTTTGTAGATCTCAGTGATACAGCTTCAGACTTTATAGATCAAGGAAATTTTCAAGGAGCTGATTCAAAAATCAAAGAAATGAAACAATATCTTCGAGATCATTTGGCTCTAAATAATGAAAAAATAATTTTCAATACTAAATATGATTTAGAAAATGGATTCTGGATACTTCAAGGGTATGTTGACAAACCAATTATGGATAGACGAGAGAATTTGTATGTTACTGTCTATTCTACGACAGGTGAAAAATATAGTGAACTGAGATTTTTTAATACTAAACATGGTGAGTTTTTTACACAATGGGAAGCTCCTGTTGATCCTGGGTTATACGTTATAATGTTACAATACCAAGACTCAAAAGCCTCTCAAATAGTTAGTGTAGAAGAACGCATTGATCGTTCTTATACTTCATCAGAACTTGGTAGATCAAATCTTTCAGAAAATTTTGAAGAATTAAAAAATTTTGTTAATGAGTATGGAAGCATAAATCTAAAGGAAAATGATGCTAGATTCGATAAAATATTTAATGAAATATCTAGTGCCCTTGCACAAAATGATTTAGAAAAAGCTGATTCTAAATTGTCAGAACTTGAACGTTTTATTGAAAGATATCTTCCTGTTCGTTCACGATTAGCAGTGGTTGAAGCAGTCTACGAAGGTGACAAACTTGTTATTTCTGGTGCAGTTCAAAAGACACTTTCATTTAGAGAAGATTTGTATATCGACATTTTTGATCAGAAAGGAAATCATATCGATGAAATCTCCCTTAAAGACACTTCATCTGGTCGATTTAATGAAGTTTATTCAAAACCATTTGAGCCAGGAATGTATGTTGCACAATTAGAATATCATGATGTTATTGTGTCAGACTTCTTTCATATTCCACTATAATTCCTAAATAATATTGAAAAGATTCCCATAATTTTTGTTTAATATGATCTAATTTATCTAAAAGAAGTTCTTTACAATACAATGGATATGGGAACAGAAAAATCATTATCTGAAACATTAGTTAAAGACATAATGAATAAATCACTAATATCTGCTGATCCATCTACCACTGTTTTTCAAATTGCAAACTTGATGGAAAAAGGTGGAATTGGTGCAATACTTGTAAAAAATGATGGTAATCCTTCAGGAATAATAACTGATAGAGATTTTGCAATAAAAATTACTACGCAGAAACTTCCTTTAGACACTCCAATCGATAAAGTTGCATCATATCCATTGGTGACAATAAACTCAAATGAATCAATTATGTTCGCTGCAAGTTTAATGTCTTCTAAAAAAATTCGAAAGCTAGCAGTTGTGAATGATGGTACTGTAGTTGGAATAATTACTTCAACAGATCTTGTGAACCAATTAGCACAAATCAAAGATAATTCCTAAAAAATCCTAAATCTATTATTTTTTGGCAATAATTGCCAAAAGATCTATTCGTAAATATGATTATTCCATATAGATGATGGAAGCTAACTCTGTCAGTACCATCAATGGTTTCTAGAAAAATGTTGCCAAGTTCAAATAATTTAAGAAAAGCCGCAAGTCCTCGCCTGCCGTTAGCTTCCACTTATGATTTAAATTGTCTTGGAATGAGAATTTACCGATACTAATGTCCAGTTTAATTCCAAAAAAAATAGGAAACATGACATACAAAATTGAAAAAGATGAAACAATGGGTATGAAAGTTCCTGTTATTATTTACGCTAATGATCAACTTCTAGAAAAAATGATGACTGATAGAACCATTAAACAAGCAATCAATGTTTCTACAATCCCAGGTATAGTAGAGCATGTTGCAGTTTTACCTGATGGTCATGAAGGTTATGGTTTTCCTGTAGGTGGAGTTGCAGCAATGGATGCTGAAGAAGGAATGATTAGTCCAGGCGGTGTGGGTTACGACATTAATTGTGGTGTAAGACTTTTACGAACTAATCTAAAAGAACAAGACATCCGACCAAGATTAAAAGAGATTGTAGCGGATCTTTTCAATTCCATACCTTCTGGTGTAGGATCAAAAGGAGCAATTAAGCTAAGCAGTTCCCAGCTAGACGAAGTTTTAGTAAAAGGAGTTCCATGGGCAGTTGAAAATGGATATGGTACTAAAGAAGATGCAGATGTATGTGAAGAAAATGGACACATGGATAATGCAGATCCTCATAAAATTTCAGACAAGGCAAGGAAACGTGGAGCTCCCCAACTTGGAAGTTTAGGTTCAGGTAATCATTTTCTTGAGGTACAAAGGGTTGCAGAAATTCATGATGAAGAGGCAGCTAAAAGAATGGGAATTGAAGAGGGCCAAGTTACCATTCTAACACATTGTGGTTCACGTGGTTTTGGTCATCAAGTATGTAGTGATTATCTAAGAATTTCTGAACAAGCTCTAAAAAAATATGATATTTCTTTACCTGATAGAGAACTTGCATGTGTTCCAAATTCATCTGAAGAAGGAGAGTCATACAGAAAAGCAATGTTTGCAGCTTTAAACTTTGCTTGGAGTAATCGACAAATGATTACTCATTGGACACGAAAATCATTTCAACGAGTTTTAAAACAATCTGAATCAGATCTGGGAATGGATTTAGTTTATGATGTATCTCATAACATCGCAAAAATTGAAAAACACAAAATTAATGGTGAACAAAGATCTGTTGTAGTACATAGAAAAGGCGCAACTAGGGCTTTTCCTGCAAATAAAGACGAGGTTCCAAAAAAATATAGAGATTTAGGTCAACCGGTATTCATACCTGGTTCAATGGGAACTGCGAGCTGGATTTTACTTGGTGGCCCAAATTCAATGAACCTTACCTTTGGTTCAACTGCTCATGGGGCAGGTAGGACCATGTCCAGAACAAAAGCAAGAAAAAATTATACAGAATCACAAGTAAAAAAATATCTATCTGATAAAGGAATAGTAGTAAAGGCATTAACCCGAGATGGTGTTGTTGAAGAAACACCACAAGCATACAAAGATGTAGATTCTATCGTTAATGTTTCTCATGAACTTGGAATTGCAACTAAAGTTGCAAAATTAGTGCCTATAGGAGTGATAAAAGGATGAGTGATGAAGATAATGAACTTGAGCAATTGAAGAAAAAACGTCTAGCCGAAATGGAAAAAAACATTGCGATAAAACATAAGCAAGAAGAAATTACTACAGAAGAAAAACAGCCTACTGCAAGAGAAGTTTTAATCAAACGTCTAGGTTATAGAGGGCTAGAAGTTTTACAAAATGCAGAATCACAGTTTCCATCTGATACTAGAATAGTAGTAGAAAAACTTGGAGAGTTGCTTAATTCAGGTGAAATTAATGAAGAAATTGATGGAGGAAAACTCTTAGTTTTGTTTAGATCTGTGGGAATTAATGTTAGAATGGAAAATAAAATAAATATTGAACAAGATGGAAAGTTTGTTTCGCTTTCAGATAAATTAACTAGTAAATCATCATTTAATAAAGAAAACTCAAATAATAATTCATAATGAGAATAATTTTTGAAGTAAGCACCACTCAGTATGATGAAGATAAAATTTCTATGATTAAATCTTTAAGTCATCTCCAAACTCTATGTGAAACACCTGACTCTTTTCAATTAGGAAAGCCTGTTTCCAGATTTGGTTGGACATTCTTTTCTTTATGGTTAAAACCAAATTTAATTACACAAATCGAAAAAAAATTTTCTGATATGATAGATAAATCTAAAGGAAGAAAAAATGATGAAAAATTTACAAACTTCATGATTGATTTTTTTAATTCACGAGATTGTAAAATTAAATTAAAATTATTGGAATCAGATTAAACTCTTCTTCCCCTCTTTCCACCTTTCTTTCTGGTGGTGTCATGAGGTATTGGTGTTACGTCATCAATTCGTCCTATCTTAAAGCCTCCTCTTGCAAGTGCTCTAATAGATGCTTGAGCTCCAGGACCAGGAACTCTTGAACCAACTCCGCCTACTGCTCTTACTCTAATATGTAATCCAGTGAAGCCTTTTGTTTTTGCAGTTTCTACCACTGCATTAGCTGCCTTCATTGCTGCAAAAGGAGATGACTCGTATCTGTCTGCATTTACATGCATACCGCCTGAACTAATTCCAACCGTTTCTCCGCCTGTAAGGTCTGTTATGTGAATTATAGTGTTATTGTAACTGCTAAAAATATGTGCTATTCCCCACTTTTCTTTTTTATCATCAGTAGTTTCTTTTTGAGGTTGTTTTTTTGGCTCTGCTTCTATTACTTCTTTTTTATCTTTAGCAGCTGTTTGCATTTCTGCTTTGATTTTTGCAGCTTCAGCTTTGATTTCCTCAATTTTTTCAGCCTTTGCCGCGTCGTCTTTTACTTCCTCAACTTTTGGCTCTGATTCAGACAATGTTCTCCCACATCATAAAGGGTTTAAAAAACATTAACTTCCAAAATGAAGCCAACCCTTATTTTTTATTTTGATAATTTTTGAACCTGTATTATACACAACACCTCCCCCCTTTAAGACATAACCTATCTCAAATAGTGAAATTTTATGAGCTCTGGCACTGGATTTGATTTTAGAAAGAAACCTTGGACTGACAGTAGCTATTATTTCATATTCTTCACCCCCATGAAAAATCAAATCTAATGGGTCAATTCTGTTAGTTTTTGCAAATTCAAAAACATCTTGATTAGTAGGAAGTTTTGTTAAACTGAATTTTTTTTTGCTTTGTTTTGACATTTCGTGCAAGGTAGTAGATAATCCATCACTAGAATCCATTGAAGATGAAAAAAACTTGCTATTTTCCAATCCGAATTTCAATCTTGGTATTGGCTTAAAGACTGTCTTTTTTGCTTTTTTTGAAAATTTTACTGTTGATTTTTTCTTTTCTAAAAGAATCTTTAGACCTGATGCTGAATAACCAAAAGATCCAGTGGAAACTATTATGTCTTTTATTTTTGCCCCTTTTCTTGTAATAATTTTTTTAGCAGAACCAAAAAGTGACACTTGAATTACTATTTCTTTTCCTTCATTAGTATCTCCACCAATAAATTTAAAACCAAATTCTTTAGATGCTTTTCCTAAACCAATAGATAACTCCTTTATCTTTTTTTTAGAAAGTTTTTTTGGAATTGTTATTGATACCATCCCATATTGAGGTTTGACTCCTTTTGATGCAAAGTCACTTACACACGCAACAACACTCTTTCTTGCTGCATCCTGTAATTTCATTCCGGAGGGAATATCAGTACTTTCAACTAGAGTATCTACTTTGGCTACACAATTTGTTTTTCCTATCTTAAATAATTCTACATCTTCAGATACAAATTTGTTGTTTCCCATATTTTTCTGAAAAATCTGAATTATTTTTCTTTCATTTAATTTCGTCATAACTCTGTTTCACTAGATCTTTAGTCTGCTGTGCTATAGTTTTTACTTTTTCTGAATTGATTGATTCAGCAGAGATTCTAATGATATCTTCAGTATTTGATTTACGTACTAGTACCCAACTATCGTTATCAATTATTGCTTTTATTCCATCCATAGTTATTATTTTTTCAAACTGTTTTGACATTTTTTCAAATAATTTTTCTAAAGTTTTATCATGTAGTTTTGATTCAATTGAAATTTTTTCCCTAATCTGATGGTATTTTTCCATAAATCTTAGCACATCTTCAAAATTATTTTTTTCAAGCATTGATGCAATTAAACCACTTGTAAGAATTCCATCTCTACAGAAATTAAATTCTGGAAGAATAAATCCTCCACTACTTCCTTCTCCTCCTCCTTGAGCATTGGTTTTTAGCATAAGATCTATGACGTTTGCTTCTCCAACTTTGCTTCTCTGAACTTCTCCTCCTTTTTCTAGAATAAATTTTTCAACAGCCACACTGGAGTCTATACTTAATACAAATTTCTTATAGCCAAGATCTAATGCTTTGGCTACACCTAACCCTAATGTTACATCTGGTGATAATTTTTTGCCATCTTTTACAACAACAAGACGATCTCCATCTAAATCAAAAGCAAATCCTATAGTTTCATTACAATTAGATATCAAATCTTTCAAATCATCTGAAGTAGGGTCAGGCCCACGTGAGCATTTTTCTAAATTCTCATTGATAATTTTAACTTGACATCCAATTTTTTGTAATAATGTGGGTGCTACATTTTTAGCAGCACCACCTCCAATATCTACTACAACTTTAGGTGAACTGGTAATTTTTCCAATTAGGTTTGCTGCTTCATCTATGTAACTAGATTCAATTGTTGTTTCTAATCCTATTTCTGATTTTGAGGAATCTTGATCATTGACTAGAAGGTTTAACTCTTCTTCATTAATTCCTCTCCCATTTACAATAAATTTCAATCCGTTCCATTCAATAGGATTGTGAGAAGATGTAACAATTATTCCTGCTTCATATTTTCTCGACTCTCTAAAGATTACAGGAGTAGGAACCATGCCTAAACTGTAAACGTTAATTCCATTTTGTAATAATGCTGCAGTAACCGTTTCTACCATCATTGAATTTGAAGGTCTAGTATCATGACCAATTACACATTTTTTTGATTTAACTAAAACAGAGAAATTATTACAAAATCTTAAAACATCTTTTAATGTTAAATCTTTTCCAAAAATCCCCCTTATTCCGGAGATAGATATTTTCACTGTCTAAAAACCAAAAAGGCTTTTTATAAACTCTGACAGGAATCGTTGTATGCCTCGATAGCTCAGCCTGGTAGAGCGAACGCCTCGTAAGCGTTAGGCCGTGGGTTCAGATCCCACTCGAGGCTTTTAATTTTTAATAATTGTAAGAATAATTAGAAATTCTATTCATCAAGGGATTCAATATCTTCTTCTAGTTCCCTTCCTAGTCCTTTCCACCATTTAGTTACCTCGCTTGTCATGTTCCCCTCGTTATTAACCGACTATTCATCCTTTATAGATCTGCCGATTGTTTTATTTTTGATCAACGGTGTTAAAAAAATTCTTAAAATTGATTTCAGACTTTACTACTAGAATTTTTTGATTCTGATTTCTTTCTCATCCATTTTCTGTAAATAATTATAGCTAGTGCTCCTATAGCACAACCCCAAAAAACTGGCCATCTGAGTTCATTTCCAATCATTCCAAGATATGAATAAATGGTTCCACCAATCAATGCAAAACCAATAATCTCAAGTATTTTTGTCATATGCCTACCATCTCTACTTTATTCAAAAAGATATATTATTTTATGATTCAGGATATTGATGGATAAAATTCTTCTAATTATTCTGATGTTTTTGGTTGCAGGAATGATTATTGCTGCAACAAGTGAGCCATTCAATGTAGGACTATTTTATGCAATGTTAGGTGGTTCACTAGTCATACTAATTTACACCATGATGAAAGGCAGAAAAGAGCGAAAAGAGAAGAACCGCGAAAGGCGAAGGTCTAAGAAATAATCTTAAAGATCTAAACCAAAAGAACCTGCAATGTCTGCAAACTTTTTGTAAGATTCTAGATACTGTCTTCCTTTTGGAGTAATTACAAATGCATTCTTTCCATCATATTCAATTTTGTTAATTAATTCTGCACCTGTTAAATTTTCAAGGAATTTAGAAAGTCTTGAATGAGATAGGTTGGCTTTAGTAAGAAGTGAAGTAGTTTTAATTCCTTCCTGACCTGATTGGTCAGTAGCCACTAGCAAATCTGCAACTATCTGCATACTAGTCCTATATCCTGCCATATAATACACGTGTCAAATCTATGATATAAGAGTATTACCCATAATTTCACACAATTAAATAGAATTTACTTCTTTCTTGTGGCGTGACTGAGGCAGCATCGATCCCATGGTTTAATGATTTCTTAGGGGTTGCATATCGGTATTATGACTTGAGAATGAATGTTGTACCTTTATTTTCAGAAAGGAAACAGGCAGCAAATCTTTGGCATGAAACAATCCACTGGTGGAACGATCATTCAATTAAGATCCGTTTTGTAGAAACAGGTGATAAATATTGGTTTGTTATGGGTGGTGACTCAAGTAAACCCAAAACTAACAAATCTTTTTTCAAAATTTTAGATCAATCTCCTAATTATGAGAGATTCAAAAATGGACATGGAGGAGAAGCTTATCTTAGATTGGGTACGTATACAAAAAAATTCAAAAAAGATGTCAAAGATGATGCGGTTTGTAACTGTGGTCACATTAAAGAAGATCATGATGAGGAAGGCGATCATGATGATTGTTTAGTTGAGGATTGTAAATGTGATAAATTTGAAAGTTTTCAAGTAAATCTTTTAAAAAAGAAAAAAACTATAACTGATATTAAATTTTTAAAAGAAAACGAAATTAAAGACGATCCTCTTACATGGAATTGTCTTTATGTAAACAAATACAAAGATATGAATTAATTTAAAATTATTTTTATTTAATCATCAGATAGATTAACTCTAACATGTTCACCAGGATAAAATTCTGAAATTTTTTTAGAATAACATTTCCCACATAATATTCCATCAATCCTCCATTCATCCATAGGTAAATACTTGATTTCTACCGATTCATGACATAAATTGCATTTTTCTTCTTTTCCCAATTTCTAACTGATTTTTTAATGTTCTATATAAAAATCATTTTAGATGTTTTGTAAATAATCCCAATTAAAGAAATTATGTTAAATATTACCATATTCTAGAAAACTTACGGTAGAAAGTCTGGCCAATGTAAACCTCCTGCAAATTTTTACTTGGTTGGGCTTCTGCCGTTTATGAAAAAAATTTGATTATGATAGATTATTTACTAATTTTTTGATACTTTCTATTTCCTCTTCTTCCTGTCTGATTTTTTTATCTACAACTCGTAACATTGCATCATTCCAAACGTGATGAGAAAAGAAATTGTGTTTTGTATTTGCTATTTCCATCTCATCATCAACTACGGTATCTTCGAGGAATTTTGTAACTACGATATCAGATAGTTTTAAAATTCTACTATTTAGCTTGAAACTTCTAAAAATAGGCTCTAATTTTGATATGTCTGCCTTAAAATCTCCCTTGGTCTCAAGAATTTTATTGTGTAAAATTCGAAAATAAACTGCAACAAAGAATAAGGTTGCATAACGTTTTGTTTTGTGACCTCCTTTTTTACCATATTTCAAAGTCACCTTAGCAAATTCTTTTACCAAATATGGATACAACAACAGTCTATATTCATCTACAAGCTTTTCATTAAAAACTTCATCATATTTGCTTCCACGCGGTAAAAACTGTGCAGGTGAGCTGTAAGACTCTGTTGGTCTTTGTTCCATACCTGCAACTAATGCTTGAATGGCATCTTTTGCAACAATTACTTTTTTATGATTTTCTGGCAAGTATTTGTTGTAAATTACATCTCCACTGAATTCAAGTTGCTGTGATTTAGTTCTAGTATCAAAAGAACCTGCTTGTATTTCATAAAAATATCCAGAGTTTTGTAATTGTGATTTAATTGATTTATGAAAGTCCATTAATGAGACAAGATCTTTTCCTCTAACCGAATTTTGGGAATTCCGATATCTTGTAATGTTATTTTGATCTTCTTCATCATCTGCTTTAATGATAGTTACTGTGATACTTCCATCCAAATTATGGGTACGTTTTGCACGATCAAGAATTGAATTTGATGTTTGAGCTCCATTTACTATTTGTGGGGCATGAAGCAAAATTGAATTATCTCCAATCTCTTCATAATTACTAACAACTACCGTAATTCCATTATTGTAATAAAAGAATTTGTTAGGTACATTTTGTAAAGTTTCTCTAATACCTTTGTTTACAGTTGTTTTAAACTGCATCCACTGTCGAATATTTGATTCAAAAACATAATCCCGATTTTTAGAAATAAATTCAGTTAATTCTCTAAGTTTTAAGATTCCTAAAATTGTACTTTCATGCCTTAACATCTTTTCTAATTTTATAGTAGATTTTTTACCTGCTGCAGGTTTTTTTATTCTTCCCCATAATCTATGAATGATCTCATTAACATCAACTACTTCAAAATACTTATCATTTTCATATTCTACCTCTTGATCAGTCACATAACAACATTCAACTTTCAAATTCTTATCTCGAATCTTTGTTACCAAATGTGCTAATTCAGGACGCATCTTCGATACATCGCTTTTGAGCAATCGTTTTACATCTTCTTTGAATTTTGTTATTGCTTCCATAGAGTGAGATGTTCCATATTTTGATTGAAAAAGTCTTATCTTATTATCTGAAAAATCAACGGGAAGATATGCGTCAATTCCCAGATCGTTTGCGCCATCAACTATTGCATCAGCAGCATCATCTTCAGTTGCTTCATAAACTCTAGTTAAAATCCATTGAAGAAAATTATGCCCTTTTTCAACTTCACTTTTTGAATTCTCTGCATATTCTTTTATGCTCTCTCGAATGTTTTTTGAAAAACCTTCCAATGGTTGGTTACTATTTTCTTGAACTAGAATAGAACGTGAACCAGGAATGTATCTTAATAATCCCTTATTACTTTGTGTCAATCCCTTTTTTTAAAATTCTCTCTATTTAGAAAAGTGGGTAATTACATAATAACTGAAGTAAAGGTGAGAGAGGGAGTCGAACCCCCTTGGATAGGCTTTGCAGGCCCACGCATAACCGCTCTGCCACCTCACCGAAATCATAAATAAATTATCAACAATTAAACTCTTAGATCAAAATTTGGTAAAAGGCTTGGCTGCAAGCTTAACATCTTCACCTCTTACAGTTTTTCTTCCCGCATGGGTTGACATGTCCACAGCACTTTTAGCAATTGCGATAGCTATCTCTTCTATGATTCTCCTTAATTCATCTGCTGATTCATCACTAACTCTATGTGCTCCTGATTTTTTTAAAATCCTATACATAGCTGATAAACCTAATTCAGATGATTTCATAATCTAGATCTTCAAAATAATCGATTAAAGACTTTGAGTGAAAAAATCCTACTAAGAAATCGATTTATGCAGACTATTTTAGGGAGTTTTCATTTGTTTAATTATGAATTGGTTATATGATTCTCATATTCACCTATCAGATCCTGAGTATGCCCATGACATTACTTATATTATAAACTCCATGAAAAAATTGAAAATTAAAGCATGTTGTGTTTCTGAAGACTTGATTAGCTCCAAAAAAACTCTTGAGATTTCAATGAAAAGTGAACTTATTTTTCCTTTTGTTGGAATTCATCCTGGCAAAGCAGAAGAGAAAATAGAACCCATTTTAGAATTAATTAATAAACATTCTAACAAAATTACAGGAATTGGGGAAATTGGACTAGATACCACTTATGTAACTGATGACTCTGATTTTCTAAGACAAGAAAAACTTTTTCGTTCACAATTATCTATTGCAGAAAAACTTCAAAAACCAATTTCTATTCATTCTAGAAAAGCACTAGATGAAATTTTTGAAATAATTCCATCATATTCACTAAAAGGGATGCTTTTACATTGGTTTGATGGAAGTAAAAAACAACTCAAAAAAGCAATGGAAATGGGATTTTTTGTTTCATTTGGCCCACTTTTGATTTATGCAAATGATAAACAATCATTATTAACTCAAACAGAATTTGATAGAATTTTAGTAGAAACTGATGGTCCAGTAAAATTTTCAAGGTGTTTTGAATTAAAATCTGCACAAATTAGCTTTATTCCAAGTGTGATCTTTTGTGCCTCTAAAATTATTCGAAAACCATATGATGAATTTACTACAATCTTAGAACAGAATTCAAAAAACTTTCTAGGCATATAGGTATAAAAAACCCATACTGATAGAACCATCAGTGGATAGAATCAAAAGACTTTCAATGGAAATACTAGAAGATAACAAAGAAAAATTTGGTACCGATTTTGGTGAAAATAAAAAAGTTTTAGAAGATATTTCCATAGTGCGCTCTAAAGAATTAAAAAATGAATTAGCAGGATTCATTACTAAACTCATAAAGCGTGAAATTCGAGATAATGAAGAAAAAATAGCTAAAGAAGCAGAAGTTGCTAAAAAAGAATCTAGTCACGAAGATACATCATCCACACATAATGCAGAAGTTATTGGAGAATCTGAATCGACTCCCCAGAATGAACCTGAAGAGTCATCAAACTAAAGTGTAAGATTCATTTTATATAAAAAATAGAATTTGTAAAATGATTACTGTAAAATTTTTGGGGGGAGCTAAAAAATCATTTTCAGTTGATAGTCTAATCTTAGAAAAAACCGATCTTACTATTGAACAACTCTTAGATTATCTAGTTAAAAATAAACCTGAAAATGATAACAAATTAGATGTTAGGAATTTACTAGTTGCTGTTAATGGAGTTGATTCTTCAGCAATTGATGGACAATCAACTAAATTAAAAAATAATGACGTTGTAAGTATCATTCCAATCATACATGGCGGCTCTTTTAAAAGAATCCATTTTAAAATATCTAGTTCAAATGTAGAATTATTTGATGTAAATTTAAAACAAAAGCTTAGTATAGATTTTTTAGATATTCTTAGAAAAAAATTCCCAAATTTAGTAATTCAAGGAATTTCCTCAAACTATATTCTTAGTAAATCTCATGCACAAAAAATTATTTCTATATCGTATTTAGCAAAAAAAAATCATACATTAATTTCTAAAAAAATAGATACTGATATTTTATTGAGATTTGCAGGAACAACACAAATTCAAGATGCTATAGAGCGAGTTGGAATAAAAAATAATAGTGGTTTTGTTATAATTGCAATTGGAAAACAACTTGTAATTGATAAATTATTTAATTTTCTTAAACCTAATCTGAGTAATAATCCATTATCAAAAAATAATCAAATATTCTTAAGAAAAAAATTTAATATTACAAAAAAACACATGGATTCAGTTCTATCTAAAAACTCATTAGAAGATTTGCTAGTAGAAAAAGCAACAATATTAATCTGATAACGATCGTTTTACTTTTTCTACACTTAAAATACTATTATTTGGAACAACTGCAATTCCAGTTTCATTCTCAATTATTTCTATTAATATAATCCAATTTGGATTATCTAACGAAACTTTATTTGGAATATTTTTTGCTATCTCTGTAATAATATCATTTGATGAAATTTTAGAATTTCTTTTTTCTATTGTGATTCTGTAACTTTCTTCTGGCTTGATAACCCCAAGCTTCTTTTGAATTTCATTTTTTATATCAAGAATATTGGTGTCACAAACACTTTGGATTGGTATAATTCTTTGGCAATATCTTATGGACCATGGTTCGTCTAGTATTTTTTCACGAATCTTTTGTATAACATCAATAGGATTTAGACTGGTTTTGCCAGTAATTATACCAGGCATATTTGTGATACTGAATTCCGGATTATCATCTCCAAACTCATTACAAAATTTCTTTATTTCTCCTTCAGCTTCTTCTTCAAAATGACGAGGACATGTTAGTATCAAATTCAAAATATTTCCCTAATCTCATCTTTAGATATATTTCCCTCTCTTAACACTTTGATTTCCTCATTGATTTCAACAACAGTTGATTCTGACTTACTGGGTATTGTCCCTCCATCTAAAAACAAATCATATCCAGAAATATTTCTAATACATTCGTCAGGATCTCTAAATGATTTAGAATTAGAAATGTTTGCGCTAGTCCCAATAATTACTTTACATTCTTTTAGAATTGATAAGATACATTCATTATTTGGAACTCTTACTGCTATTTTTTCATTAAGTTTTAGTGTATGTTTTAATTTTTCATCTTTTAGTTTTAGCACCAAAGTAACTTCTCCAGGCCAAAATTTTTCTGCAATCTTATTTGCCCTTTCATCAAAAAAAGCAATTTCAGATAATTCTTTTTTTGAAAATCCTAAAATTGGGAATAATTTCGAAGAGTCTCGATTTTTTATTTGATAAATAGATTTTACTGCATTTGGATCATATGGATTACATCCAATCCCATATACCGTGTCTGTAGGAAAAATTACAATTCCTCCTTTTTTGATAGTTGAAATTGCAATACTTATTCCATCTGAATCACATTTTACTCTCAATGTTTCCACTAATGTGAAAAAACATCTTTAATAATTTGATTTCTAAATTACCTATAATAAATATGGAAAATAAATCTGAATTTGAAGAAAATGAATTTGAAGATGATTTTGATGACGATCTGGATGAATCTGATGACGAAGATTAAATTACGAGCCCAAAATTTTCTGCGAATCTACTAAATGTTTGATATGCCACTAAAAATTCTCTTCCATTGGAACTGATTTTATATCTAAAAGTTCCTTGAGAATCCACTTGTTCTAACAAACCTTGAGAAACTAGATTGCTTAAAATTTTTGAAATTCTTGTATGAGAAACATTTGCTTTTCTAATTAGATAGGTTACACTAGCTCCTTCATCAGAATCTAAATCATCTCTAGTTGTAGATAAAATGTCGCCAATGATTTTCATATGTGGTCTATAAGCACTCACCATCCTCGTCTCCGATTTGGCTTTAGACATCATCTATCATTTGGATACTTTATTGTTCAATATACTAGGAAGATAAAAGAAATTGACAATGTAATTTGTCCAATTTTCCCCCCTTCGTAATTTCTATGGAAAAAGGGAAAATTTAGCATATTTAGGCTTCAGGATCAAATTTTATTTTTGTTAGTGGGATCTTGCTTATTGGAATAAACATAGAGATCAAACCAGAAATTTTGAAAGTAATTGAAACATAATACAAGATAGATTCTGGAAATACAAATGAATACCATCCTAAGAATTCCCCAAAAGCAAGAAATGATAATCCCATTGCAACAAAAATTGTTCCCTTCTTTTTTCCTTCAAAATAAGAAAGAATGGTTTCAATTGCACCGTATGCTAACAAGATAAATGAAATAGATCTAAAAATATGTTCAATATGTACTGCAGAAACTAAGAACAACGGAAGTATTCCAATTGATCTAAAATATCTTGATTTTGGCAAAAATGATTTAATACTATGTGAGAATGCAATAAAAAAATAACCCACTGTTTGAATTCCTATACCTAATGTTTGCACCCAACGTTCTATATGGCCATTATGTAAAACTAAATCTTCTACCATGTAACCTGACCACACGACAAAAAATCCAATACTTATTGATAAAAAAGCAATTCCTAATCGAAACAGTGTTGGACTTCCAGTATTTTTGAATCCAATGTATGACATGATCCCAATTGATAGACCTACAATAAAGCCAATTAAATTTAGAATGTTTTCTAAGATAAATTCCAATTATGTTCATTATCAATTGAAATTAATTATTTTAACTTGATGAATCATTTAACCTAGAGCTTAATCCCAATCATCTAGACTACCTGCAGTTTCTCCTTCTGTACTTCCAGTATAATCCCCTAAGATATCAGAATATTTTGATTCATTATGAGCTATATACTTTACATATTCCCCATAACTCATATCCAAATCACAATGTTCGCATCGAACAGTTGAAAAATCCTGGGAAAGTTCTGCATTTTCATTACATTTAGGGCACTTAATTTTCACATCTAAGTTAGTATGAATGAATTATTATTGGTTTAGATTCAAAAAAAGATAAAAGGAGTTTAATTGTGCTCCTAATTATGAGTCAAACTTGCACTAAATGTAAGAATCCCATCTCAGAAGATGAAAATCTGGATCCAAAAGCTGCTTCATATCCTTGTTGTAACAAATGTTGGGCTGAATGGAAAGAATATCGAGTTATGGTGATGAATGAGATGAGATTAGATATGTCCCTTCCTGATCATAGAAAACTTCTTAAAAAAAATGAACAAATTTTTGTTGGAGTAAGGACCCCCGAAGGCGATATAGTAGATTTTTCAAATGAAGATAATAGAAAACCTGACCAACCTTAAAACCCAATGGTTTTTTTAGCATTTTCAGGAATGATTAAAAACAACTTTTTTTTCACACTTTCATCTAAATTAGAAATAATTCTGTGAATTGAATTTACAATAATCTCTTTTTGTGAATTATTTAATGATAAGAAAATTTCAAGTATGCCATCCAAATTAAAATTAATTAATTTTTGGGGAGAGTTACTTATTTCATTAATGTACTTTGAAAACATGATATTTCTTTGTTCTTCAGTAATCGTTGTTAAAACCTCAAGCCATGTTTTGAATAATTTAGAAAAATTTGGAAAAGGGATTGTTGGACCTGCTTCAAGGGCGTTATTGATAATTTCCTGTCGATCTAATTCTGACATTGAAAAAAATTCTAGCATCCTTTTTTTTAAGATCGGAGTACGAAGAAAATCAGGTAGATTAGCTAAAATTATAATAATATTTCCTGCATAGTTTGGTTCTGACAATAATCTAACTCGTGAAAATACAATATTAAAATGATAGAGTGATAATTTAGCTTAAATACACCATATCAGCGCTCTGACATGTATGTCTTCTACAGTTGTAGTGGGTGGTTTCTTTGGAGATGAAGGGAAAGGAAAAATCATTTCCTATCTTGCTTTAAAAGACAACCCTTCTATTGTAGTTCGAGGAGGCGCAGGTCCTAATGCAGGTCATACTGTAAAGGATGCTGGCAAAACATACAAAATTCGTATGTTACCAAGTGGATTTTTAAATAAAACATCTAAAGTAATGATCGGTCCTGGTGTAGTAATTAATCCAGATGTGTTATTAAAAGAAATTAACGATTTTGATGTGGCTCATAGAGCATTTGTTGATAGAAATTGCGGTGTTATTGAACAAAATCATCTTGATGCTGATTCTAAAGGACGATTAAAAGAAACTATTGGGAGTACTGGTTCAGGAACAGGTCCTGCAAATGCAGAAAGAGCAATGCGTACTTTAAAGTTGGCAAAAGATTTTGAAGTGCTTTCTTCATATCTGGAAGATGTTCCAACTGCAGTAAACACTGCACTTGATTCTAATGAGAATGTTCTAGTTGAAGGTACGCAAGGAACTCATCTTTCATTATGGCATGGAACATATCCATTTGTTACCTCAAAAGATGTAACTGCCTCAGGAATTTGTGCTGATATTGGTTTAGGCCCTAAGAAAGTAAATGAGGTTATAGTCATCTTCAAATCATACGTAACTAGAGTAGGCACAGGACCAATGGAAAACGAACTCACGCCTGAAGAAACATCAAAAAAAGGATGGGCTGAGGTAGGAACTGTGACTGGCCGTCAGAGGCGTGCAGCAGAATTTGATTTTGGCCTTGCCAAAAAAGCAATCATGCTTAATAGCGCAACTCAGATTGCTATTACTAAATTAGATACATTATTTCCTGACTGTGCTAACAAAACATCGATTGATTCTATCAGTATTGAAGCAAAATCATTCATAAAAAATATTGAAGATAATCTAAACGTGCCTGTAACACTCATAGGTACTGGTCCTAACATAAATGATGTAATAGACATTCGAAAAATAAATTAGCCTCAAATTTTTTGGTTAAGTTTAATTTAGTTAAAATCTACAAAGTATTGTGGACAAGCAACCTACATACATTCAAGTTGATTCTCCATTAGAGTTTTCACGACTAGTTTGTGCTTTAGAGCGTGCACCTCGTGTTTCATTTAGTCATGAGCATGAAGGTAAAGAAGTACTTTCTGTACAAATGGATTTGTTGAAAGAAAAACCGATTATCTACTATACAATTATCGATGACAAAGGACACTATCTATGCTATGAATTCAAATCTGGTAAAGAACAATCCTCAATCGTGAATTCTGCATCAGACGCCGCTAGATTATATTCTCCTATAGTGAAAATTAAGGCTCTTCCTGATAATCTTAAAGCTGGAAATGGTTCTGAAGAAAAATACCATCCAATTGAACTTGAGGATTTAGCAAGCTTAGCAAAACTTAGCTTCGGTTTTGAAGATACTCCATTTCCACTATTCACATTTCCTCATAATGGAAAATGGTTAATGGGAGTTTTCATGAATTTTAATGAAGAAGGGGCATCTTATTTTTGTCATGTAGTTTTGGATGAAAATCCAGAAAAACCATTCCTAAAATATTCAACAAATAATGGAATTGATCCATCATTTGTTGAAAATCCTAAAGAACATGGTTATTCATACATCAAAATTATAAAATTAAAAGAGACACATCCTTTAGTTAATTATGTCCGACTTCAAAACTAGGATAAATAAAATATCTAAAAATAAAGGGAAAATTATTCTTGCAAATGATTATTCTAGTACCACAAAAAATCTTGAAACAAAAACAATCAAAAATATTAAAACTTTAAACAGATTTCTCTGCGGCATAAAATTTAATTTCCATTTGTTACTACCGTTAGGAACCAAGGAAATTACTAGAATTAACAAATTGGCACACAAATATAATCTTCAAACCATTGCAGACATTAAATTAAATG
Source organism: Nitrosopumilaceae archaeon (assembly GCA_041570395.1). Lineage (GTDB taxonomy): Archaea > Thermoproteota > Nitrososphaeria > Nitrososphaerales > Nitrosopumilaceae > CSP1-1. The sequence continues at coordinate 124,200 of JBFFWG010000003.1, forward strand.
ATATTGGAAATACAAATGAGGTGACTCTAGAACATCTTTGGAAGGCTGGTTTTGATGCAGTGATAGTTAATCCAATAATGGGACAACTTGCTTTGAAAAAACTTGTTTTATCTGCTCATAAAAAACAGAAAGGAGTAATTACACTATGTCATATGAGTGCGCCAGAAGCAAAAACATCTTATGAAATGAAAATACAATTAAAGAGTTCTAAAACAATTCCACTTTATCAGTTATTTTTAAAATCTGCTCTTTCAAACAAAGTTGATGGAATTATTGTTGGCGCAACATATCCAGAAATGATCAACTTTTGTCATAAAAAATCTAAAGAAAATTTGAATATTTATTCACCAGGAATTGGAACTCAAGGGGGGAAAATATCTGAAGTCCTTAATGCAGGTTCAGATTTTTTGATTATAGGTAGAACCCTTCTAAATGCTAAAAACCCTACTCATATGGCAGAAAAATTTCAAAAACTAAGTTTTTTGAAGTAAATTGTTTGCTTTTGATAAGATGTTTTTTGCATTCTGATATGTTATCTTTTCTATTGCTTTCTCATAGTCTAACCAAGTATAATCCAAGTGCTCATGTGAAACCTTTACAGTTTCTGTATTTGTTTTTGCTAAAAAGAACACTACTTCTTTGTAAATTAATTCACCTTCAAATTGAAAATTATAATTAATATTTTCTTCAAATCCCTCAACAAATTCTATATCGAAAATTCCTGTCTCTTCTTTAGTTTCTCTTATTGCTGTCTGATGTTCATTTTCTCCTTCTTCCATTTTTCCTTTAACAAAATCCCAATGTCCTGTAGGGTAATTTAACAAGAGAAAAAGATTTCCTTCAGGTTTTTTTAAATATAGAACTATTCCTGCAGACTTTTCTTTTTTCAAAGTAACTCATTTTTTTTAATAGATGTAATTATTGTCATTTTCCTAAACGCCTTTTCCTTTCTTGAAAAGTTCTAATTGCTCGCATTAGGTCAATCTTCCGAAACTCTGGCCAAAAAATATCCATAAAAACTAATTCACTATATGCACTTTGCCAAATCAAAAAACCACTTAGTCGTTTTTCCCCTGACGTACGTAAGATCATGTCCGGAGATGATTGTGGCAAGTGAGCTGTGTAAAGATTTGCTTCAATTTCTTCTTTATCTATCTTATCAACATCTAGAGAACCACTCTTAATTTTTCCACCAATCTTTTTTATTGCATCAACTAATTCATTTTGTCCACCGTATGCAATTGCTATATTTAAAAAATGACTATTGTAGTCTTTAGTAGCATCATCTAATCTTTGTAATACATCTTTTATTGATTTAGGTAATAGATCAATTTTCCCAATTGCTTTAACTCTCATTTCATTTCGATGAATTCTAGGATCGTTGTATAGTTTTTCTAGTCTATTTCTTATTAAATTATAAAGATATTCTAATTCAACATCTTTTCTATCTAAATTCTCTACAGATAAAACATAAAGTGTAATAATTTTAATATCAAATTCTTCACACCAGTCTAGAAGATTTTCTACAGCGTCTGCTCCTTCCCAATGTCCTTCTTTAGAAACCATTAAATTTTTTTTGGCCCACCTTCTATTCCCATCAAGGATTATTGCTACATGATTAGGAATATCCCCATGGCGAATTTCTTTCTCTAATTTCTTAGAGTATAATCTGTATAATCCAGATAAATGAAAGGCTATTTTTTTTACTCCGTTAATATCTCTCCACCTTTGTGTTTCCTATATCTTCGGAACAATAAGGTGGCTGATATCAGTGTTATTGCTAATCCTGCCAATAATGGTGGGATTAACGTAAAGGAGCTCTCGTCATTGATTAGAATAATTGCAAATTGTGCAATTGTTGGATAAATTGCCACAAGTACAATTAACCTTAATACATCACTAATCTTTTTCAAACTTCCACCTAGCCAATTGCTTAGTAAAATTCCTCCAAAGATAGATCCCAACCCCATCCACAAAATTGGCATTGCACCTAAAACAAACTGTCCTATGATCACTTGATTACTTATCGCTTCGATTAACTGCATATCTATATCAGTTAATTCAGGATCAATTACCGAAATTCCTGCAGGAACAGAAGCTAGAATCAAAATAATTCCTGTAACCATTGTAAAAATTCTAATAAATCCTGCAGGTGTAGGTTTTGACCAGCTTGACCAAGCTCTGTCTACATCAAATGCCCTGATAAGAAATGCAGCACCAAGAATGCTAACCAAAACTGCAAAAATTTCTGCTGTATAGTCAAAAACACTTGCAATTCCACCAATCAAAAGCAGAATTCCTGGAACCCCTAAGAAGAATTTAGAATATTTTGAATCATATGCAATCATTTTCAAATATTTTCCAAATACTGCGTAAGAATATTCTACACTTCTGCTTACTCGCATAACTACTCGTTGTACTGAAACAACTGGGAGAATATTCTGTATAATTGGAATTACACTTTCATCATCTTCACCATCAGATACTATTACTGCCCCATTAGCTGAAAATTTTTCTAAGATCTGTCGAATTTCTAATGCAATTTTCTCATCTGCTTGAACTCCCCGATCTTCTACTCCTGCAACTGTAATAATTTCTGCTTGGTACCCCTTACTGACTAAGTCTTCATATGTTTTAATGGCATAGAAAATTGAATTAGAATCTGCATCTTCTGGATCTTCTAAGGCTAATCTTTGTGCTGCCTCTATGCATGCGTCTCTTCCAAATACGGGAGTAACAATCCCCGCCTTTTCTCCCACATCATTATCTCTATCTACACATATTACAAGGAGTTTGTTTGCTGAAGAAGCATTGATGTCTTTTTCAAGTTTTCCAGATTTTTGAGACACTATAATCATTAATACAAAGTAAGTTTTTAACGATTTCCTCCTTTTGAAAATAGTATAGTTAGGATTTAAGGCTTGGAAACTAATTAAGGCCTTGTTTCATCTGAGGCTTGTGCAAATGATTCAGTATCTTTTTTCAATGAATCAATTTTTTTAATAATATCTGTAAACTCATTAGTAGTTTGTTTATCTTCATCAATCAAAGTAGCAACAATGATGGATTCTCGAATTTGTGAATTAAAAATTTTTAGAGATTCCATATAATTGAGATAACTTTCATGCCATTCTTCAGGTGCTTTACTTTCTACAAGTTGTATTATCTGAGAATTAACTTGAGATGAAGAAATTTCTGCCAGATTAATGTATTCTTGAGGAGTTATTTTTTTATCTAACATATTTTGGAATTCCTCATTAATTCCATTATTTAGAGTTGAATGAATTTCTTTTACATTATCTAAATGGATTCCAAAATCCGAAATAATAATTTCTGTTTCAATATTTTGTGGAATTAACCATACCAAAAAACTTGCAGCAGTGATGGCAGCTAAAATCATTACAGTAATTACAACGCCTTTTTTTGTTGCCAATTAACATCCTTGAATTAAGGTCGTTTATAACTGACTGTTATAATTCCAAATTTCATCATTTTTTAAATAAATTCTAAAAACCATATCATAAAACGAAATCCTAAAGAAAATTGATGAAATTAATTCATTTTATATAAAATTTATTCAGAAATTATTTAGAAATTGATTCTAAACTTACAGTCATCTAGTGTATAGTTAAAATTTTTTTACAGGCTCTTCCTAAATAGAACCTAGTTTGTGATTTGTTATAATGGTAACAGCATACTGCGTTAAATGCAGAAAAAAAGTGGAAATGAAAGATCCAAAAGAAACCACATTAAAAAATGGACGACCTGCAGCTAAAGGAACATGTCCAAATTGCGGAACTAACGTTTTTCGTATAGGAAAAATTTAGACCCTTTTATTTTTTACACTAAACCCATATAGGGTAATGCGTTGCTAGTATTTTTAATGGCTACATCTGAATATGAAAAATTACTAAAACGAATTCAAGGTAATCTAACTGAAACTAAAAAGGGTTCTGAGAAGAGATTTGAATTACCTATTGTAGATGTTATGTGGGAAGGCCAAAAAACATTTCTTCGTAATTTCTTAGATTTTCCCAAAGTATTACGCCGTGATCCTGAAAAAATTCTTCAATATCTATCTAAAGAATTCGCTGTTCCTGCAGAAAGAATGGGAGAAAAAGCAATATTTATTGGTAAACGTGATCCCGAAGATTTTTCACGCTTGTTTAAAATTTATCTTAAAGATTATGTTGAATGTCCTACATGTAAAAGTCCTGATACTAAAATTGAAAAAGAAAAAAGAATATCATTTTTAATTTGTGAAGCTTGTGGTGCTAAATCTCCGTTGAAGGGAAAATATGCATAATGTCATTTTCTGTACGTGTTACAAATCATCAAAATAATTTAATGTTAAATATATGTGATTCAGATTTACTTGGAAAAAAAATTGTTGATAAAAAAGTAACAATGAATATTACTAAGAGCTATTATTGTGAACGTTTTGTCGAAAAAGATGAAGCTGAAAGTCTTTTAAAAAAAAGCTCTTCAATTAACATGGTTGGGAAAGAAACAATTTCTTTATCAATTAGTTTAGGAATTGGTTCATCTCAAGGCGTAAAAGAAATTAATGGTGTTCCTTTTCTAATTATTTTCAAAATGTAATGCATCACAATTATATACAAAATGTTAGAATTTAAATCATGAAAATAAAAATATTTAACGAAAAAAATTTAATCTTACAATTTAGTTTAACATTTAATGTTCATCAATCTAAATTAAACTTCGGTATTTAGAAGATAAGAAAATGTCGTATGATAATCTTAATGAAGAATATGAATTAATAATTCAAAATAAACTATTTGCAAAATCTAAACGAAAAACACTATTTGATGGTTTTAAAAAAAATAAAGTCATTAATGAAGTTCTTGATAAACCAACAGTTTTTGAAATATATGATTTAATTAAATCACATATTATATCGTACATTAATGGAGTTGTAAAAGCAGGTAAAGAGTCTGTTGTGTTTTGGGGAAAATCTGATGATGATCAAGATTTAGCATTAAAAATATACCTTATTTCTACATCAAATTTTAAAAAACGTGCTGGTTATATTGAAGGAGATCCTCGCTTTTCTAGAATAAAAAAAGGTACCAAAAATCTAGTATATCTTTGGGCACAAAAAGAATTTAGAAATTTATCACAATGTTATGAAAAAGGTATCCCAGTCGTAAAACCTATTCATGTTTCTAAAAATATTCTTGTAATGGAGTTTATTGGAAAAAATGGCTCTCCTGCAAAAACTCTTTTAGAATCTCAAGTAGATATGGATGATTATGAATCTGCCATATCTTTAATCAGAATGCTTTACAAAGATGCGAAACTTGTACATGGTGATTTTTCTGAGTATAATATTTTTAAAACTGAAAAGGGATTGATACTTTTTGATCTTGGATCTGCTGTAGATCTAAAACATCCCAATTCTAAAGATTTTCTTGAAAGAGACATTAATAATATCACTAGATTCTTTGTTAAACGAGGCCTTACAGTTGAAAATCCTTCAGATGTAATGCAAAAGGTTACAAAATGAGCTTTGAAAAATTAATTCGAATACCAGTAGATAGGATTGGTGCACTTATTGGAAAATCTGGTCTAGTAAAATCAGAAATTGAACAATCCTGTTCTGTGAAATTAGAAATTGATAGTGAGTCTGGAGAGACTATGATAAGTGGAACCGGGAAAATTGAAGATATTCAACCATTTAAGGCGATGGAAATTGTAACGGCAATTGGAAGAGGTTTTTCTCCAGAGAACGCAATGAGATTACTAAAAGGTGAAAATGCGTTACATGTGATCGATTTGAGGGAATTTGTTGGTAAATCCCCTGAGCAAATTGAAAGGATAAAAGGGAGAATTATTGGAGAAGGTGGTAAGGCGAGGACAAATATGGAAAACCTTAGTGGAACTAATATTTCTGTTTACGGTAGAACTGTTTCAATAATTGGTTCCCCAACACAACTTAAGCATGTAGTTACTGCAATTTCATCTCTTTCTGGAGGAAGTATGCATGGTTCAGTTTATAGTAAACTAGAATCTGTAAGGAGAAAAAACAAACTAGAAAAATTACAACTGTGGGAAAATCAAAATGTCTTCTAAAGGCTCTTTTACTCAAATCTCTCCAAGTGAATTTTTTTATAAAAATCGTGATCTGGCAGGATTTAGTAATCCTTCAAGATCACTTTATACTGCTGTAAGAGAATTTGTAGAAAATGCACTTGATGCATGTGATCAACAAGGAATTCTTCCTGATGTACACTTAACAATAAAGGCAGTAGATCCTGAAAAACCAGATCCTAAACCATACATATTAACTGTAAAAGATAATGGTCCAGGAATTGAATCAAAACATGTTCCATTAGCTTTTGGAACTGTTCTTTATGGGTCAAAATTTGGATTAAAACAAGCAAGAGGAATGTTTGGACTTGGAGCAACAATGGCCATTCTGTATGGGCAAATTACTACTAACAAACCTGTTTTAGTTAAGAGTTCCACTGACGGACAAACTCAAGATGAATATGAACTACTTTTAGATATTCAAAAAAACAAACCTGTAATATTAAAACATGAAACCAAAGAAATCTCTAAAACTGGCTTATCTGTAAGTATTTGCTTAGAAGGAGATTATTCTAAAGCTGGCGCAAAAATTCGAGATTATGTATACCAAACTTCTCTTATTACTCCATATGCTACTGTAACCTTTGATGATCCTAAAGGCGAAAAATTCCGCTACACAAAAATTGTAAGGAGTATGCCTCCTGCACCTACCATACTCAATCCACATCCCTATGGCGTAGATGTTGAAACGATTAAAAGAATGGTTGATGACTCAAAATTTTCTATTCCGACAGTTGATAATAAAACAATTGAAAAAGTTAGAACCGAATTAGGACTAAAGAAAAAAGATCTTAACTATTCTGAAATTATGACTAGAGCTAAAAAACGTTGGTCATCTCTTTCTCGAAATGTAAGAGTAGTAATTGCTGTGATGTCATTTCTGAAAATGGATTTTGACAAATTAAGTAAAATCAGAATTGATGATCTTGATGTTCCAAGTGAAAAATTAACCTATTGGGATTTTGGTGAATCAAAATCATTTACAATTGATATGGATCCTGAAAGTGATTATTATAAACAGCTTACAAATACAACTCAAGGAGAAATGTTAGGATCTTTTCTAACAAAAAGATTTCAAAGAGTTGGTAGAACAACTGCAGAAAAATTTGCAGAGTTTGCAGGATTTAAACCTGAAAAAAGAATTGGCACCATGACTAATCAGGAACTTGTACATCTTAGTGATTCTTTACAAAAATTTCCAACATTCTTATCCCCTGATCCAAGTTGTCTTGCTCCTCTTGGTGCTGAACCATTAGAAAAAGGAATGAAGGCATTCTTTAATCCAGACTTTATAGCTGTGGTACAGCGAGGTGCATCAGCTTATTCTGGTTTTCCATTTGTTGTTGAAATGGGAATTGCTTATGGAGGCGAAATTCCTTCTGGTGGAACTAAAGTTTACAGATTTGCAAATAGAATTCCCTTACTTTATGACGAAGGAAGTGATGTTGTGTTAAAAGTTGTTAATGATACTGATTGGTCTAGATACAAAGTTAAAGGAGATCCGCCTTTAGTTATAGTTTCTCACATTTGTTCTACAAAAATTCCCTATAAAACAGTGGGAAAAGAAAATGTTGCAGATAGACAAGAGATTGAAAGGGAATTAAGACTAGCTTTACAATTTTTATCCCGAAAATTAGCTTCATACATGTCTAAAAGAGGTCAAGCTGAAATGGAAAAAAAGAGAGCCAATCTCTATTTAAAATACATTCCACTTATTTCTCAGTTCTGTACTGAACTTTCTGGAAAAAAGAAGGAACCAGATTATAAAAAAATGCTAAAGGAGGCAGTAAAAGTTGAAGCAGAAACCTAAAAAATCAACAAAAAAATCTACTGAGGACCGGAGAAAGACTCTTGTAGAATTATTGAAAAATAAGGGCTCTCAAATTTATGAAGAACTAGACAAAGGAAATTTTCCCTCTTTTTCTGTTCCTAGTAGGTCTGTTAGTAACATAGTTTATGATAAAAAATTACGTCAATACGTACTTGGATCAAATGCAAGTTTAAGAAGTTCAAGAAATATGTCGCAACTACGTTCATTTACCCAGTTAATGTGGTTAGCATTTTTTGCAAATAGATTAGTTAATGAAAAAAAGTCATCTACACTTAGAGACATATATTATTCCTCTCAAGCATTTGCAGTTGATTTTGAAGATCAGCCTGAATCTGATAACATAATTGTAGACTTAGAGGCTGTTTTAACAAGACCCAGAGAGGAATTACATATTTTTCCGGAAGAACGAAGCAGCGTTTTTGGTGATCTTGTAATTGAATATACTGTTCCAGGTTATGAAGGCAGACGTTCTAATCTTTCAGATCATCCTGATGGATATCTTATAGGACCTAGTTTGAGTAGTGCAGAATTAGTTGAAACTAGTGCTGAACTAGTTATAGCAATAGAAAAGGGTGGACTTTTTACTAGATTTGTAGAAGAAAAGGTGGATAAAAAATTCAAAGCATTAATTGTAGATACTGCAGGACAAGCTCCTCGTTCAACAAGAAATCTTCTAAGAAGATTACATGATGAACTAGGATTACCTGTAGTGATTTTAACTGATGGTGATGTATATGGAGAACATATTGCAATGGTAATTAAATCCGGTTCAGCAAATGCGGCGCACCTTCGAGAATTAACTGTACCTGATGCAAAATGGCTTGGTGTATGGGCATCAGATATAGAAAAATACAAACTACCTACAATCCCGATGACTGAATCTGACATCAAACGAATTACTGACTTACAAAAAGATCCAAGATATCAAGAAGGTAATTGGAAAAAACAACTTGAAATCTTCAAAAAAATTAAACGAAAAGCAGAACTTGAAGCATTTTCAAAGTATGGATTAACTAACATTACTGACAAATATCTTCCTGAAAAGCTTGAATTAGCTAAGAGTCTATAATTTTTTTATACGTAATGTTAAGACACCATTTCGATACTTGAAGTCGTGAATCTTCATATCGTTGGAACCCTCTATGGGAATTTCTTTTGAAAAATTTCCAGAACCACGAATATAAAGAATTCCGTCAATTAGTCTTACCATTACTTTGTCTTCAGGACCTGGTACTTCTGCAACAAAGACTGTCTCTTGTTCCCCTTTGATAAGATCATAAACCCAACTTTTTGTTTCCTGTTCTCTTGCAGTAAACTTTGGCTGCTGATCTTTTGTCATTTTTTTAAGCACTCTAACCCAATAAAACATGGTAAAAGCAGCAATTCCAATTAAAATGAAACTTACAAAACCTATCCCAGATCGCTGAGACATGATGTAAACAATCCCAAGAAATAAAATCACCATTATAGGGATTACAAAATTTAGTGACTGTTCATTTGAATAAGTTCCTTTGTAACTTGCCAATTTACCAAAAATTCTTTTTTGCCAAATATAAAGTATTTTTGATTTTTATTACCAATTTTGTTCAATGAGGTTGTTTAAAGTGTTCAAAAAAGGATCTGATGATATTTTTGTAAGAGGCACAATAATTGCTATTTTTACGACAATTCCTTCCATTTCATCTTTTTTTATATCATGGCATCTCATAAATGATTTAATTTATGCTGCTATAATTGCAACAATTGTTCATGTCATCTCTATGGCATGTTCTTTTAAAATTTCAAAAAAAATTTTCATGAAAAAATAAAAACTTTTGAAATTAACTTTAATTATATGAATTTAATGCTATTAACATGGATCTAAATAAAATAAAAAAAGATCTCATTTCAGATATTAAACTAACCAGTCTTCAAGCTAAGATTTTTCTTTTGATAGTAACTGAAGGCAAAATGTCTTCTCAAGTAATAGGTAAAAAACTTGGAATTTCTATTGATGAAGCATCTGTCAATTGTAAAAAATTGATCGAACTTGGTGGTTTCATAGAAATTACGGAAAATGAGTTCGAAGCTATGCATCCAAGATTTACTGCAGTTAATATGTATAGAAAAATGTGTGAAAAAGAAAAAATTGAATTTAAACGAAATGTAATAGTTGATAATATTGGAGTTGTATTAGAAAAACCATATGATGATGCAAGGACTAAATATAACAGAAATTGAGAAGGAAACCATGGAAAATAATCCAGAAACTTGTAAACATCAACCTGTATATTTTGGAGCAGTAAATATCAACTTAGATGAACGAACTATTGGTACAGTAGATGTTTGGCGATGTGGTGTTTGTAAAAAAAGATTTTGTGAAGAAAAACAATTAGGAATTGAATCAATTGCTGAAGTTGTTGGTATGCCAAAAATTGAATCTGATGAAAAATGGGCAGTATTAGTAAGTAAATTACAAAAGGGAAAAGACAAATGGAAATTAGTAAAATTAAAAGAAAATGGATTTTTAAATTTTGAAACTATAGATGAAAAAAAAATTGAATTAAAAATTAAAAATTATAACATTGAAGATGATCATCATTGGAGTTTTCTAATAGATGATAACATTCGCAAAGCTGTAGAAATTTAGGTTTTTGAATTGGACATTAAGGTGAATATCAATAACATTCACGGTAGTCAGATGGCTGCAAAAATAACTGGAAATTTTGAAATTGACAATAACTCATTTAGATTTACCGCAATAGCATTTGGAAGAATTGGAGGACAAAATGTAGGTGTAAAACTTTCTAAAACTACTGAAAAAACTTTAGAAAAATTAGGTTATGTTCCAGAAGATGTAATATTGACTCTACAAAAAAATCTATTACAAGGAGATCTCACACTTCCTGAAGGATTAAAAAGAGAATCTTTTGTTGACGATTAAAACTCTGCTTCACTCAAAGCTTTTTCACATGAGCAGCTTTTAGTTTGAGGTATATCTTCAATTAAAAATGTAAGTAAATTTTTTGTTGCTGCAACATTTTTTGATAAAGTTTCTAAAACTTCTTTTGCAGTAACTGGTTTTTCTGCCCAAACATCATAATCAGTTACTGTAGATATTGACGCATAACAAATTTGCGCCTCTCGAGCTAATTGACATTCTGGAACTAATGTCATCCCTATTATATCTGCGCCAGTAGTTCTAAAGAATTTTGATTCTGCCTTAGTTGAAAATCTTGGTCCTTCAATGCAAACATAAGTACAATTGTTATGAATTGATAAATCTCTAGTTTGTGCAACTTTGAGAATACTTTGTTGTAATTCTGGACAAAAAGGATCAGCTACTGAAATATGTATTACTCTTCCATTTTCTGAAAACGATCCATCACGAGATTTTGTAAAATCAATAAATTGAGTAGGTAATGCAAAATGTCCTGGAGCAATTTCCTCTTTTAGACTTCCTACTGCTGATGGAGCAATTATTCTTTTTATTCCAAGCTCTTTGAATGCAAAAATGTTTGCCTTGTAATTTATCATATGTGGTGGAATTGTATGTTTTTTTCCATGTCGTGGCATAAATGCAATTTTCCTTTCTTTGAATGTTCCAATTGTTATTGCATCTGAAGGTTTTCCATATGGTGTATCAATCGAAACTTCCTGAGAATCTTCTAGCAAACCCGAATCATATATACCTGTACCACCAAAAATTCCAATTTCAGCTTGATACTCCATTAGTATTTCACCAAAGACTTACAATTGTATTTTCCAATTTCTTTCATGCCGTTTAATTCAGTTAATTCAATTATGAATGCAAAACCTGCTACCTTTCCTCCCATTTTTTCAATTAATTTAGCTGATGCCTTTGCAGTTCCACCTGTAGCTAAAAGATCATCACAAATTACTACTCTCTGACCTTTTTTCAATGCATGTTTTTGAATTTCAATTTCATCTTTTCCATATTCTATGGTATAGGAAATTTTTTGAGTTTTTCCTGGTAATTTACCCTTTTTTCGAATCATTATCATGCCTTTTTTATAATGTAACGCCAAAGCGCATGCAAAGAGAAATCCCCTAGATTCAATACCTGCAAAAATATCAAAATTTTTTGGATGAAAATATTTTGTAAATTCATCTACAACATAAGAGATAGCTGATGGATCTCTTAGGATAGGACTAAAGTCTCTAAATAAAATACCTTTTTTAGGAAAATTAGGAAACTCATCAATTTTTTCTCTTAGATTCATTGCTATAAGAACAAATATTGGGGAATAAAAATTAATTCTGTTCTTTTAATTAAAAAATCATTTCAAGACAAAAGTAGTTTCTGCTTCGTCAACTGGATCTACTGCTGTTATGGTATATGTACCAGGTGGGATATTGCCAGGAACTCCCCATAGAATTTCATATTCACCAATACCAGTTGTCCGTGCTGTAAGTTCGCCTATCTCATTGTTTAAATCATCTAATATTTTTAGAATTACATTTTGGCTAATAGATGCTCCATATCCCTTAATTTTTACAAATTTGCCTGTTGCTAAAGATTGAATTTCATCAACATATACCACTAATCCTTCTTCACTATCTGCTTGAACAGTTATTTCAACCTCATCAAAGTTTGGACCACTTTTAGCATGAATGATCCAAGTACCAATCATAGCTTCTAAAGGAATTCTAAATGAATCATCAGAGAAAACGCCATCTTTGTTAGTAAATGTCTCTTTAGTTTTGACAATCTTCCCATCTGGATCTCTTAACTCCAAAGTTAAGAGAACATTTTTAGATGATTCTCCAAGAACCAAAATCGATTCACCAGGTTGATATGTATTCTTTGTTGTTCGTGCAGTTATTTCACCAGAACCCGTTAATAGTCCAACTGAAAAAATATCTGATGTTTGAGAATTCCCTCTCGTGATAACTGCAGTATATATTCCTGAAGAATATCCTGATAACTCTATTTCATAATTAGATTGTCCATCTGGACCCAAAATTATTGTATCTGAAAATTTATTCTTATCTGAAGGATCTACTATCAATAATGAAATCGTTGCAGATGATGGACCTTGAATTTCTAATAACATAGTTTCACTTGTAGAATAATTGAGTTTATCAGATTTAATCACAAGCTTTTCCTCAGGAAGTTCGCCTAACCCGATCAGAACAATATCTACATCTTCTCCTTGCGACGCGAATAGTACGTATGTTCCTTCTATATCCGAAGCAATAGTTGAAATGCTGATATCGATTTTTCCAGAAGAACCTATATTGATTAACTCTGAATAAAATTCTTTACCTTGTGGATCTTCTAATATGATTTCTAAGTCTTCATTGGGTTTTGCAGTTCCATTAAATGTTATAGTTTCTCCAGGTTCAAATTTTATTTTTGAAGGAATAATTTCAATTACCTTTGATGATGCTACAACCCATGTTTTTTGAATCTTATCTGTACCGTCAGTTATTTCAGAAGTATATTTTCCAAACGCTGCATCAATTGGAATTATCGCATCATAAGTCCATTTTCCATTCAAATCTACATCTATTGCAATTGTTGTTGTTATCTCTCCACTTTCATTTTTTATAGTACCCGTTATTGTACTACCCGGAAAACCTGTTCCTGTAACTTGGATTGTATCCCCTCTATGCACAACAGGTGGAATTGGATTAATTTTAAGAGGTACATTTTCTGATGAAGTCATTCTATCATCTACCTCCCCAATTCTTAAGCTGATAGATTTTTCATTCCCTGTCGAATCTTTAATTATAAAATCCACCCTCTCAGCATTTTGATTTTTTGGTATTGAACTTGTAAAAATAAAATGTCCACTACCGTCTGTATCAAAAGACTGAATTTTTTTTGAACCTATATAGAAATCAAGTTGTTGATTTGCTCCAAAACCATCACCCGTTACTCTAATGCTTGAACCTATACTTGGTTTTTCAGGAATTAAACGAAATGTTGACCCTTCTAAAACGCCATTTCCACCTGAAGATATTTTTTCAGGAATTATAGATGATGTTGATTCAGTAACTAGTGTTTTTCCAGTAGCTATCTGTTTATCATTATTAGTTAACGCCTTCCAATTAATTCCTGGTTTCGATTTATCTGTTTTAATACCAAATTTTACTACCTCCCCAAATTGTAAAGGATCCGAACTAGAAAATATGATTACTCCTTGTGCTGTTTTTTCACCCGTCCATCCCCTTTCTGTTTTAAATGATTTAAAATTAAAATCACTTCCTAGCCAAATTCTAAATATATCAATTTCTGATGTGTTATCATTATTTTGAAATTCTATTATTGTAGTTTCTTCAAATCCGATACTTTTTGCTGTAACTAATTGCGATTGAGCATAAATTTCTGAAATGGATACTACTGAAAAAATAGACATAATCAAAACTAATGGAAGAATAATGTCTCTGTTTGAGAAATGCATATTAATCAAAACTTGGTCTCTCCAACTTAAACCTTAAGTGTTTTTAGGGTTTTTTATTTTTCTTTATTGGGAATGAATTACTAGTAAAGTAAATTAATAACTAATTTCTCAAACTTTTGCATTAGGGACTTTATCTATTTTTCCACTAGACACAAGATTTTGATGTTGACGAATACGTTCAGCAATTAACCTGTACAAAGTACGAAATTGGTCTTTTGTTTTGTCTGATAAAAAGTCAGTTTCATTTAATGCAATTTTTTCACAAATGTATCTTGTTATTTCTTCATTATCAAATTTTCCCCAGCCATCATCTTTATGTTCATTCCAAATAGCATTTAGATTTTCAATAATGCCTTTTTTTCCTCGTGACAAAACATCTTCTTTAGTTAAATTACTGTATCCTTCTCGCCTTAATTTAATTTCATATGTCTGGTTTACTGAATACAAATAATCTTCATTAACTAAATAATCTTCTATTGATTGTATTGGTTTTCCTCCAGATTCAAAAAATATAGTTTGAACTTGAGAAAAATCATTTGCAGTTAGCTGTGTAGAGATTTGTTTTGACTCTTCACTATTATCTAACAAAATGAATGTTTTATATCCATGATCTCGATAAAATATTGCAAGTGGTAATACCGAGTTTTTATTATAAGCTGCTACGATATTAAGCGGATTCATTGAGATATTAGGATCTTCTAAAAATTTATCAAACGAATTAAGATACATTGCATCTGACATTGTTTCTACAATTATTATAGGTCTTGAATTAGTGCCCACTTCTCTATCTACAATAGACTCTACAAGCCCTCTTGATAGTCCATACAAAATTGGTGTAAGAGTATCGTCACTCGCATTCCAATAATCATAGTATATCTTGCTAAGGTGTTTTCTCTTATCAAGCTCAACTACTAACAGATTTCCTGGAGTATAATCAAATATCATAAAAGGAGAGTGTGTTGCATATAGTACTTGATTTGATCCTGCTAGATTTTTTAGAAGATCAGATATTCCTCGTTGTTGTGTAGGATGTAAATTTCTTGCAGGTTCATCTAAGAGTAAAATTGCCTCCTTTAGCTCTGCTCTTTGTGTTTCTGCTGCAAAATTAACAATAAATGAAAAAGTCCATTTGAAACCTTCTGCTCTTCTGTTTAGTAAACCAGTATTTGTAACAGTACCATCTTTATGAATATCAGAAATTACAACACTCATAATATTTCCAGGATTGTATCTCAAGTCTACGTGTATTGGGTCTCCTTTCCAAGCAGGATTTAATCTAGAAGTTAATCTATTGCTTGCAGCATTGAGATATTTGATTAATTTTGAAGGACTATCGTGATATTCTTCTAAACCTTCAATATCTAACTCTGCTAAATAAAATAAATTCTTAACAGTTTCAGCTTTATCAAACTCTTCAACATATTCAATTCCCTCTGTTCGTTGACCTTTGTATTCTTTAATGTATTCATTTAGATTGATATTTCCATAGATTTTCTTATAATCAGAAAAATAAACAAATCTAGGATGTAAATGCTCTTCAATAAAATTTTCTAAAGCCGTTAATTCAGAAGTTCCAATAAGTAGTTTATCAAAACTACTTTCACTGTTTTCAGAAACTTTTTCCCACTCGGAAATTATTTGTGGTTCCTCAGAAGCTAAGACATGAATAGTATTATTAAATTCTTTCATTTGTGAATCAAAAATTTCTTTATTTTCTGGAGGAGATCCTTCAAAGAATTTTGTATCAAGTCTAATTCTAATATGATTGGGAATACTTTCAACAAAGTTCAGAATATTTTCTGCAAAATTTTCCCAAGAGTTTATTGCTTTATTTTCTTCATTACTTATTTTGATTGGACCAAAATCATATTGAGTTTTTGATTTTTTATTTGTCCTAAAAATTCTTAATTTTTTAATTTCTGGTATGCTTGGGAATTTTTCTTTAATCATTTGAGTTTCATTTGTTGTACACTCAAACTCTCCTTCTGCAATGTTTATTTCATTTTTTAAATCCTCAGACATTTCATCACATAGATCAAGTTCTGAAACAATCTTGTCTTTATTCAATAACGTTAGTCCTTCTAAGATAGTTGTTTTTCCACTTTCATTTCTTCCAACAAATGCAGCTAAATCTCCTACTTTGATTTCTCCTGAATCATGGATACATCGAAATGCACGTACTCTGAATTTTCTAAGTCTCATACTAGTCGCTACTTACGGTTGTATGTTTTAACCTATGCTACATAATTATACTGAACAATTTTGTCATTACTAAATAGATATAAAGGAATTATTGTTCTTAAATTCAAATTGGCTGTACAAAAAGTAGTTTTCGTAGTATTTTTAATTCCAGCTATTATTTCCATATTTTTTGGTGGATTTGTCCTTGGTGAAGTTTTAAAAAAACCTGAAAGAGAACTCAATATGCCGCCATTTGATTTTTCTGGTAAATTTGTAACCTCTTCAGGATCTATGAAAATAATTGGTTTACAAGAAGAATACTCAAACTCTGCACCCATTGAAATTTCTATTTCAGTATCTGATGCAATTTTTGATTGTGGAGATTTGTACATTACAATTTATGATATTTCCAAAGTACCAAAAGAGGTAGTCACTCAAAGTGGCTTTTTTGAACAATGTTACGAAAAAAATAATCTTGTAATGCCAATTGATGATAAATTTTCTGAATTAGTTGATACTCCTGGTCGGTATGAGGTAGTATCTGAAATTAACGATAAAGGATACAAAAATAGTCTAACTGCAAGTGAGAGATTCACCGTCAAATAAAAAACAGGTATATATTGAATTAAATATTTCAATTTGAATCAAGTATTAATTATTGAGAGAATTTTATGGCACAAAAAAAAGAAAAACAAATAGAATCAGATAATCCGACTGATAATTCTGACATTGCAAAAAAAGCTAAGGAAATTAAAAACGAGCTTAAGAAATTAAAAAAATTAAAATCTGAAATAGATAAAAAAACTTCCAAACAAGAAAAGAAAAAGAAAACTCCAGCAAAGAAAGAAGAAAAGAAAACTCCAGCAAAGA
>JBFFWG010000004.1:0-129295 GCA_041570395.1 Nitrosopumilaceae archaeon
ATCTTTAATTGAAAAGTCAAATTTAAAATTTAAGATAAAAAATGTTTTTGACGACGAAGAATATATGAAAACCTTTTTGAATAGTCCATTTATTTTTATAGATGTGCAGCATGATGGACCAGAAGAAAATTTGCTCTTAGATTTTTTAATTCTGGAGTAAGAGGACCCATATTACGGTCTGCTGTTGTTTCAATAGCTCGAATTAGGTTTGCTCCACTTTGTACTGCACTTGATAATGCTAACAAAAATAATGGAAGGTTTTTATCAATACTATCTTTTCTTTGAGACTCTTTTAGCTGTACTAAAGTAACTGGAACTATCATAGCTAGTGCTCCAAAAACTACTCCAGTAGTTTGAGTAGATGAATCTTCTGCAAGTAATGGATAGTAAAGACTAGCAAGAATAATGATAAAACCTGCTATCGCAGCAGGAACTATTGTTCGTAATTTTTTTGAGTGAAGTACAGATAGTTTTGGTACTTCTACTGGTTTTCTTTTCTTATTTGGTCTGGCTTTAGCTTTTTGCAATTATACTACCTCTTAGGTACCATTGAATCCATCATAAACAAAAGTAGAAAACCAAAAAATGGAACCATCACATATGTTAATAAATTCATTATAGTCATTAAATCAAACCCAGCTAAATCCGGACTCATTATTGACATAATTGATAGCATGATTACAGACATTAACGGAAATACAATCAAAAGAATGGTGTACATTTCTGCCATAACTCCTAACGAATCTGTTGATTTTTTTATTGCCATTTTCTTTTCTTCTAATTGAACTTTGCCTGTGGCGATAAAGTATTCTTTTAATTCTCCTCCTGATTGGACAGTAATTATTGCACCTTCCAATAAATCAGCATAAGGCCCTGGTGGACTTCTTTTAATCAAATCATTAATTGCAGTAACTAAATCCATCCCCATTACATCAATATTTCTAGTAATGAATTTTGCATCTTTTACTATTTCTTCACCAGAATCCTCTGATGCTATTGATTTGAAAATTCCCTCTAGGGATAAACCACTTGTTGCAAGAGTTGCCATATACCCAATAAAATGTGGAAGCTCATCAATCAACTTTGCACCTCTATTCTTTACATTAATTTGTGGCATCAATTGTAAAAGGAAAAACGTAACCTGTGCCATTCCTGCACTCGCTATTATAGGAAGAATGAATGCAAAAGCAACTGGTTGTATATCAATTACTAATGCTATTATAATTCCAGAAATTAATCCAATAACTCCTGCAATAATACTGAAAAGTACCATACTACAGACATAAACTTCAAATGGTATTGGCATCATTGCATGTTTGATAGTTTTCTCTAACTTGGAGAGTTTTGGATATAAAAATTGAAGATGTTTATTTAGTAATCTGTAGCTAAGAACGTGAATGGAACCTGCTGAATCATCAATTTTTTTCTTTTTGCCAGTATTAATTGAATAATCAAAAGACTTTTGCAAGTTTTACACCGTTAATCTTTTTCTCTCCGAGAATCGTTCAGGGTCAGCATAAAACTCCATGATGTTTCTCGATACATCTTTGTGATCTCGTATGTTGTTTTTTGCCATCCATTCTATGGCAAGTTTTCTTTTACTTAGCTCATAGTTTATCTGCTCATCGTTTTCACCAAATCTTTCTTTAATTTTATCAAGTAATACACTATTTCCAGCAAAAGTGTGTGTATCTGTATGTGGATCCCACTTGAATATCTCATGAGTTTTAATTTCACCAGTATTTTCGTCTAATCCTGCGATTTCAGATATTTGAATAACTCTCCTAACTGACTGGTCTTTAACTCTCAACTTTAGTTGAAGATAAATCAAATCTAATGTATTTGCAATTAATGTTTTAGGAATATCCATTGGGGATGATGCAAGTCTAGTTAATGTTGCTTCAACAGAGTCTGCGTGAATAGAAGAAAATCCTCCGTGACCTGTGGCCATTGCTTGAAATAGAGTATATGCCTCTCTCCCTCTTGTTTCTCCTACTATTATGATATCTGGTCGTTGTCTTAATGCGGCACGAAGTAGATCGTATTGATTAATTTCTCCAATCTGTCCATCAGTAAAGTTTTGTCTTGAAACTGCTGGGATCCAGTTGTCATGAGGTAAATTAAGTTCTTGAGTATCTTCGATGGTAACAATTTTTTGTCCAGGTCGAATAAATGATCCTAATGCATTTAATGCGGTAGTCTTTCCACTGGCTGTTCCACCAGCTACTAGCATAGTAGAATTTTTCTCTGCAACATACCACAAATATGCAGCAATATCTGAAGTCATTGTTTTGAATTTTATAAGATCAATTATAGTTATTGGATCTGCTCTAAATCTTCTAATGGTAAATGTACTTCCTCTTTTAGTAATTTCATGACCCAATGTTAAATTAATTCTGCTTCCATCTGGAAGTGCGGCATCAACTATGGGATTCGCCATTGAAACGTGTTTACCTGACATGTAAGACACTTTTCTGGCAAAATTATTCAACTCTTTATCTGTTTTAAAAATAATATTTGTAGGAATTGATTCAAACTCTCTATGCCAAATGTACAAAGGTATGTTTGTTCCATCACAACTAACTTCTTCTACCATATGATCTCTCATCAATGGTTCAATTTTTCCAAGATAAATAAAATCACGAATAGCATAGTAGGTAATTTTTGATACATTTTTAGCTGGGATTTCTAATTTATATTTTTTAATCAACTGCGCAATTTTTTTAGTTAATCTTTTTTCTGCATTTTGTTTTGATTTAATATCATGTAGTGAAATACTAAGCTCAGTCATTAGTAATTTTTTAATAATTTCAAATTTTTCTTTATCTCTCTCACTAAGAGTGGGTTCGATAATTGTATATTTCAAACCTCCTTTTGCAGTAGGATCTTTAGTTACTCCACCATGAATCTCTGCATTACTGAAATTTAATTTTGAAACTGAAATAAATTTTGGAATTTCCTTTTCTTTTTGTTCAATTATAGGTGTTTTAGGAATATTTTTAATTGTTAATTTTTTGTCTTTTTGACTAGTGATTTTATGAAAATCTGTTTTAATTGCATTTACCGGATTTAAATTCAAATTATGCAATTTATTATTTAATCCGTTTTTCAAAATTGTAAATTTCATTTGTATTGATAAATGAAATTGTAATTATTTTACTCATTGTGCGTCCAAATGCACAGCATACGTCTTTTACTCTGAATTACGCCTATTTTTTCTTAGTATGGTACGTACTAAGCATATGAAAAATGATTTGGGGAGAAGATACTATGTTGAAATTTGATCTAAAAAACAAATTAAAACCAGATTCCAAGAGCAATGACCCTAAACAAAATGATGGTGGTTCCGAATCTATCAAAAATACTGAAAAAGACAGTGAAACGCTATTGAAAACAGAGATGATCACCTCTATTCTCAAAGGGGGAATGACTGGTGATGAAGATAAAACCGTAACTTTTGCTGACATGAATGCAGTTGAGCAAGAGCTAACACCTCAAGTTGAATCAAAAACAGAATCTAAAATCGAATCTACCCTAGAGCAGACTCAAGTTGTAGAAATCCCACCTGTGCAACAATCCACTAAAACAATTAGCCCTGAAAGTGAAAAAATCTCCAAATTAATTACTGCTATTGAACGTGCTCCCGAAAAAATGGCATCTCCTTTTATTAGTATGGATCATGGAAAAATATCTTATCCAATTTTAAAAGAAATAGGTGAGTCTGAAGATAATATCGATTTTTTAGAAAAATTAACTTCATCAAATTTTGAAATCCTAGAAAGAGTAGTTTGTGAAAGATTAGCTGTTTGTCCTGATCATCCAGAATCTTTTTCTACAAATATACGATTAACTTGTGCACACTGCAATTCACTTGACATATCTAAATTACATTTAGTAGAGCATAAAAGATGTGGATACATTTCAGAGAATACAAAATTTGAAATTTCTAAAGATGGGACTATTACACAATGCCCCTCATGTAAAAAAACAATTCGTGATGCAAAAAAAGAAATTGCAATTCCTGCAATGTGGTACACTTGTAATGAATGTAAAGAAAAGTTTGATGATGTAGCTGCTAAATTACATTGCAGAACTTTTAATCATGATTTTGAAATCTCATCTGCAAAATTCAATGTTGTTCCAGGATTTAAAATTAAAAACTTGGCAGATACTTCAAACGCTAGTATTTCACCAATTCTAAAACCACTAAAAAGTCTTTTAGATTCATTTGGAT
This sequence comes from Nitrosopumilaceae archaeon, assembly GCA_041570395.1. GTDB lineage: Archaea > Thermoproteota > Nitrososphaeria > Nitrososphaerales > Nitrosopumilaceae > CSP1-1. The sequence continues at coordinate 4,235 of JBFFWG010000004.1, forward strand.
TCACTGCTGAAGAAAATCATACAGTAATTGGAAAAAGTGGTAACAGTTATAGAATTAACATATATGGTGAGGATGAAAATAAAAGGACATTATTTATTTTTATTAGAAATCCAAATGCCGAAAACGATAATTCAGAATTAAATTCTAAAATTATTGAGGTATTAGATACTGCTCCAACTGTAACTATTCTTATAGGATTCCCAGATATCTCTGAAAAAGCAAAAACAATTACTTCGAATTATAACATATCCGTATTAAGTGACAAAGAACCTGAAAAGATTCTAGCCTCAATAAAAGATGTACTCTCAACTAAAGTGCCTCCTCTGGGGATTTGATAAAATTGTATTTTAAAAAATTTATAGACAATACCGCTAGGCCCCTCAAAAAAAGACGAGGCATATCTCAAATAATGGGAGGTTTACTGATGCTTGCAATTGTAGTTCCATTAGGTACTGTTGTACTTCTTAGTGGTGTAACAGAAATTACTGCGTTTAACAATAGCATGTCAAATACAATTGAATATAGAAACAATGGCATACAAGAAGATCTAGTTTTTGAGCATGTTAGATTTGAACCAAATTCAAAAATAGTCACAATTAGCACACTAAACACAGGTTCAGTTGATATCATTGTAGATAGGATTACCTTGGTCAACATGTCAAACCAGGATATTCTTTTCAAGATAGATGGTGTAGGTGCTTTTACTCCAGTTGTTTTGTCTGTTCAAAACAGTACGGATATTGATATTGAAGCTGATCTTTTAAGATATGGTAATCCATTATTCAATTGGCAGGATGGAAATGATCCAACTAATTGGGAATATAGAATTTCAATCATAACTGCACGTGGTAACTTCTTTGATACAGTAGCGAGGCCATTTAACACTTGACTAAAATAATTTTTGCACGAAGAAGGGCAATTTCTGAAACAATTGGAACTATGTTACTACTTGCTATAACTGTAGTTGGTGCAGTTATGATTTCTAACTTTGTTTCTGATGGTTTTTTTTCAGGAGTGAATCAAGGTTCAACTGATGTTGACTCTAGTTCTGATTCAATACAATTAACAGGTTATGATACTCGTGATTCTGACACATTGATTAACATAGTTTCTTTAGATAATAAATTAAATTCAGTGTTATGTGCAAAAGGAAATGATCCGGGTTGCACAATTACTCTCCCCAACATTGATAACATTCCTAATGATCCTGTAAATCCTGGTACCGAGTTCATATCTTTACAGCTTAGAAACATGAATCCTAATTCTGTATTTTTGAGAAATATTCAAGTTAACAATGTATTGCATTCATGGGACGATGGTACTGCTGGTTGGTCATTTGATGCAACACTGAGTGCAGATGCTGGAACAAAATATCCTCGAGCAGGATTTTTTAGTATAATCCCATCTCCTGAAAGACCAAATCCAACCAAACAATTTTCAGATATAGAGGTACAAGGAAATGAAGAAGTTCGAGTAATTCTCAAACTAAGTGAGAATTTATCTGATATCCAAATGTGGGATTCAATGCAAATTGTGGTCAATTTTGGCGGTCCTGTGCCTGCAGATTTTATTGTAACAAGTGGGGATGCTAAATGGTAGAGTCACACAAAAATCATCTACACAAAAGGCGAGGAATCTCAACTATCATTGGAGGAATTATATTCATAGTATTACTTACTGCTGGATTTTCTACATTTTTTGTAGCAATGGATGTACAATCCGATACTGTTAACGCACAAAGAACCATCTCAGATTCAATAATTGAAAAAACACAGGAACAATTTTCTGTAGGCGTTGCGACAGGTCCCTGTGTAAATCAATGTCCGCTAGGTATTCAAGTTAAAAATGAAGGCCCCAACCCAGTTCAAATCTCAAATATTTGGATAGTTAACAAAAGTCTTCCAAATCAACCAGCAAAAAATATTCCAATTAACTATAGTGACGCCTTTATTCCTTCTGGATATGGTATATCAATTCTTGAAAATCAAGTTTTAAAAATGGATGCTCCATTAGCGCCACCTGCTCCAGATGTTTATGACATTAAAGTAGTTTCAGCAATAGGAACCATAAAACAAACTGAATTAAAAGTAGGTGGAAGTAACTATCTTCTCGCAGAACTGTTTACCATTCCTCCTGATGTACGTCTAAATGAAAACGTAACTATAGCTTTACGTGTAACCAATGTTGGTCCTACATTAATTGAAGGAGTTAATCCTACCCCCCTTCTTGTTGATGGTTCAGAAATTACTATTCCATCACCACATCCTTGGGTAAATGGAGTGCCTGAGCTAGTTTTACCGATTGTAACTCCAGTAGATCTAGAACCCACAGAGTCAACCATTTTTTCATGGCAATCACAACTAAATGGTGCAGGTCTCATAGGTGGAAAGATAAAATTTACTAGCTCTGCAACAGGTACCGAATCTACAACCGGATTTATAATTAACAGTAACACTGCTTCAGATAAATTAACAGTTAGAGATCCTAAAGGTGGTGCAGGAGAAGAAATAGTAATCAAAGATGAACTTTTTGGAAAACCTGCAGTGTTTATGTTAGTACCAAACACTTTTGGAACTAATGAAAACGAAGGACTTTGGGGAATAACAGTTGGAAATCCTACCGATGCTCCAATGGATGTATCCAAAGTCAGTATAACTGCACTATATGCTACTGCAAACTCTAACCAAGAAATCTTTACAACTCTTGATGATACTACAAATATCCAACCACAGCCTAATGACTATTGGAGTATTCCAAATGATAACCAATTGATATGGTATGATCCAGGAGGATATGTCCAGACTATTCCTCCAAGATCTGCCTTTTCATTTCTTGCAACAGCAGACCCCGGTAAGGTAACTACTGGTACCGGTTTGGACTCTGTTGTAATACATGCTTCGGTTTTTACAACATTGGGAGCATTTGGTGAAGCAAGTTGGAACACCTCAATGAAGAAAAACACTGACGCAATAGTCAACGTGTATCTTTATGAGGACATTGATCCCCCTACTGCTCCTTTTACAGATACTTCTAAAATGCAATCAAGTAGACTTGGTATAGCCTCTGGAAGCACAGAAAGATTTCATATTGCTTTAGCTGAACGAGGGGGTGTAAACATTCTACCAGGAGCTCAAGTAGTAATCAATGTTCCAAAGCAGTGGACAGGAGTTGGTAATATTGCTGATACCGGTTTTACTGGAACTCCTACTGTAACCCCTTTCCCTGATGGCTCTCATCAAATAGTTGGAACACTTACTAATGCTCTAAATAATGACGCAGTAAGAATATCATTTGATGCAACTGCTCCTACTGTACTTTGTGATAAAATGTACGTCATGCATGTTCTAGCAAATGGAAAGACTACTGGTAATTTTCCAATTGGACCACTTGCAGAAATCGTTCTTCAAGTTAACCCTGCAGGTGCTTGTCCATAAACTTCTTAGAAAAGGGGTTTTAAATGGATGAAAAATATCTTTCAGGTTTTGGTGCTGGGCTAATCCTGATATCTTTTGGAATAATTGTTTCTTATCTAGTAGCTACTGGTGTAGAAAATGAAGCTATGGAACGTAATCAGACAATAAATTTTGAACAGCTTGAAGATTTACATGAAACTTCACATCAGAAATTAAAAAATAATCCTGCTTCACAGGAATTTAGAAAGTTTGTTGGTGATACTGTTGAAGAATTAAAAGGCAAAGTTGTCTTGGAAAACTCCACTTTACACTTTGAGCTAAAAAATTCAACATCTACTAATGATACTGATTAAAAAAGCTAGAATCAATTTAAAAATTTAATAATTTACTATATACATAATTAATCTAAAGAATTTTAGTTTTTTCACTATTTCTCACTTTGATTCTCTTTAACTCACACTTTTTTCTAAGAAATGTGTAAAATGGACAGAAAATTCTATTTCTACTCTATATGGTTTGCAAATGAGTATTGAAACAGATCCATAAAATATCTGCAATCGGATTACTTGCAGTAGTTATTGGAATAATAACTGTAGGCCCTGCAATGGCTGATAAAGATTCTTCAGAGGGTCATAACAAGATAGACATTTGTCATTTTGATAAAGAAAATGGAAAATATGTTAAACTATCAATACCTGAAAATAAAGCAAAGGGACATGAGAAAAATCACGTAAATGACATGCCTGCTCCTCCTGAGGGATGTCCTGAAGAGGATTCTGAAATTGGATTTACATCAGATGATGGAGTCAATATGGATGATTTCATGGAAGACCTAACTAGACATGATGAGGTCATAACTGAAATTACAAATTCAGAATGTTCACTTGGCGAAGTGGTAACAGGATTTGGTCCTAATGGAGAGCTTCTTTGTAGTCCAGATAATACTGGGGATTACATCCCAGTAAATATAATCACAAGAACCGATGTCCAAACCCTTGAAAACGGGGATGATTTGTTTAAACGATATTTCTGTGAATCTGGGGAAATAATGCTAGGTGGTTTAATTGTTGTCCCCCCTATGACTATTCAATCAATCATAAATGGTGTACTCGTCAATAATTCAGAACAAAGTTACGTAGCTACTGTAAGCAGAAATAATAATCAAGAAGCAGTCACAGTAGAAGTAACTTATTCATGCTTGGTAATCTAAACTTGATTTTATTGATTAAAATTATTTTTTAAGTTGTAAATTAATCATCTTGCACGCCTGTTTTTACAGTTCCAACCCAAACACTTCCATTTGCAGTAACAATCCTAAACTGGAAACTTCTATCAAGTTTTATTGCTTCATCCAAGCTGCAAATTATTGTCACCTCTTGACCAGATAGAATTTGGGGTGAGGGATTTTGTAAAAGTTTTTCAGGTGAAGTATGTGGTAAAATTGCATAAGTTCCTAATGGAATCCATGATGTAGGAGGATTGGAATAATCAAAAACATCTCCTGCAATACTTAGCTCCGATATAGTAATAGTATTAGGACTATCATTTTTTACATAGATTACCAATCTTTCAAGTTTCCCTTTTTTTCCATCGTCTACAAAATTTCCTGACATTTGTGCAGAAATATAATTTCCATCATGAACTTCTAAATGAGCCACATCACGTCCATCAAAACCAGGAATCTGAACTAATTCTATCTGTGGATAACCGCTGATTTGTGTGGAGCTTGTGAATCCCTGTGCAAAAACTACCGTAATTGTTCCTCCAATAACTGCTATTACAACTAGCATCAAATTAGCTATCACTGGTGTTACTGCCCTACGATGGGATCTGAATATTTTTTTCATTCTACTGTTTTTTTATAGTCAAATCCAAGTAAAATGGAGTATGAAGTGCAATGTGCACGCACAATATTCACTTAAAATCACTTAGATTCACTTAGAATCCATATGAATCACTCAAGATAGGGAGATTCATAATAACCTCTGTTGTAAAACAAGAACTACAGAGTATAGACAATATTATTCATAATCAGTAAAAAGAAAAAAAACAAAAATTAATTGTTAATAAAATGACATGGAGTACGAATTATTCTATTATTCTTGGAATCATCAGTCTAAGTCTATTTGGTTCATCCCAAATAACATATGCTGCTCCCTTTATTCTTGATAATGGCCCTGGGGATGGTACCGTTTCACTTGGAGTAAATGGTTTTGGTGGTTTTGGAAGTTTTAATGGCCCTGATGCAACAGATGCATTTTATGATCCAATAGGAGATCCTCCTGCCAAAACTACACTTGCATCAACTATTGCAATTCGGAGTGGCCCTGGTCCATGGTCCCCCTTAACTTCTGGTTCTGATTTGTTTGGTCTTCCATTTCCCCCATTACCAAATCCAACTATTGTTGGAACACCTACTAGTGCTACTAGTTCATTTTCTAGTAATGGTTTGAACTTTAATCTAGTTCAGACCTTGACAAAAACATTTAGTGGATCAACCCTTACTCAAACATACACAATTACAAATCCAACTGCATCCAAAATTGATATTGATCTTTTAAGGTATCTTGATGGGGACTTATTTTTTGATGGAACCATTAATGATGGTGGAGGACATTTCATCAATTTAGATGGAGTAGTGATACTTTTTGAGACAGATACTCTAGGCACTGCTTCTACTCCTTCAACCTTTGTAGGAATTACATCGGACGGAGGGTCTGAACCTACAAATAATGGATTCGAAATAAATCAATTTCCTTCTTTAGGTAATAACATCGTAAATGTAGGAAACCCTCTTAATAATTTGGTTTTTAATGATTTGGATTTTCCATTTATGGGTTTTATTGATATCCCATATGACGTATCTCTTGCTTTGAGTCATGACGGATTCTCGCTTGATCCAGGAGAAACGGTAGTTTATGTAACAAAGACAGTTTTTGGAGATGGTGCTCCTGAAGATGTTGAGATTGATCCACCAACTGAAGAAATGGTTGGCGGTACGATGTTTCCAATAGATGCCATAGCTTTACTAATTGCAGGTGCTCAGTCTATGACTTGGATGATTCCTATAACCTTATCAATTTTAGGAATTGGATTAGTTTTAGTTAGAAAAAGAATACATTAGCAAATTAATAGAACTCTAAAGTTTTACTATTAGAGATTAATTTTGTCAAAGAAAAAAAGAAAAAACATCATTATTGGAATTATTGGAATTACTATGATTAGTTTAGTTATAGGCTTCTATTATTCCGCAGATCAGACTAAAATCAAGGGTTTTAATTTTGGAAATAATTTACAAGCAATACAAGAAGAACTTAAAGTAATAGAAACCGATTTTCAATCAGAAATTACCATTTTTCAAGAAGGGGATTCTAGCACTGAGGAATTTTTAGACTTTTCTAATTCCCATATATCAAAAATAGAAGAATTGATTCTAAGATATGATGATTTAGAGCCTCCTAACGCATTTGTCTCCTCTGTTGAATTGTTTAAACTATCTACAGAGAGTCAGCTTCAGGCAGATAAAGAAATCATAGAATGGATAAAAAATGACGATGAAAATGCAAAAATAAGATCTGATTCTCTTATGCAAGAAGCCTTTGAATATGAACTTGCGGCGTTGGCAAAATTTAATGCAGCAAAGGCTGGAATTGAACCATAACTTCTTTAATAAAGTAAAACTAATTTATTTTGTTGAAAAAACTACTTTTATTGGTTTTTCCTTTAATTGGATTTTCAAGTGCCTGGGGAGAAATCTCAATACAAAATGATCAACAGTTTTTTGGAGATGATGACACTTTACACATAGTTGGAGAAATTCAAAATAATTTTAATGCACCAATTAACCAACTTGAAATTCTTGCAACGTTGTATTCAGGTGGAATTGTAGTCGATACCATAAAAACTCCACCTATGCTAAACACCATAATGCCTGACATGAAAAACCCATTTGAAATTTTAGTATCTAAAAATATTGCAACAAAGATAGATGAATACTCTCTTAAAGTAAATTATGAAATCACAGAACCTAAAAGTCAAGTCATTGATATTACTGAATCTGATTTTACTCGAGATAATTTTGATAATTTAATGATAACTGGAACCGTTGCAAATAAAGGAGAGATTACTGCAAATACATTAGTAGTTGTTGCTACCTTATATGATAAAAATGGAAACGTCGCAGCAGTTTCTAAAACCCATGTGGAACCAGATTATCTAAGAGCAAATGATGAATCATTCTTTTTTGTTCCAATTCCAGATAAAATTCAATCAAACTCTATAGTAGATTATTCTCTAGTGGCAGAGTCTGAAGAATATACTGCAGTACCTGAATTCCCGTTAGGTTCGATGTTACTTCTTACCACATCTCTATCAGCATATGTGATATTAACCAGATATTCAAGTAAAGTTATAGCAAACCTTGTTTCTGCAACAAATCTAAAGTAGTTTCTAATTTTTCAAGTAAAGCTTTTTTTTCAAGTGATGTAGGAGGATCAAATTTTATTGGAAACGTAATGCTTAACATATCTTGATCAGTATGAGAAACTCGAATACCATGAAACTCATTTTTAGTTTTTAGGAGAAAATCTTTCCATTGTTTTATTCTTTGATTAGCATCATCTAATTTTCGTTGTATTTCTTCAATTTTTGCTTCATTATCATTATCAAAAATTCTAAATTTTACTAATGGAACCATCAAAAATCCGCCAGGAATTTTATCGTGATTCTTATGCATTTGTTCTATTAATTCGAGTTCTTTTTCCTTGGGAAATAATTCCCCATAGTCTGGATCAAAATATCCTGCAATATCTTTTTTGGAATCAAATATTCTAAAATATTCATCATCTCGTTCAATTTTCCACATACAATATTACCCATGTATAGAAATTTACAGGTTATGGATCTTCTCAAACAAAAATTAATGTTATAAGTACCATATTCAAATGATATTAAATGGCAATTTCTAAAAACACAAGAGATTTTGTAGATAGTTTAATAGATTATTACATTAGTGAAGCTAGTTCATACAAACAAATCGCTGAAGAATATGTTCCAGAAATAGACTCTGTAATTGATACCGCATTTGGAATAATTACTGGCTGTGTTTACTCTGGATTTTTACAAGCATACAAAAACCAAAAACAATCTCCTAGTCTTGAAGATATTCAAGAATTTAATAAAATTCTAAAAGACAGAGCACCTTTAATAAAAAAAGCTATGATTGATGACTCTCATAGTACACAACTTAGAGATAAAATTGAAAAAATGAACTAAATGCTAATTTATCAGCTAGTCAATACTGACTGTTCCCATTCGAACTAAATGTTCAACACCGTCAAAGAAAACTTTATCACTGATTCTTTTTTCTGACCACAGTAATGCTCTAGTTTTAAACCAATTAGGCATCTCTTTTGTCTCTAGTTCTTCTATAGTCTCATCTAGATTAAATGGAATATGATCTAGTAGTAGTTTTGTATTATTTTCACCAAGAGATTTAGAATTAAGATATTCATCCCATGTGGTATCTGTTGGTTTTGAACTTTCTGCAATCACAAATCCATTTTCAATGTTCATAAATGGTTCATGTGTTTCATAATCAAGATTTATTGGCGAATCCACAAAATTTTTCAAAGTATTAAGAAACGCATTATCATCTATTTCATTAGTTGTCCACATTTTTGCAAGATTTCTTTGTAGATCAATTATTTGATAATCTGAAAAATCATCTGGAATATATGTAATTAATTTTTGGCCCACAGCTGATTCATAGGGTTTCATAACAGGAAAATCTTTAGCAACGTAATCCGGACGAATTGTAGTTTTAAAATCCTTACAAAATTCATCTTGGAAGTTTGTTCCTATACAATCATCATATCCTGCCTCATTTTCATGAATGGCGTTTTGAATAACAGATCTAGGATATCCTTTGAATGATAATACAAAGTGAGAAAGTTCATGGGATAAGATCCAAGAAGGTAAAATTTGTTCATAACTAGAATCAAAATCAGAACAATGACACATTATTATCAAATGATTTTGGGTTCTATCATTTCCAGTATGGATGTATAAACCATCTACCTTATTTGGTTCTAAAATCTTCTCACCAACTTTACCATCATATATCAATATTAACAAATCAATGTCTTCATTCATTTGATAATTAGAATATTCTAACTCTGTCATGCAAAGTGCTTCATGACTTGTGTTCTCTAATTGATACAATTCAAAATATTTAGTTGTTAGACTAGAATAAACTTCATTTAGATCATCATTTGGAATACATTCTTCCTCTTGAATGAATAATAATTGCCATTCAAATACTCCCTGAGTCATTGCATATGATTCTGGTAATGTTGGAGGTGAAGTCATTAACATTGCAATTGCAAAAAGACCTAAAGTAACACTAGTACTTTTTCTTGTTATGACATTATTTTGTTTGTTAAACCTATTCATCTGAAAACACCAACACTAATTCTGGATTATTTGATATTGCTTCTCTTGATGCAATGTTAATTTGACCTTCTGAATCTTCATCATTCTTCATTATTATCCATCCAAAATTTTCATTTGTTACTTGATAATTGAGAATGTCTGAAGTTACATCGAATTTTATCCAATAATCATCTACTTGATTTGATATCCAAATAGAATCAATTGGAGTCTGATCATAAATACCTCCATTCCATTCTTCATTACAACTATTACTGTCTACTGGACATCTCCAGGTAGCTCCATTACTTTTAATTAAATTACTAACTGGTGCATTGATTCCATTTCCTTCATCCCACTGATTTTGTAAACTATAAATGCTAATATATTGTCCATCTCCCCATTGTAGATTATTCTTTTCTACATACATTTTGATGGTTGCAGATTTCAAAGTTTTACCAAAATTAACCTCTTGAATATCATCAAGGTTAAATGAAATCAAAACTCTATTGTTTATTGGACCTGAACCCATAATTCTTAGAACTTTATTAGATCCTTCGTTTGTATTTTGTATACCCTCTCGAATGAAACTATCTTTTTCCGCAAACAAAGTTACTTTGTTTCCCGATTTTACTAATTCTTTAACAGGAGAACTTTTTACAAGTTTGATATTTGAGAAATCCTCGGTTTCTAAAACTTGATTGGTATTAGAAACATCGGCTCCTAATTGAACTAGAATATTATTTGATGTTCCTTCAGAGTTTTCAACATAACATAAGCCATTTTCACATATGTTAGTTGAACCTGATTTTACTTGATTTTCTGAAAAAGTACTTTGAATTCCATCATCTAACATAAAAAATGTAATGCCTGAAAATGCCACTCCAGTTATTATAAGTAAACTAAGGATTCCTCTTCCTAAAATTTCATCTTGATTAATTTGACTCAATTTATCCCATTACCTCCGAATCTTCGACTAGGAAAAATGCATTTGCAGAACCATATCCTAATGAATAATCATATTCATTTTCTAAAGAAAACATGGATTGATCTGTATTTTCTTGAATTTCATTCAAGACTTGTTGGGGTGACATATCTGGATTGGATTGAAGAATTAATGCAGCTAATCCTGCAATATATGGTGTAGTGGCAGATGTTCCATAAAATGGATCTTTTCCTAACGCCAAAGTTGTAACGCCGTCAGGTCCAACAACATGGGGTGCCAATTTTCCATTATTTGTAGGTCCTTGTGAGCTAAATGGTTCTAATGTTCCATCAAGATGATTAACAGCGCCAACTACAATTGCACCTTCTGCATCTGCAGGTACTGACACACTACTTTGAGATACCGCGTGTTCTAGTTCATCATAAACTGAAAAAATTTCTAATGATGCCTTTGGTCTTTTTGATATCTCAGACATATCTCCTGCATACAAAACTCCAATTGAGTATGTGCCTTCTGTATCTGGTATGTGATGAATGTATTCAAATGGTGTATCTGATTTAGTTTTTTGTTCATTTGCAGAGTAATCAACAATCTGTCCTAATGGATCAACTAATACCATCTCAAAGTCTGCGACATCTGCCATTCCTACGTCCCACATTAGATAAGATACTATTGGCTTTTCTTCTGTAATTCTTTCTTTAGTAACTGCAATTGATAATCCTTCATCAGAATCATTATACTCTTGCCAATTATTGAAATTAGAATCAACATAACTTCCTTCCCAATGTTTTTCTGCAAAGTTTCCTGATGGTACTACAAATACAATACCGTTTTCTACAGCTTCTTCAATTTTTTGTGTAATGTGACTTGTTCCATCAGTTGGAAAGTTTGGCCATCCTGCAGACATTGCTATAATATCTACTTGTTGGGAAATTGCTTCGTCGACTGCTGTAATAAACTCAATATCAGTTTCCATTGAATACAAATAAAGTTCTACATCTGGTGCAACATCTGTAATAATTTCTGCAACTGCTGTTCCATGAGATGCTTCCCCATTAGTTCCTTGTATGGGCATGTATCCTATTCCTTGTCTGAAAGATTTTACTTGAACAATATTATCTGAAATTTTTTCATTGTCAGTAAATGCAAGGTCAAGTACTGCCGCTTTGATACCTTCGCCTGTAATTCCTGCAAATTGAGCCAAATCAGCATTTATGAAGTATACTCCCTCAGACAATTCTTCATAGAATTGTACAGCTGAGAATGGAGGTCTGATTTTATCAACACCCTCAATTGAACTTAATTTTGGAAGATCATTTACGTTAACTGTTAGCTGAACATGTTTACCATTTTTTACATCAACTGTTCCAAATGAGTTGAGGTAGTCCACAATCTCTGGAGTGTCATCAGAAAGTTTGATTACGATCTTTGTTTTACCATCTTTGAAATCAAATCCTAATTTTTTAGCGTCCCGTTGAGGATTATCACTTTTTGATAGACTGTGGATCTTTGAATCGATTTTATGTTTTACCGTTTTTTCTTTAGTTGTCATCTCTTGTTTAATTTTTAATTTTGTTTCTTTGATTTCATCTTTGAGTATTTGTTTAAACTCTCTGTCATATTTTGGATTTTCATTTAATTTCTTGATTACTTCTTTGATTTCATCAACAAGATTTTTGATTTTTTGTTTTTCTATACCGTTAAATTCTTTTTTAAATTCATTTAGATTCTTTTTAATTTCTTTTAACTCACTTCGTTTTTCTTTAAGTTCGTTTTTATCTCTGGTTTCTTCTCTATGTTTTTTAATTTTAATTAATTCCAATCGTTTTTCATCGGCATCTTCACATTGTCCTAATTTGTCATCATGAGCTTTATGCGCAAGAAGGGCACTTGGCGCAATCATTATTTCATGGAAATTATCTGGATTTCCAGGTGGGTAATGACATATCAATGTAGAAGCTTCCTCAACAATTGCATTTATTGTAATTATAATTGATTGAGAAACCGAATTTCCATCAGCGTCTGTAACTGTTGCAGTAATTGTATGTGTGCCAATTGAAAGAGTAGACATGGAAAAAGAATCTCCCACACTCATAAACCCATCCATGTCTGAAGTCCATGAAATCAAGTTTGACAGTCCTCCGTCTTCAGGATCAACTGCTGATGCTGAAAATGTAATAGATGTGCCATCTACGGCAAGAAAACTATTTGCTGGTTCTGTAATTATTAATGTTGGGGTACCGATTGCATTAACGGTTATTGAAATTGATTGAGAAACAGAATTCCCATCAGAATCTGTAACTGTTGCAGTAATAGTATGAATCCCTACTGGAGCGGCAGAGCTAGAAATTGGAGAGCCTGTTCCTATTCCTCCATGAATATCTGAAGTCCAAATAATATTATTTGAAAGTCCACCATCTTCAGGATCCATAGCAGAACCATCTAGTGTAATTAGGTCGCCATCAACAAAATTGGCTCCATTAGCAGGTGAATTTATTGTAATAGTTGGAATTGATGTACATGAACCTGTGTTGATTAGATTAGTTCCAGAACCGCCATCTATGATATCTCCAGGTTCTCCTCCAGAATTAATACAATCATCACCATTTCCGCCAAAGATTGTGTCATCCCCAGCACCTGTCCATATTTCATCATCATCATGATTTCCTTCAACATAGTTATTTCCATCGCCTGCATCAATTGTATCCATTCCATTTCCTCCATACACTTGGTCATTTCCATTTCCTGAGTTTATGACATCATCTCCGTTGTTGCCATAGATTTCGTCATTACCAGAACCAGAAGTTATTGTGTCATCCCCACCTCCGGTTTCAATGTAGTTGACACCATCACCTGCATTTACAATATCATCACCATCTCCAAGAAGGATATGATCATCTCCAGAACCGGTTGTAACGGTATCGCCTTCAATACCAAAATCTGCATCAATCAAATTTACTCCGTCTCCTGCATCAAATGTATCAAAACCTCCTTCTCCATGAATTTCATCGTTACCAGAACCTGTAGTTACGACATCATTACCAAATCCTGAACAAATAATGTCATTTCCGCCATTACCATTAATGTTATCATCACCATCAAGTCCCAAAATTACATCATCTCCAGAAGTTCCAACAATTACATCGTCTCCATTGGTGCCAACTATTGTAGCTGGATGTCCATCACAATCACCACCAATGCCAAAAGGTCCCTCATAACGTAAGATCTCATCAGTATTTTGACTGGTAACATAGAGATTATCATCAGGTCCAAATACTAAACCTTGAGGAGAATTTAGAATTCCATCTCCGCCAGAAACATATCTATCGATCTTTACTCCAGTTGTTCCATCGTATCACTCTACATGACTATGTTGATTATCAGTTGCGTAGAGATTTCCATCCGGACCAAATGTTAGATCTTTTACATTATGCATCATACCTGAAGGAGTAGCAAAAATATCTATGAAAGCACCAGTGGCGCCGTTGAATCGCAAAATTTCATCAGTGTTTTCACTTGCAACGTAAAGATTTCCATCTGGACCAAATTCTAAACCTTGAGCTTTATCCAAGCCTCCACTACCTGCAGTAACAAAAACATCCATGAAGGCACCACTGATACCATCGAAACGTACTACAGTATCTGCGAAATAATTTGAAACATATAGATTTCCATCAGGACCAAAAATAGATTCTTGTGGATTGCTTAATCCCCCACCACTAACAAAAACATCCATGAATGCACCGGTGGTTCCGTCGTATCGTAAAACTTCATTTGTCCATTCACTTGTAACGTAAAGATTGTCATCAGGACCAAACACTAAACCTTGAGGTCCATCCAATCCCCCACTACCACTAGGTACAAAAGTATCGATATATGCACCAGTAATGCCATCATATCGTTTTATTTTATCTTGAGGAAAACTACTCACATAGAGATTTCCATCAGGACCAAATGCTAAATTTTTTGGTACATCTAGTCCGCCACTACCTGAAGAAACAAAATCATCAATGAATGTACCTGGGGCAGCAGCAAAAACAGAGCCACTATAGGCAGTAAAAGATGAAGCTAGCAGAGTTACTCCTAAGAATATTACCATTACTTTGGAAATACTATTGTCCTTTACCATGCTTGAAACAGTAAATTATACGAAGATTTGGTAGATGACCCTGTGTTTGTAATTAATTACAAACCTAATCTAATATTTCAAAAATACACACAAAAATTAGGATATGTGTTGGTTGGATAAGATGCCCCAGGCATCAAAATTAGTATATTTTGAGGAGGATATGATATGAAATTAAAAACAAAGTTTTCTTTAGAGGTGATTTTGTTAGTGGCCCTAATAGGCATGGTATCCGTCATAGCCATTTCTAATACTATTACTGTACAAGATAGTTTTCTTGATCTAAGTTCAGAGACATTGCCGACTTGGGATGCTCTTAAAGATATGAGATTGGCAGCCTCGCTTGTTTCATCAAACACCGTAGAAATTGTCTTAATCCAAGATGATTTATTTGATAATGAAATTTCTGAAGATGCATTTGCATTAGAAGAACAATTAGAGTTTGAGATGTTTGAAATGGAGACGTCAAAATCTTTATTCACTGAAGCATTTACTAGATACACAATTCTCATGGAAGAGAATTTTCCTGAAAATAATGTCTATGATGAAGATATTTCTAAAAACTGGAACGATATGATTATTTCTTCAACTAAGATGATATCTTTAGCAGGACGTGGGGGAAACACTGAAGATATTTTAGAATTAAAAAATCAATTTACGACAAGTGAAATAGAATTAAATAAATCTATTTTTTCAGCAATGTCCTTCATTGAACCATTTATTGAAAGTAGAAAAAATACGGTTGAAACACTTGTAGATAGTACAACCCTTCAAATTATTATTGCACTAAATGTTTTCATAGCAGCTACATTAGGTATTAAATACATAATCACAAAATCAATTTCTAAACCTCTAATTAAACTTCGAAAAATTACTCATAAAATAGCTGAAGGAGAATTTATAAAATCAGAAATTAAAGGTGATGATGAAATTTCTGAACTAGGAAAAGACATTGATAAAATGTCAGCTGATTTAGAAAAACTTAACAGAGAAATTATTTCTTCAGAAAGATTATCTTCAATTGGAAGTTTAGCCAGTAGATTAGCACATGATCTTAGAAATCCCCTCTCAGTAATTAAAAACTCTATGGAAATTCTAAAAATGCGATTAAACGAAAACATGGATGAAAAGGTCAACCATCAGTTATCGATGGTCGGTAGAGCAGTATCTAGAATGTCTCACCAAATTGAGGACGTGCTTGATTTTGTAAATATTGCATCTTTAAAACTCCAATCAAGTTCAATTATCACTGTAATAGAATCTGCTATGCTTAATACTGTGATCCCAAATACCGTCAAAGTCAATTTACCAAAAAATTCAGCAACTGCATCATGTGATCCTTTTAGATTAGAAGTCGTATTTTCTAATTTAATAAAAAATGCATGTCAAGCAGTTGATAATAAAGGTGAGATTACAATTAGAATTCTTGATAGAACCAATAACGTAGTAGTTGAAGTTGAGGATTCTGGTCCAGGAATTTCAGAAGATAACATGGAAAAAATATTTGAGCCATTATTTACCACAAGGCAAAGTGGCACTGGTCTAGGTCTAGCTAGCTGTAAAAGCATTATAGATAAGCACGGGGGAAGTTTAGCTGTTAGAAATAATCCTACTACCTTTGTAGTCACCATCCCTAAAGTAGCAAAAAAAATCCCCCAACAAAAAAATAAGTTAGAAAAACCGCTTCTTCACGAATAAAATTCTTCAAAAAGTTCGTTCGTTCTACCCACACACGGGCAGATATGCCACAAACTTGAACCTATTTTCATATGGAGAACCAAGAACTAATCTTGCCTGAACAAGAAGTAGTTATGCCTCTTCTTGAAGACTATGGAATTACTGAGGAAGAGGCTAGAGTCTATGTTGGGTTGTTGAGGATGGGAACAGGTAAGGTTAGTGAAATTAGTCATTTTACTAATACTGATAGAGTCAAGGGATACAAAATTTTAGAAAATCTTAGAAATCAAGGATTTGTAACTTCAACACTTTCTTCTCCAATATTATTTTCAGCAAATGATCCTAAAACAACATTTGATGATTTATTAAAAAAGAAAAAATCAGGAATTCAAAGATTAGAAAAAAACCAGGCACGATTAATTGAAAACTTAGAAAAATTAAAAGGACATACTGCAGAAACTAATCTTCCAAAACTTTCAGTGATTTCAGGACGAGATAACATTTACAACGAAATAAAAAAAATTATAGATGATACTGAAGATGAGTTGTATTTGGTAACTTCCACTTCTGATTTAATCAGAATGTATTATACCGACATTCCAAGTTCAATTAAGAAAGCTCTCAAAAGAAATGTAGAGATAAAACTTATGACAGAGTTTGAAGTTTCTGAAAAAACTGATTGCGTAAAAAATCTTGGATTAGATCATTTTAAAGTTGCAAAATTACCTTCACAAGGAAGAATTGTTTGTAATTCGTCACAAATTATTATGTCTGGATATACATCAAAAACATCTAGAATTCATGCAACTGATGACTCTGCATTAATTACAAATTCAGATGAAATTACTGGAAACATGCAAAGTTTGTGCAGATTTATGTGGAAAATGGGCGCCGACATTAAAATCGACAAAAAGAATTCTGCTAATGACGCTTCACGCAAAAAGGCCAAAGTTCAGAAAAATGCAACTGCACTAGTAATTGATGATGATCCTGATACCGTTGAGATGTTCTCAGATTACTTGGAAAACAAAGGCGTTTCTGTTATAGGTAAGGGAAAAGACGGAAAAGAAGGATTTGAACTATATAAGAAATTAAAACCCGATGTAATATTTCTAGATGTGATCATGCCAAACTATGATGGATTTTATACATTAAAGAAAATTCGCGAAATTGACTCAGAAGCAAAAATCATCATGGTTACAGCTGACTTTTCTCCCTCTACAAAAAAGAAATTAAAAGAATTAAAAGCCAACGATGTAATTTACAAACCATATGATGGTAAAGCCATCGATAGAGTAATTTAGATAATTTAATATTTTGATTCTATAGATGCTGCCAAAACATCAATAGCATCTGATAGTTTAGATACATCGTTATCTTTACCTAGATTTTGTAATTCTTCTTTGATAATTTTTAAAGTAGAGATTTCATTTGCTTTAGCAAAGGTATCTTTACCTTCATACTTTGTCTTTTTAAGATTCTCTCGTACATCTTCTATTTGCTTCTCTTGCAGCTCTAATTCCTTTTCTGCTATAGCTAATTCACTTTCCAATGTTCTTAACTTTGTTTTGGTATTACGTTTCCCTAACAATAATTGATCCAGTGTTTTTGAAATTGTCTTAACATCAAGATGTGATAACTTTTCATCTAAATTGATTTTATCTAAATTTTCAGATTGTAATAATTGAATTTCTCTATCAAATTTTTCATGCAGTTCTTTAATGTGAGTTATTTGTTCTTGATGTTTGTCAATTTTCATATTTACATATCTGATATACTGTCCTGTATTTCCTGCAGCATCTAATGCCCAACGAATTCCCTCTTTAGCAGCTAGATATCCCGGTTGTTTTTCTTGAACTTTTTGTTTTAATTTATCTCCAAAAGTTACATAACGATTTTCAACATCCATTACATCCTTTACTTCGATTTTCTTATCTATCTCAGCAAGATAGGTTGAATCATCATTAGAAAATACTCTATCTTCTTTACGATTAAGATACTTACGCGCCAGAAGATATCTACTTGAAAACTCCATAAATCAAAATGTATGTTAATTATTACAAACACGAATATTGTATGAATAACTGCGTGTAATCTAGAATTTTTCTTGGGCTTTTTGTGATTTTGGTACCACTAGAGATAAATGAGAATCATAAATAATTTGTATAATGGGAGAAGTAACAGAATACAAAATTCAACAAATCGTAGATAATGGTCAAGTTGTACAAATGGCTCTTGCAGAAGATGTTCATACGGAGCCCGTTTCTCAAAAACAAATGATTATGGATTCTGTTGCAAAGAAACTTGATCCTGAAATGAAAGAACAGGTAACACCATTACTGGAAGCTATACTTCAAGCGCAACCTACAATCAAAGTAAAAAGTTATCAGCATACTGCAATTACCATCACCATGCCAAAAAATCGATATGAACGAATGGGCCGTCCTCAGGTTGGCGAAAAACTTGAAATAAATATTAAAAAATTATCTTAAAGATTTTTTTCAATCTCTAAAACCGATTCTAATGGTAATGAACATGTAAAATTTTTACAAACAAATACTGTTGTTTTGTTTTCTGAAAATTCTTTACCTGTAAAAAAAGAAAAATTTTTCAAATTTTCTAACTGTTCCTTATTTTTTACTGTAACCAAAATAGATTCAGGAAGAAATGCTGTATTCAAATATTTTATAATTTCTGAATTTTCAGAATTTAAGATAGTTATCTCTGTGGGCTTTTGAAAATACATGTAAATTGTATTTAGTAAATGCCCAAATCCAAATGGATTTTCAGCTGCTAAAGAAGCTTGAAACTCCATTACTTTAGTTGAAATATCTATGAATTTTTTTTCTTGAGTTAAGTGATATAACCGTAAAAGACAATTTGCAGCAACAGAATTTCCAGATGGCATTGACAAATCATAATTACTTTTTGGGCGAATTATCAACTGTTCATGGCTATCTGCAGTCATAAAGAAATTGTTATGCTCAGAATCCCAGAAATGCTCAATTAGATACATTCCCAATTTTTTTGCATTTTCTAAATACCTTAATTCAGGATTTAATTCAAAAACATCTAGTATTGCACTGATTAGATATGCATAATCTTCCAGATATCCATTAATTTTTGAAACTCCATTTTTGTAAGTACGTAAAAGTCTATCATTTTGAATTAACTGATTTTCTATAAATCCCAGGCATTTTTCTGCAGCATCTAAAAATGATTCTTCTCCCGAAATTCTGTATCCTTTGGCAAAGGCACTAATCATCAAGGCATTCCAGGATGTCAAAATTTTATCATCCAAACCTGGAGAAATTCTCTCAGATCTTACTTTCAACAATTTTTGAGCACTTTCATCTAGGATTTTCTTTACTTCATTTTCAGTTTTTCCGAATTTGAAGGCAACTGATGAAAGTTCAAGATTGTTACACAAGATAGTTTTTCCTTCAAAATTTCCTCCATCAGTTACATCATAAAATAAACAAAATACATCTGCATCTTTACCTAAAATTTGTTGAATTTCTTTTTTATTCCATACATAATATTTTCCTTCCTCTCCTTCTGAATCTGCATCTTTTGCAGAATAAAATCCACCTTCATCCGAAGTCATTTCACGTAAAACAAAATTCAGAGTTTTAATTACAACTGAAAGGTAAAAAGAATTTTTTGTAATTTGATATGCCTCAGCATAAACAATAGGAATCAAAGCATTATCATATAGCATTTTTTCAAAATGAGGAACTAACCATCTAGAATCTGTAGAGTATCTATGAAATCCTCCTCCTAATTGATCAAATATTCCTCCACTTGCCATTTTTTTTAATGTTTTAAACACAAATTCATTGAATTTTGAAATTCCAGATAATTTTGAATAACGAAGAATAAAAGAAAGATTTGCAGAATTTGGAAATTTTGGCGCACTGCCAAAACCTCCATACACTTGGTCTCCTAACTGCATTAGATTCATTGCAGCCTCGTCAAGAATTATTTTTTCAAGTTTTGATGGAATCGCTATGGTCTCTGTTTTTTGAAGATTTGTAAGAAAGTTTTCAGCCGTCTTTTTAACATCTTGGGGTTTTTCTTTCCAGGACAGTGATATCTGTCGTAATAAACTTCCAAATCCAGGCCTTCCATACGAATCTAATGCTGGAAAGTACGTTCCAACATAGAACGGCTTTTGATCAGGGGTAAGAAAAACGCTTAGAGGCCAACCCCCTTGACCTGTTGCCATTTGGCAAACTTTTTGATAAATATCATCAATATCTGGTCTTTCTTCCCGGTCTACTTTGATATTGATAAAATTCTCATTCATAGTTTTTGCAACTTCATCATTTTCAAATGATTCATGTGCCATTACATGACACCAATGACAGGAACTATATCCAATACTCAAAAAAATAGGCTTGTTTTCATCTTTTGATTTTTTGAGAGCCTCATCATTCCATGAATACCAATTTACAGGGTTTTTTGCATGTTGTAGCAAATATGGACTTGTTTCATGAATAAGGCTATTTTCTGACACACAAATCGTAATAGCAATATCTATTTGTATTTACGGTTCAAATGTGTGTTGTTAATAACAAACAACACAACTTATGCTAGGATGAGTATGTACTATTGAGGTAAAAGAATATGCCATTGAACATATTGATTGCAGAAGATGAAGAAGACATTGCTGAGCAATATCTAATGGGGTTTGAGGATAGAGGCCATAAAGTAAAGATTACCTCTAATGGTGTAGAGTGCATTAATGAGTATCGAAGGGCCCGACAATCTTTAGGAACTAGAAATCCCATAATTTATGATGCTGTAATCATTGACCATAACATGCCTTTGAAAAATGGAGCAGAACTAGCAGAAGAAATTCGAAACATTAATCCTGAACAAACTATAGTTTTTGCTACTGCGTATGGAAACCAATTGATAATGGGACTAGATAGTTTTGAAGATGTAGATATAGTTGCAAAGCCTTTATCGGTTGTAAAACTCGTTAAACTAGTTGAAGATAGGTTTTATGAGAAAGTACTTGCTTAATTTAGATTCCCTGCCTACCCTCTTCAATTTCATAAATTGCCACGTTAATTTTAGCAAGTAGTTTCATTTTTGATTTTTGTGCTTTTTTACTATGACTGTAATCCTTTTTTTCTACTAATTTTTGAAGGCGGGTTAGCTGGGTCAATGTCAATTCTTTTAGCCCTTTTTTTTCAACCATATTTAGTAACTTTACTCTCTCTAAATCTTCAGGTGCGACATTTTCTTCCACAACAAAGTAGTTTGTGAATTTGACTATATTCTTTGTTCTTAAAATATCAAGGAATCTAAAAATACTATTTTAGATGTTAATCTCATATGCCTGAAAAAATGAGAGCAATGGTCTTATCTGAGCTTGCTCCAATAGAAAAAAAACCACTCAAACTTACCCAAATAGATAAACATGAAATTAAAAGACCTAATGAAATTTTGATTAAAATTGAAGCTTGTGGCGTATGCCATTCTCAATTACATGGAATTGAAGGGGATTGGAAAGAATTGGGTATTCCTCCTGAACTTCCAACTGTCCCAGGGCATGAAGTTGTTGGAAAAATAGTTGAAATTGGCAAAAATGTTTCTAAATTCAAAGTTGGGGACAGAGTGGGGATAACACCGTTACTTGAATCCTGTATGAAATGTCAATACTGTAAAGAAGGAAAAGAATACCTATGTGAATCAATGGAGGTTTTAGGTGAATCTCTTAAAGGAGGTTATGCAGAATACGTCACTGTTACCGAAGACTTTGCTACAAAAATTCCAGATACAATGAAACCAGAATATGCGGCACCACTTTTTTGTGCAGGAATAACTGCATACAAAGCAGTTAAGGCAAGTGAACCCTCAAAGAATAAAAAAATTGGAATATTTGGAATAGGGGGAGTAGGACATATGGCAGTTCAATTTGCAAAATTACAAGGCGCTGATGTTATTGCAATTTCAAGAAATACTAATCACTTAGAAATTGCAAAAAAATTAGGCGCATCAACTACATTTACTTTTAATCAAGATCAAGAAGTTGTTTTAAATGAATTAAAAGAAAAAATTGGTTTGTTAGATGCAGCCATTGTCTTTGCTCCAGCAGATATTGTAACTAATACTGCAATTCGAGCAATAAAAAAAGGAGGACTAGTTGTTATTGCAACAATTGGAGAGATTTCAAATTTTGTAGCCTTTGAAGAAAAAACAATACGTGGAACTTTAATTGGTTCTAGAAATGATATGAAGGAAGTAATAAAAATCGCAGATGAAAATAATATTAAAGTTGTTTCAGAAGTTTATCCTCTTGAAGAAGCAAACGAGGTTCTAGAAAAACTAAAAAATTCAAAAATAGAAGCTAGAGCAGTTTTAGTTCCTTAAATTAAGAATAAACTTACCCAGTTGGATTAACGATTAGAGAGTCTTTTTGCTTTAACAAACTTCCAAATCCTTTTTGTCATCTCACTTGGAGTGATGGCCCCTTTGCCAAAAACTTGTTCGACAGTTTCTGTTCTGCCAGAAAAGCTTATCGCGTACCCGCCAAAAGGCTTTTTCTTTCCTTTAGATTTTGACTTTGATTTTTTCTTAGGCTTTGATTTGGATTTAGTAGCTCTTCTTTTCGTAGTTCTCTTTTTTGTTTTTCTTTTTGCAGCCAAATTCTTCTATGGTCAAATGCAATTGCTTGATTATAATATTTGCGAATCAATACAGTCGTAAATCGCAATTTTGGGATATCATCTATGGAAAGAGGATGTTCTTCTAAATGCACAGCATAATCTAATTTTGGCAATTTTATAGATTTTATCTAGTGTGGAATAGCATTGTTGGAGTATTTTTTGGAGTATTACTAAGCTTAATGGTGATTGTGCCCTCCCCTACATCTGCATATATCAAAGACGAGGCAACATGGCAGTTAATTGTGATTTCTAGCGAACCCGCATGTAGTGTATATCATTATAACATGGTTGAGAAATATAATGAAATCACTCGTGAATATTTAGATCTATACAAATTATTCCATGGTAGTTATCACCCTGAATGTTTTACAGAAGAGGATTTTGTAGAAGAGTATGAAAAACCATATGATTTAGATCTGCTGATTTTAGTTTATGATAAAGAAAAAGGCATGACAGATTTACATGCACACAATACTGGTGGAGTTTACATACATCAAGGAAATGATCTGAGCACAAATCATAATATAATAATTTGTGACTGTCCAAATTTCAAATACTCAGATTCTGTATGGATTTTAAGTCATGAATTATCCCATTTTGTTTTAAATTATTTAGGTTTTAATTTAGATGAAGTAGAAGACGAGATTCACGGTATTGATTACAAGTTTGATAGATGTGTTGAAGGAGAATATAATAATTTATGCTCTACAGTTAAGACGAGAATTGAAACAGATAGATCATTTTGGACTGTAATGCTCCCATACGAACCAGCTATAGGAATAGATCCTCCTGAACCCCTTGTAAAAAAAGTATCTTTGGAATCTCCATATCAAACTGCAATGATAAAAGAATTAACTAATTGGTGGCTTGATGGAGAAATATCTGATCAGAATTATATTAAAAGCTTAAAGATTTTGTCAGGAAAAGCAGATGATAAAGTTGTAATTCCAAATGGTGTGTTTAAAAATTCAGCATTACTGATGCTCACAGAACCCAGACATGATAATCAAAATAAAACATTATCAAAAGATAATTCTAATCAAATAACTGAGAATTTTCTTGAAATTAATTTATCTGTAACTAAAAACCGAACAAGTTTTTCAACATCCGAGGAAAAAATCTTTCTAGAAGAATTAGAAATTAAAGCAAATTCCTGGAGAGAAAATTCCATTAATGACGATGAATTTTTTTCTGATATTACAAATGTCTTAGATTCACCACTCCCGAGTTTATTCCTAAAATCCCCTGAAAATCGTTCATTTGATGAATTAATTTCTAACGCAAGAGAACAACAACAGTCTGGAAACTATAGAAACGCTTTATCATTTTATGATCAAGCGTTATTAACAAAAATTGATACTAATGAAATGAAAATCATAGCTTTAAGTGGAAAAGGTTCTGCACTTATCTCAATTGGCGAGTATGATAATGCCTTAAAACAATATGATTTAGCTTTAGAACTTGAACCTAATAATATTGAATTACTAAAAAGGAAAGCATTCATTCTTGCTCAGCTTGGATTTGTAGATGAAGCTAGAGACTATTTCGGACTTGCCAACGAAATGAACCCAAAATAAAATTTTAGCCTTAAATAAAAGACAATTGTTCTCTGAATCGTGAATTGTAAAAGGTGCCATCATACTGATCAAGCTCATACATATTCTAATGAAAGTACATCCATCCTAAAACTAGGTAAATGCCAAATTCCTCACTGTACTTGTATCCAATATCTTGATGCCATGGCAAAAATTGATGAGGATTTATTATAACTAAATAGTTCATATAGTAAATAAAGAAAACTAGCATAATATGAAAAAACATTCTCCTCCAGATCAAATGAGAGAAGATTTGGATAATTTGTTATCTAAAATCAACGCGTTAGAGGTATCAGCTCCTGATGAATATCAAAAGGGAATTGTAAAAGTTCTACGCGTTTTAGTAGAAGGCCAAATGCATTCAATATCTGAATTTGAACATCTAAAAAAAGCAATAGATCTACTTACTTTACAGCTTTTTGATGTTCATAATAAAATTAATTCATGATTTTAGTCTGGTATCGCTTATCCCACACCCAACACATTTCATTAAAATTGAATTTTCTAGTTCTTTTTCCTTTTTCATCTCAGAACCACAACAAGGACACTTCATATAATATTGTAAATGTAATGTTAGAACATTATTTAATCTTCTATATTACATATTGGTTTGTAATGCGAAATAGCCTTAGTTACAATTCTTTGTCTATCTTTTTCATCTGAATTTGGCATCAGACGTATTGATAAATACAGATTTTTTTCTGAACCTGCATGAGTTAGCCAACATTTGAATTTCTCATTTTTTGTGAAAAAATCATTTTTATCTGTTTTTTCTGATTGCTGTATGTAAATGACATTAAAGGTATCTTTTTCACGAGCAAGAATTACAAAAATTACGTCATCCATAGGAGGCCCCCATTCTTCCAATTTTATTGGTCCTAAAAACTCGTAATGGAGAATCTGTATAGTCATATATTCTGTAAATTGAACAAACTTTTCTTTTTTTTGCTAGATCAGGGCATTTTGGGGCATTTTTGGTAGACCTTGCTGCTGTGCATTATGCACACAAAACCGGTTAACAACCAACTTGAGATACCAAATACAACAAATGAAAACAACTACCCTAAAACCAAAAGAACTGAAATCCAGTCACAAGGCAGTTGCCCCAGTTATTGCAACTCTTTTGATGGTAGCAATCGCAGTCGTAGGAGGTACAATCATCTTTGTCTTTTCACAAGGATTCTTTAGCTCCTCACAAATCAGCGGTTCACCACAAATAGAAGCAGTCCAAATTGCAGGTTACGATGCAAGAGCCGTACCAAATCTGCAAATGCATGACGGCAATGACATGGTAGCAACATCTGGTGGAAACGATCCAAACGTTGAAGCTGATGACCGAATAGCCATATACCTTACCAACAACAGTGTACAAAAAATTGTACTTGGTGAAGTATCATTCGGTGGATTCGAATACAGTTATGTCAACGTCAATAATGCTCCAGGTGGACTAGGTGCATATAACACCGCAGTCGCAGGAGAACTTCGTGCAACCAACTATACAATCTTGACCAGTACTACTGGTGGAGATCAACTGTTGAATGAAGATGCAGGAGAAATTAAAGCCGGACAAACTGCAACCATCATACTGGATCTTGAAAGCGACTTGAGAATAGGACGCTCTTCACAGTTCAAATTAACAACCTCTAATGGTAATGTGTTCGTAGGAACTGTTTCTGTTGGACAACAAAGTGGTTAATCCCACTCCCTTTTTTTCCTTTTATGGAGAGCGATGAAAAAATGAAAAAAAACTATCTACCAATTGTTATGTTTATTGCAGCGATATTGTTACCTGCAAATATAGTCCCCGCCTTTTCACAATCTAGTCTTGATAATTATCTTGTAGAGATTTCTCTTTCACCATCACAAGTTGATAAATTTGATTCAATTCACAAAGTTGGATATGTAAACTTGGTTAACAAAAACGGATTGGCAGTAAAGGCTCCTCAGGATATAGCTATTGGCTTAGAGTCTGATGATCCTTCAATTGCTTCAGTGCCTGCTGCAGTTACTATTAAAAAAGATGAAAATTTTGCAATTTTTGAAATTAAAACTGGTAATACAAACGGTGAGACAATTATCTCAACATTATTTAATGATAAAATTGATTTTGAAAAATTCAAAGTTGGGGGTTCTGATAATTCAATGCCTGATGATATTCGTTTGAAACTAAGTCTTCCTACCAATAACATGCATGTAAATTCTGAAATGCCTTTCTCAGTATATCTAGAAACAGATAGTGGAAACATTATTCGAGCTCCATACGATGTAGATGTTGATATAGAATATGAAAATTCACTACTTAAAACAAATGTAAATAATTTGAAAATTAAAGAAGGAGACTATTATGCATGGGGAGTAATTAATTCACATGATAAAGTGGGAAATGGATTTATTCGGGCATCTTTTGACCGTTATGGAATAGATATAGCAGAGAACATTGAAATTACTTCTTCCTTACCTACTTCACTTTCAATTAGTGTTTTTCCTGAAAAAATATCTGCAGATGCAGAAAGAACAATTGATGTTTTTATAAGTCTGGTTGATTCTGAAGGTTTACCATCTGCCACTCCTGAACCTATTTCATTAGAGTTATTCTCAGATGAGCATGCAGTTGGAAGAGAATTTGATGATAGAATGAAAGAAACAAATGTTGTAATAAAAAAAGGTGAATTTGGATATTATTTTAGAGAAACAATGAATCTTGCAGGTTTTGAACGTGAAAAAATTCTTGTAGGAGCTAGCGCTGAAGATTTAGGAATAGCACTTACTAGTTTTAAAACTGTAAGACCATTAAATATTGAAAATCCTATAGCCGCCAACCGTACTCTTTCTGTTTTTGTTTTACCACAAATTCCAAGTAACACAACTTCAATCATGTCTTATCAACTAAATATGAAAGGACCAGGAGCACTCTGTGATAACGAATCCGCAGCAGTGATTGAAAAAGGTCAATTTGACGTACATCCTGCTGCATACATTTGTGAAGGTGAATACTATCCAATTCAAACTAATGAGAATTATAAGGCTGAAGGATTAATTGATAAAATCAGCATAATTTCTAGTGACAACTCATTGATTAAAGTTGAAAAACCTGGAAATATTGAGAGTTCTCATTCGTACGGAACAGCTATAATTTCAAGTGGTGAAAAAAATGGACCTGTCACTCTTGCAGCTACCCTAAAGGAAATTGGTGCAGGAACTAATCAAACTGAAGTCATAGACGTTTTCAGACACACAAATACAAAGATTTTTTCTCCTACTGGTTCTGATAATATTGTAGTAGATAAAAACGGATTTTTTGATTTATTTTTAATTTCACTTGATGGAAAGCAACGACCAAAGATTTTAGATGAAAGTGCAAAATACATTTTAAATCCTGTAAACGAAATTATTGAAATAGAAAAAAATCATGCTTTTGCAAGTGCAAACTTTCACAGTGACTCATTTGATATAGGTAACGATGATAGAATAGAAATTAATGCTGTGCCTATTGGTATTGAAGCTGATTTGAAGTTGGCATCAAAAGCAAACTTTGGGAGTCAAATTTCATCTAGCGTTGAAGTAATGTTGCCGTTTGAGAATTTGGATGCAAAGAGTGAAGTTCCATATAATGGAATTGTCCAACTAAAGGACCTACTTGGTAATCCAAGTACTGCTACTAAGGATCTTAGAATACAACTTGCCTTGGATGGAGCGAAAATTGTAGATATTCCAGAACAAGTAATGATTTCTGAAGGTAGTTCTTATGCCACATTTCCAATTTCTGCTAATGGGCAAAAAGGAGACGGAGAAATTAAAGCAAATGTAAAAGGTGTAATTGGTACTACCACAAAAATTAGTACTACATCAAATGATCCGAAACTTAAGATCTTTGCTGAAGGCATTGAT
Source organism: Nitrosopumilaceae archaeon (assembly GCA_041570395.1). Taxonomy (GTDB): domain Archaea; phylum Thermoproteota; class Nitrososphaeria; order Nitrososphaerales; family Nitrosopumilaceae; genus CSP1-1. Next base: position 32,989 of record JBFFWG010000004.1, read on the forward strand.
GGACCCCTAAACGTGGGTGAGCCTACTGAATTAACTATATTTGTTGACGACGATACTGCAAACTCTGTACCTGATGCTTCTATAAGATTTGTAACTAATTCGGGAGTGACTATAACCCCTGAAAGCACCAGAACTGATGAAAGTGGTTCTGCTAAAGTAGATGTAACCGCCAATGAAGGCGAGTTAGTTTCTATTCAAATCCTTGCGAGTGCATCAGGTTATACTGATAATAAACAAAATTTTGATTATACAGTTGAAGGTTCAGCATTAGGTTCATTAGAATTAGGTCTTCCAGATTGGGTACTTTATGTTGGAGTAGCGGCAATGATTGGTATCGGTGCAGTCTTAGTAGTATTTCTTAAAAAACCAAAAGACGCCAGCTTAGATGAAGAAGATGAATATGAATATGAAGAAGAAATTTAACCATCACCATCCATTAGATATGTTATCAAAAAAATCATTGAACCGAATCTAAGGTTTAATCGATGTATTTGCCTTCTGCGTCAGTTTTTAGTTCTATTGTTAAAACAGTACCGCTAATAAATGACTCATTACGAATTGTTCTAACTCTCCCTACATCCAAATGGTATGGCCATATCTCAACTACTACTGCTCCAACTTTGACATTTTCAGGAGCATCTGTTAATACAATATCCTCTTTTTTAATTCCATAATCTTGTAATTTTTTTAATGAATGTTCCACAAGTGGTTCAGGATTATTATGGTTAATTGCCCAAACCTTCCCAGTATAGTCTATTTTTTCCATTTTGTTAAAAAATTATTTTCTTATATAACAATCTATAGGTTATCAACTATCATTCTGGATTGACTACATTTAGAGTCATAGTGCTTACAACCCGTGATAGTCGTCTAATCTTATTTGATACTGTTTTTTCAAAATCTTCTTGGGTTGGTGCATGAATTTCTGCTATTATATCATATGCACCAAATGTAAGATAGGCTTTTTTTACTTCTGAAATATGCTTTAACTCTTCAACAATGTATTCTTCAGCACCTAAATCGCAGTTTAATAAAACATATCCCACGTGCATTATTCTACTTTAACACCCTTTTCTATAAACTTGTGTTTTTCAACTTTAATGAAATAAAAAATTACCATCGGCTTTTCAAACCGTAATATCTTTTTCCGCCTTCTCCCCTGCTGGATTTTTTGTTTCTACGGTCATATTGATCACGTGCTGAGCCTCCTCTAGACCCCCCTCTATGTCGTCCTCTATTTCCATAAGAAGATCTTTGATATGGCCTCCTACCTCCAATTTCTCTTTTAAGCGGATCTGGAATGTTTATTTTAATTCCCATTTCTTCGTTCAAATCAGTCATATCGACTTTAGTTTGCCGTTGAATTATTTTCCAATCCCCCATGGATGAATATGATACTAGAGTAATTGCTCTACCTTTTGCTCCTGCTCTTGCCGTTCTTCCAATTCTATGGAAATATACCATTTCTTGATTTGGAACATCATAGTTTACAACTAGCGCTACCTCTGGAACATCTATACCTCTGGCTGCAACATCGGTTGCAACTAAAATATCTGCTTTTCCCCGTCTAAATTGTGACATAGATTTTTCACGTCTATGCTGTGACATGTCTCCCTCAATAGCAACTACATTGTAGTTATCTCTACTAAGACTTCGAGCCACATCTCTTGTTCTATGTTTTGTAGAACAAAAAACAATGGATTGTCCTCTTTTATTTTCTTCAATAAAATTAATCAAATGTTTTAGTTTATCTCTATCTTTAATTACCAAAAATGATTGGTCAATTCCTTCCCCACTAAGATCATCTGCATCTAAAAGAAATTGTTTGGGATCATTTAGATATTGTTCGGCTAATCTCAAAATTGCAGGTGGCATAGTTGCTGAAAACAATGACATGATTTTTTGTTTGGGGGTAAGTTCTAAAATAAATTCAATATCTTCAATAAATCCCATATCTAGCATTGTGTCTGCTTCATCAAGCACTAGATGTGTCACCTTATCGAGTTTAATCGAACCTCTTTTTAGATGGTCAATTAATCTGCCTGGTGTTGCAACCACAATTTCAGATCCTCGTCTGAGCTGATCTAATTGAAGTCCCATTCCTTGGCCACCATAAACTGTCGCTGCCTTAACTCCAGTATATTTGGCTAGTTTTTTAATTTCATCTGTGATTTGAATTGCAAGTTCTCTAGTTGGTGCTATAACTAGCCCTTGGATCCCTTCCTTTGGAGTAATTGTCTGTAACATCGAAAGTGAAAATGCTGCAGTCTTTCCAGTTCCTGTATGTGCTTGTCCAACAACGTCTCTTCCAGAAAGCAAGACAGGTATAGTTGCAACTTGTATTGGAAATGCCTCATTAAAGCCAATTTCCTTTAGTCCATCCAATATGGATTGTTTAATTCCTAATTCAGTAAATGTGGTCATTTTTTTTCATCTTAAGCAATGACAGAGAAAGCTCATTGCCTTACCGTCATTATTCCGATAATCTTATCGACTTTCTACGTCTAATAAACCCTTGTTAAAAATTACCGAGCTTTTTTGGTAAACATAATATCAAAAAAAGCCAATGATGGGATCTGAACCCATGACCTTTCGCTTACAAGGCGAATGCTCTAGCCAGGCTGAGCTACATTGGCATGAGGTACAAAAAGAGAGAACGGTTTAATATATTCTCTAAAAGAAATTACAAACTTTTACGACTAAACAAATCGTCATTCTTTAATAGAGAATCAACAAAGCAACGTCCATGAAATACATTTCTCCAAAAAAACTAAAGTTAATTATGTTGATGTTTTTTGGCACAGGAATTTGGGGAATTGGAATGGGTTTATCTTTTAATTTCTTTTACCTAACAACCCTTGGCGTAATTAACATATGTCTTGGTGGTTTTGTTGGATGGATATTTTTTACACAACAACCAAGATCAAAGGATAAACGAAAGAAATAGTGTGATTACTACCATTATGTTTGTGGTAAAGTGCATTGCATACGAATGATTTAATCCCTTTTTATCATAGATGTATTTGAACAAAAATCCCACTGGGATTAAAATCAACGCCATGTGGATTTTAACCCCCATTGCAATGTGGACTAACGCCCAAACAATTACCATTTTTTTGGATTTTCTAAAATAAAGTTCTTCGACATAATTAATATGAATAAACATGTAAAGTAATAACGGAATAAACGGTAAAATCCCCCACAATCCTTGATCTGCAAATGGACCAAATGCAATATTGTATCCTAACCAACTCCAATTTAGAATGGGGATAGTGTCGACAAAATCAAATGCAAAGAAAACATACCCAAGTAATATTCCAAATGCTATTGGTGCATAGATGATGGATTTTTTACCATCTTTGAGATCTATTAACCTCTTTTTTGTTTCTTTAATCAAAAGAAGTGATGCTGATACTGTCAAAACATAGTATCCAATAACAAATGCCTCTGATTGAAAGAATTCTAAATCCAAAGCAACAAAAAGTTAGGTTGATGCTATAAATATACTAGTTCATAAATCACGCAACAGAATTTTGTTTAAAAATAGTCATATTGGTGTATGTTGCTTATTTTATAATGCAAGTAGGTGATACTGTTCCTAATTTTGAGCTTAAAGCAAATGATGGAAGTACAATTATCTTAGAATCATTCAAAAATAAAAAAAATGTCGTACTATGTTTTTATCCTAAAAACCATCTTTTTGCCTGTCCATCAAAAAAAGTATTCAAAATGTCTCAAAGCGTAATTTCGGCTTACCCAGATATCGTTTCTACTAATACGGTATTATTTGCTATATCCATTGATACAGTTGAATCTCAGAAAAAATTTGTTGAAGAGTATGGAATTCCCTTTTTACATCTAAGTGATCCTTCAAAACAAACTTGTAAAAAATTTGCTGGACTAAACATTGCAGGCATGGCAAAAAGATCTACCTTTATTATAGATAAACAGGGAATTCTCAAAAAAATCTTTAGAGATATTGATGTAGAAAAACATGGTCAACAAATTGCGAATTATCTAAAGCAACTTTGATAATAAATCGAATTATAATCAAACTATAAATAATAAAACCTTTGAAAAATTGGAGAATTGTTAGACCTAGTTGCAAAAAAATTATTTCTTACTCGAGGAAAAGGAGTTCATGAGGATAGGCTAACAAGTTTTGAATATGCTTTACGAGACGCTGGAATTGCTGGAACTAACATAGTTCTAATTTCAAGTATTTTTCCACCAGAGGCTAAATTAGTTTCAAGAAGTGAAGGACTAAAGTTAATCAAACCTGGGCAGATTCTTTTTACAATTTATTCTAGGAATCAAACTAAAGAACCTCATAGATTAACTGCAGCATCAGTTGGTGTAGCACAACCAAAAGATCCAAGTCATTATGGATATCTTTCAGAGTATGACTCATTTGGTCAAACCGAAAAAGAATCAGGAGATTATGCTGAAGACATTGCAGCTCAAATGCTAGCATCATCTCTTGGAATTCCATTTGATGTTGATAAAAGCTGGGATGAAAAAAGACAACAATGGAACATATCTGGAGAAATTTACAAAACAGCAAACATTACTCAAACTGCAATTGGCGACAAGCAAGGAAGATGGACAACAGTTTTTGCTGCAGCAGTATTACTGCTTTAGTTATTTCCCTCTGAATCCTTTGAGATAATAGATTGATGCCCCAGCAGCTGCCATGATAATTCCAACCAGAATTACTATCTGAAAAGAATCAATTTCATTAGTATTTGATTTGGTGTTAGCGACATTATCATTTGAACCATCAATAGGACCTATGGTAAACACAAGTTCATTTTTTCCAATTGATGATTTTTTTCCAAATAGATAAGTTGCTTCAATTTTTTGTCCTGATGGTTGATCAAAGAACCATCCATCAGTTGTAAATTCTGGAAATCTTTCTCCATCCTTAATAATATCTGGAACGATTTTTGTATTAATTTCATCAACTTTTACTGGTTCTTTAGATAACAAGACCACTTTAAGTAGTGAGTTAAGAGGATAGAAATCATTTGAAAAATAATCTGAACGAATCAAGTTATCACTTTTTAAAAATTCTAGTGGACTAATACTTTCAATTTCATCTGCACTATTAGGATAATCAAGTGATAATTTTAACTGATTAAGAGATATTCCATTTTGTGGAATAATTGATAGAGTAATTCTAGATTCTGGTTCTACAGATATTTTTTTAGCAATATCATAAAATCCTCCAGATTCTCTAATTTCTTTAGGAAGTAAAATTGTAGAAAATTTTTCATACATTGTTTTTGAATCCTCTCTTGGCATAGTATACACTGCAGATACAGTTCCCCTGCCAGAGATAACCCCTGATGTTTCTAATGCTATTCCTGATTCATCTGCTTGATGTAAGAAGACTGAGTGAAATTGTGCATCTGTATCAAATACACTATTGATGTCAGCGATTAAAGAATCTCCAATTAGTCGTCCCATATCTTGAATGGCAAAAATGCCTCCTTCAATTCCCTCTCTTGACAAGTTTATCATAATACAACTCTCATTCTGTACTCCTAGAACACATTGCTCTTCACTTGTAATTATGACCGCCATTACTCTTTCTGTATCTTGAATTTTATTTGAAAGTTCTTCAGGAATTCTGATTTCTTGATTATTTGTGCTTTGGAGTGCAATTGCCGCAGTAACATTATTTGATATACTTTTATCAATAATTATTTGAGCCGTTTCCTGAAATGTTGCTAGTTGAGGCTCTTGTGCAGATGCTTCCACATAGCTAAAAATCAATATCGATGATATGATTGCTAAAACAAAGAACTTATTCACATGGTGCACATTTTCACCTTAAACTATTAAGGTTACTATCTAATTTTCTTAAATTATGCTCTCAGAAGATTAGAGAAAATTTGTTTAAAGTTTAAATTTAGTTAATTTCTTTCTCATTTTGACATCGGTTCAAACCGAAGGGGAACAAAGACTGACAGTCAAAATGCGTTTAATGACTGTCAGTCGCTTTTAATTTATGAAAAATTTAGTTCTAGCCTAACTTGGATAGTTGATTCACTTGTTCACGGACGTAATCAAATCCATCTTGCCAAAACCGTGAAGATCTTATATCTATTCCATACTCGTTTAGTAAATCTTCAGGTTTTTTTGAACCTCCTGCAGCTAAAATGTTAATGTATAATGGAACAAAATCTTTTCCTTCTTTTTTGTAACGTTGAAATAAAGATAAGGCAAGTAGATTACCAAAGGAATAAGCATAGCAATAAAATGGTGTGTGATAAAAATGCGGTATGTAACTCCATTCAACGGCAAAATCATTCGAAACATTTACTGAATTTCCAAATTCATCTTTTAGGTTTTTCAAATAAATCTTTGAAATCTGCTCCACTGTTGTATTTTGAGCAATTAATTTATGAGCATCAACTTCAAATAATGTAAAAAAAGCCTGCCTCATAATTGTTGCATACAAATCATCAATTTTTTCAGAAAGCATGATCTTTTTTTCATCATCTGAAATTTTATCAGATAAATTGTCATACAAGAGTAGTTCTGAAAATGTAGACGCAGTTTCTGCTAATGGTAATGGGGCATCTGAAACTAGAATTGATTTGTTTGATGCAGCCTTACTGTGTATTGCATGACCTATTTCGTGTGCTATTGTAAACACATCTTTTGATTTTCCTGCAAAATTGAGTAATACAAACGGGGTGATTTTTGGAGACAATGTGCTACAAAAGGCACCATCTCGTTTTCCTAATCTTATTGCAGAATCCACGTGATTTTTTACAAATACCTCTTTTGCATAAGCAGATAATTTAGGACTAAATCTTTCTAGTGATTCTAAAACCAGTTTAACTGATTTATCATATTGGTAGTTTTTTTCTTTGATTTTTGATGTAGCAGGAGCATATAGATCATAACGTCGAAGTTTTTTTAATCCTAACATTTTTGCTTTCTGTACAAAGAATTTTTGAAAAATTGGGGCGTTTTTTTTGCATACTGATAATAACGAATCTACTGTTGAACCATCCAGGTCATTTGCTATATTTCGAATTGATATAGGTGATTCAAACCCTCTAATGTCTACTCCTTCATCTTTCCAGTTTAACACAACATTTTGATAAATTTCTCCTAATACACCCTTGCTTTGAAAATATTTTGCTAAAATCTCCTTGTATGCAATCTCCCTTGTTTTTGACTTTGTACTTCTAACAAATACGGAAAGCTCTTCTCTTGTGAGTTTCCGTTTTTTTCCTTCAATCTTTACAACATATTCAAAGGCGTTTGTAATTTTATCATAAAGCTTGACTAGAGCAGTGCTTCCAGTAACATCAAGTGTATTGATAATTCGTTCTTCTGGCTCAGACAGAGAATATTTTGCTACAAGACGTTTGTATTTTAGATATCCTGACAATTCTCCAGATTCTTTGATTAAACGATTTGCATTTTTTTCATCAATTCCTTTTTTCCACCATAAATCAAAAAATAATGTTCGATTAGATATCTCTGAACCTAATTTTGTCATTCTTGTTAGCAAAGATGTTGCTTCATCTGATTGTGTATTACTTGAATATGCTAATGAAGCATATCCTCCAATAACGCTCAATTTTTCGTCTAATTCTTCTAAATCATGTAAAATTTTAAGAAATTTTTTAGATGAGATATTTTTATTAAGTTTTGATTTAATTTTTGTAAATGATATTGATTTTTTTTCAACATTTTTAATTTGCTTTTCAAAATCTTCGCTTTTAGGATCTGCAACTAATCCTTTAAGATCCCATATTCCTAATTCGTATTTTGTCATTTTAAATCAGATACCTTGCCCCATGATGTATCAATAATATTCTTTGTGAATATAACACCATTTCCATGGATTATCTTGGAGCGCAATCATCACGGGATGTCCAGATTCATCAAAATGTTTTGTAGCATGACGTCCTACTGAAGAATCACAACATCCAACATGACCACAAGTTAAGCATTGTCTAATAGCTACCCATGGAATATTTTCTTTTTCACATTCTTCACATCCTTTGGTTTTTGGAATTACTCCTTCTACACTCTTTTCAAAATGCTCACATTCTTTAGACATCTTTTCATCTTAAGTTTTATTTTTGTATATATTGTTTTTACAAAATTAATGGACCGGATGGGAGCCACACCATAATAGTCGCTTTTTTATGATCCGCTATAAGAAAAAAAAGAAAAAAGTGGTTTAGAGTCTATCTAATGAATTCTGTTGTTGAAACAGGATAGAATCTTAGTTTTAACAATTTTACATCATCGTTTGTAATTTCATGGTCAACAACTACCAAATCTGCTACGCTAAAGACCCACTCACTATCAAAATGAGTACAATTAGTCTCTAGGTATATTGCCAAATCTTTGTCATCAATTACTCCATCACCATTTAGGTCAACTAAGACATCATCAACTGTAATGCTGCCATCATCGTTGGTGTCAAAGCTATCGTCACATACATCGCCTGTCCAAAGAAATAGGCCTGTAATGTCTATTGCTTTGCTTTTACCTTGGCCTTTACCTTTGTCATTTCCAGAATTGTCTACTGGTACAAACTCTTGGTCTACAAGATCATAGACTCCATTTGATGTAATCAAACCTAATGCTAATAGATCCTCGTTTAATGGATCATCAGGACATGAAGTTAGATCACCAAAATCGGGGTTTCCTTCAACCGTATCATTGCATGTTTGTATGTTTGGGTTTGGTACCATGATTAGTGAGCTTTGTCCTCCTGTGTTTTGATGATTGCCAGGTACTCTAGCAAAGACATAGTAACCTTGTTCTTCAGATGGAATTTGAACCTCAACTGGGTCACCATCAAATACACTAGCACAAGGATCATTTGCAACTAGATCATATACAGAGGATTTCTTGTTTGAGACATACTGGATTGTCGAGTCACCATTTTCAAGTATGAATACTGATTTTCCACCTGGGCTAGAATCACAATTATAGCTTGCATCTTTGCCGTGAATATTCAGGTTGTCATGTGCACCACTAGGATACCCATTACTGTATTCGATTACTTTTTGTGGTTTGGCTGCATTTGCCATGATGTCAGTATCTAAGCTTAATGTTGCTGCTGCAGTAAGCATTGAAAATGCTACTGTAAACAAAGCAATTTCACTTAACGTCAATCGTTTTGATGAATTGTTTTTTGCCTTACCAATACTATTCATTAAATTAATTACAAAAAATTAAGGACAAAAGATATCTTATGTGCAGAGTGCACAATTTTTCAAAAAAGAATTGAGAATAATGGAGATTCAGTGATTTAGTGAAATTAAAAATTAATGGACCGGATGGGATTTGAACCCATGACCTTAGCGAGATGATTACATCTTTACGCCGTGTGAGGGCGTCATCCTAACCACTAGACGACCGGTCCAAAGATTTTACAATAAAGGAACTTTTTGTGTCTTTAGGTTTTAAAAAATCTACTTCTTTACTCCAAGTGTCCTGTTTTTTAATCTAAGATAACTATTCTTACACTTTCTACATCTTTTAGCATCAATAGAGTTTCTAGCCCCACAGTAAAAACAAATTTTCATGTGAAGACGTGCTTTTTGAGCTAGTTGCTTTTTTTCAGGATCTGTAATTGGCATTTGTTAACCTCAATTTACACTTACTTTTAATTTAATCGGACTGCTTGAGTTTTTCTGCTAATAGCATTGGGATTTCTGCAGGTCTTTTTGCTACAGGAATGTTTGCTTTGTTAAACATAGAAACTTTAGATTCTGCAGAGCCATAATTTCCATATACGATTGCACCTGCGTGCCCCATTCTCTTTTCTTTAGGGGCCGCCCTTCCAGCAATGTAAGCTACAATCGGTTTTTTGAAATTAGACTCAATGATATGTTCAGCTAAAGTTTCTTCAGCATCTCCTCCAATCTCTCCTACCACTACAATTCCTTCTAAATTGGGATAGTCTTTAATCATATCAAATCCATCTACTAGTCTTGTTCCATTAATTGGGTCTCCTCCAATTCCAAGTGTAATTGATTGACCAAAACCAGCTTCAGATAGATTATACGAAATCTCATATAGCAACGTTCCACTTTTTGATAAAACTGCAATGTTGCCTTGATTAAATGGACTTGCAGGCATTATTCCTAATTTGATAACATCTGGAATCAAAACCCCTGGGGTGTTAGGACCTATTACAATTGCATCGTTTTTTTTGGCTATCTTTAATGTTTCAAGAGTATCTCTAACCGGAACATGTTCTGGAATTGCAATTAGTAGTTTGATACCCGCTTCAAGTGCCTCTTTTGCAGCTCCCAAAAAGAACTTTGCTGGAACAAACATTATTGAAATTTTTGAGCCAGTTGCATCTACTGCCTCTTTTACTGTATTGTATATTGGAATATTTTCAAATTTTTTCCCCCCTTTGCCAGGAGTAACTCCGGCTACAATGTTAGTTCCATACTCTACCATTCTTTGTGTATGATAAGATCCAAAGTTTCCTGTGATTCCTTGAACAATAACTGGTTTTTTCTTATAATCTGAATCGTTTGGATTTCCAACAAGTATTTCAGTAATGTTTGGCATTATTTTCTAACCCCGATTACTGCTGCGTTTATTGCTTCTTCAACTGAATCAAAGAGTTTAGTTTGTGTATCTTTTAGCATCTCTTTTGATTTATCTGATTCTGCTCCTTTCAATCTTGCATAAACTGAGAGATCAATGAGTTTGTTTTTGTAAGCTTTGATGAATGCAGCAGCTACTGTAGTTGTCTTTACAATTCCTCCAAACAGATTTACTAAAATTCCTTTAACATTATCCATTTTGCTAATCAAAATTAGAGCTTCATAAACAGAATCTTCTGTTGCACCGCCACCAACATCTAGAAAACATGCTGGTTTTCCACCGTTATCTGATAACATGTCAAGAGTTGACATTACTAATCCTGCACCATTGCCAACTACAGCAATATCTCCATCTAGCTCTACAAGTGAAAAACCACTTTTTTCTGCCCTCTCTTCTAACTCAGTTTGTTCCTGATACTTTGCAAGCTCTGGATGTCTAAAGTTAGAGTTATCATCAGTGATTACTTTACCATCTAATGCAATTAAGGAACCATCACTAAGAACAGCTACAGGATTAATCTCTGCTAACTCTGCTTCTTTTTCTATTACAACCTTTGATAGTTTTTGTAACATATCAACAAAATCTGTTACAGAATTTCCTTCCAATCCTATCTCTTTTGCAATGTCTTCTGCAACTTGATTTTCAACTTCACCTAAACCTACTTCCCGAATAATTTGATTTTTCACTGATTCTATCTCTACTCCTCCTTCAGCTGATGCAATTACTGTGTAGCATCGTTTTCCTCTATTCAAAAATAAAGACAGATACAGCTCTTTTTTGATTTCAGCCATTTTCTCTAAAAGTATGGCTCTTGTTTTTTCTCCTTTAACTGACATTTCTAAAATTTGTGGATACTTTAGATTAAACTCATCATCATTATGACATTTTTGAATTGCGCCTGCCTTTCCTCTACCTCCTACTGGAACCTGCGATTTTATTACAAACGGATATCCTAGCTCTTTTGCATCTTTTTTTCCCTGTTCAAATTCTTTAGATGTCTTGCCTTTTGGAACCTTTATACCAAATTCCGCAAAAAGCTCCTTTGCTTGATACTCCAATAGACGCATGCAAAAAATTCTTAGTTTTGATCCTTATATTCTGTTAGGGTTATTTCACAAGATCTTCAAGCAGATCAACTGTTTGTAAGAACAAGTCCCTGCTTTTTCTTAATAATCTATCAGGAAAATCATTCATGGTAAAAACCATCTGCTGGTGAAAGCTTGGGGGAAGCACTCCTCCAGAAATAACTAGCTGTTCTATGACATAATCCTTGGTTAAAGTGCAAACAATTTCCTCAAAAGAACTATCTTCTTCTTCCAAAGTTTGGCGATAAAGAACTATGGGCGTATTTGTTTTAGCTACAATCAGTGAACCCTTTTGTAATAGCTCTGATAAATGGTGTATCTGCCATGAATCAAGGCTAATCTGCTTGACCATAGTACAATTACGCGATTTTCTTATTTATGGTGGGTCATTAGCTAAAAGCTAACCATCTACTACACTAATTCTATTCATATTTTGATCCCTTTTTTGTTCCTAAAATCAGTAAAAATGTGGACATCTTTCATGTTTTTCAGAATGCACATCAAGAAAGTATTATTCTATTTTTTGTAATTTTTAACATGTCAAAAAAATGTAAAAATTGTGGTCAAGAATTTGAAACGTGGGTAGACGATATTTACTGTTCATTTGAATGTGCTTATAATATTGGCAAGAATTCTGATATTGACGCTTCCTGATTACACTACTGCAATTCTAATTTTCTGACCATCAATATCGTCCTCTTTGTAAGATTTACAAGATTCTTCAAAATCTACCTCTTTTACTCTTACAAGAAATGCCAATTCATCTTTTTTTGCCTTAATCATTTCTAGTGATTCCGAATCTAAATCAAGAATTGATGCCTTATTCAAAATATCTGTTGGATTAAACCCGCGCTCTTTCCTTAGTGTCTGAAGTCTTCTTGCAAGGTCTTTGATTAATCCTCTTGCCATCATCTCTGAATTTCTTGTAGTTGAAATAAACACAACAAAGGTATCCCGTCTTGCTGCAGCATATCCCTCTTTTGCATCAAAATCAATAATAAAATCATCTTTTTCCAAATCTATTTTATCTCCATCAATATCAAAAGTAAAATTTTGTCCTTTTTGTAGAGTAGATACTATTTCTTCTGGTTTCGTTTGTGAGAATCTCTCTAATAATTTTCCCATGTGTTGTTTTGCTTTAGGCCCAATTTTTTTTCGTTCAAGTTCAATTTTTGGAGCACAAGGTAATCCCAATTTTCCTATCTCTGATAATTGTTCTAATCCTTCAAAATTTTCTATCTCAAATATAGTAAATTTTTCTACATTAAGTTGTGATCTTAATAGTTCTGATAATGATTCAAGTTTAAATTTTGAATTTTTCTGAATACAAATTAGAGCCTCATTTAATGGCCATCTTCTTTTGAGCTTTCCTTTCATTCTTGCAGCAGATGAGACTGATACTACTTCTTTTAGTAAGTCAAATGATTCTTCAATTGTTTCAGAGATAAATGACTCTTGAACTTTGGGCCATGAATCTAAAAGAATACTTTTTTCCTTTCCAAATGTAGTTTGGTAAAGATATTCACTAGTAAAAGGACATAGAGGATGAATTAAAATATCCAGTGTTTTTAAAACTTCATGTAAAACTGCATAGATTGAAAACCTTCTTTCTTTTTCTGATTCATCATCATCCCATAGCTCTCCTCTTGTAATTGGAATGTAAATTTGACTTAATGAATTAATTATAAAATCTTCTAAAACTTTTGCAGCTTCATGAAATTTACATTTGTCATTTAGTTCATTAGAATTTTGTATTAATTTTTGAAGTTTTGATAGTAGCCAAATATCTGGCGATTCAAGTAATTTATTTTCTTTAGCCCATTGAATTGTTTTTGTTTCATCAAATTTATCGTATTCACTGTTTTGTTTATAGTACAAATGTAAATGATAAAGTGTACTTAATACCTGATATGGTCTTGACATTAATTCTTCTGTACTAAAGCTAAGTGGCTCTATTGGACTTGATTTCCACATAAAATAAAATCTGATTAAATCTACTGGATATTTTTCTAAGAGTTCCTTTGCATCAATTACGTTTCCCAAACTTTTACTCATTTTATTTCCATTTTTGTCCAGCACATGACCTTGAAACAAAAATGACTTGTATGGTGAAATTGGTTTATTGTTTAAAATCACATTTTCAATTAATAGTGTATAGGCCCATCCTCTAGTTTGATCTATGCCTTCTGTTAGAAAAGGCGCTGGAATACTAGTTGAATATTCTTCATTGGTTAAAGAAGAATATGGGGCAGAACCACTATTGTGCCAAGTGTCTAGAACGTATTCTTCTCTACTGGTATTTTCACTTCCACAATTTGAACACTTTACAATAATATTATCTATCCATGGTCTATGTAATTCAAAATCTGGACCATCTGGAAGTTTAGATGAGGCATCAACAATTTCTTTTCTAGAAAAAAGATATGTTTTTTTTTCACAGTCTTTACAACCCCATACCGGAAGAGGACATCCCCAAATTCGTTCTCTAGAAATACACCAAGGATGTTTTTCTTTTATTATTCCTAAAAACCGATTCTTAGGTTGTTCAAAAAAATAGTTTACACTCTCTGCTGCATCAACTGCTTTTTCTTCTAGTTTGTCTAGTTTGTAAAACCATCCCTTTCTTGCAAGCCATACAATTTTGTGGTGTGATCTCCAACATAGAGGATATTTGTGCTTAATTTTACCAATTTTTACCAGTGCATTAGCCTCTCGAAGATCTTCTACAACTTTTTCATCGGCATCTCTTACAAATAATCCTGTATACTTTCCTGATTCTTTTTTAAATTTTACTTCATCATCAATTGGATTGAAAACTTTTACCTTTCGTTTTTTTGCAATTTTAATATCTTCTTCACCATTAGCAGGAGACAAGTGTACTAGTCCACTTCCAGTACTTGCATCTACGAATTCTTCAGCTACTGTAATGTGAAAATTTGAATCTTGAGAACATTCTTTGAGGCCAGGAATCTGCTCTAATAGAGGATGAATGTATCTCTTCCCTTCAAGTTCTTTTCCTACAACAGTTTTTTCTATACTGTAATCTTCAATTTTGATTTCTTGCATGAATTCTTCTAGTCTTTTTTCACCAACAATCCACATTTCTCCATTAACTTTAACATGACAATAATTTTCTTCAGGGTTTAGACCAACCATTGCATCAGTTACTAAAGTAAATGGCATTGTAGTCCAAACAATTAAGAAAATATCTTCATCTTGCAGTTTTACTTTATAGTATAGAGATGGATCTTTTACTTCTTCATATCCTTGATTAACTTCTGCATGACTAAGTGATGTTTGACAGCTAGGGCAGTAGGCAATTACTGTATAATCTACTTCTAAAATTCCATTTTCATGTGCTTTTTTTAGAAACCGCCATTCTCTTTCAATAAACTCATCTTTGAATGTCCAATAAGCATTCTCTTGGTTAAATGACATTCCTAAAAGTTTGTCCACCTCTACCCATTTTTTATTAAATTTTTGAACTATTTTTTTGCACTCTGATACTAGTTTTTCAATCCCTACTGATTTGATTACTTGTGTTTTACCTCCAGTAACTCCTAATTCTTTTTCAGCTTGTAGCTCTACTGGAAGACCTTGAGTATCCCAACCTGCATTAAAAATAATTTTATGCCCTCTGAGTGTCATGTATCTATACCATAGATCTTTGATTACTCTGCCCCTAAGATGACCTGCATGAGGGATGCCATTCATTGTTGGAGGTCCCTCAATAAACATAATTTTTTGATTTTTTTGAGGAGAATCAAAGATTGATTTATGTAAATCGATATTTGTAAGGTAATCTTTGATTTGTCCTTCAATCTTTTTTGAGTCAAATTGCTTATCTAATTGCATTTAATCAAAATCTAATCTTGGATTATATTATAGTTTAAAAAACAAAAATTATTGGTCAATGTTTTGGTGGTAGGCTCCGGTGGTCGAGAGCACTCTTTAGGTTGGAAATTATCACAAAGTCCAAAAGTTGAAAAGGTTTTTCATGCACCCGGAAATGGAGGGACAGAAAATAATGTTCCAATTTCTGTTGACAAGATTGAGGAATTAGCAGAGTTTGCACAAAAAAATAATTGTTTTACAGTTGTTGGACCAGAAGCTCCACTTGCTTTAGGCATTGTTGATCTTTTTGAAGAAAAAAACTTAAAAATTTTTGGTCCACGTAAAAAAGCAGCACAATTAGAATCAAGTAAAATCTGGGCAAAAAACTTTATGAAAAAAAATAATATCCCAACTGCAGAATTTGAAATTTTTGATGATGCTGAAAAAGCAATTAATTATGTTAAGTCCATCAATCATCCAGTAGTCATTAAAGCAGATGGATTAGCTGCAGGAAAAGGAGTGATTGTTTGCAACAGTACTGCAGAAGCACTCTCTGCCATTGATACAATACTTGTAAAGAAAATTTTTGGAGATGCCGGAAATAGAATAATTATTGAAGAACGCATTGATGGTGTAGAGGCATCTTACATTTCACTGTCTGATGGAAATTTTGCTTTATCGATGGCTACTAGTCAAGACCATAAACGAATCTATGACAATGATATGGGACCAAACACTGGGGGAATGGGTGCCTATTCCCCTACTGCTATAATTGATGAATCAATGGGCAAAAAAATTCAAAAAAATATCATCAATAAAACAATCGAAGCTATGAAAAATGAACAAATTCCGTTTAAGGGATTTCTCTATGCAGGTGTAATGATTAAAGATGAAGAGCCTTATGTTTTAGAATTTAATGTAAGAATGGGTGATCCCGAATGTCAACCTATCATAATGAGAATGGATTTTGATTTGTATGAATATCTTTTAGCATGTTCTGAAGGAACACTCTCTTCTTTACCTACACCATCTTGGAAAAACCAAAGTGCTGTTTGTGTTGTCCTAGCTTCAAAAGGATATCCTGAGCCATATGCTAAAAATGAAGAGATTGTCGGACTAGATTTTTCTTTAGAAGACACATTTGTTTTTCATGCTGGAACAAAATCGGATAATGGTAAAGTGTTGACAAACGGTGGTAGGGTTTTAGGAGTAACTGCGCTTGGAGATTCTTTACAACAAGCAATATCTGCTGCATATTCTGTTGTAGAAAAGATTAGTTGGCCTAACAAGTATTACAGACATGATATTGGAAAAAAGGGCTTAGCCAAACTTTGAAGTTTCTATAGTTTTTTCTTCTGTAACTATCCAATCAATTTTTACATCATTTTCAGTTACTGGAATTGATTTTACAATCTGTTTTGAGTAAGTAAGGGATATTGTTTTGGCATTAGATTCTGAAAGGAATCTATCATAATACCCATGCCCATATCCTAATCTAACTCCATTTTTTGTTATGGCAACTGTAGGCACTAAAACAATATCTGTTTCTTTTATTTCAGGACAATTATCTTTTGGCTCCATAATTCCAAATTCTCCTTTTTCTAAATCCTTAAGGCCCCTAATTTTTCTAAAGCTAAGATTTTCACCAATTACTTTGGGTAATGAAATCTCTTTTCCATCCCCTAAGAGCTCTTGCATTATATCCTGTGTTAAAACTTCACTTCCGATAGGAAAATAACATGCGATTTTTTTTGCACTTCTGAAAACTTCTACTTGTTTTAGCCTATTGTGTATTTTTTGGCTTGCTAGTTTGATAAAATCATATGATGTTGTATCTCTTCTTTCAAGCAGCACCTTTCGAAGGCTTGCTTTTTCTGGATTAGTTTCCAAACCCTTTACTTAATGATGCAGCAGTCACTGTATTTTTTAATAGCATAGAAACAGTCATTGGTCCTACTCCTCCAGGAACAGGTGTGGCATAGGATGCTTTTTGAATAATTTGCTCATAATCTGTATCGCCTGCTAATTTTCCCTCCATTCTAGAGATAGCAACATCAATTACGATTGCTCCTTCTTTAATCATATCAGGAGTTAAAACAAATTTAGATCTATCTCCTACACCTGAAATGACAATATCTGCATTTTGTGAAATCTCTTTTAGGTTTTTAGTTTTTGAATGACATGTAATTACTGTAGCATTTTTTTCCAATAACATATGGTATAGGGGTTTTCCAATTAGATTACTTCTATTGATAATAACTACATTTTTTCCTTCTAAATCAATACCATAATGTTCAAACATTTCCATAATTCCTGAAGGAGTACATGCTTTTAGAATTGCTTTTTGCATTGATAGTAGTCCCATATTGTGAGGAGTTAGACCATCTACATCTTTAATTGGAGATATCCTTGATGTTGTGGCAAATTCATCAAGCTGATTAGGAAGTGGAAGCTGAACTAGAATTCCATGAACGCTACTGTCGTTGTTTAATGAATCAATTAATTCGTTAAGCTCATTTTGAGAAATTGATTCAGATGGATTATGATCCTTTGTTAGAATACCAACTTCTTCACATGCTTTGTGTTTATTTCTAACATATGTTGTTGATGCAGGATTATTTCCAACTAAAATAGTTGCAAGGCATGGTTCCGTTCCCTGTTTTTTCAATTCTTCAACTGCTTTTTTTACTCGCTCTTTAACAGATTTTGCAACTTCTATACCATCAATTTTTTTTCCAGTCAATATGATTGTGCCTTGACGTTGATATTTAATTCTGATGTTCAATTTTAGATGTATGCTAATCTTTAAAGATTGAGTAATTACAGTATTTTTAATGAAACTTGAATTTGATACTAATGAATATCTGCAAGAAATTAAAAAAAACAATAAAGAATATTTTTACACTTTTATTAACAAGCAAAGTCTCGCCGCAGGAATTTTATCTTTAAAACCTGGTGAGCAAGACACTCAAGAGCCTCATGATTCAGATGAAATCTACTATATCATATCTGGTGATGGTTTTCTGAAAATCAATAAGAAAGATTATCAGGTTTCTAAAGGCAAGGCTTTCTTCGTAGCAAAAAATGTGCCACATCATTTTTTTGGAAATAAAAAAGAACTGACAGTTTTGTATTTTTTTGGCGGTCCAGATTCCTAGTTTATTCTATAAAGTATGCTTGCTTTAGAGTATCTGAGAGAGGTACGGGGTCACTTAACGAACTCCACACAAATGTCTCAATTATATAATTTCCACTTTTTGCAGGATTCCACGATTGTGACACTTCTAGTTCTTGACTAGGCGATAACTTTCCTTGAATCCAAGATAATGAAACTATTGCACCATCATTTTCTTTGATTTGAATAATGAACACAAAACCTTGATCATATTCTTGATTATTTTGAACAGCTCCTACAATTTGCAGCTGATCAAAAGTTTTTGGACTCAAAATTTCTGTTCCACTGCTATCTGTAATCAAACTATTTTTTATTGTGATTCTTTCAGTTGGTGGAACATTAGAAACAAATTTTGCTTGACTTGAAATTTGTAAATTATCTGATGTGCTATAAGGCGTTGGAAGTGTATAATCATCATACTTTACATAAAGAGTGTCTCCTGGATTTGCAAATAATCTATTTCCACTAGAAGCCTGGCTTTGGGTAAAAGAAATAGATGCTACAAACATTCCTGAATCCTCAGATGTTTCAATAACATTTACAAGAATTCCAGCAACATCTGAATCAGAAGACACTTCCACTTCAAATTGATCAACAGCTTCTGGATTGAGATTCATATCAAGGTCTACTACTCGAACACTAGCTGTATCTCCAATTTCATATTCATTATTCATGAATCTTACTTCACCGATATTCCAGCTAACTCCTACTGATTGAGTTAAAATAACTCCATCAGCAAATTCAAAGGAAATTGTGATCCCTCCATCTCTTTTAGTCTCCAAAAAACCGCTAGTTGGTCCACTGCCCATAGTTCTAGGAGTTGTATCCGGATTGCCGTCTCCATCTACATCATGTAAAAATCCTGTTAGAATTACTTCTCCAGAAAATGTTCCACTACTTGGTTCTGTCTCCGTTAATTTGTATGGCTCTAACTCTTTATCTGATGTTGAAATTTTAATAAAATGTCCCTCTTGATCTCCGATTGAATCAATCCCATATCTATCCGCATTCCAACTTGGTGCTACTATGGTGATTCGAATCTTATCTGTCCAAGTATACACTTCTTTATCGGTAAAAATTGGTGCATATGGATTGTTATAATCTGGGGCAGTTTCTGCAAAGACAGAAATGCCAAGAAATATTCCTAGAATTAATACGGATACTATCAATACACCCCCTAGATAATAGTCTGATTTATTCATTAAACTATTCTCTAGATAGAATCAGAACAAAACAGGAGCAATGTTTTATTATTATCCACTAGGGTTTTTATCGTGATTATCAAACTCGCAAGTATTTTTGTACTTTTGACATCTATTGGACTATTCACCTCATTTTCAAATGTATACGGCGATACAGAAATCAAAGGTAATTCTGGTGTAGTTATGTTTAATGAAAATACATATCCAATACCTGAAGAATCACAAGTTCTAAAAATTAGCATTAGAATCTTTGATTCCGATTTTAATTTATCTCCTAGTGGAATTGATGCTATATCACAAGACCTTCCAGACGAACCTGGAGTAGGTCCAATAAAAATTTCAATTATTCGAGGAGATTCAGTTGTTTTAGGATACGCTGGAGGACCCTCATCAAACAATGGGGAACTTGATTCAAAACCTATTGAGGTACTTCCATCTGAAAAATCTCAGATTAAACAATTAGGGCCAATATTTGAGACTTCCCCAACTTCTGGTATCTTTGAGTTTGAAGTTGTAATAACAAACATCGATGGCCCAGAAAGTTCAAAATGCCCAGTTTCTCCCGAGGCTCATTTACGATTTGACGACTCTACTGAATTATCAAGACATTGTATCTTACAAGGTGATGTTCTGCTAGTAGAATTTACTGACCCTTCTGATGTTTCAGGTAATCCTAGAACCGTTACTGACTCTGCAATCTTTACTGTCCTTAATCCATATCCAAGCGGTTCTGGTTCAGAGAAAGTTACTGCGTCAAAAACTGTAAGGATTGGCCACCCTCTGACTTTGTTGTTGTATGACTCTAATTTGAATTTGGATAATGAGCGAGCTGAAACGTATACTTTGGATCTAATTCAGTTTGAATCTAAAAACATTAGAACTACACTTGGCCCCGCTGGAGGAGTACAGAGTCAATTTAATCCTCAACCATCTGCATTAAGAGAAACCGGGGATGATAGTGGTATTTTCTATACTGTTATTGAAGTTCCAAGAACAATTAATGGCAAACGAATTGATGTAAATGAAAAAATTGAATTTGAATACATTCAAAGAGGACTAGGCGCATTTTTAGCTATTCATCAAGGAACATATTCCTCTCAATTAACTCCTGATAAACAAACTGAATCTTTTTCAATTAATGTGGAAAATTTTTCTCTTCCTCAATTTGATGATATTTTTTGCAAAGAACTACATGTCAAAATTTACAAGTATGATAATTCGCCCGCATGTGTTAAACCAAAAACGGCTGAGAAATTAATTGAGCGAGGATGGACTAGACCTAATCGCTGATAATTGTTTTTCTTCCTGAAATTCTAATTTTTTTTTCTGCAAATAACCTAACTGCTTCTGGATACATTTGATGTTCTTTTACTAGAATTCTTTTTGATAGAGTTTTTTCAGTATCATTATTGTTTACCTTTACAACCGCTTGAATGATTACTGGACCTGTATCTACGCCCTCATCTACAAAATGCACAGTACATCCTGAATATTTTGCTCCATACTTTACTGCCTGTTGCTGGGCATCTAATCCTGGAAATGATGGTAATAAAGCAGGATGGATATTCATTATACGATTTTTATATTTTCGAATAAACTGTGGACTAATTATTCTCATAAATCCTGCAAGACAAATTAATCCATTTTTTGGAGTAACGCCATATTCTGTTAAAACAGATACGATTTTTTTGTCATAATCCCACCTATTGCCTTTTAGTCCTGCACTTTCGATAATCTCAGTTTTTATTCCAAGTTTTTGTGCAATCTTTAGACCTTTTGCATCTGGCTTGTTAGATATTACAACTTTGGGATTAATTGGAATTTTTTTTCTTTTTATAGATTTTAAAATAGCCTCCATATTACTTCCTCTGCCAGAAATCAATATTGCAAGATTTTGCAAGTATAGTCAATACTTGTTCAATCCTGCAATTTATATCAAATCTTACTAACGTGATTTTGTTTGCCGCGAGATGTGCGTATGTCAAAAAATGGTATTGTATACCAAAAAAATACAACTCATGTACATCTTGATCCAAAAAATGTTATTCCTCACGGAATAAATTTCGTATCTCATGCCCACTCTGATCATCTTCCTTCAAAAAATGGAGGTCAGATATTAGCATCTATGGAAACTAATGAAATTGCAAACATTAGAGGATTTAAAATGGAAAACTTTGTTGATGAAATGGATAATTTTTCACTAATTGACAGTGGTCATATCTTAGGATCAAAAGGATTATTGTTTGATGATGTATTTTACACAGGTGATATTTGTACAAGAGATAGAGCATTTCTGAAAGCAGCAGTTGTCCCAAAATGTAAAACACTCATTACCGAATGCACATTTGGATTACCTGAATTTATTTTTCCAAAGATTGATGAAATAAAAACTCACGTTAATGAAATTATCTCTGAACTTTATTCAAAAGGAATCCCTGTAATTTTACTAGGTTATCAATTAGGAAAAGCTCAAACAATTTCCAGTCTTTTTGGTCATTGGAAACCCCTGTACTATCATGATTCTGTAAAAAAAATGAATGATCTTCACAACCAATTAGGAGTTAATTTAGAAGAAGGAATTGGTCATTCTGAAGCAGAAGCCAATGGTCTATTAGATAAAAAACCGTGGGTCATGATTGCTCCCATGATGTCCCAGAAAAATCAATTCATTAAATACATGAAGGAAAAATATGGTGTAATAACCATAGGATTTAGTGGATGGGCAAAATCTACTAGATTTGCATTTGGGCGAAGATCTGATTATTCTATTCCACTAAGTGATCATTGTGATTTTAATGAACTAGTAGAGATGGTAAAAAAAACTGGTGCCGAAAAGGTTTACACCATTCATGGATTTGTAGATGAGTTTGCTTCTCATCTAAATAAAATTGGCATTGATGCCCAACCATTACGGGAGCAATCCCTAGATGATTATGTCTAATTCTGATTTACAATTAGTTTTTCTTTTGCAGCATCTTTGAATTTAATTGTGCTACCTACCTTAATTGCAATAAATGCAAAAATGAAAATTCCTGCTACAAACGCACCTACTGCTAAACTAAAGTAGTTTTCAGAACCAATTGTAACTGTATAATTTGGATCACCTAAGAGAAAAACTTCTGCAATTCCCATTGACAACAACAGTTGTAATTGGGTGATGGGAAGGATGATCATTTTACCCCCTCCTTTTTTTGATTAGTTAGCCCCTCCATTGTTAGTGCCCAAATACCATTTGGTTAGAAAATCAATAAAGAGACTGGAAGTTTTTTGATTATTCTTGTTCCAAAGTGGAAAATTATCGATTAGCTTAAGTATTATTTTTAAATACAATATATCGTGAATTTCGCTCTCAGTATAATTTTTGCATCTGTGGTAATTTTTGGATTGATTATATCTCCATCTTTGTCAAGTATTAATGCCGACAGTCATGTAATATTATCCCCAAAAAAACAGATGGATTCTGGAGTTGAACCTGAAGATGTTGTATGTAAATCAGGATTAGTTTTGATGATTCGCTCAACTAATGGTTTTGCTGCATGTGTAAAAGCATCCACCTCAATGAATCTATCTGGAGCTGGATGGGGTGAAGTAATTGAAACTACGATGAATGATGCAATGGATGAAGAAGGAAATGATAAGGAGATTATTTTAGAAGAAGAATTATCGATGGGCGAACAAGATCAAATGGAAGACAATTCTAATAAAACAATTATTGAATTAGAAGAAGCAATATCTGCCGGAGAAGAAGACTCGATGGGTGAAGAAACCCAAGAAGATGTTTTTTCAATTGGAGGAATTGATTTGTCAATGGCAGCTCCTGTAGAAGGTGATGTTGATGCCCCTATCACAATTGTTGAATTTGGTGATTATCAATGTCCTAAATGTAAACAATGGTTCCAACAAGAAAAACCCACGATTGCCACTAACCATATTATGTCAGGAACTGCAAAACTTTACTTTGTAGATATTACTTGGCTTGGTGATGATTCTATTACTGCTGCACAAGCATCTCACTGTGCTGAGGATCAAGGAAAATTCAAAGAATACCATTCAACATTATACAATAATCAAGCAGGTATTCAAGACGGTTGGGCAAACTCAAATTCATTAAAACAATTTGCAATTGATCTTGGACTTGATTCAGAATTATTTGATGAATGCTTAGACTCTGAGAAATATTCTGATAGAGTAGCCTACAACACAGAAGTAGCCATCTCAAACGATGTAGCAGGAACTCCCCATTTCTTCATAATAGGACCTGATGGCACTACGAAGATGTTTTCTGGCGCACTGCCTTCTGTAGCATTTGATGCAGCCATTCTTTCATTAGGATATTAAATCTATATTTTTTACCAAAAAAAGCTAGCTACTATTAATAAATAATTTTTGGTTTTTTAAAAAAACAATGTTAATGGTATGCCCAACATGTAAAATGGGAAAAGATATCCCTCTAGACTTTAAGACTGATAGACCCGAAAGAGGCGTTCGATGTGATCATTGCACCACGAAAATTACCTAATACTGAAATTATTGTAAAATCTAGGAATACGCTTTACCAAGTGTGATATTGATATTTTCCCAGGTCCTGCAGCAATAATTGTCAATGCAACTGCTAACATTATCATGTCCCATTCCCAACCTCCTTATGAAATGAAAAATCCATTTTCCCATCTAATCTGAAATATTGCTCCTAGAAGAATTACTGAGAAAACTACTCCAGTAATTCTTGTCAAAACTCCTGTCAATAAGAAAATTCCTCCAAGAAATTCTGCTAGTGCAATTGGTAATTGCATCTCTGCTGGAAGCCCCGCTGTTTTAACTAACCATCCTTGCCAGCTAGGATCGAATTTTTTAAGACTGTGAACTAGAAAGGTAATTCCTAATGCAGCACGAATACCCCAATGAGTAAGATCATGCCATTTTGTCTCCTTCAACGTGGCTTCCACCTGCATAAACCTTCGAAATCTTCATTTTTATTAAAAGCCTTTATTCAAATTCATTCCAAATTAAAAGATTCGTGGAATTTGGAAGAATTCTTTAATATTTTTTAAACATTTTTACAATGATTTGCTAAAGTATGTAATTACAGCTACTGGCATAGGCGCAGTAATCTTTGTAGCAATTTTATTTCTATTTCCGTCACCTGTTTCTGAATCATTATCTGTTTCTCAAACTCCTCAAGAAATTGATTCTGATGGAATAATGATTACAAATGGCCTAAAACACATAGTGCCATTAGATAAGATCAAAGGTGGCGGACCTCCAAAAGATGGTATTCCCTCAATTGATGATCCAAAATTTGCAACCTTGACTGGATCATCTTTCATGAAACATAATGATATTGTAATTGGTTTAGAGATTGATGGAGAAGCAAAGGCTTATCCACTTTCTATTTTAGTCTGGCATGAAATTGTTAATGACAATGTTGGCGGTACTCCAGTAGCGGTAACATACTGTCCATTATGTTTTACAAACCAAGTTTTTGAGAGAGTTTTAGAAGGACAAGAAGTTGAATTTGGTACTTCTGGAAAATTATATAATAGTAATCTTGTAATGTATGACAGGTTAACTGACTCTTATTGGAGTCAGGCTTTAGGTAAAGCAATTACTGGTGAATTAACTACCCAAGAACTGGAAATCATCCCATTTGATGTCATTTCATGGGGCGATTGGATTACCTTACACCCAGAAACGTTGGTACTTACAACCGATACTGGCCATACCAGAGCATATGGTGTAGACCCATACGGCGATTACTATACTGACCCAAGAATCCTATTTCCAGTAGATAATAAAGACGACAGAATGCATCCAAAAGAAATTATTTTAGGATTTCATGAAGGTGAAATTTTCAAAGCATACAAACAAAGCGACATAGAGTCTAAAGTTGTTATTAATGATAAAATCAATGAGCGACAAGTTGTATTATTCTCAATATATGCTGGAAATGCTCGCGCCTTTGATAGAACCATCAACAGTCAGGTTTTAGAATTTGAAATTTCTAATAATAAAATAATAGATTTGCAAACTAATTCTGAATGGAACTATGACGGCATTGCCATCTCTGGAGAACTAGAAGGATCTGAACTTACACGTTTACCATTTAATCCAGGATTTTGGTTTGAATGGGTAGCATTTCATCCTGATACAGAGGTGTATGGATTATGAGTCATCCTATAAAGTCAAAGTTTGAAAATAGTAAAGCGATGAAAAAATGGTCTTCTATCACTCCTATCAAAAAATCAATATTTGTTGGAATTTTAACAATCGTGATATATCTCAGCGTAGTTGTGATTACGACCCCTGCTCTAGGTCCCTTAGATGCGGTTAGTGCAGCTTTTCAGCTAAATTCTATCGTTATTATTGGAATGGGTATTGGGATAGGTCTTCAAATCTATCTAACTGAAAAAAGTAAGTTACTTGGATGTAAACTAGATGTAAAAAAGAAAACTTTTGGAGGAAATACTGGCAGCACTGCTGCAACATCTTTTTTTTCGTTTTTCTCACTTGTTCCCTTAGGCTGTTGCGGTTGGTGGCTATACGCATTGTCGTTGCTTCCAAGTGTTTTTGGAACAGGTATATCCGCGGTATTAATTGAATATAGTCAAACTCTAGCATATCTAGGACTTGCAATAATTTTTGGGTTTAATGCTTTAACTGCAATCAAACTAAAACGTGAAATCAAATCTCGAAAGTTAATCTAAATGATGTTAGTATCTTCTGTTTGATCAATCTGATCAAACATAGACTTAATGCTATTTTCTGTATATTCTATGTGGAAACTAATCCACACGTTTCATAGCAGACATATCCGTGTTCTTTAAGGAAAAGTCAAGAGAATAGGGTTCTTTTTTCACCCTATTCTCAAAAAATTGCATTTTCTATTAATTTTCAGAATGTCTCAATTGCACACACAATTATCTATTAGAATTAGGTATTAATTTACTTTAGAATTCATTCTGCCACTGAACTCGGTCAGATTCTATATCTGCCGCTGTTCTTGGTTGTTTTTAAGAATAAATCTGATAATTTTTTCACTTCTTTTTACTTAATGTTAGTGGCTTGGAATTTTTCCACAAAAAGTCACATAGGGTGTTAATATTATTTACCATTTCATTAGAGTTTGTTGAAAAGGCATAATCTGATTCTACACTAGAATTTTCGTTTTCTTTTGTTATCTCATCTGACATTATCATCTGTTTATCTTTCTCAACAATCATTCTTCCCTTTGAATGCACTTTTCTTACTCTTGTCTCAGTTGCTCCAAAACGACTTGCAAAGGGAATTAGCTTTTCATCATTAATCTCTGTAAGTAATAATACTCTGCCTCCATTTTTTTCACAAATCTTAATTTTTTCAGGTATGCTTGTATGATACATTCTTGAAATATCTTTTAATGATGTTACAATATACACGTCATTTGAAGAGTTTTCAATTAATTTTCCAATGTTTGAATAGATGTTTGTTCTACCCTGTACAATATGAAATGTGGGCATGTTTGTTATATTATTAGTAGGAACTGTTTCATTGATTTTTTTAACTACATCCTCTTTTGATTCTTTTAATAGTTTTAATTCATCTTCTTTTGTTTGCAAAATCATTTTTAATACTTCTTCAGGTTTTGTTGCAACACAAAGTTTTGGTTTAGAAAAAGTAGTAGATACAATATTTTGATTTAGTAATTTCTCTATGGTTCTATAGGTTTTAGTTCGTTCAACATCGATTTCTTTGGCTAAGGCGCTAGCAGAAATTGGACCTACTCGCAATAGATTAAGATAAACATGTGCCTCCATTTCTTCAAGACCCAAAATCGATGAAAGCTGTAAGCTCAAAGAATCTACATTTCTAGTGGCTGTTAGTTCTTTTCTTTCTTTCTGCTCTAACTGCATTTGGTTAACATACATTTTATGATCTTCCCAAGTTGGTTTGATGGAATCAATATCATCCCTTTCAATTTTTGATTTGGTTTGAGTTTTAGCGTGCGTATCTGATTAGGTTATCTTTTGTATTAAAGGACTTACGTAGAAATTATCAGTGCGATCAAAATATTCCCAAAAAAATCTTAACTAACATAGAACATTTGATCGATTAGTTTGACAGGGTTATTTGGCAACAGATCTAAAAATAAAGATGGAAAATACATCCGATCTAAAAAATCTGAATTAAAAAAATTAGTTAAAGAAAAAAAATACTCCGAAGTTCAAAAAGTTGGTTTAGAAATTTTGGGAAAAAACCCTGACGACCTAGATGTATTGTTTGTTTTAGGAGGCCTTTATTACATGAATAAAAAATTCTCAAAAGCAATTTTTTATTTTGATAAAGTTTTAGAGATTAGCTCTTACGATCCTGAAACACTACTTTTGAAAGCAAATTCTCACTTTAAACTAGGAGAAAACAAAAAAGCTATCTCATGTTGTGAAAAAATCAAAGAAATAGATCCTAAAAATAAAGGAGTGCTAGAATTACTTGAAAAAATACCTAAAAATAATTTTAATTAATCTATAATACTATATTTTTTTTGAATTAATTTGATGCTTCACTTGCACAATTATCTGAACAAAAATCACTTCTCATATTTTCAAATTCCTTGCCACAATGAATACATTCTCTAAGCGATCTCAAATCTATCACTATCTTTACGACACCAAATCATATATCTGATATCCAAAAAGTAGATATACTATATACCGATCAAAAATGAATTCAGAACCTATCCAAAAATCAATTGAAGTTAACGCTACTCCTGAATCTGCTTTTATTGCAATTACTGATGAAAAAGAACTACAAAAATGGTGGGTAGATGTTCCAAAGTTAGAGCAATCAGTTGGTGGTACAGTATTGTTTAGATTCTTAAAAGAAAATAGCGATATGCTAGAAAAGGACTTTGTTGTTGAAGGAAAAATCCTAGAAATTATTCCAAATCAAAAAATATCATACACTTGGAAACCTGTAGATTGTCAAGATTATCCTGACACAATTGTTACTTGGACAATAGAGTCGATAAATAACAAAACCAAAGTCACAGTTTTGCATTCAGGTGCTGAAAATGCAAAAGATTACTCTCATCTCAATGATGGATGGGCATATTTTATCAATAAACTTGGGAATCTTTTAAATTCTAAAACATGAATTGATTTTAGACAAAACGCTTTCTAAACTGTCTAGTTGCTTTTTCTATCTCCTCAACACACCATCTCTCAAAAGGTGTTAGTTCAAAAAATCCTGGTTCATCATTATTCTCCATATCATAATATGCACTTATTCTTTTATTAAGACCGCGACGAAATTATCAGTAACAAAGATCCATTTTTTCACCTAGGATAAACTAGCACTACCAAACAATACTGAAAATTGTTTGCACCAAATTAGAACAGTATCATGATTAGAAAGATCTACCCCAGGGGGAATCATATAATTTTGGTTTCCAATATTTCCCTTTAACATACCAAGACTTACAAAATCTTCAGCAGTTTCATCTGTTGCTAAATATACAAAAAGATCAGGGCCATTTGTTGCCTTAAAATTTTCAAATCTTAGAAATTTAGAACCGTCTTCACTTTCTATAATCAACACATCACCTTGTGCATCATGAATTCCATCACCAACTCCTACAAAACTTCCCATTGGTATTGTAAGTGATGCAATTGGCATCTCTTCATTTACTGTAACATCAAAGAATAATGGGGCTGCAGTATATCCCACGACGACAATTATTATAATTCCAATAACGCCTGCTCCTGCTATTTTGATTTTATTCATATGATGTTTGGAATTTAATTCCCTATAAACAATACGCCAGATTAAAGGTGTATTCTAATTTTCTAGTTTTAATTTACGTAGATTTCGATTATATGCAACTCCAAATCGATGAGCTTCATCTCTTGCATGTTGTAAAATTTTTAATGCTGGGCTACTTCGAGGAATAATAACTGAATTTTTTCGTTTAGGCAAAAATACTTCCTCATTTTGTTTTGCTAGTGAAGCACAAGGAACTTTAACACTAACACTTTGCAAAGAACTCTCTGCAGCTTTTAGTTGTCCTTTTCCCCCATCAATTAAAACAAGACTTGGAAGCTCAGAGTTTTCTTTTGAAAGTCTGAAATATCTCCTCTTAACAATTTCAGCGATCATAGAATAATCATCTCTACCTGTAACTGTTTTAATTTTGAATTTTCTATACCCTGATTTATCAGGTTTACCATCTACAAATCTGGACATTGATCCTACGGCATACTGTGCACCGTGATTTGATATATCAAAACATTCGATAATTTTTGGAGGATTTTGTAACTCTAAGCGCTCTTGAAGCTCAGATATTCCAGGATCCATTCCTTTAGACTGAATTAACGTTATATTTTTCAAAACAAGATCAATCATTTCTTTTCTTTTCCCTCGTACTGGATGGATAATTTTTACTTCAAATTCGGCTTTTTTAGAAAGTAAACGCTCTAAGAATTTACTATTTTCAGGAATATCACTTACAACGATATATTTTGGAATTGGGTTAGTTGTATAATACTGATAAAGAAAATTTCCAAAGGTGTTATCTCCAATTAGATCAAAAGAAAATCTGTTTCTATCCCTAATTACTCCATGAGTTTGTCGTAGTGACATAATAAGTGCAGTATGTTCTTCAATTTTTATTCCAAAGTAATCTTCATCAGGTGCATTTTCTACATATTCCATTTTTTGTTTTGTTTGTAGACTACCTAGCCTTTGCAATGTGTCTCTAATTTCTTTTGCTCGTTCATAGTCAAGTGACTCTGAGGCTTGCTTCATATCATTTTTTAATTTCTGTGCAAACTCACTCATTTGCTTTTTTCCTTTTAAT
Organism: Nitrosopumilaceae archaeon; assembly: GCA_041570395.1. Taxonomy (GTDB): domain Archaea; phylum Thermoproteota; class Nitrososphaeria; order Nitrososphaerales; family Nitrosopumilaceae; genus CSP1-1. The sequence continues at coordinate 63,727 of JBFFWG010000004.1, forward strand.
ATTGATTCTAAATCTGAAATATGTTTAGGATATTTTTTTTGTGCATCTTTAAATTCACATGGTGCTTCACAATTTCCCAAATGATATTCCAAACATGCTTTTTTTGGAAGTGTTTTACAGATTCTAATCTTAAACGCTTTACGTAAAGTTCCAATTGTTAGAAGTTTTGAGCTACCTGAAGTAAATGGACCAAACACTTTTCCTTTTCCTAAAAATTTTCCAGTTCTCATTCTTCTAGCTACTGCAAGTCTGGGATATTTTTCATCAGTTAAACGAAGATATGTGTAACGTTGTTGATCTTTGAGTTCTATGTTGTAAGTTGGTCTGTATCTTTTGATCATATTTGATTCTAAAATGTATGCTTCTCCCTCATTATCAGTTAAAACAAATTCTATATCTGAAATTTTTTGTACTAGTTTTTGTGTTTTATAATTTTGATTTTTTAAAAAATATGACTTAACACGATTTTTTAGATTTTTTGCTTTACCAATGTAAATGATGTTCCCATTAACATCTTTCATCAAATAGATTCCAGGATGTTTTGGGATGTTTATTTTAGAAATATCAAAGGTCATCTTTGCATAAACTTTTTGAGGAATTTTCCTGTATGCGTGCCTGTTTTTGCTATCTGTGAGGGCGTTCCTGTTGCCATGATTTTGCCTCCTTGGTTTCCTCCTTCTGGACCCAAGTCAATTATCCAATCTGAATTTTTAATTACATCCATGTTGTGCTCAATTACAATTACAGTGTTTCCAAGATTAACTAGGCGATTTAATACATCTAGTAGTTTTTGTACATCTGCAAAATGTAGACCTGTTGTTGGCTCATCTAAAATGTAAAGTGTGTTGCCTGTAGTTCTTTTTGATAATTCTGATGCTAGCTTTACTCGCTGTGCTTCTCCCCCTGACAGCGTTGGTGATGATTGACCAAGTTTAATGTATCCTAAACCAACATCAAATATAGTTTGAAGTTTTCTTTTAATTGAAGGAATATTCTCAAAGAATTTTAATGCCTCAAACACAGTCATATCTAAAATTTCTGAAATGTTTTTTCCCTTATAATGAACTGATAATGTTTCAGAGTTGTACCTTTTTCCTTTACATTCATCACACTTTACAAAAACATCTGAAAGAAACTGCATTTCAATTTGCTTTACTCCATCTCCTTCACATGAAAAACATCTTCCATCTGGAACATTAAATGAAAATTGTCCCATTGTATATCCTCTCTCTTTTGAGATCTCTGTATTTGAATAAAGTTCACGAATTGGAGTAAATGCTCCAATGTATGTGGCAGGGTTTGATCTTGGTGTTCTTCCTATTGGTGATTGATCAATTGCAATTACTTTATCGATTTTATCCATTCCAGTTATTTCTTTATGCGCACCTGGACGATGAGTAGTTTTGTAAAATTTTGATTCTAGAGCTTTTAGTAATGTTTCATTAACTAGTGTTGATTTTCCTGAACCTGATACCCCTGTAACTGTGATGAATTTACCTAATGGAAATTCAGCAGTAATATTTTTTAGATTATTTTCTTTTGCACCTTTAAGGACTAATTTTCCTTTATCTGTTCTCTCTTTATCTTTTAATTCGATTAGTGTTTTATTTTTAAGATAATCCCCTGTAACTGATTTATGGCCATTAAGAATCTGGTCTACTGTTCCTTCAAAAACAACTTTTCCTCCATTAACTCCAGCTCCTGGTCCTAGGTCAAGCATCCAGTCTGAATTTCGTATAACTTCTTCGTCATGCTCCACTACAATGACTGTATTTCCTAGATTTCGCAGCTTTGTTAGCGTTTTAATTAGTCTGGCGTTATCTCTTTGATGTAGTCCAATTGTTGGCTCATCTAGAACATATAGCACTCCCGTAAGATTAGAGCCTATTTGGGTAGCTAGTCTAATTCGTTGTGATTCTCCACCTGATAATGTGGCACTAGATCTATTTAGTGTAAGATAAGTTAATCCTACATTTTTTAGAAACTCTAATCTCTCTTTAATTTCTTTTAATACCTCTCTTGCAATAAACTCCTCAGTTTTTGTTAGTTTTAGATTATGGAAAAAGTCATAGCATTCATCAATTGAAAGATCACATACATCCATAATTCCTTTATCGTTTATTTTCACAACTAGCGCTTCGGGTTTTAATTTTCGACCATTACATTCGTTACATGGTGTATCTAGCATGAATCGCTTTAGCCATTCTCTTTTTGCCTCAGATTCAGTTTCTAAAAATATTCTATGTAAATTATTTAGAACCCCTTCAAAACTATCTGAATATTCCCAATACGAATCACTTGTCTTTGATTCATACTTGTAGTTGATTTTTTTATCAGTTCCATACAAAATTGCTTCAAGATGTTTAGGCTTTAGTTTGTTAATCGGGGTCATTAAATTAAACCCAAATTTTTTTCCTACTGCCCGAAGTTCTTGGCGACGAAATGATGATGCTCTACCACTCCAGGGAACAACTGCTCCTTCTAAAAGAGACTTGGTTTTATCTGGGATTACCAAATCAGGATCAAACTCCATTTTTACCCCTAATCCATTACATGCCTTACAAGAGCCAAAAGGTGAATTAAATGAAAACGTTCTAGGTTCTAGCTCTCCAATTGTTACCCCGCAGTGTGGGCATGCATTATTTTGAGAAAATATTCTATTTTCTTTTTCTGATGCAATCATAACCTGGCCTTTAGCAGCCTTGATTGCATTTTGAATTGCTTCAAACAATCTACTTTTTTCTTCTTTTGATGCAGTAATTCTGTCAACTATAATTTCTACCCAATGCCATTTTTGTTTATCAAGTAGAGGAATTTCTTCATCTAAAGATTGGATTTCATTATCTAGACGAATTCGAGAATATCCATCTTTTTTGATTTGTTCAAATAATTTTTCATAGGTTCCCTTTTTTCTTTGAATAATAGGCGCTAAAATGAGGATTTTTTTGCCTCCAAAGTCTTTGAGAACAGAATCACAAATAGTCTCAACTGACTGATTTGAAATCTTCCTAGAACAGTTTGGGCAGTGAGGTATGCCTATTCTGGCATACAATAATCTGAGGTAATCATAGATTTCAGTGGTGGTCCCAACAGTAGAGCGTGGATTTTTACTAGTTGTTTTTTGCTGAATTGAGATTGCTGGTGATAATCCTTCAATGGAATCAACGTCTGGCTTGTCCATCATTTCAAGAAACTGTCTTGCATAAGCTGATAGTGATTCTACATACCGGCGTTGGCCTTCTGCATAAATTGTATCAAATGCAAGTGTTGATTTTCCTGAACCAGATAACCCTGAAATTACCACTAGATTATTTTTTGGAATATCTACGTCGATATTTTTTAAATTATGATGTCGTGCCCCACGAATTTTTAAAATATTATTTGTCATTTTTCTTTTCAATCTCCTTTTGAATTCTTTTTAATCGTTCTCGACACTCTATAGCTCGCTCAAAGTCAAGGTCTTCTGCATATTTTTTCATACTAGCCTCAATATCAATTGAATCTCGTGTCAAGTCACTAACTGATTTGTGTTTAATGTCATCTAGTGTAGCTACTTGTTCTGGAATGGACTTTATGATTGTTTTTGGTGTAATGTCTAGTTTTTTGTTATATTCTATCTGTTTTTCTCTTCTCCGTTTAGTTTCTGACATGGCTGATTTCATAGAACCAGTAACCGAGTCTGCATACATGATTACCGAACCTTCTACGTTTCTTGCTGCTCTGCCAAAGGTTTGAATCAAACTTGTATTGTTTCTCAAAAATCCTTCTTTATCTGCATCAAGTATTGCAACAAGAGAAACTTCTGGTATATCTAATCCCTCTCTTAATAGGTTAATTCCTACTAGAACATCAAACTCTCCTAATCTTAATTGTCGAATTAATTCTGTTCTTTGCAGTCCTTCAATTTCTGAATGCATATATCTGACTCTTACATCTTTTTTTGATAGATATTCTGCTAGGTCTTCTGCCATTCTTTTAGTGAGAGTGGTTACTAGGATTCGCTGTTCTTTTTTTGTACGTTTTTTTATTTCTGAAATTAGATCATCCATCTGGTTTTTAGTTGGTCTAACTTCTACCATAGGATCAAGTAATCCAGTTGGTCTGACTACCTGTTCTACTATCTGAAACGAGTTTTTTCTTTCATATTCAGATGGTGTAGCTGAGGCAAAAATTGTATTTTTGATGTATTTTTCAAATTCTTCAAATTGTAGTGGGCGGTTATCATATGCACTAGGAAGTCTGAATCCATATGTGACTAGTTCTCTTTTTCTTGAATGGTCTCCTTTGTACATCCCATGAAGTTGTGGTAAAGTAACATGCGATTCATCAATGACTAAGAGATAGTCATTTCCAAAAAAGTCAAGTAGACAAAAAGCCTGTTCACCTGCCTTTCTTCCATCAAAATGCCTTGAATAATTTTCAATGCCAGAACAATATCCCAACTCTTCAATCATTTCTAAATCATATTTTGTTCTCATCTCTAGTCTTTGTCGCTCTAACTCATGAAGTTCTGGAAGTCTTTGTTTTAGTTCTGCTTTGATAGAGTTCACTGCACGGTCTCTAACATCTTTTGCTATAAGGTAATGCTTCGCAGGGAAAATTTTGATTGAAGATATCTTTCTTTTTTCTTTGAGTGATACATTATCTAATAAAGTAATTTTTTCAACTTCATCTCCAAACAAAGAAATTCTAACAATGTCTTCTGAATATGCTGGAATCACATCTAGAGTATCTCCTTTTACTCTAAAGTTTCCTGGAACTAATTCAACATCATTTCGTTCATACCTTGCATTAACTAATTTTTTGATAATTTCAGAGCGGTTCATTTCTTGCTTGTCAGAAATTGTAATTGACATATCCTCCCAGTCTTTGGGATTGCCAAGTGAGTAAATACAAGAGACTGTAGCTACAATAATTGTAGGCTCCCCTGATAGAAGCATTGCAGTAGCCTCCAATCGGAGTTTTTCAATTTTTTCATTAATTTGAGTATCTTTTTCTATGTAGGTATCAGTTTGTGGTAGGTAACTTTCTGGCTGATAATAGTCATAGTATGATACAAAGTACCCTACATTGTTTTTTGGGAAAAACTGTTTTAGCTCAGAATAGAGTTGTGCTGCCAAAGTTTTGTTGTGTGAAATTACTAGCGTGTTTTTACCTGTTTGCTGAATTACATTTGCAACAGTGAATGTTTTTCCACTTCCAGTTACACCTAAAAGTGTCTGAATTTTATTTTTCTTAACACCTTTAACTAAGCGTTCTATTGCTTCAGGTTGATCTCCGGTAGGAGAATACTCTGAGTTTAATTGAAATCCTTGAATTTGCTGCACCAATCTATTCGTTTGAAACTGGACTTATAGCTAACGGGTTATTACCATATAGGCTCATCTCTCATTTCAAGACCTGAATCAGTTATTTCAAAACCCATTATTCGAAGCGTCTCTTTTGCAGTAGGCGAATTTCTTTCAAGAATTTTTTTTGCAAGCTCCATTCTATCTTCTGGGCGTGCATTCTGACCAATTTTGTACTTTCCCTTAATAGAATCTGGAGTGACTTTGATTACTGCTACTTCATCTAAAACATTCATTTCCGGCGAAATTGGCTCGTATCTGCCTTCAGGCTGATATTTTTTCATTAGGCCATTTAGGGCACTAGTTTTTTCATTTCTATCTTTTACAATTTCTCCTTTTCCTTTGATGACAACTGAGATGTATAGAGTATCTGCAAGCGATGCATCTTTTGGATCCTCAAAATAAGACGGCAAAAACTCTAGTTCCCTATCTACTTCAAAGCCTACTTTGTCATTTCTAGAAACATTTTCTAATTTTTCCCCCCTTGTATGAGAATGCATGTAGATTGCATCATCTAAAAAAACAAAGTTCATGGGAATAACTTGTGGATAGCCATTCTCATCAATGCTTGCTATTCTGCCAACATGTTCTTTGTCTAAAAACTCTTTAATTTTTTCTTTTGATTTAATCTCTAGTCTTCCTAGGAGTTGCATAATTTGAAATTTTTACAGCCCGCCTAAAAATGTAGATGATGTTTCATCTTTTTGCTTTAGGTGTGGCATGACATCTGATGCAAATTTATCAATACTGCCAAAGTAGTTTTTACCCCAGAATCTAATTACAAAGTGGTTCACCCCCGCTTTGACAAATCTCTCAAAGGTTGGAATAACATCTTCTGGAGTACCTACTGCAGTTGATGAGCGAGCAACTTGTTCAGGAATCTTTGTAGCAGCTTCACGCATTTTAACAATCCATTCTTGGTTAGACATTGAATACTCTGTAAAGTATTTTCTAAAATCAAAACCTTCAATCTCTTTGAGACCATGAACCCTTAACACTTCGGGTTTGAACAAGCTAACCTTTACTGCCTCTTTCATTTTTGCCCATGATGCCTCTGCATCTTCAGAAAAGTATACATCAATATCTAATGCAAATTGAAAATTATTTTTTTCTTCATCTGTTCTTCCATTTTCATCCATAGATTTTTCAATCTGTGCTTTATGATCTTCAAATAATTCTGGAGTATAACCAATTGGTAGCCAACCATTTCCATATTTTCCTGTAAGCATTAGCGTCTTTTTTCCACCAGCTGCCATGTATGTTGGAGGATATGGTTTTCTAATTGGTGGTGCTTGAAGACATGCACCTTCTAGTTTGTAATATTTTCCTTCGAAATTTACAGTATGATCAGGGCCTGAACCATACAATGTATGAATAACTTGAATTTGCTCTTCCCATTTTGTAACTGGTTTTTCAAATGGAATACAAAACTCTTTTAGGTTTTGAGCTTCTCCTGCTCCTATTCCAAGAATCGCTCTACCTTTAGAAACTCTGTCTAGTGTAATTGCAGCTAGTGCAATATTTGATGGATGACGTCTAATTGCATCAGTTACACATGTACCAAGCTCTACATTTCGAGTTGCATTTGCGATTGCAGATAACATAACCCAAGGATCTAAAACAATTGCTTTTTTCCATTGAGGAACATTTGTGTGGTCCATATACCAAACTGAATCATATCCGGTTCTATCAGCTAAAACACAAGCAGTAAGAATTTGGTCTTCGGAATAACCTGCCCTTGCTACATTAAGACCATTTTGAATTCCAAACTTTAATCTGCCCAACTCTAACCCTTTATGATAATATGGTATAGATCTAAGCTAAATAAGTCTAGATCTATTGATGAAATTCGCAGTATTAGAAAAATATGCTAAAAATTAAAAAATTTTATAATTTTTTTATAAATTACCTGCTTTGATATCTTCTAGACATTTTACCACATCTTCTTTTTTGATTGGAATTGGATTTGGGTCTAAATGTCCTCTATCTGTCATTACAGTATCTGCAGCTTCTGAAACATCTGCTTTGAGCTCTAATTTATCAAATCCGAGTTTTTCTATTGCTTCTTTGAATCTGTCATAGAAAATTGATTTATTGAATTTATGAGCTACTGTAGTACAAGATGATAGAGAATAACCGTGTGGTACGCCCTCATTTGAGAAAACATATGATAATGCATGACCAAGAGTAGTTGAACAGTTTCCAAATCCCATCCCAGATAACATTGAACCATATGGATAGTTTTCTGGCTTGTCATTCATTATAGCGTCATACAATACATCAAATGCTTGTTTACACAAAGTCCTTGTCAAATCGTTTCCTAATCCACTATCATATCCTTCTGTGGCTTGTGCACATGCATCGCAAACGGAATTTTTTATAATCTGTTCAGGCGTCCCATCCATGAAATAAGAATCAACTACTGCCATATCAGCCAAGAATCTATTTTCATGTAACAATTTCTTTTTTCCATCAAACTTTAGTACACAATAAGTTGTCATTTCAGCACCAGTTCCAAATGTAGTTGGAATCAGAATTTTTTCTACTCCAAAGTCTTGTGCAGCATACTTTACAACATCCATAGAACTTCCTCCCCCTAAGCCAATTAAGACTGATGGTTTTTTGTCTTTAAAATCAGAAATTAATGCCTTAACATCTTCAATTGATGGTTCTGGTGTAACTTTATCAAATAACATGTAATCTTGAATTCCCATTTTATCCAACCATTTTCCAGATAATGCTGGTGGAGCAGTGGTAACCACTAGGGCATTTTTTGGATATTCAGTTTCAGAAAGTGCATTTTCGCCAAAATTGATTACTTTTGGAATTCTTACTGTATGCATATAGCAATTCAAACGTAGAGTATTATTATATCTTACAAATCTTTCATAGAATTTGAAAATGATTATTCAGAATTATTCTGTATTGGCAAAAGACCCGGGTATTGCCAAAGGACTCCAAATACTTACAGCAGGTCTTGAATCTGCCATGCCGCAAAAAGAATTGAAAAAAATTTTTAATTCTAATACAATCCAAATAGGCAAAAAACGAATCAAATTATCTGATTATGACTCGATTCATCTAGTATCTTTTGGTAAAGCGGCAAATTCAATGGCAAAGACAGTTAATTCCATTCTAAAAATCAAAAACGGAATTATAGTTGTTCCAAAAGGTACGAAATCTTTAATTAAAAATAAAAAATTTAAAATATTCAAATCAGGCCATCCTATTCCAAATCAAACTAGCGTCACTGCTGCAAAATCAATTTTAAAATTTGTAAACCAAAGAAAGCCTGGAGAACTTGTAATTTTTCTAGTTTCGGGAGGTTCATCTGCATTATTGGCCTTACCTGATAGCATTACCCTAAATGATAAAATCAAAATTACAAAGCAATTACTTGTATCTGGGTCCACCATTCAAGAAATGAATTGCGTTAGAAAACACTTGTCCAAAATTAAAGGCGGCCGACTAGTAAAAGACCTCAAATGCGATGCAATTTCTCTAGTAATGTCTGATGTAATAGATGATGATCTTTCTTCAATTGCTTCAGGTACTACATATTTTGATAACACAAAATTTTCAGATGCATTAAAAATAATTAAAAAATATAGATTACAAAATAAAATCCCAAAATCGGCTTTAACTCGATTAAGACTTGGTGCATCTGGAAAAATCCATGAAACCCCAAAGAAATTAAAAATTCCACATGATATAATTTTAAGAAATAATGACTGTATAAAATCCATGAAAAATAAATCAAAACAATTAGGAATTTCTTTTAAAACAATTTGTATTTCTGGAGACGTTGCAAAGGCAACATCAAAACTTGTTTCAAATATTCCAAAGAAAAAAAACTCTTGTATAATTTTTGGTGGTGAAACTACGGTACAAGTAAAAGGTAAAGGCAAAGGTGGAAGAAATCAAGAATTAGTATTACGAATTTTGGAAAAAATCCAAAAAACAAAACAAGGTTTGATTATATCTTCATTGGGAACTGACGGAATTGATGGTAACACAAAGTATGCAGGAGCTATTGTAAAAAATATTGAAGCGAAATCTAAAGAAATTAAATCATATTTGAAAAATAATAACTCAAATTCCTTTTTCAAAAAACATGGAGGTTTAATTAAAACAGATTATACCAATACTAATCTAATGGATATTGGAATAATTCTATCTTTAAAGTAATTTTGTTGCCAAATCATCTTTAGGATCAATTAAACAATATTTGATGTTTAGTTTTCGTTGTGCTATAAGCTCTTTAAGATACCATGTTCTTTTTTCAATAAATTCATCTGTAATCTCACTATCTTCTGTAAGATGTTTGTACATTGATTTAGAATCAAGCATAACATTTACTGTATCTTCATTTTGTATAACAAATCTCCCAATCCCCCAAAAAATTCCTACATGTAATGCAATATACTTTGATTGCTCATCAGTTACCTTATCCAAATATTCTTCTACATGATCTCTTTCTTCCTCTTCTGTATAGTCATCAGTCTGAATAATCCACGAAATTCTTTTTGAGTTTCCATCACAGAATAATGTATGTTCCAAGAGTCAACCAAAAAGGCGTCGATTGTCTATATATTTTGAATTTCCAACTTATGATCTTAGATAGAAAGCCTCCAATGATGCTTGAATCTCACTCCTTCTTCACGAAGATGGTCGATGAGCTCGTAGAGTTCTCTGAATATGATCCAGAACTTGCTGACGGTATAAAGTGGCTAGATGAACAAGCACAAAAAAAGGGAGTAACATTTTATGATATGGTTTTTGAGGTTTTATACAAGCACGATATTAACTCTAAAGCAAAAACCTGGCTAAATAATAAAAACTAATTTTCCTATTTTTGCTCAGTTCTTAAATCCAGAGATTTGTATTCACAACCTTGTGGTCCGCAATATTTGCCGACATACACTGCTTTTGGTCTATATAATGCAGGTTTTGGTGCTGCCTCTGCAAATTTTTCTTCTATGACGTGAGCTGCCCATCCAGCAACTCTTGATATTGCAAATATTGGTGTGTTAAGATCCATTGGAATTTTAAGCATATAGTACACTGATGCACTATACAAATCAACATTTGGATAAATATCGACGCCTTTTCTTTTTTTCATTTCATCCATTGTTACTTGTTCTACTTTTAGTGTAATGTCATACCAAGGCTGATTAATTTTTTCTGCCAGTTTTTTTGATAATTCTTTTAAAACACGTGCCCTAGGATCAAAAGTTTTGTACACTGCGTGTCCCATTCCCATAATTCTTTGTCCTGCATCCATTTTTTCTTTAATCCAAGATTCAACTTTGTCTTCTGTTTCAATATCTAGCAGCATTCTCATTACTTCATAGTTTGCCCCTCCGTGCAATTCTCCACTTAGGGCACCTATTGCAGCACTTACAGCTGAGTACATATGTGCACGAGTGGATGCAACTTGCCTTGCAGTAAATGTAGATGCATTAAATGTATGATCAGCATGTAAAATTAAACAAATATCAAAAATTTTCTCAATTTCCTCATCAGGTATTTCACCAGTTAACATATACAGAAAGTTTGCAGCATGACTTAGTTCAGGTTTAGGATCTATGGCCCACTTTCCATTTCGAATTCTCTGCCAACTCGCAATAATTGTTGGAACCTTAGAAATTAGATTAATTGCTCTTTCATAACTAGATTCTTTGTTTGAAAATTCTTCATCATAATAACCAGCTAATGCAGAGACAAATGCTTGTAGCATATCCATAGGATCTGCATCCTTTCTCCAATTGCCCATGTTAATCTGCATTTGTTTAGGAATAAATCGTGCTTCTTTTAATTTAGAATTGAATTCTTGATATTCTGATTTTAATGGAAGCTCATCATGTAATAAAAGATAGCAAACTTCTTCAAAATTGGATTTTTTCGTAAGATCTAAAATATCATATCCTCGATAAATCAGCTTTCCACGTTCCCCATCAATATTTGAAATTCGTGTATCCGCTACTGGAATTCCTCGAAGGCCAATGTTTTTGGTATCCATATACTAAATTCTAAAAAAGTCCTTTTAACTCTTTTACTCATTTTTTAAAAACCATTAATTTTGTTTTTTTCTTTAGTAATTAGTCTAATCTGTCAAATCTCTATCATATAGCGTAATTTTGAATTTACAATCAATGTCAACTGTAGAGCGTGAATATACCAAGAGTGTAGATGAAGAAATCCTTCAAGCATCTGGAGAGACTCTTAAAAAACTTCAAGAGTTAGATATGAAAACACAACTTCAAGTAAATACTTTCTATGATGCATATTCTGCCTTCCATGAGGAACCAAAAAAAGAAAAAATTCCTTCAACCGCCAAATCTTCCCGAAAAAATAAACCTCAGTAAAATTTCTTGGTTTAAATGAGGCCATATTATGACTCGACCTTATGAAAAAGAAAGCAACTAAGGCAAAACCTAAAACTACGAAAAAAGCTAAACCAAAAAGAACTAAAGTTATTTGTTTATCTCATAAAGAAGATGCAGACGGAATAAGCTCTGCTGCTCTTATTCGAGAAGCATTTGGGGGAGACAGCGTTCTTGTAGATTATCCTGGCCAAATGGATGCATTAGAATCAATAAAAAATGATGAAAATTTAAAAACATTATTTATTTGTGATCTTGGTCTAAGTAATAAAAACCAAGATGATTTTGTAAGAATTCTAGGTGAATTAAGAAAGAAAAAAGTTTCAATAACATATATTGATCATCATGATTTAGATAAAAAAATCTTAAAACAACTAGAAAAAATAAAAGTGAAATTAATTCATGATATCAATGAATGTACTACCGTTCAAGTTTATGATGAATACAAATCAAAACTATCTGAACATGCATCTTTTATTGCAGCATGTGCTGCAATCACTGACTATATGGAAGATAGACCTAAAGGTTCAAAGCTCTTACAAATTTACGATAGGCAATTTGCATTAATCAGTGCTACAGTTTTGACATTTAACATTGTAGGACATCAAAAGGATCCTGACTATCTTCTTTACCTTGTTGAAGAGTTAGCTGAATCAAAATATCCTCATGAACTTCCAAACACGTTTGAATTTGCTCAAATACAAGTTGAAAAACTTGCTTCAATAATTGGAAAAGTAAAGAAATCCATGAAAATGATGAAGAATTTAGCATACATGGAGGTCTTAGACTCTGGAGCAAGTGGAGCTGTTAATTTTGTTTTAGGACTTTCTGGAAAAGATGTTGGAGTTGCATACAAAGAAAGAGTAGATCATGGAATATACGCAGTTTCAGTCAGGGGTTCTAAAGCTTGCAAGATCCACTTAGGAAGAATCGTTAATCCCCTGGCAACTAAATTAGGTGGATCAGGGGGAGGCCATGACAAAGCTTGTGGGGCTGTAATTCCAAAACCTAAGATCAAACAATTTCTCAAAGAATTTAATGCTAAGATCTCTTAATCTGAATATAGAATTTGGATATATTATTATAAAACCCCCTTTACAAAATCAAGCATATGGTAAAACTTCAATGCAAAGACTATGGATTTGAATGTGATTTCCATGTTGAAGGCGAAGATACAGGCCAAGTAATTGTTGATTTTGGAAAACATACTGAAGAAGAACATGGAATAGAGTATTCTAAAGAAAGTCTGATGCAGATTATAATGCGAAAAAATTAACCCGATTTGGTTTTTGATTTGAGAAAAAACATCTCTCTCTACAATTTTATAATATAGGATGGTATCTATAAAATGACAAGTGTTCTAACGATTGGAATTATTATCGCAGTTATTGTAGGTTCTATGATTTTTGCATCATACATGTACTATGAATATCAACCAAATTTTATAGTAGTTGAATCTGGGCAACCAGTTCAAGTTGGACCAGTAATTTACATCGTAAAACATCTTGGAATGCACGATGGTGATGATGATATAAAACCTGAAGATATATTTTTCAAAATTCAAATAATTGCTGAAAATGTAGGGCCCTCAACTACATTACTTAGTGGTGGACAATTTTATCTTCTTGATGAAACCGATTACAAACACAGAGCTGTTTATGGTGAATTTAGTGATGAAGACTTGTTTAATGATGATCTAAAACCTAATGAATCCCTTACAAGAACTACACAATTTGATATTCCATTTGATGAAGAGATGATATATCGTGTTGGCATTTTACCAACAAAAGAACAATCATCAAACGATATTGGAATAGTATGTGTGTTAAACTGCTAAATCTCTAGTTGACTTCAACAATCATATCAATCTCAACTGTTGCTCCAAGTGGAAGGCTGGCAACCCCAACTGCAATTCTAGAGTGTTGACCTTTTTCTCCAAAAATCTCAAAAAGTAAATCTGACGCTGCATTGATTACTTTGGGCTGCTCTGTAAAATTTGGCTCTGAATTTACAAATCCTGAAACCCGAAGAATTTTTGAAATTTTATCAAGACTGCCAAACTCTGATTTTAGCTGGGCTAATGCATTAATTGCACATAATTTAGCAGCATTTTGTGCTTGTTCTAATGACTGAACGCTTGGAACCTTTCCTTTGAATGCGACTTTGCCATTCTCTATTGGAATTTGACCCGAAACAAATGCCATTTTTTCGGATTTTACCACAGGAATGTATGCGCCAGCAGGTTTTGGAGGATTTGGAAGTGTAATGTTTAGTGATTTGAGCTTCTCTTCAATCATAAAGATGTAGTAGAACTATCTAGTTTTTAGTTTTTGTTTATTTAGAATTAATCTTAATGAGTACTTTTTCCCCTTTTTGGGAATGATTTTGTAAAATCATTTTAGTTTTGTATCCTTGCTTGTGTAAATACCCATCAATTACTGAAACCCATGGAAGTGAATGCCCACTGTTAATTTTAGATTCTATTGTTATGTTTTTATTATTTGCATCAAAATTCACATGACCTGAACATGTAATTTGTAATGCAGAGTTCATTAACTCAATTACATCATCGAGGTTTTTTGATTTGAGATTAATTCCATTTTTTTCAAGCATCTTAATTAAATCTGCATCATTATTTTTTGAATTAAATGTAGAATTTAGGATGTGACCTAATCCATCATGTTGTATTAGATGAATCATATGTATTATTTCCTGTGCTTCGTTTTTTGTCATATCTACAATGCTTTCTGCTTTTAACGCATGTTTCCATGCATGCATAAACATAGAATATTGATTCCTTCCTAAAATTTCAGTTGATGAAAATAACGCCCCTTTCCCATTCTCACTATCAATCATTAACAATTCCGTTTTATCAAAAATAAAACAATTCTGACCAACTTCGGCAATTCGAATCTTTGCCCCATTTGGAATTAAACGACATGATTCTGAACCAACTTGCGATGGAATGATGATAATTTTTACATCTAAATCTCGTCTTATGACTCCTAACAATTGTTCTTTGCATTCTGCTAGAAGATTCAAGCCTAATGGGTCTGCCATAATCTGAATTGATTTTTTTGAACTCTCAATCATTTTGCGAAGCTGATTTAGTACATTATTTGCATTTAGGTGAAAATATCTTTTCTCTTCAGACCCCTGTGCTTTTTTAGTATACTCGCTAACTTTCTTCAAATTAGTAACTAGTGCATTCATTCCATTTACTTTGTCAATTTGTTCATGAATGACTTCATCAAATGCATCTTCTGGGGCTATTCCTGTACACATTATTGGCTTACTTTTTGAAATAATTGCTAGTTTCTTTTTTTCAAGTTTTAACAAAACTGGATAAACTTTGGTTCGTGGAATCTCAGCATAATATGCTAATTCACTAGCAGAAATTGTTCCTTTTGTAATTAAAGCAACATAGGCACGAGATTCATATCTACTCAAACCAAATTCTTCAAGACTAACTGAAATGCTGCCCTCTTTTTCCATAATTACTAGTAATTCATTCTTAGGTAAGATGAAGAGCTAATTTCCTTTCTTCAATTACTCAAAAAAAATCAAAATTGTCACCCTTGCTTTATGTCACTGTAGTTAAAACCACACTTGTAACAATGCCCTATAATAGAAATTTTCTAAATGCTAGTTTAAGGATGGATGCAAGTCGGCCAAATTCGATGCCTCCCGCAAACGAAATTTTTTAGCACACCTGTGTTTCGTTCCTATCTCGAGCGGCTGCTTGAGGCCATCCTCACTTTGATTAAGCAAAATTGATGGCAGACTCTAAAATTAGCAAGTTGTGTGCTAATGAAGATTTGACTATAGCAGAATCTGTTAAAATCAAATGGTTGGACAAAAATCAAGAAATTTTGCAAAGGATCTAAAAAAGGTAAGTAAATTTAGCACAATAATTGAGGAAAAATTTGCTCAATTTGATACAGGAGATAAAAATAAGATAAAAAATCTCACCTTTGAGCAATTACAAGACTTGCATCAATTAACCTCTACTGCAAATTTCATTTTATCAAAATACGAAGATAACAAGGAGATTCATTCTTTACTAAAGGATTTTGTTGATATGATTAACAATTCAATGGAATCCATGGACATGCTAAATGACAAAATAATTGAGATGGTAGTATCTGCTGAAAGCGCAATTTCTAGAATTAAAAATCTACAAGGCGATGTGTCTGAGAACTACTCATTAATATCTACAAACAGAGCAAAAGTGGAAAATGAACCTAAAGTTATGCCTAAAACAAGTACAAATAATTTAACTAAATCTGTGACACCAGTTTACACCTAAGAATACCTAAGCAAATTTACACTGAAAGTCGATTAGATAATTTGAGTTTAGCACCACAGGAACTAGAGAATAGTGCCAGCAGATATGCTTCGGAGGCAATCAAATGTGATTCCCAAGGGGCAAGAGGAATGGCAATAGCTAATTATCAAAAGGCTATCGAATCCCTGGTTAAACTTATGCATCTTTATCCAAATAACAAACTAAACAAAATTTACACTGAACGAATGGACTCTTATAAAAAAAGAATTGAGGCATTACAAGCAACTCATGGAGTAGAACCTGTTCTTGATCCTAATGCATCTCCTGAAGAACGTAAAGAAACCATGAAAAGACATGGACAAGAACAAGATGATGATAAATTTGAAGATCTGATAATGAAAGAAAAGCCAAACATTAGCTGGAAGGAAGTTATTGGTCTAGAAGACGCGAAAAGTGCATTACGTGAATCAATAGTATATCCAACTAAAAGACCTGATTTATTCCCATTAGGTTGGCCAAGAGGTATGTTACTTTACGGTCCACCTGGATGTGGGAAAACAATTTTGGCAGCAGCAACTGCTAGTGAAATTGATGGTTATTTTGTAAATGTTGATGCAGCATCAATGATGAGTAAATGGCTAGGTGAAGCAGAGCAAAATGTTTCAAAACTTTTCAAAATGGCTCATACTCTAAATGAAAAGGAAGGAAAACCAGTAATTTTGTTTATAGACGAAGTTGATTCTCTTTTAGGTTCTAGAAATAGCGAAGTAGGTGGTGAAATTCGAACTAAAAATCAATTCTTATCTGAAATGGATGGAGTTAATGGTAAGGCCAAAGATGTGAAATTGTATGTTATTGGTGCAACTAACAAACCTTGGAGTCTTGACTGGCCATTTTTGAGAAGATTCCAAAAACGAATCTATGTATCTCTTCCATCTCTTGAAGCAAGAGAGAATCTATTTAATTTGTATACAGCTCCCCTCAAAAAAGATATCCGAGTAAAATCACATGATCTTGCTAAACTTTTTGAGGGATACAGTGCAAGTGATGTAAAAGATATCTGTCAAGCAGGACAGCTAAAAGTAGTTCATGCATTATTTGATTCTCCAGAATATAGAGAACCAGTTGAAGGACAAACTCCTCTACAACCAAAAAATCTTACAATGGCAGATTTTAGATTAATTAAATCTCAAAGAAAACCTAGTGTTTCAATTGAGATGATAAGGGCTTATCACAAGTGGAGTGAAGAGTTTAAAGCTCTATAGATAAACTTTACAATTTGTACAAAAATTTCTCTTGCGATCATACTTCACAAAACTTAAATTTCTAATCTAGATGAGTGGTCGAGGGTCACAATAACTACTAAAAAAGCCAAACACGTCAAAAAGTTTGGAAAACTGATCCTTTCTGATGGAACTGTTCTAAACGGTGAAGGTTTTGGATATTCTACTCGTGTTTTCGGAGAAATAGTCTTCAATACTGGGATGGTCGGCTATAATGAAACTCTAACTGATCCCTCATACAATGGACAAATTCTTACCATGACATATCCTCTAATCGGAAATTACGGTGTTCCAGATCCCTCCTTGAAAGACGAAGACGGAATCTCAAAATACTTTGAATCTGATAAAATTCAGATTCGTGGTCTGGTGGTCCATGATCTTTCCATGGTTGCAAGTCATTGGAATCTATCTATGACTTTAGATGAATGGTTAGATAAGGAAAACATACCTGGAATTACTGGAATTGACACTAGGGCCTTAACAAAAAAACTAAGGACTGGGGGCGTCATGATGGCAGGTCTCGTTGTTTCATCAAAGGAAATTGATGAAGATGAGATAAAAAAACAACTTGCCACAGCGCAAGATTACAATTCTGAAAAATTCATGGATGTTGTGTCAACTAAAAAAGAAGAAGTGTTTGGAAAAGACGAAAATACAGTTGTAGTAGTTGACACTGGTGCAAAAAATGCAATACTTCGAAACATTAGGAACATTGGATACAAAGTTGTAAAAGTTCCATGGAATACGCCTATTGAAAAAATTCTATCTCATAAACCAAAAGGTGTAGTTATTAGCAATGGTCCTGGAGACCCACAAAAATGTCCTGAAACAATAGACACTGCTAAATCTTTAATTGAAAAAAATATTCCTACTTTGGGCATTTGTCTTGGAGCGCAAATAATTGGTCTTGCAGGAAATGCAAATACCTACAAACTAAAGTATGGACACCGTGGACAAAACAAACCTTGTGTAGATTTAGATGATAATCGTGTTTATGTAACAAGTCAAAATCATGGTTATTGTATTAATCCTGATTCTTTAAAAGATTCAGATTTTGATTTATGGTTTACTAACGCTGATGATAAAACCGTTGAAGGCATTAAACATAAAAAACAAAAATGCATTGCAGTACAATTTCATCCAGAAGCATCACCAGGACCTTATGATTGTAAGTTCATTTTTGAAAAACTAAAAACCTTGATGGAGGAGGGCAAAGCTGCCAAAAAATGAATCGTTAGAAAAAATTCTAGTTTTAGGTAGTGGGGCAATTAAAATCGGAGAAGCCGGCGAGAGTCGTTAAAACGACCGTCAATTTGACTACTCCGGAAGCCAATGCCTCAAAGCAATTCGGGAAGATGGACTGAAAAGTATTCTCATCAATCCAAACATTGCAACAATACAAACCGATACTAGATTTGCAGACAAAGTGTACTTGTTACCTGTTACTCCAAAGTATGTAGAGTCAATCATAGAATCTGAAAGACCTGATGGAGTAATGTTGGGGTTTGGAGGACAAACTGCTTTGAATTGCGGAGTAAAACTTGATGACCTTGGAATACTAAAAAAATATGGAACAAAAGTTCTTGGGACTCAAATTCCTGGGATAAAAGCAGCTGAGGACAGACAAATATTCAAAGATTCTATGAAAGAATGCGGTGTTCCAGTACTTGAAAGTAAAACTGTTCAAACATTTGAAGAGGCAAAAAAGGTAGCCCAGGATCTTGGTTATCCAGTAATAGTTAGAGTGGCCTTTACTCTTGGTGGAAAAGGAGGAGGAGTTGCACATAATGAAATCGAACTTCATGAAATTGTAGGACGAGGACTAACTGCAAGTATGGTTGGACAAATACTAATTGAAGAATACGTTGGAGATTGGAAACAAATTGAATATGAAGTAATGCAGGACTATGGAGGAAACAACGTCATCGTATGTAATATGGAAAATGTTTTGTCCATGCGGGTTCATACTGGTGATAACATAGTTGTTGCACCTTCACAAACAATTGATAATCATGAATACCATCTATTAAGAACAGCAGCTTTACGTGCTACCAAACACGTAGGGATTGTTGGTGAATGCAATATTCAATATACACTTGATACAAAATCTGACAAATACGCAGCAATTGAAATTAATCCAAGATTATCTCGTTCTTCAGCTCTTGCAAGCAAAGCTACAGGCTATCCTCTTGCATACATGTCTGCTAAAATTGGCTTAGGCTATTCATTGCCAGAGCTTGTTAATAGTATCACAAAAGCAACTACTGCATGTTTTGAACCTTCTCTTGATTATATTGTTTGTAAACATCCACGTTGGGCATTTGAAAAATTTGAACTTGCGAATAGAAAATTAGGACCTACAATGAAATCTGTTGGTGAAGTAATGGCAGTTGGAAGAACGTTTGAAGAATCATTACAAAAAGCTATTCGTATGTTAGATATTGGCAACGATGGATTAGTTTTGAATAGACAAACAGGTGAAATTATTGATGACGAAGATATAGAAAATTCTCTTCTAAATCATAATGATCATATTTTGTATCATGTTGCCACAGCATTAAAAAAAGGAATGTCGGTAGAAAAAATTTACAAGCTTTCTGCAATAGATCCTTGGTTTATTGAAAAAATAAAAAACATAATAGATACAGAAAAAAGACTTGTAGACTCTGTACTCGAAGCTGGCTTGTTACGTGAAGCAAAAAAACTCGGATTTTCAGATAAGCAAATTGGAAGGGCTGTAAAAAAGAACGAGTCAGAAGTTAGAGAGATTAGAAAATCAAAAGGAATTTTGCCAGTTGTAAAACAAATTGATACTTTAGCTGCAGAATGGCCTGCAAAAACAAACTATCTCTACATGACTTATGGAGGCGATAAGCATGACTTGGAAATCGAAGAAAAAGACAAAGGCATTGTTGTGTTAGGTGCAGGGCCATATCGAATTGGAAGCAGTGTAGAGTTTGATTGGGGTACTGTCAATATGGTATGGGGACTACAAGAAAATGGAGAAAAAAATGTAGTTGTAGTTAATTGTAATCCTGAAACTGTTTCGACTGATTATGATATTTGTCAGAGACTGTACTTTGAAGAACTAACTCTTGAGAGAATTCTAGACATTAATGAATTTGAAAATGCAAAAGGTATGGTTACTTCAGTAGGTGGCCAGACTGCAAATAATCTCACTCCCAAAATATTGGAACATGGAATCAAACTGTTTGGAACAAGTGCTGCAGATGTTGATCGAGCTGAAAATCGATCAAAATTTAGTCAGGAATTAGATAAGCTTCACATTAAACAACCAAAATGGCAGGCATTTTCAAACATTACTGAAGCTAAAAACTTTGCAATCGATGTTGGTTATCCCGTATTAGTGAGACCATCCTATGTTTTGAGCGGAGCAGCAATGAAGGTAGTATGGTCACAAGAAGAACTAAAAAAATATGTTAATGAAGCAACCACTTTGTCTCCTGATCATCCAGTTGTTATTTCAAAATTCATGTTAAATTCCCTTGAAGTTGATGTTGATGGTGTATCTGATGGTAAAAATATCATTATTGGTGCTATAGTTGAACACATTGAAAGCGCTGGGGTACATTCAGGTGATGCAATGATGTGTATTCCCCCTTGGCGATTAAACAATAAAATCATAGAAACAATTACTGATTACACTGAAAAGATTGGACGAACATTTAACATCAAAGGACCATTTAATTTACAATTTTTAATTAATGCCGGCCAAGTTTATGTAATTGAACTTAACATCAGAGCATCACGTTCTATGCCATTTGTATCAAAACTTGTTAAAATAAATCTAATTAGTTTAGCATCAAGAGCAGTTCTTGGAAAACCTCTACCAAAAATTCCAAAAGACCATTGGATGAAAATTAATACTTATGGAATTAAGGTGCCACAATTTTCATTTATGCAACTTGAAGGAGCAGATATTGTTTTAGGTGTTGAAATGCAATCCACAGGAGAAGCTGCATGTTTTGGAGATAGTTTTTATGATGCGTTATCAAAGGCTCTAATTTCTGTAGGATACAATCTACCTGAAGAAGGAACTGCACTAATTACCATCGGTGGAGAAGAAAATAAAGAAAAACTTCTCCAGACTGCTGCATCCCTCAAAGAACTTGGATACAATATTATGGCTACCGAACACACTGCTGAATTCCTATCTGAAAAAATTGGTGATGTAGATATCGTCTATAAAATCAGTGAACCTGAAAGAAAACCTAACATCGCAGATTTATTATTTGAAAAAAAAATTGATTTTATAATTAATGTTCCAAGTACATCCACTCTAGAAAAATATGTTGGAATGCTTTATGATGAATATCAGATTAGAAGAAAATCACTTGAGATGGGAATTCCAGTTCTGACAACTCCAGAAATTGCTGAATCTTTTGTAAAAACACTTGCTTGGCTACAAGAAAATGAACCTACTAAAAACCCATTAAGTCCTTACAAAAAAATTGATTAGAGTATTTGATTAATTATTGATTCATCCCCAATTATTGTGCCATCAAGTGTCACAATTTTTGCAGAAGAATATTTTTTAATTTTTTGTAAAATAGGGGAAATCGATTTTTTATAGAATCTTTTCTCAGTTGCATAAAAATACTTGTTAAAAGAAGGAACGATTATAATTTCTAATTCTCCTGATACCGATGGAAATATTTGTTGTTTTTCAGTTTTAATTGATACCCAAACTCTATGCCCATTTAGAACTGAATCTTTTTCAAAAAATACAGGATGCACATGTCCCATGATAATTTTATCAACATGAGAGAAATTCTCTGACGGCATTGTGTGACCGTGTGTTAACAGAATGTTTTCAATAACCATTCCTGCTGAACTTACAAGTGAAACTCCATCTGGAACTAGTTTTTGAATATTAGCATCATGATTTCCAGGAATCAAAACTATATCTGCTTTATCTTTCATTTTTTTAAAAAATTTTGGAACATCATTCCATTCTGTTTTAGAAATTGATTTAATACTTGATTTTACATCTCCTAAAAGAATTAAAGAATCTGCTTTGACATAATCAATAATTGATTCAACCTCATTAATTGTTTCATCTGTACTGGTATTTTTTCCAATAAAAATCTCATTTGATGCTAATTTGCTTTCAAAACCAATATGTAAATCAGATAATATGAGATATTGATGTTCGCCTTGTAATAGTAATGCAGGTTTAGAAGGAACAATTACTGTTTTTACCACCAAAAATATACTAGACCTTTTGAATTAAATGCTTGTGACAAAAGATCCAGCAAAAATTGAGTCGGTTGTTTCTGAAAAACGCATAAAATTACATATTTTTGAGCCTAGTCAGAGAAAAATTTGGACTGTAGTAGGAAAAGAAAAAGAGTATTGGATTGAACCTGAACTAAACTTTTGTTCCTGTCAGAGTTTTTACTTTAATTCTACTTCAGGAAAAAATGATTGTTATCATCTACAATCTATTGCTATAGCTCAAAAAGAAAACAAAGTAGAACTAATAAAATTCTCAGATGATGAGTTTTCTGATTTTGTTTCTGGATTAGTATCTGATTTGTAATTTTTTCAAAGAGGTATAGTTCCAATGTCGTCTTTAGATACTCCTTTCCATAAACCTATCATGCCTTCTGGTTCTACTTGCTCTATCTTGGTAATTTTTTGAATCTTGATATGATCTGGATTAGGCGGCATCCATAACATGGCCATATAGTCTCCTTCATTACCAACCTTATTTGGTAATGCTAACACTACTTTCTCTTGATTTACACCACTTGCAACAAGTGCATCAACTGATTTTTGTTGTAAATCCATTCTTCCATGTAAAAATAGATATACGTCTTTTTCTTTATCAATTTCAACCATAATTCTTGATGTTCATTAAAGTAAATCAACGTTTCCAAATTTATGAAGAATTTTTCTAAAAAGGGTTAAATTAGTAAGCAAAAAATGCGAATTGTGAAGATTGTCACAGTTGGTAGCAGAGTTTTTGTAACAAGTTCTCAACTAGCTGGAATTCAAGGAATTATCGTTGAAACTCCAGATAAAGCCCTTGAAGAAATTAAAAAACTAACCGACGACTCTGATGTTGGATTAGTTTTAGTGAGTGATGACATTTCAGATCCAATCAATGACCAACTAACTGCATTAAGAGCAGAAAAATCTACACTGGTGTTTTCATTACCTGCACCAGGAAGTGAAAAAGCTGAAGTAGATTATAGAGTAATGCTTAAAAAAATATTAGGAGTTTAGAGTTTTTTAAATTCCATCAAATTCATTTCTATTTTCAAACTGTATTGATGAATTTTTTGTGCTTGTTTTAGATTTTTTTCTTAAAAAGAAAGATAAGAATACAATCTCTCCTGCAAGTGCAACTGTTGTTAATGATAGAATAGAAAATTTGATGTCTACACTTATCGATTCTATAAATATTAGAGCCGTTGTAAATCCTGCAATGATGATGCCTTGTATTACCGCCATTGAATGGAGATACTTGCCAAAAACTCCAGATTTTTCAATATTTGTGATTTGAAGCGAATTTCTCTTTTCAAACTCTAGTTTTTCGAGTTTTTTATAATCATCAAATTTTTTGAGTAGTCTTGTTTCTTCATTATCTGAAGATAGATTGTATTCTTCATTATCAAAACTTGCATCGTCCCATCTTGACATACATTTTGTTAAGAAAATTGAATAATAGATTAATCGATGTTCGGAATGACCATACTGTCATGAAAAAATAAACAATTTTCCAAATTTCTTTAATGTACTTATACTCTCTACTCGTGAAATTTTATATGAAAGCAGCATTTGTAAAAGATTCTTCGAAAGTAGTTGTTGAGGATGTCTCTAAACCTGAAATTGGATCTGGAGATGTTTTAGTAAAAATGTCTGCATGTGGGATTTGTGGGTCTGATCTTGAAAAGGTCTACGGAAAATATAGTCAACCTTCTAACCGTTTAGGTCATGAGCCTTCTGGAATAATTGATGAAGTTGGAAAAAATATAACTGATTTTAAAAAAGGAGATCGTGTTTTTGTTCATCATCATGTGCCATGTTATTCATGTCACTTTTGTTTACATGGAAATGAAACAATGTGTAAAAAATATTCAGAAACTAATCTTTCCCCTTGTGGGATAGCAGAAGAATTCATTGTTCCTGAATGGAACGTAAACCATGGAGGAATTTTGAAAATTCCAGACTCTATGAGCTTTGATGAAGCTGCAATGATCGAACCACTCGCATGTTGTATTAGAGCATGGAATAAACTTTCATTTCAAAAAGGAGACTCATCAGCAATTTTTGGTGTAGGTGCTACTGGCATGATGCATGTGATGTTATCTCATATGAATGAATTTGAAAAAATCTTTTGTATTGATGTAAATGATTTTAGATTAGACTTTGCAAAAAAATTCAATATTGCCGATGCTATTAAGTCATCAGATTCTGAATTAAAAAATAAAATTCTCTCTCAAACTGATGACCGTGGAGTAGATATTGCAATTGTTGCTACAGGAAATATGCAAGCACTATCAAGTGCAATAGACCTTGTAAGAAAAGGAGGAGTGGTGATTTTATTTGGTGTTCCTTCCGTTGGTGCAACTTTTAATATTGATATGAGTAAAGTATATTCAAAGGAAATTACTTTGTTCACAAGTTATGCAGCATCTGACACTGATACCAAGGCTGCACTGGAATTAATTCACTCTTCAAAAATTGATGTTAAAAAATTAATCACACATAGATACCATATCACTGATGCGCCTAAAGCATTTGAGCATGCTCATAGCGGAGCTGACTCTATGAAGATAATAATCACTAATTGAGAAAGGCTTAAGAAAGGCAAACATTTTCTTTCAAAATCGAAGAGCGATGGACTGGGGATTACAAAATAGACTTTCACGAATAATCAAG
Source organism: Nitrosopumilaceae archaeon (assembly GCA_041570395.1). Classification (GTDB taxonomy): domain Archaea; phylum Thermoproteota; class Nitrososphaeria; order Nitrososphaerales; family Nitrosopumilaceae; genus CSP1-1. The sequence continues at coordinate 88,943 of JBFFWG010000004.1, forward strand.
TCTAACGATGGAAAAGCTGTAATGTTAGCAGTTGATCACGGATACTTTTTAGGACCAACTGAGAGCTTGGAACAACCAAGAAAAACTATTCAACCATTGTTAAAGTACTGTGATTCTTTGATGTTAACTAGAGGCGTTCTTAGAACATCCGTTGATGCACGTTTTCCAGTACCTGTAGTTCTAAGAGTTTCTGGAGGTTCTAGTATCATAGGACAAGATCTTTCAAATGAAAAAATTACAACTAGTGTTAGAGAAGCAATTAGACTAAATGTTAGTGCATTAGCAATGTCAATTTTTGTAGGAGCAAAATATGAGCACAATTCACTTGTTAATTTAGGAAATTTGGTAAATGAAGCTGAAGAATATGGAATTCCAGTATTAGCTGTTACTGCAGTTGGTAAAGAACTAGCAAAAAGAGATGCAAGATATCTATCACTATCATGCAGAATTGCTGCTGAATTTGGAGCCCATATAGTCAAAACATACTACTGTGATCATTTTGAAAAGGTAGTTGAAAGCTGTCCTGTTCCTATAATTATCGCAGGAGGGCCAAAATTAGAAGAGCGTAAGGCATTAGAATTAACATACAATGCAGTAAAGGCCGGTGCAGTCGGAGTTGATATGGGACGAAATATTTGGCAATCTAAATATCCAGTACCAATGATCAGAGCAGTTCGTGCTATTGTCCATGGAAATGTCAATGTAAATGAGGCCTATGATTTGTTTAAGAGATTATGTAAAGAATCTCCTTCAAAAGATTTCAAACAAAACCCCCATCCCAACCTAAGCCTCAACCAAAAAAACAATTTAAGAGTAAAAACCAAAAAAAGAAAACATAATTAGTTTATCTTTGAAAGATGAATGTGAACTATTTTCCATGTGGGCTTTTTAATTAAAACAAAAGTTCCTCTTCCTTGAATAATCATATGTTCACCAGTATACGCCTTGTTATCTACTAACATTCCTTTCTGCATTAGATCAAATGCAGCTACTGCCGAATCCCCATAAACACTAATTTTGGGATTTTTTATTTCATAACTGTAATCTGAGATACTAATAAATCTCAACTCCTCTAATGCTAGCGTATTTTTATAATCTTGAAGTTCATAAGGTGGTACATCACTGTAACTAGAAAAGTTTGAGTCATCAAGCTGAATTTCTCTAAGATGAGCAAAATCTTTTGTTTTACCACTTTCAAAGAATTTTTCTATAACATTAATGATTTCTTGAGTTTCTGGCAAGTAACAAATTTTTGTTTTATTTCACATCTAAGTCTTGTGTGAATGAGATTTGTTCTTTAGAACTGAGCTTGCTTGAAAAAATAGAAAAAATTTTCCTAACAAAATTTACCAAAATTCTAGCAATGTTTATTAATTATCTTGGAATGCAATAGATGACTAGAATGAGCAAAACAAGTCCAATTGGCATTTTGAGTATCGTATTACTAGTCAATCTGAAGCTGTAACTTTACAGCCTAGTTTTAACAGTTAAAATTATGGTGATTATGTTTGGTGAATAATACTATGGAAAATATGAATGGCGGCAAAGCCCTCATGAAAGCTTTGGAAAAAGAAGGCGTTAAGGAAGTCTTCGGCTTACCTGGAGGTGCGAACCTTCCAATGTATGATGAGCTTTTCAAGAGTGATATAAGACACATCTTGGTTCGCCATGAACAGTCTGCAGCTCACATGGCAGATGGTTATGGACGAGTGAGTAGAAAACCTGGAGTGTGCTTTGCAACATCTGGTCCTGGTGCAACAAATCTTCTTACGGGTATAGCCACTGCACAAGCAGACTCTGCACCAATGGTTGCAGTAACTGGACAAGTTCCTGTTGAAATGATTGGCAAAGATGCATTTCAAGAAAGTGATATAATTGGAATGGCAAATCCTTGTGTAAAATATTCATTTCAACCTAGAAGCGCAGCTGAAGTACCAGAAGTTGTAAGAAAGGGATTCTATATTGCAGAAACTGGTAGACCAGGTCCTGTTTTAATTGACATTCCAAAAGATGCACAAGTAAATGAAGCGCCAATGAATTTTCCAGACGAATTTAAAATTAGAGGTTATCATCCCTGGACAGATCCTGACATTGCTCAAATTGAAAAAGCAATCGATATGTTACTTTCTGCACAACAACCAATCATCTTAGCGGGTGGTGGGGTAACTATTTCATCAGCGTTTGCTGAATTACAATCAATAGCAGAGTTATTGATGATTCCAGTCGTAACTACGTTTAAGGGAAAAGGATCATTTCCTGAAAACCATCCCCTCTCACTTGGGCCTATAGGAATGCATGGACATGCAGAAGCTAACAAGCTCATGACAGAAGCAGATTGTGTTTTGGCGATTGGTACAAGATTCTCCGATAGATCGGTAGGAACATTTGCAGATTTTGAAAAACGCCTTAAAATTATTCATATGGATGTAGATCCTGCTGAAATTGGTAAAAATCAAACTACTAGCATTGCAGTAGTTGGAGATGTACAGGCCACGCTTAGAATAATGGTAAAATTTCTCATTCAAAAAGCTATTAAAAAAACTGAAGAAACAATTTGGATAAAACATGTTAAAGAAGTAAAAGAATACTGGCGAGAAAATTTGAAACTTCCTACTGGTGAGATGACTGCTGCAAAAATATTGCGCAAATTACGTGAAGTTCTACCAAAAGAATCAATTACGACAACTGAAGTGGGTCAACACCAAATGTGGGCTTCATTATTCTTTGATGTAATTCATCCTGGTACTTTCTTTAGCTCAACTGGATTAGGTACAATGGGTTGGGGCTTCCCAGCTGCACTTGGTGCAAAGGTAGCGAGACCTGACGTTCCAGTTGTAGATATTGCAGGTGACGGAAGCTTTGCTATGACAGAAAATTCTCTTGCAACCTCTGTTTTAGAAAATATTCCAGTAATCATATTTCTAATAAACAACTTCTCCCTTGGAATGGTTGCTCAATGGCAGAGAACATTTTATAACAGAAGAATGATTGGAATTGATCTCAAAAACTGTCCTGATTACGTTAAACTAGCTGAATCATATGGTGCTCAAGGTATACGTGCACAGTCACTTGATGAGCTTGAAAAAGCAATCAAAGTTGGAATAAAGAGCGATGTTACTACCGTAATTGACATCCCAATTAATCCTGAAGAAGACGTCTTACCATTTGTAGCTCCTGGCACTCCATTAAAGGATATGATATTACCTTCTTAGTGATAACTATGTGGGCAATAATTTCAATTTTAACTGAAAACAAACCAGGAATTTTATTTAAGGTAACTCATCTCTTTAGATCTCGAAACTTTAACATCGAAAGTATTTCTGTAGGAGTAACTGCAAACCCCGAGTTTTCTAGAATGACTATCACTACCGTAGGGGATGAAAAACGAATTCAGCAGATAGTAAAACAACTAGATAAGATGATTGATACTGTAGAGGTGCGAAGATTAGATGAGCATAAGGCCGTATATCGTGAGCTAATTCTTTTTAAGATTAAAATCACTAAAGCATCTGATAGTATGGAAATTAACAAATTGGCAAATGCTTATGGCGCAAAAGTTCATGATGTCAAAAAGGATTCCATGATGGTTGAACTTACCGCTACTCCTGACCAAATTAACGCATTTGAAGAATTGGCAAAACCTTATGGGATATTGGAGACTGCAAGAACTGGTGTTGCAGCTTTGCAGAGGAGTGGAGCATGAAAGTTCGAATTTTTGATACTACGTTAAGAGATGGGGAACAAACTCCAGGCGTTTCCTTATCTCCAGATCAAAAAATAAACATTGCAAAAAAACTTGATGCCTTAGGAGTAGATGCAATAGAAGCAGGCTTTCCAGTAATTTCAGAAGGAGAACGTAAAGGAATTAAAATGATTACTGATTCTAACTTGAATGCTGAAATTTGTGGTTTGACTAGGACTATCAAAAAAGATATTGATGCCGCAATTGATTCAGGATTAAAATACATTCATACCTTTATTGCAACTTCTGATATTCACTTAGAGCATAAACTTCATCTCACTCGTGAACAAGCCCTTGAAAAGGCAATAGAGGCAGTAGAATATGGAAAATCTCATGGTCTTCAAGTAGAATTTTCTGCTGAAGATGCAACTAGAACTGATAGAGATTTCTTAAAAAAAGTATTTGGCGAAGTGGCAAAAGCTGGTGCAGATAGAATTAATATTCCTGATACCGTAGGTTATTCAACACCACAATACATTGCAACAATTACAAAAGATGCAATTGAAGCATCCAAACTTCCAATTAGTGTACACTGTCATAATGACTTTGGATTAGCTGTAGCAAATTCTATTTCTGGTATTCAAGCAGGAGCTTCTTGTGCACATGTTACAATCAATGGTATAGGTGAACGTGCAGGTAATGCATCATTAGAAGAATTTGTTATGGCTTTACAGTGCTTACAATTTGAAAACAAATGGGAAACTGGAATCAATACAAAGTTAATTTATGAAACCTCAAAGTATGTTTCAAATCTTGTAGGAGTTCCTGTCCAACCTAACAAAGCAATTGTTGGAGAAAATGCATTTGGACATGAATCTGGCATTCACACTCATGGCGTTTTGAGCAATCCATTAACTTATGAGCCAATTAGCCCAGATCTTGTTGGCAGACATAGGTGGTTTCAGGTAGGAAAACATGCTGGAGTTCACGGAATTAATGCCATGCTCAAAGAATATGGAATAGTTCCAGATGAAACCCAAACAAACCAAATTTTAGAGAAGGTAAAGACGATAGGTGACCAAGGAAAACAGGTTACTGAAGTTGAATTATTATCTATTGCCAGTGAAATCTTAGGCGAACGTGGAATCAAACGAATCGTACAATTAACTGGCTTTTCCGTCTCAACTGGAATTGGAACAATGCCTTATGCATTTGTAAAATTAAACATAGATGGAAAAGAAGTCCATGCAACAGACTATGGTGTAGGCCCTGTTGATGCATCTCTTAATGCAATTCAAAAACTCACTGGAGAGATTGCAGAGGTACGAGTCAAAGAATATGGCTTAGCATCTATTGCAGGTGGTTCTAATGCATTGTGTGAGGTAACAATTAAGGTTGAAGATCCTTATGGTAATATGGCATCTGCAAAATCAATTGGCGAAGATATTGTAACTACAAGTGTTCAGGCAATGATTGATGGTATTAACAGAATGATGCTCAAAAAGATGCTAAAAGAAAAGAAGGTAGACAACTAATCTTTTAAGCATAATTACTCATGTTTTAGGAAAGGAAATCAAATGTACAATATATCATTAATCACTGGAGATGGAATTGGTCCAGAGCTATCTGAATCTGCCATTACAATTTTAGAAACTATACATGATAAGCTCAACTTACAATTTTCAATCAAAAAAGTACAAGCTGGTGATGCCGCATTAAAACAAACAGGCAAAGCCTTACCTGATGAAACAATTAATTCTATACAGGAATCAAATGCATGTCTTAAGGCACCAGTTGGAGAAAGTGCTGCAGATGTAATAGTACGTTTACGGAGGATGCTTGATCTTTACGCAAACATTAGACCTGCAAAATCATATGCAAACATGCCAGCATTACGTGATGATATTGATCTTGTTATAGTTAGAGAAAACACCGAAGATCTTTACACTGGTGATGAATTTGATGTAGATGAAAATACTTCAATTGCTTTAAGAAGAATTTCAAGTAAGGCATCAAAAAGAATTGCAAAATATGCATGTGTAATGGCCGAACAAAGAAATAAGGAAAAAAAGATTACATGTGTTCATAAATCAAATGTTATGAAAAAAACTGATGGATTATTTGCTAGATCCTGTGAGGATGAAATATCTAGCCATCCTGGAATTACATTTGAACAAATGTATGTTGATGCATGTGCAATGAATTTAATCAGACAACCCCAGTCATTTGATGTTATAGTGACTACCAACTTGTTTGGAGACATCTTATCTGATGAAGCAGCTCAAGTAGTAGGTGGATTAGGAATGGCCCCTGCAGCAAATATTGGTGATAATTTTGCTTTATTTGAGCCTGTTCACGGTGCAGCATTTGATATTGCTGGCAAGCAAATCGCAAATCCTTCCTCGTTCATTCTTTCAATTAAGATGATGTTAGATTGGCTTGGAATGAAAAATAACGATAAAAAATGCATTGATGTAGCAGGAAAATTAGAATCTACTGTATTTGATGTTGTAAAAAATGGAATAAAAACAAAAGACATTGGTGGAGATAAAACCACCATGGAATTTACAAAAGAAATTATTTCAAGATTATCTTAAGGAGTTAATCTATCAGGATCTCTTGGATACAAAATTACTTCTCGTACGTTATCAATTCCCATTAGTGTAGTTAGCAATCGTTCTAAACCCATTCCCCATCCTGCATGTGGAGGCATTCCCCAATCAAATGCCTGTAAGTGGTTCTCAAATTGAGTAGGATCAAGGCCTTGTTCTTTGAGTCTTTCTTTAATTTTTTTAGGATCATGTAATCTTGTTCCTCCTGATGATAATTCTAAAAATCCAAACTGTAAATCAAATGATCTTGAAATATCAGGATTATCATCTTTTTCTCTAATGTAAAATGGTTTTAGCTTCATTGGCCATTCAGTTAAAAAGAAAAAGCCTGGATGTTTTTTTCCAACAATTCTTAGATGTGAATCAAGCAAGTCATCGCCAAATTTCAAATCTTCCCCTTCTGCTTTTAGTTCCTCTAACACTTGTGAGTATGTAATTCTCTCAAATGGAACCGATGGAACTTTAATTTCAATTCCAAGTGTTTCTTGCTCTTTTTTACAGTTCTCTGCGGTATACTTGTAAACATCAACTACAAGTGATTCTAAAACATCCATCACATCTGTATAATCCATAAATGCCGCTTCAATGTCTATACTTGTAAACTCACTAAGATGCCTTCCTGTGTGTGATTTTTCTGCACGATAAAATGATGCAATCTCATAAACTCTTTCTAGACCTATAGTCATTTGTTCTTTGTATAATTGTGGACTCTGAGCAAGATATGCCTCTCTATCAAAGTATGGAAGAGAAAATAAATTTGCTCCACCTTCACTAGCGCTTCCAATCAATTTTGGCGTAGTAATTTCTATGAATTTTTTTTCAGCAAACGTTTTTCGTAAAGATGCTAATACATGATGCCTAATCTTAAAAATTGATGCAGTCCTTTGATTGCGCATATCTAATGCTCTTGCATTTAATCGATTGTCGATATTGCTCTCTAGCCTTCCTATGGGGTCTATTGGAAGTGGATGAACAGCATTTGCAAGAACCTGGATTTTTTCAGCCTTTACTTCACACTCAAAATCTCTTGCCTTTGTTTCCTGAACGATTCCTTCAACTCTAATAACGCTTTGACGAGTTATTCCTTCAACTTCCTTACTTACCTCATCATCTTTTACAATAACTTGAGTTAATCCAGTAACATCTCTGACAGTTAGAAATGCCATCTTTCCCATTTTTCGAAGATCTTCTATCCATCCTCCAAAAATGACCTTTTGACCAACCATACCTGAATTCAAATCTTCAATGTTATGAGTACGATTAAACTGCATTAGACTGACTTTGCTCCCTTGCCTAAAGTTGCATATATCCCTTCTTGCAAAAGTCAAATCTACTAGTATATTCTAAAAAAATCATGACATTTCTTGATGTAGAAGATCTTTCGACTATCTATAAAACATCAAAAGGTCAGGTGCATGCTCTCAGTAATGTATCTTTTTCTTTAGACAATGGTGAATCGATTGGAATTGCAGGAGAGAGTGCTTGTGGAAAGAGTACCTTGGGATTAACATTAATTCGAATGATTCAAGGTGGAAAAATTACTTCAGGTAAAGTCACCTTTGATGGAGAATCAATTTTAGATATTCCAGAATCAGAGTTTGATAATGATTATCGTTGGAAAAAAATTTCAATGGTATTTCAAGGGGCAATGAATTCACTTGACCCGGTTTATACAATAAAACAACAATTTGTCGAAGTGTTAAAAGAACACAACTATGATGGAGATTCTGAAAAATTAATTCTAGACTCTATTAATTCTGTTAACTTAGATGATAGTGTTCTAAAAAAATATCCTCACGAACTTAGTGGAGGAATGAAACAAAGAATTATCATCGCTATGGCTTTATTACTAAAACCAAAGTTTGTAATTGCTGATGAACCAACTACTGCATTAGATGTTTTAATCCAAGCTCAAATTGTTAATCTCTTAAAGAAATTAAAAAAAGAAGGCATGTCTATTATGCTAATTACTCACGATTTAGCAGTGCTTTCTGAAATTGCTGATAAAATTGGAATAATGTATGGTGGAAAAATGATTGAATTTGGTTCTTCAAATGACATCTATAAAAACCCAAAACATCCTTACACAAAGGGCCTACTTGAATCAATTCCCACATTACATGGGGGGAAACCAAAATACATCAAAGGAAATCCTCCAGATCTTCTGTCTCCAAAGGAAGGATGCAAGTTTTATGATAGATGTCCTGAAGCAATGGAAAAATGTAAAAAAGATCCACCTCGATTCAAAACAGATTCTGGTTATGTAATGTGTTGGCTTTACGAATAGTGCTTTACAACTGGCAAACAAGCGTCAATAATTCTAAGCATCTCACTTCGAACTACCTTTCTATCAATAGATATCCATACTCTATTCTCTTTTACCGTAAAGGAAATAGTTTGAACCTTTTTTCGCTCTTCCCACACAAATTGAACCTCTCCTAAATCTTTATCAAAAGCAGCATCAAGGCCTTTGCTTATTGCAATGTTTGAAAACTGATACTGCGTGTCGCTTTCACTAAGCATTGGTTTCAAATTTGGTCTTCTATAATATGCTAAAAGATCCCCTTTGCTTCCAATTACCCCTACAAATCTAATGTATGGACTAACCCTTGAAATTTTTTGGCATATCATTTGATGATCTTTTTTTACCAATTCATGATCACTTTGAAAATATGATATTTTAATGATTTTCACAATTTTAGGATTAAATAGTGCAATTCAAATGACAAATTGTGGATTATGCTGCCTTTTCAGAAGCACTTTTTCCTTTTGCATCTGAAGTAGGGTATATCGCACTTAGTTTAGTTAGCTTTTTTGGTTCTTTAATTCCCTTTGTTCCAATTCCATCATTTGTAGTATTAGCTACCATGGCAGTAGGTGACCAATTCAATATTCACATACTAGCAATAGTGGGAGCAGTTACTGCTACTCTTGCAAAGCAGATAATTTTCTATGTTAGTTATGGAGGTGGACGAATCATATCTGAAAAAACAAGAAAAAGAATGAGGCCTTTTGAAAGACTAGTCAAAAAATATGGTGGCGCTGTAGCATTTGTAGCAGCTGCTACTCCAATTCCTGACGATTTAGTTTACATCCCACTTGGTTTAGCAAAGTATAATCCAAGAAGATTTTTCCTAGCTACTCTTGCTGGAAAATTTGTCCTAAGCTACATTATCGTTATTGCAGCTCACTTTATTGGATTATCCATCCTTGATCCCTTACTTGAAAATATTGAAGATACAAGTACCATCTATCTTGGAATGATTGTATTTGCTGTAATACTTACAGTGATGATTATTTTGTTACTTCGTTTAGACTGGGAAAAAATTCTTGGAAAGATTGCTCCCTGGACTCTAAATAATAAAGAAAACGACGAAGATTAAAACTCGATTTTAAAATTCCACATCTTATCTACTCCATTTTTTATTCCAATTCTAGGATTTGATTTAATTTTAGTAGGAATTACTCCTTCAGTAATATACAAGCTTGATTGTTTGGTTAGATTTTCTCCATACTGTTTTTTTGTTATATTCATTGCTTGAGTAAGTTTTGCCGGACCATTAGTTAAATTTGCTATCGATTCAATTTTTCTATTTTTAATCATCTCATTAATTCCAATTTTTGGAACAATTGAACGAATCAATACCGCACCTGCATCATATGAATTGCTTCTGGCTACTGCATTCACACAATAATGCATTCCATATGTGAAATAGACATATGCGATCCCTACTTGTCCAAACATGACTTTGTTTCTATCTGTTAATCCTCTAAATGCATGACTTGCAGGATCATCCGTATAACGATATGCCTCTGTCTCAGTAATTATTCCTGAGATTGTTTTACTTCCAATTTTTCTAACAAGTGTTTTTCCTAAAAGATCCTTTGCAACTTTAACTGTATTTCTTGCATAAAATGATCTAGGTAATACTTTCATTTCTCTACATCTTTTTTATTTCATCAACTAATTTTTTCATATCGTTTTTGAGTAAATCTATTAATTTTTGATTGTAAATTACAGCTGCCGGGTGTATTGTTAAAAAATATGTGTTTCCATCCTTTTTTACAAATTTGCCCCGTTCTTTTGTAATATTTCCTCCTCCCAAAATTGATTGATATGCAGTATTTCCCATAATGCAAATAACTTTGGGTTTGATTAGTGCAATTTCAGATTCAAGGTAATTTCTACAAGATTCTTTTTCATTCTTTGTTGGTACTCTGTTTTTTGGTGGTCTGCATTTTACTATATTTGTAATATAGACAGTTTCCCTTGATATCCCTGCATACTCTAATGCATCTGATAGTTTTTTTCCAGCAGCCCCGACAAATGGTTCCCCTGCTTTGTCTTCACTTCTGCCTGGAGCTTCCCCAATGAAAATTATCTTAGAGTTATGATTTCCTTTACCTGGAACAGAATTATTTCTTGTTTTACAAAGTTCGCATTTTGTACAAGATACAACTTGATTTCTTACTTGTTCTATTGTTTTAATTGACATTTAGACACTCCTGACTGTTGCAGTGGCTCTAATTGATGGACCGCCGTTTCCCATAACCATTGACTGCATTGGATCACCTTTACCACAATTTGTAATTGCTCGAATAGTAAAGTCATTTCCACATGCATCAATTGATTTAAAAAAATCAGGAGCTGTTCCTAAAACAATTACATCTCTTAACAAATCTGTAACTTCTCCATTTTCAATTTTTTGGGCAAATTGGCATGAAATACTCCAGTTGTATCTTTTCATATCAATTGAAGGAACTTTCATATTAGAAATCAAATACCCATTTTTAATTTCTGAAATCATCTCTTCAGGTTTCCAATCTCCTTTATCTATACAGGTACAGGCCATTCGAATTAGTGGCATATATCGGTATGATGTGGCCCTCATATTTGCACTAGGTTTTGAGTGAAAGATTTCTGCAGTTTCTCTACTTTGCATATGATTTGATAATACTCCATTTTCTACAAGGTTAGTTCTACTAGATTTACTGCCTTCATCATCATACCCATAACATCCAAGTGTGCCTTCAATTGTGGGATCATCAAATACATTAAGAGACTTTGAACCAATTTTTTCATTTAATTTTCCTGCCCACCATGCTCCCCCTGCCCAAGCCATTTCTTTTCCTAATACTCTGTCAGCTTCTGAAGGATGACCAAGAATTTCATGTGTTAACAATGCAACAAAGTCTGGATTCATTACCACTGTAGCTTTTTCATTTTTTGCAGGTTTTGCATCAATTAACTGTGAAGCTTTTTTTGAAATAAACTCTGATGTTTCAGTTATTTCTTTTTTAGAAGATAATTTTTCAATTCCCCCTCTACCTCCCTCAGTAATGTTTACTGTTTGTGTTATTCCATTTTCATGAGCAGTGGCTGCTAGATCAGCTACAACATCTGTAAAATTCTGAGAAATTTTAGAGCCTTCACTATTTACAAAAAATTTTGATGCTGTACTGTATCCAATACTTACCTGAGATTTTATCACTCGCTTATTTTGCAAAATAATTTTATCACAATCATATCCAATTTCAATGAGTTTTTCAATTGTTGGAATAATTTTTACAGGAAAATCTATTTTTTCATTTACTGTATCAATATCTCTTAATACCGATTTGTGTTTCTTTGTAGAAGCATAGTTTAACGCAGTTTTGGAAGCTTCTTCTACTCCCTTTCTTACATCGTCTAAAGATAATGGATCTGAAAGTGAAAAAAAACCCCACGCGCCGTCATTTAAGATCCTAATTCCTAAACCTGAATCATTTTTTGTAGAAGCGTATTCTATTTCACTATTCTCTATTAGAAACCCTTGATTTTTTTTATTTTCTGCCCTTACATCACAGTACTGACATCCTAAAATTGAGGCATATTCAACTGCTTTTTCTGCAAAATCTTGTAGATTATTTTCCACACGTGCAATTAGTTTACTGGTATTGCTAAATCTTATGCAATACCTGAAATTGCAGGCATGGTGAAGTAAAATTCATCTTCAAAACCATCATCCGTTCTACCCTGTTTTTGTAAAGCATCAAGATATGCTCTAGAATCTGAGTAAAAATCACGATTACAGTCTTCAACAATCTCCAAAGCTTCCATCGTCATATCTGCTCTTGGCAAAAACATCATGTCTAGGCCTATGTTGTATTATTTTCAGTTTTTAGATCAGAATGATTAACTATTATTCTAGTTTGAAATTTTTGGTAATGTAAAAGAAAAGCTAGAACCTACTCCTGGCGTACTTTCTACCGAAATACTACCTCCATGTTCTTCTACTAGACCTTTACAAATTGCAAGGCCTAGACCACTACCTCCAACTTCTCTAGTTAATGAAGTGTCTACTTGATAGAATTTTTTGAATAGATCTCTTTGTTTTTCTACAGGTATTCCTGGACCATTATCATTTACAATAACTTTCACTTGACTAACTGAATCTTCGACAAAAACTTCGATTACTCCTGTATTAGGTTTTACAACATCTAATCCATTTTTTAATAGATTTGTAATTACTTGTCTTATTCTTTCTGGGTCATGTGGAACTTGAATCTCTTTATCTAAATGCTGCTTTATAGTAATTTTATTTTCAGTAGCACGGGGTTGCAGTGACTCAATTGCCATTTGAATTGTATCTTTAATATCCCGATTTTCTTTTTTTACAACTAATTTACCAAGCTCAAGTTTTTGTGCATCTAAAAGATCTGAAATTATACGCAACAAGGATCCTGCACTAGTTTTAATTATTTTTAGTCGCTCTTTTTGTTTTTCATTTAGTTCTCCTAAATGTCCCCCTAAAAGAATATCTACATATCCTTGAATGGGAACCAAAGGTGTTTTTAACTCATGTGTGATCATTGACAGAAATTCATCTTTTGCGATATCAGTTTCTTTTGCTTCTTCGGTTTTTTGTTTTATAGTATCTGACATTATGTTAAATGTATTTACAAGTTGACCAATCTCATCATCAATTTTATAATTTATTTTTTCACCATAGATGCCTTCTTTGACTCTTGCCATCCCACGTGAAATAATTTCTAGAGGGTTAAGTGATTGTCTAACAACAACTATTACTAGAAAAAATATTGCAATATCTACAACCAAAAGTGTTTGAACAATTATTCCTCTCTGTGAACTACTTATTAGTAATTCTTGATTCCATGAATCAATTAAAGTATCAAGTGATGACGTCAGAATAATTTTTTCAGTTTTAAATGACTCAAATGCTGCATCAAATTCATCTGTGTGTAATGAATTTTCTTCTAAAATTTTAATTCTAAGTTGAACAGCTTCCCATAACGGATCAAGTTGTCTTAATGCGTTAGAATTTTCTCTTGGAATTGGCTCCAAATCTTCAGAAATCTGGTTTATACTTTGTAAATCCAAGTCATTTGTAGGAATTTGTAAAAGTTTTCTAATTCCAGCTTCAAACATAATTCTTTCATTATGAAGCTTTTCTTGAATTCCTTCATCTTCTCCAATTGATATTAGCAAAGCATCTTGTCCAATACTTTTTGATAATTCGTGAAGCTCAATCGTAATTTCTTTATGTCTATTAAAATCCCTGTCCAATCCTTCTAATTCTTTAATTACTGAATCAGTGGCTAGAGCCATTTCGCCATTTTTTCCTAAGATGTAGTTTACTGCATCTTTTGTTTCATCATTAGAAACTGCACGAATTTGAATTTCATCAAGACTTTGTTTTACTTTTTTCCATGAATTTTCAACTTCAAGGTACTCGCCAAAAAGATTTGAGGGCACCACAACTATTGGCTGTCCTCTAATGGTTCCTCCCACCTTTAAGATATTTAATACCGATTCAAATTCATCTGTTTCTTCTTTTAGGATCTCTCTATCAGCTTCAAATCCATTTGCAATAGAATTTGTAAGACTGTCAAGAGTTTCTACTTTAACTTTAAGATCAGCTGCACGAATAATTGTATATGATTCATCTGTACTTTCTTGTTCAGATTGATATAACAAAATGAGATTAACTGCTGCAGCTGCAATTAGTATTCCAACTAAAAAGTAAGCTTTTTGGATAATCTTCAATACTAAAACAGTAAATTTTCAGAGAGTATAAAAATACCGCCTTATCCTTTTAGATGAAGCTACATGTCTGATGAATTCATCAATGTTGCAACTAAAGAAATCAATGACGAGATCGCCTCAATTAATAAAATTCTAAAATCCTGCAAAACTGATTCAGATATATCAAAAAACTCTCAAAACATTGAAGGTCATATCCATAAAATCAAGGGATTAGCACCAATGATGGGAAAGCCTGGTATTGGAATAATATCTGCATTAATTGATTCACTACTTAATCATACAATGGATGGAAAAAAAATTGAGGGAATTTTTTCAACTTTGGTTGAATCCACTGTTTTCATGACTGACTCTATGGCTGGTTCTGAACAAAAAACAGATGAAATAAAACAAAAGATAGAAACCAAATATTCGAAATATTTGGACTAATCTCCCTCTTAAGCAACAAACATTTCATATCAATATGGCTAAAGTACTAGTAGCAGATGATTCAGATGCAATCCGTCAAGTATTAAATGATATTTTACAAATTGGAAACCATGAGTTAGTAGGAGAAGCCATTGATGGTAATGAGGCTGTTGAAAAATTTAATGAACTTTTACCTGATCTTTTGTTATTAGATCTTGCAATGCCAAAAAAAGATGGATTGACTGTAGTCAAAGAAATTATTGAATTTAACCCAGATGCGCGAATTGTATTAATCACTGCAAGCGATAACCAATTTATTATCACACAATGTCTTGAAGCAGGGGCCATTGCCTCAATTTCAAAACCCTTTGATTTTGATAAAGTTCTCAAAGTCATTGTTGATGCACTAACTGTTTAGCCTCCTCCATTTAGTTATGAATAAAAGTAGCATGATATAGCTTGTAATATTGTCAAAAATTGTACTAGACACTAGTGTTATAATTAATGGTCTAATTTTAAAACAAGTTGAATCAGAATCCATTACGAATACAGAAATCATAATTCCTGCTGCTGTTCTAGATGAGCTCCAATCAGAAGCTTCTCAGAAAAAAGAACAAGGCTTTACAGGGTTAAATGAATTAAAAAAACTCCAAAGTATTTCAAAACAACATGGAAATGTAATTAAATTTGAAGGAACCCGTCCTAGTTTTGATGATATAAGGTTGTCTGGACATGGAAGAATCGATGCAATTATCAAAGACATTGCAAAACAAACTAACTCAACTCTATACACCTCAGATCATGTTCAAGCTCTAGTGGCAGAAGCAGAAGGAGTTGAGGTCTGTTACCTTAAACCCGAAATAATAAAAGGAGAATTAGAATTTTTGAGATTTTTTGATAATCAAACCATGAGTGTACACCTCAAAGAGGGCTTAAAACCGATGGCAAAAAAAGGACAACCTGGTTCATTTAATTTAGAAGAAATCGAAGATAAAACACTAACTCGTGATTATCTTGAAAAAATAACAGAACAAATTCTAGATATTGCAAAAATTCAATACAAAAGTAATATAGAAATTTCAAAAACTGGTGCAATTGTAATTCAACATGAAGATTACAGAATTGCAATAACTTATCCACCATTTTCTGAAGGATATGAAATAACCATAGTTCATCCAATTGTTCGCTTGTCATTAGAAGAATACGAGTTATCTGAAAAGCTAAAGTCTAGATTTGCTGAAAGAGCAGAAGGAATAATCATTTCTGGCGCTCCGGGTTCTGGAAAAAGTACATTAGCATCTAGTCTTGCAGATTTTTATCAAAAGGCTGGAAAAATTGTAAAAACATTTGAATCCCCACGTGATTTGCAAGTGGATCCTGCCATTACACAATATACAAGATTGGATGGAAGTTTTGAGAATTCTGCAGATATTTTGCTATTGGTAAGACCTGATTATACTATTTTTGATGAAGTTAGACGTCGTGAAGATTTTCAAACATTTTCTGAACTTCGTTTAGCGGGAGTAGGGATGGTTGGTATCATTCATGCAAACTCTCCGATAGACTCTATACAACGATTTATTGGAAAAATTGAACTTGGAATCATCCCAAGTGTTATTGATACTGTAGTTTTTGTCAGTGACGGAAAAATCTCGAAAGTTTATGATTTAGAACTTAAAGTTAAGGTTCCATCTGGAATGACCGAGCAGGACTTAGCAAGACCTGTTATTGACATTCGAGACTTTGAAGATGATACGTTAGAATACGAAATCTATACTTTTGGTGAAGAAAATGTAATCATTCCTGTTTCCAAAAATACTCCGAAAGTTGGAATAGAAAAACTAGCAGAAGACAAAGTTCTTGACACCTTTAGACAGTTTGATCCCCGTGCAGAAGTAGAAATCTTATCTGGAAATAGTGTGAAAGTAATGATATCTAAACAATTTATTCCATATGTAATTGGACGAGGTGGCTCAACTATTAACGAATTAGAAAAAATGCTTAAAGTTCACATTGATGTTGTTCCAAAAGATTCTTTCAGTTCTTCATCTAGTACACCTTCTAATGATTTTAAATTGCCTTTTGATTTTTCTGAATCAAAAACTGCTCTTTTATTTAATGTAGGTAAAGAAAATGCTGGAAATTCTGGAGATATTTACTTAAATAATGAATATCTTGCTTCATCTAGAATTACAAGAAAAGGCCAGATTAAAATTCCAAAGCACTCTAGTCCTGGAAAACGATTGATGCGAGATGCATCATCTAAAGACTCTATTGAAATTTTTACTAAGGCCTAATTTTTTTAAATTTTATGGCAATGCTGACAAAGTTATTCCCACATCTCTGATTGATTCAGAAAAATCCATGGCCTCATATCTGTGAGGCCATTTGCCAAAATCAGTACTACCATACTTGAGTCTTTTTTTAATTCGTTCAATGATTTGAAGAATCTTTTGTTTTTCCTCATTACTGATTACTTGATCAATTAAATTTAGACTATCTTCGAATTCCTTGATTGATCTTGCAATACTTGTAATCTGCATCCTATTTTCAGGAGTAATTGGTCTTTTTTCAAATACAATAGGTTGCATAATACGCATTTGATTTAGAAGGGTTATTGCATCATTTTTTAATTTTGTTTTTGTAACAATTTTCTTTATTTTTTGTTGTTCTCTTGCTAGTTGGATTTGAATACTTAGAACAATAATAGTAACAACTGCACCAATAAATATTGCATATAGAATTGTAAAATCACATCCGTCTGTACAATCAAACGGATTCTTAACTATTTGTTGAGTAACTGTAGATAATTCCCCAAATGCTTCCTTTAAGACCACGTTATATTTTTATTAATTTTCAAATATAGCGTTGTGCTGTTCATTTTAATGAACAAAGAATTTTTATGAATAACTCCCTCTAATCAAATATTATTAAAATTCTGTACAATTTTTGGATTAGATTTTAAAAATGTAATAAATTTTCTTAACTGTCTTATTGTTTTTGGATTTAAGTGATGTTCAATTCCTTCTGCATCTTGATTTGCAGTATCGTGACCTATTCCTAAAATCTCAAAAAATTCTAGCAATATTCCGTGTTTTTGTCTTATTGCATCAGCTAATTGATTTCCTTTTTGTGTTAAGTTTATTCCATGATATTTTTCATATTCTAAATAGCCATTTTCATCTAATCTTTGTAGCATTTTTGTTACACTAGGAGCACTAACATTCATGTATCTTGAAATATCTAATGTAGTTGCATATCCTTTTAGCTCAACTAACTCTAAAATTACTTCGAGATAGTCTTCCATTCTGCTACTTGATCCGGTTCTGGCAGTTTCGTGAGCCGCCTTAATCGATTCTAGTCTTCTTGAATCCTTTTCCTTCAAATTTATTTTTAATAGACGTGCTCAGATATAATTCAGTGTCTTTGTTTTCTATTTTTATTACTCCTACTAGTCATAGATGTTACTTATTTTGACTATAGAGTAATCAAACTTGATCTTTGAATTTTATCTAATTTTTTTTAAAATATTCCAAAGGAATTGGATAACGCTCTTAATCTCAAATTAAAAAAATTAAAGGCCATGTCAGGTTCAATAGAAAGAAGAACTTCGCTTTATTCGGATTTATCCAAAGTTGATGATAAAAAAACTGCCCAATCTCTTGGTTCTTTACAGAAAGCTTCTGCACCAGGAAAAAAACTACAAAAAATTGGATTTATCATGTTTTGGGTACCTGAACCAAGTGGTGTTACTTGTGCAATAGGTGGACCAATGATTTTGGCTGGAAAGTATCTAGACCGCGTTTACAATGGTTCTACAATTAACGATATAGGAACTCAAACAAAAGACACAATATCTTCTATTCATGATTTTAAAAATTCCTTGGTATAATTCCCTCTTTTAGTTTTTATTCCGAACTAATTTTATTCATAGTGTGGCTTCTAGAGTTCAAGTATTAGTTCCAATTACTATTGCTGCCATAATTGTTGGCATTGCTGGAATCATCTCTCTTCCAACTGATGTAAAACTTGAATCTGTAGAATTTCCAAGAGGGATGATAAAACTAGATGATGTGGTTTTAGAAGTCCAAATAGCTGACACTGACCCCCGTCGAGCTCGTGGTTTGATGTTCCAAGAACAGATTCCATTTGATCAAGGAATGCTACTTGTATTTGATTCTCCTGGCAAGCATTCAATTTGGATGCTTAACATGCAATTTTCACTCGATATATTTTGGATTGACAGTAATGGCAAGGTAGTACATATTGAAAAAAATGTTCCTCCATGTAAGACAGCTGTAGAAACTGTAACATGTCCTTCCTATAAGGGTGGAGACATTGATGCAAAATATGTTTTAGAAGTCACTGCTGGATTTATAGATAAAAATAACATTACCACTGATTCTATATTTGAAATAATTTCTATCTAGATAATTTGCAAAGGCTTATCTTAGTTAAATAAAAAATAATAAAATGCAAAAAAAGATTATTTTATTTATTGGAGTGGCAATTGCAGCAATATCGATAGCCACCGGTGCTGGCTTTACTTTAAATGATCCTGGTGAAAAACAGGAAACTTTCTCCTTACCTGCATTGGACTTTACTTATAATGAATCTAATTTAAAATTAAAACAAAACCTAGAATCTCAAGAAATTTCAATGTCATCTCCTCTTAAATTATCTACTATAAGTAATATCAATGAGTTTTGTACTTTTTTTGAAAATGAAGAATTACAAAACCAAGTACAATATTGTACTTCTACAGAATTACTTGACTCTCAAGGAGAATACTTGGGAAATATTCACATGATAGGTACAAGACAAACGCCAAAAATTGTTCTAGCTGTGATTCAATCTGATCCTTTTTGGGAAAATCTTGACTCTGTAAAAACTGTATACAATACTATAGTAAAAGACCTTGTATGTGATTGTTGGAATGATGCAAAGCCAAGTAACATTGAAACAGTTGCGGATTGGATAGAACAACAAAGAGCCTTTCATACAAGTGCTACAAAACCTACAAGTAAATCTGACCTAAGTCTTTCAGGAATGAAACTTCAAATGGAATTGACTACAAATACTGAAGGCTATCTTTGGAAATTATTAATCTCAGGATAGTTATCGAAATATAGAAGTAATATTTTCTATTGAGTCTTATCATGATTGAAGAATTATGGTTAATTCCACTTGGGTTTGCCGCAGGTATTTTAGGTTCAATAATTGGTTTAGGTGGTGGTATAATTATCGTTCCAGTACTAACATTTTTTGGATTCCCTCCTGCACTAACTGCTAGTAATAGTATTTTTGCAGTTTTTAGTAACGCAGCTGCTTCATCAATCTCATATGCTAAACAACGTAGAATAGAATATTCTATTGGATTAAAACTTGGATTATTATCAATTCCTGGAACTATTATCGGTGCATATGTTTCTTCAGATATCACTCCGCAATTTTTCAAAATCTTATTTGCATTAATTTTAATTTCTGCTAGCGTCTACATTTTTTCTAAAAGAAAGATAGAACCAAAAAACTATAATCTTTCAAAGCAAATTATGATTCTTGTAATAGGTGCAAGCTTTTTTGCAGGAATAATATCTGGATTATTTGGAGTAGGAGGAGGAATAATCTTCGTACCACTAATGGTAATTGCAATGGGCCTATCAATGAAAAATGCTGCACCAACATCTCAATTCATTTTGTTATTTGCGTCAGGATCTTCTCTTGTAACTCACTCGCTTTTAGGACATCCTGATTTTTACCAGGCACTTTTGTTATCTGCAGGTGCATTTGTAGGCGGACTAGTTGGTGCAAGACTTTCACTTGAGATTAAAGAAAATTCTTTGAAGATCTTAATTTCTACAGTAATGATTGCAGCAGCTATAAAGCTGTTTTTTGATTCCTTGGAAATTACTTTTTAATTCTATACCAGTTTTTTTTGGATACTACCACTGTATCATCATTTTGATTTGTTCCCTCATAGTCTATGGCTATTTTTCCATACTCATCATCTACATCTTCTTTAGCAGAAACTATAAATTTTATTTTCAAAACTTCATCAACTGTTAATGGTTTTACAAATCTGGTGCTTTTGTTATTCCATTCAGTATCTCCGTCTGAACCAACATAGATTAGTAAATTTCCATAAATTTGACTAAGACGTGTGAACTCTCCTTCCATTCTAGAGAGAATCGCTCTACCTGAAACCAAATTGCTTTTTTTTATTGGGTCATCTAAAAGAACATTTTTCACGCGAGAAAAATTCAAGTACTCTTCTAATTCTTTTTTTGAAATACTACATGTAGAATGAAATTCTTCTCCTACTTTGAGTTCTGAAAATTTTTTCATCTATCTTACTTCGTCAACACAAAAAATGACTTCGGCAGATTTTGGAGCGTTTTCTGATACAAAAAAGTTCAATGCTTGAGCAATCCTCTCATTATCTGGTTCCTTTCCATCAACAGTTCCTGGTAAAACTAAAAATGATCTCACTTTTGATTTGAGGACATCACTTAATTCTTGATTAACTGTGGTTGTAAATGGTCGCAAGGCCCCACGAAAAACTTCTACTTTTGCTCTATCTGAACCTGAAATTTTTCTTCCTACTGGTAAGTCCGGACCAATAGTCATTACAACTCCTGTTTTATCTTTAAACAATCTTGGATCTTTTCCACCACCTGGAACATAATGCTCAAATGATCTTTGAATTACTATGGCAGGTGTGTTTATGAATTTGTCAACAAGGTCATCCCATTCTTTTCTTGACAAATCTAACAGTTTAGAAAATTCAGGAACTTTTCCTGTAATGTTAATCACTGCTGCAATCTCCCCCATATTTTTAGAAGCTGCCTCTAAGAACTTTTGAATCTCTTCAGGGTTTTTAATATCTGTAACATGAGAATGAAACTTTCCGCTAATAGAATCTTGTAACTCTTTTGGGGTTTCTTGAGAAATTATGCAAACTGCTTTACCTCCATTTTTTTCAACATGCTGTGCAAGAAACTCTACTCTATCTGCATCTGTTTTATCTGTGGCATTGATTGTAAAAAATACCGACTTGCCACTAAAATCATGTTGGTGAACACCAGGAGTTGCACCTGCAATATGTGCTCGAACAGGATAAAACACTCTGTCTCCTGGTATGACTTTACCGTTTAGCATTTTCGCTATATCATCATCTGCTAGTGTCATGATCATCTCTGCAACTTGAGATTGTGATAAGAATTCTTCATTTGCTATCATTTTAGATGTATTTTGCTGAATTTTTTCAGCAACTGTTTTAATTTTCATTAAAAGATTATTTAGTGTTTCAGTTAACTTCTTAACATCTCCACCTTTGGTATTAGCTAGCTTTTCAGCAGCCTTTGCAATTCCAGCATTAATCACTGATTCCTCCTCTCCTAAAAGAGGAACAATTTCTTTATTCACAGATTCAACTTCAATCGGTAATAGATCTTCAAATCCGCTTACTCGTAAAAATTCTGATGCAGCTTTTGGATAAACTGTTTTGTAAATTCTATCTGAATGAACTGGACCAGGATTTGTAGCAATAGATACAATTCCTTTGTCTACTAGTTCCCATGACATTGCCTCTGCTAGTCTGTTTTTTGCACCCTGTGAAGCAGTGTATGGATCTCTGAATCTATATGGTCTTTGTTCAAGTGGTCTTTCTTCTGCAAAGAAAGTTGAAATTGTAATTATTTTTCCTCCTTCCTTCATTACTTTTAATGCCTGTTTTGATGTCCAAAAGGTTCCAGTGAGGTGAATTCCTATGGTGCTTTTGAATTCATCTAAATCATCATTTGCAAAACAGGTAACAGGTCCTGAAACTCCTGCATTATTTACTATGATATCTACATTTGTGTTAGAGTTTGCAAGAGAATCAAACATATTGTTGATTCCTTTTTCATCACTTACATCAACTCCAGAAAATATTTTTACAAATGCATTACTTCCAGCTTTAGAAATTATCTCTTGAAGTATTTTTTCAGTTTCTTCAAGTGGCTCTTTTCTTCTACCTAAAATTATGACACTTGCTCCCTTCTCAGCAAATTTTTTTGCAATAGCTTGCCCGATGCCAGTTCCGCTTCCAGTAATTAGCGCAACCTTGTCTTGAAATTTTAACATTGACAGAATGATGCATCCATTTGTATTATTTAATTGGATCATCTTTTGTTGAATTAATCTTTATTTGAGGGATAAATGAACATCAAATATGCATGATTCTGAACCTGATACCTTTGTTTTGAAGACTTATCCTCAAAAATTTAATGAATTTTTAACCAAAATTGGTGTTGAATCTGCCCCAAAACCTATTGGAACTGATGAGATTGAGAAAGGTGATTATTACAGTAGATGCTTCACTCAAACTCCAAGGATGGTTACGAATAAAGGATGTTTAGAAGTTAAAAAAACTAACATTGACGTCATTCAAATAATTCAAAAAGGTTAGACTAATGCAAGAATCTGATCCACTTCCATGGGGCACTCAAGATAGATTTCAAGCTCATTTTATTGTACGAAAAGATTCAGGAAATAATGCATTAGATTACACTGCTAGAACAATACTTTCTACTGAAGGCCATTTTGGCTCTAAAAAAATAAAAAATGTAACTTGGAACGGTGGTAAGTTAGCTAAAATACTCAACGATGACTCTGCATTAAAAGAATTAATTCTAAAACAATCTGTAAAAGATGCAACAATTTTTGTTGATCCTACAGAAAATGTAGTTAGAATTTATGGTAAATGGAAAAATGACTTTGAATTTGGAATTACAAAAGAATTATTTGAAATTTATGATAAAATAGCTGGCCACGTCAAATCCCTTTAGGCTTTCCACCAATCAAGTGCCAAATAATTTACATCATTTTTCCCATATGGAATTGCTAAAACAAATTGCTTTCTTACTGTAGTAGCTAATCTCCCTGCTAGAACAACATCTGTAGATGAAATTGGGTCACTTGTATTGTAAACTTGAACTAAGTATGGTGCATGGTCTATTCCTGGTCCTTTTTGATATACTGCAAAATCACATCCAAATTTAATTCCAGGATTCACAATGTACCCTTTGTCTCTAAAATTCCTGTAAACAAGATATTTTTTATCAAAGTTATGGTATTCATTTTTACAAATTTCTAACATCTCTTTTTCTGTAATCTTTTTTTTCATCTTGTAAATACTAATTTTAGATTTTTGAAGTAAGTAATACCCTTCAATGAGATCTAAAACTAGTGGTACATTGATTTCTTCTATCTTAGGTTTTGGCATACCAATTGGTTTGCCATAATATCCCTGCATGAAAAGTTTTTTTGAATCTTTAACATTCCATACAACAATTCTGTTATCAATTAATTCGCTTTTCAACTAAATACTAAGTGCTAATAGAATAAATGAATCTGAAACTTCTTGGCATTTATCTGCCATTTCTTCTATTCCCTCTACCACATCTTTCATTAACAGAAGCTCCTTTGTGTTTGTAATTTCAGTTAAGATTTTGATAGTTATTTGTCTGTATTTTCCATCAATATCTCTTTCAATTTTCTGAGTTTCTTGGGCAAGATCAATTGAATTTGATGCATTAGTATTAAGACTACGAATTATTTCGTTGAGCTTGTAAACCTCGTCTACAACTAATTCAATTAATTCTGTTAAATCTTGGTCTAATTTTGCACTCTTTAGAGTGGCAGGTTTGATATTTGATAATTTGAATGAAATACCAGTGATGTAACCTGCAATTTCATCCATTGTATATGCTGTGTTTAGAAGATTTTCCCTGTTCATAATTAATCCACCAACATCTGCTACATCGCGAGTAATCTTTCTACGAAGAGCTTCTACTTCATCTTCAATATTGACAATTTGTTCAAGTGTATTTTTAATTTCTGCTTTGTTTTTCTTCATCATGAATTCAGGAAGAGTGGCTAAACTTCGTGCTGCGTTTAAAATTCTATTAATCTCATCTTGCAAAACTGCAATTGCTTTTCTTTTTGCCTGTACCTCCAATTCCCCGCTATACATGTACGAAGTTTGATATCAATAGAAAGTTAATTTAAACCCTTGCGAAAAAAACCCAAATTTTGTATTGAATATAGTCTCAATCAGATTCTTGAGTAATTTTTGTTTGACCATTGTATAGGGAAATAACTTCCTGATCAGTTGATGCGTTTTCTGGAGATTTTTCCATTCTAATTTTACCTGTAAATTTTGGGAATCTTAAAGCTAATCCACTTCCTTTTCTAATTGCATCTAGAGCAGTTTTGTGAATCGGGCTAAGTGTAATTTCTGATGCAACAATTTCAATTACAAGTTCTGGTTCAAACCATACATCTGCCTCCATTTCACTTTTAATTCTTGGATTTTTCTTTAGTGTTACTTTGTTAGATAATATTTGATAGAATTGATCCAAATTCTCATCAGTAAACCCAGTACCTACTTTACAAATACTTGGAAAAATATCTTCATCATCATTGTAAGTTGCTAAAAGTAATGTTCCATATTTCCCAGTTCTTCTGCCTTTTCCAAAGAAAGCTCCAATAACTACTAAATCTAAACTATCTCCAAGCTCATTTCTGTATTCGCGTTTTAGCTTTAACCAATTACTACCTCTTGCACCAGCTCTGTATGGTGCCTGAAGATCTTTTAGCATCAAACCTTCACATCCAGAATTTATAGAATTTTCAAGAAAATCCTCAATATCACTTTCGTTTGTAACTATTTTTTGAGGAATAATTTTGGTAAAATTATCTTCTTTGATGATATCTGTTAACATTTTTCGTCTTTGCTGATATCCTAAATCTAGACAAGATTTTCCATTAGCAAATAATACATCAAAAAAGTTTACAGTTATGGGATATTGTATTACTGCTTTATCCACATTGTATTTTCTTCTTCTATGCATTAATTCTTGAAAAGGTAAAAATTCCCCAGTGTCTTCATTAATAGCTACTGCTTCAGCTTCAAGTATTGCATTTTGCACATTCACAGATTTGGGAATATTTTCAACAATATCTGGATAATACCTTTGAATGTTTTCTAATCTCCTAGAAAAAAGATCAACTCTTCCATTTTCTAAATGAATTTGTACCCTTTCCCCATCAAGTTTGTATTCTGCTGCAAATTTTTTTCCCATTTTTTCAATTGCCTGTTGTTCACTCTTTACACGATCTGCAAGCATTGGTCGAATAGGATTGAAAACAATTATCTGAAACTGTTCGATTCCTTTTAGTCCATCTTTTGCAGCAACAAAAGCTACTTTACCAAGATCACTTGAAACATTGTAAGCATTTTCAATTTTCTCTCTATTTTCTTTAGAACCTGTATATGCAATTGCTAATGCATCTAAAATTGTATTATCAGCTACTCCTAAACGCATAGTACCAATTAGGATTTTTATGATAAATTTTCCTGAAATTGGATCAACATTATTTAATAGACTTGCAACATAGTTCATTTTTTTATCTACTACATTTTTTCCACTCCCTTTTAATTCTGCAATTTTTAATAATGAATCATAGACCCATTCGACGGTTTGACTTTGTCCTTCTGCTGTATCAAATAATGTAGTCTGTGTTTTTTGTTCGATTAATTTTGATACTGCATGACCCAAATCTCCATCCTTTCTATATGCTTCTTCAATTCTTTTTGATTCAATTGCTGTAGAACGATGAACTGCTCTAATAACTAATTTTTCTGCAATTCCAATTTCTATTCCTTCAAAGTCAGGACGTAATTTGCCCTGAATCAAATAAACTACTTTGGAAATTAAATCCTGTGGAGTATTTTTAAATAAATCTACAAGACAATCAGTTAATTCTAATCTCTTTGTAGTTTTCTCCATTCTCTCAAAAGTTTCAGCAAGAACAGAAAACTTCAATCTGAATTTTTTACAGGATCCTGAATAAAAGTGAGTTGCTAAATATATCGAAAGATTGTCTTTTTATCGGATTTTTTATCATCGGACACTAGTGCGAAATTATGGAGTGGATAGGCTTTTTTATACTGTTTCATATAACTCCAAGCCACATCATGGATTTTAAAATCAGTTCTTATCCCCTGAATGGTTGATTCAGTACCATACACATCAAATGCAACTATTGAATATTTTTTTGATTTCTTTTGTGGTCTTGATTTTAGTAGCCATGCAAAGGCAAATGCAAAGACTGCGGCTATAATTATTATTTCCCCTACGTCTTTGAAAAATGCCCAGATAATATTTGGAATAGTTTGGCCAAACAAAACAAATACGAAATTGGAAAACGAAATGACTCCTACTGCAGTTAGAATGAAATACTTAAAAGCAAAAATTGATTCTAATTTCTTCATTTTTCTCCCTTTTACAATGCTCATCATTTCTATTAAACTCTTTTTACACTAAAAAACAATGATCGAATTTTTTCATTTACAGAGTTAAATTTTGTAATAATTTTGAATGATTATTCGTCTAATCTGGATCTTCATAATTTCCTTTAGAATCTCCTGAATTTGAAGACTCTGGTAAAGGTTTCATTTTACTTTTCAAAACATCGATTCTATCCTTGTACCCTTCAGCATATTCTAATTCTGATGGAACAAGTGTAGCTGGATGAATAAATCCTTGGCTTCTAATTGCTAATGCTCTTTTTGTTGCAATTTCTCTTATATGATCCCAATCTGGTGTGGAAAACCCATCATATGGTCCTACTAATTTTCCTTCATGCATACTAAAAACTAGTGCCTCAACAATTGGAATACAATAATTGATAGTTGCTGCAGAATTTAGTTTTACTGGCATTAATGGCATATGGTGACTTCCTCTAGTGTTTCCCGCTACATAATGTGGATTATTAAAAGCACTTCCAGCTTCTTCAGTTGCAGGAAAATTTTTCTGAGTCCTAACAATGCAAATAGGATCGTCTTTACCGACATATGTTCCAGCTATATTGTGTAAACGATCCGTAGATGCAGAAACTATTGGTTCTCCATCTTTTGTATACACCGATGCAACTACATACCTTCCAGGATACATTAATGCAGCTTCCAAAGTCGGCTTATCTTCCCATAATTGCAGTTCAGCAATTTCTGCTTCTTCTACATCCATAACATTGAACTTTACTCCTTTTGCTAGAGATTTGTTTACAATCAAGCCTGTATTGCTAATTCCATCTACAAACATTCGATAAAATGGATAGTTGAATGCTCCTGGTTCTGTTTTATCTGCAGCAAACACTGTAAATGCCTCATTAGGACGCTCTTCAAATTCTAATTCGGCAACTCCCGGTCCCATTCCTTTGACGTTTCCTGAAAACGAATCTTTTAGAAGATCTTGTCCTGCCCCATAAAGTCCCTCTTGTTTTGCTACTTGAGTTCCAGCTTCAAAGGCCTTCCAAGCAAGCTCATGAATTTGTTGATTGTCTGTTCCCTTTGTATGTGTCATAACTATGTGTACGTCGTCTCCACAATATCCGATGTAATAATCAATTAACAGATTTTTTGAACTTTCTACTGTTTTTTTCACAATCTCTATCAAGCCGTCACTAGGTCGGGTATGTCCTCCAACTCCTCCAACATCAGCTTTTATTACAGAAACAGTAATTTTCATGGCTTCTATCACTTCCCACTTTGATTTATGTCTAATTCCCCCAAACCCTTGATTAAAAAATATTGAAAAAAAATAAGATATTTTTCAAAAAAATCGAAATGGTAATAAAGCCCTCTCACTTCGAAATCGATATGGCAGACAAAAACCACTTGAACTTGATCATTACCGGCCACATAGATAATGGTAAATCTACTACAATGGGCCATTTCTTAATGGATCTTGGCGTAGTTGATGAGAGAACAATCGCTCAACATGCAGAAGAATCTGAAAAAACCGGAAAAGGTGACACTTTCAAATATGCTTGGGTAATGGATAACATCAAAGATGAGAGAGAACGTGGTATTACAATAGATCTTGCCTTTCAAAAATTTGAAACCCCAAAATACTTCTTTACACTAATTGATGCCCCTGGACACAGGGACTTTATTAAAAATATGATTACTGGTGCATCTGAAGCAGATTGTGCTGTTTTGGTACTTTCTGCAAAAGAAGGAGAAACTGATACTGCTATTGCTCCAGGTGGACAAGCAAGAGAACATGCTTTCTTACTAAAAACACTTGGTGTTAACCAATTAATTGTTGCAATTAACAAAATGGATGACAGCAACTATTCTGAAGAAGCATACAAAACAGCAAAAGCAAAAGGTGAAGCACTAGTAAAATCTGTTGGTTACAAAGTAGACCAAGTTCCATTTATTCCAGTTTCTGGTTGGAAAGGAGACAATCTAGTTAAGAAATCTGAAAACATGCCTTGGTGGACTGGCAAAACTCTTCTTGAGGCATTTGATGATTTCACATATCCTGAAAAACCAACTGGTAAACCACTACGTGTTCCAATTCAAGATGTTTATACAATTACTGGTGTAGGCACAGTCCCAGTAGGACGTGTTGAAACTGGTACGATGAAAGCTAATGATAAAATTATCATAATGCCATCTGGCGCAGTAGGTGAAATCAAATCTATTGAAACTCATCATACAGAAATGCCATCTGCTTCTGCAGGTGATAACATTGGTTTTAACCTAAGAGGTATTGAAAAGAAAGATATCAAAAGAGGCGATGTCATGGGCACTCCTGACAATCCACCAAAATGTGCAAATGAATTTAGAGCACAAATTATTGTTATACATCATCCAACAGCTGTTGCACCTGGTTATACTCCAGTAATGCACTGTCACACTGCACAAGTTGCTGCAACAATAGTTGCATTTGAAGCAAAAATTAACCCTGCAACTGGTGCAGTTGATGAAAAAGATCCAAAATTCCTAAAAGTAGGAGATTCAGCTATTGTACGAATTAAACCAGTAAGACCTACCCCTATTGAATCATTTTCTGAATTTCCTGAAATGGGAAGATTTGCACTCAGAGACATGGGCGCAACAATTGCCGCAGGAATTGTAAAAGAAATCACTGAAGAATTCAAACCTTAGTGAGGTTTTGTTTTGCCTCAATCAGCTAGAATCAAACTTACGAGCTCTAGCTTGCCAAAACTAGATGGTGTTTGTGCTGAAGTTATGGGTATTGGCGAAAAGACTGGTGTTAAAATAAAAGGTCCTACTCCATTACCTGTAAAAAGACTTCATGTTGCTACACGAAAATCTCCTTGTGGAAGTGGTACTGAAACATATGAAAAATGGGAGATGAGAATGCATAGAAGAATTATTGATATTAATGCAGATGATAAGGCAATTCGTCAATTAATGAGATTAAAAATCCCTGATGATGTTTACATTGAATTATCATTAACGTGATTTTTGTTAGCCTTAAATTATAGAAAAATTGTGATAAACTTATGGCAGAAGAATCCCCTGAATCTCAAATTGAAGAATCCCCAATAGAAGAAACAGAAGAGTCAAAATTTGATGTAATCTATGCTTGTTTGAGATGTGGAACCACTGTTCCAAATACAGAGTTATCAAGACTTCCAGAAATCAAGTGTATTTGTGGATTTAGAGTTTTTACCAAAATCCGACCCCCAATTGTTAAAACTGTAAAAGGAATTTAAAACTAAATTCTATCTTTTTTGTAACTATGTTCTCTTTGTAAATGAGTACGCATTTCTTCCATACTTGAAAAAAATTTATCGCATTTTTTACAATCATACGGTATATCTTTATTGTGAACCACCTGATGATGTTGCATAAGATCTTCTTGTTTTGAAAATTTCATATCACATTTTTCACAATGAATTTTTCTAAAAAAAATCATTATTTTATCCATTACGCGCTTTATTAGAGTCCCAGCATTTTCTGCATAATTGTCCTTCTATTTTCCATTTGTCTTTAGGATTGTATCTGAAAAATCCTAACTTTGCGCCACAAATATTACAGAATTCTTTTTTTTCAGTAAATGTTTTTTCTTTTTCGTCAAAACAGCTTTTGCATAGTAATCCTTCCATCTCCCATTGCCAACGAGGTTCCCACAGATCAGTAATTTTTTTCTTGGACTTGCATACTCCACAGACTTGTGTCATTGTACCTTCGTAGTACTGTCTAGTCTTATCCATATGACAATCTGAACAAAGATATCCTTCAATATTCCATTCCTTTTTTGGTTTATTTTTCCTTTTTAGCTCTTTTTCACAAATAGCACAAAATGTTGGGGCTCGATTGAAAAACTTCATTTCTAATCTATTCTACTTTAATTTGGCATATTTAATTTCAGTCAATTTGTGAATGATAATAAAAATAAAATGGCCACATTGCCATTAAGAATAATTTATTCTTCGTCTAATATTTTTTCAATAGCTTGGCTAGCATTTAGCATGCCACTTTTTTTAGCTATTTCTTCGATCTTTTTGTATTGTTCCTTAGTGAAACATACCGGCATTGAACGTTTTTCCATATCTATTGTTTTCATCATTATCTAATATCCTTTACGATTTGAAAAGATATTTGACAAGGGAACTCAAAATATACCTACATGGCAAAAAAACATCAGATCTTAGTTATTGGACATGATGATGCAGGATGTACCGATGTCCACGAAAAAATGGCATATGAAACTGGTGCTGAGATTGCCAAATCTGGGGCAGTTTTGATTACTGGAGGCCTTGGGGGTGTAATGAAAGCAGCTTCGCACGGAGCTCATGATGCAGGTGGACTAGTAGTAGGAATAATCCCACAACATGAGGCATCAAATGCGAACGAGTATTGTGACGTAGTAATTCCAACTGGCATGGGCCATACCCGAGATTTTCTTACTGCACTTTCTGGAGATGGTGTAATCGTTATCGGTGGAGGTTCTGGAACTCTCACTGAAGTTTGTGCGTCATACGTTCACAAAAAACCAATTGCCGCTTTGAAGAATTCTGGAGATGTTGCAGCAGAATATGCGGATAAATATTTAGATCACAGAAATCATGTGAAAATTTTTGGTGTTAATTCGCCTAAAGATGCTGTAAAGTATATTCTAGAACAAATCACTGCATAGATACTAACAATGGGTCTGGTTCATAAAATTGCCCATGTTTTTCTGCAAGCTGCTGTAACTCTTTGACAATATTTGACATTCCATATTCTTTTGCGGTTTCAAATAGAGGTTTTTTTAATCCTAATCCAAGATTAGCTGCTTTTTCAATTTCTTTAATATCACTTGCCTTTTGAGTGACTAACCAAGCTGCATTGTTTAAAATATTTGCAAGAATTTGTTTAGGATCACATTTTTCTGCAAGTTCTTCTGTTAATGGAATTCTCTCATACTTTTCATCTGAATATTTGTAAAAACCTTCTCCTGTTTTTTGACCTAATTTTTTTTCATTGTATAGTTTTTCAATTGTTGGATGGGGCCTGATTACTTTTTTGTCTCTAAGATGCATCTCTATTGTTGCTTTATGAATGACATCCATTCCAGTAAAATCAGCTAGTTCAAAAATTCCCATTGGAAATCCTAGCTTGAATTTTACAGCAGAATCAATCTCTGTTAGCTGAATTCCCTGTCTTTCCATAACATAACATGCTTCATGCACTAAAGGAATGAACAATCTATTTACAATGAATCCTGGAACATCTTTTCTACATACTACTGGTACTTTTTTGACAGACTCTACATACTCATTTGTTAATTTTACAATATCTTGAGACGTTTTTTCTCCTGGAATAACCTCTACTAATTTCATTAATTGTGGTGGATTAAAAAAATGAATTCCAATGAATTTTTCAGGTCTGCTTGTAGTATTTGCAATTTCGGTAATTGGCAAGGTACTAGTATTTGATGCAAAAATTACATTTTCTCCTGCAACACTATCTAATTCTGCATACACCTTCTTTTTTAAATCCATAATTTCTGGAACAGCTTCAATAACTAAATCACATTCTTTTACTGCATCTTTTAAGTCAACTATGGGTTTTATTCTGGAGTAGATATCATCAGCTTGTTCTTGTGAAATTTTTTCTTTAGAAACAAGCTTGTCAAGACTCCACTTTATTTTTCCCATAGCTTTATCCAAAAATTGCTGTTCAATATCTCGAAGAATTACATTATATCCCGACATTGCAGAAACTTGAGCAATACCATGACCCATAATCCCTGAACCTAAAACTGTGATATTTTTTATTGTCACAAATATTTTGACTACTAGTATCCTTTATAATGTATTCAAAATTTCATTATTTGTAATGGGACTGTTTGGAAAAAAACAAGATAAGAATACAACAAAATGTAAGGAATGTGGTCTAGAACTG
The DNA here is from genome assembly GCA_041570395.1 of Nitrosopumilaceae archaeon. Taxonomy (GTDB): domain Archaea; phylum Thermoproteota; class Nitrososphaeria; order Nitrososphaerales; family Nitrosopumilaceae; genus CSP1-1. The sequence goes on from JBFFWG010000004.1 coordinate 121,945, forward strand.
CATGATCCAGATAGACTCAAGCGCCACCTCAAAAAAGCCCATGGCAATGTGCCCGAAAAGAAAATGGATGGTAAAGGCGGGTTTTCAGAAGGTGGAATGTGGTAAATTAAATGGTTGAGCTAACCGATTCTCAAAAACAGGGCGCAATATTTGGTGGCGCGTTTATTATTGCTGGAATTATTTTAGCAACGGTAGTTTTTCCATTTTGGAATTTAATTAGAGAAGATGTTTTTGAAGAAGTTGAAATAATTTCAAGCTCTGATGGAATATGCTATGCAAATACCTCAGATAAAATTCCAAAGACAATTGAAAACTGTGATTTAGAACCAGGCACAATAGTTACTATAAAATTTGGTGAAGGCCTTGCGTGGGCTACAATTGTAGAATGATGAATTTTTATTAATTTAATAAAACCTATTAATTACCAAAACCATTGGATTGCATATTTTGTAAAATCATAAAAAAAGAAATTCCAGTAAAAATTATTTTAGAAACTGAAAAAACTTTAGCTTTTATGGATGCATTTCCTTTAACAAAAGGTCATTCTCTGGTAATTCCTAAAACCCATTATGAAAAAATCCAAGATATTTCCAAAGAAGACAACTCTGATTTATTTGAAACAGTTAGAAAAACCATTTCTAAGGTAGATAAAATCACTAATGCAACTTTGTTAGCAGTTCATAATGGCAAACAAAGTGGACAAGAAATTCCTCATGTACATGTTCATCTTATTCCTAGAAGCTCTAACGATTCAGCAGGTCCAGTACATAGTATGTTTTCTAATTCTTCAAAAATAACTGATAAAGAAATGCAAGATGTATATGAGAAATTAAAAAAATCTTAACTACCACGGATAAATTCTTTTTTTCAAATCTTTATCGTCTACGTTGATAGCTTTTGTAGGACAGGTTTCAGCTGCATTCATTACTTTGTTATATCTAGCTCCCCTTTGATTGAAAACCTTTGATTTAGGATTCATTTTTGATAATTTGTTTACTTCAAAGACTTCAGGTGCAATTGTCTCACAACTACAACATCCAATACATAATGATGGATCTACCTCAACTGAAAAATTTATTTCTGATTCTTTACTTTTTTCCTTTTTCTTTCCATAGCCTTTGTCATTATTTATTCTGGCATCATATTTTTTCCAAAATTCCTCTTCATATTTTTTCCAAAAATTTGGATTAGCTTCTTCAAAATCTTTTGTAAATCTACCCCAATCTTCCTCTGGAGTTTTTCCTTTTGGACCTGCTCCCCATTGTGGTTTTTTCTTTCTAAAGTTCTGCTCTGTTTTTGTTTGAGAGTTACCATTATATGATTTAGCAGTATTTGAGTTATTTTTTTTGTGATTATTTTTTAGAATATGATATGCGGCTGTCACTTGTTTGAATTTTTCCCCATTTTTTTCATTAGAATTTTTATCAGGGTGAAGCTCAAGGACTAATTTCCTATATGCGTATTTTACATCATTATATGAAGAATCAGAATTAATATTCAGAGTCTGAAATGCCTGGTATTCATTCACGTTATTTTGATATTCTTTCTATGTTAAAAATAATTTGTTAATTTTGATAGGCTTTCTTATTCCTTTATTCCAATACTATTTCATCTTCTTGCTTCCAAGCTGGATCAACTATACATAAAAACCTCAATTCATCTTTGCCAGTATTTTCTATACATTGTTTAGAATGGGGAGGAATGTAAATCGTTTCATCTTTAGAAACTTTGAAAGCATCATCATCAATTTGTAAAATTCCCTCTCCTTGTAAGATGTAATATACTTCAGATGTTTGCATTTTATGGAGTTTTGATTTTTTGCCAGGTTTTAATTCAGAGTGAGATATACTGTATCGAATTCCATTTAGAGTATTATGTGGATGGAAAATCTGGCGAATCTTTGTGCCCTCATTACCTTCGATAACGTCTATTTCTTGTAATTTTTTTACTGTCAATTTAAAATCTAAATTCTATCTAGAATTTTCTTTTTCTTTGATAGAAATTCTTTCTCAGTAAGTATCCCCGCTTTCCTTAATTCACCTAACTTTGCCAAAGTTTCTAAATCATTTTTTTCAGACGAAGTCATTTTTTTTGCCTTAGAAATCCCTTTATTGATTTTCTTTTCTCCTTCAGCTTTTAATCTTTCTCCTTCAATTTTTGCAATTTTTTTAAGCTCAATACTTTTTTTCTGAGCTTCCTTTGACGCAATTTTCCCAAATTCAGCTGCATCTGCAACAATGTCATCTGCACGTTTTATCCCTTCTTTTACAGCGTCATCAATTGCTTTATCTGCCCGTTTCAAGAATTTTTCAATATGACCTGGACGTCTCTTTTTTGAAGCCATACAGTATTTTTAATTTTAAGTATATTATTCCTTTCTAATTTTTTTCAAACTTCCATTACTTTAAAAGAAAGAATACTGGATTAAGATTAGTTTTGATTAATACCGATAATGAATCCAAAGTTATAGTTCTAAAAAAAACTGTAGATGAACAGATGGCTAGGGAAATAGTAGAAAATAAAAAAACTAGCCTTTTCAAAAAATTATTAAAAAAACCAAAACCGGAAGAAGTGCATATTCATTCAATCAAATTAAACTTTGAGGCAATACTTAGTGTTTCAGGAATTTACGCCGCGAATTTTTTTCGAAAAGCTATACATCCTATCAAAGTTGATTATAATGTAAGCGAGGTAGTTTTAGGTGAAGGAATATTTCCAATTAGGACTAAATCTGGATTAAAAAAAGCATTTAGTGGTGAAAAAGGCAAAAACAAAGTTGATTTAGAATTAGAAGAGCATGTTTTCATTGAAAATAAAGACACAATTTATTTTGATCATCATGGAAAAGAAATCAAATTTCCTTTCAAAACTGATTCTAAATCCATAGAAAATTACCCCAAAAAAATCCTGGACATTAATCAAACAAATGTAAAAAAACCTGAAATTACTAATAATTCTGCAATTGACACATTAACTAAAAAACTTATGAAACCTATAGAAGAAGACGTTCGAGATCTAAAAGACGAGTTTACTCTAAACGAAATCTTGGAAATTTATGTACCAATTTTTGAAGCACGATTAATTGGTCCCAAAAAGAAAGTTGCTATTTTAAGAATAGACGCTGTTAGGAAAAAAATACTTTAAAATTATTCTATAATTTTTCTAAATCTTTCATCATCTTGAAGTGATTCAAAAATTTTCTCATGCTCTACCCATTTTTTAATTATTTTACGATTTTGTGAAATTGCTAGTTTTAATAATTCTAAAGACTGATCAATTTGTCCCAAAGCTGCTTGACTTCTAGATTTTGCATATGTTACATTAACATTGTTTTTGTGTTTTGCTAATAGTTTATCAAAAATTTCTATTGCTTGTTTGTGTTTTCCAATTTCTGCCAACTCTATTCCCTTGTGAAATAATGCATCCATGTGTTGTGGGTGAGCGTGGCAAATATTTGTAAAACAGTTTAGTGCTTCTTCATGTCTGTTTAATTTTCCTAAGACCAGGCCTTTGTAAAAACGTGAACTAGAATTTTTTGGTTCTATCTTGATTGCTTCATCAAGAATTTTTAATGATTCTTCTTGCTTCCCGAGTTTATCGTAAAGAACTCCTTTGTTATAGTATGCTGCTGCATATTTAGGATCTGCTTTAATCGCTTTATCGTAATATTCTTCAGCTGCATCAGTATTTCCAACCTCCCCTGATGCAATTGCTCGATTATTGAGGGATGGGGCATCATCTGGTTTGATTTCTAGAACTTTATCAAAAGAAGTTATGGCATCTTGATATTTTCTTATTTGGTTTAAAGCGAGGCCCTTATTGTATAACGCCTGTATGTTTTTTGGTTCTGCTTTGAGCGCCTGATTGAATAGAGTAATTGCTGCTTTTGGCTGGTTTTTTTCTAAGAATGCCATTGCTTGATAAATCACGTCTTCAGGATTTTTTGGTTTTCCAAAAAATATCATGTATGGTTTAATTAAAATTCCAGATAATGAAAGTTTGGTTTAGGTCATAAGGATTTGAATTTTTTTACAGCATTTTTTGCCATATCTTGTAAATGGACATCTGATATCTTGGTAGGATCTGCAGTAGCTAAAGCATCTTCGTACTCTTTTTTAGTATTGGATAGTTTTTTTGATTTAGATTCTTTCATTTAATATCAAGAATTTTTTTGTTTTAAATGTAATTGCAATTAAACTGAAAATTCCAACTGCTAATACTGTCATAGTTATTGTGCCAAATTCTGGAACTACTGTTGAGCCAACAAGGCTAACTGATTTTGTTTCTCGATTAAGAGGAATCTTTACTTTGTTGATTTCGCCCTCTTCGGTCATCTCATAATTCGTAATTTGTTCACGATCTGCCCAAATTACAAGCGGCCCACTAATCAAATTTTTAGGAAGCATTAAAGTTAGATGATTGTCTTCTCCAATTACTTTGCCAACAATCTCAAATGTAATGGAATTTTGCTCTTCATCAACTCTTGCTGAAGAAATTACTCGATTAAATTCATACTCTACATTAAATGTAGTAGTCCCATCTCCCGCATCAGCACCAACATTAGGAATCGTTTGTAATCCAGATGTTACAGTTACCATTCCTGTCATCCAAGGATGCACTAAACAATAGTACTCAAACTCCCCTACCTCCGTGAATTGATGTGGGAAGGTTTTTCCTGGTGCAAATAAACCACTATCAAAATTTCCATCAAATCCTGTTTCTGGAGTTCCTGAAGTTACAGTATGCGCTGCAGTATCAGCATTTCCCCATCTCACTGTATCTAATACCTTTATAGAAATAGTCCCATCAGTTTTTCCGTCTTTTTCACTTTGCCAAAAATATGGGGCGTCAGGACTTGCAGCCCCCGTTGGAATATTGATTTTATAAGTTTCTTGTGCAAATGCTGAATTCACACTATAAGGAACTAAAAGAACTGATATTAAAACTGAAAAAATTACCAATTTATTCATATCTCAAAAAGAAGTCCTGATGTTAAATAGGCTTTCGGGTACCGAACTGCACAAAATTACAATTTTGAAGAGAATTTATTTGAAGCATCAATCATTTTTTTAATATCTGAGTCTGAATGGGCATTAGATATTGCCCCTAATTTTCCTGGTAAAAAGAAAATTCCGTCTTTAGCAATCATTTCAAAATGATATCGGTGAAGCAACTTTGCGTCACACTTTGCTGCGTCTGATGAATTTCTAATTTCATTAATTCCATTACTTCTAAAATGAGTCATGAATAGGGAACCTTTTCCTGTAACAATTACTTTGTCATCAAAAACTTTGCTTAATTGCTTTCTTGCCTTTTTCCCAAGATTATTTATTTTAGAATAAATTGGATTTTTCTTTAATGTCAATAATGTATTTTGCCCAGCTATCATTGTTGCAGGATTTGCAGAAAAGGTTCCTCCTCCAATATACGACCTCTTTGATTTTGTGTGTTTTGAAGTATCGGCATGTTGCATAATCTCATCTTTTCCTCCAATCACTCCAATTGGAAAACCACCTCCGACAATTTTTCCCAAAGTTACAATATCTGGATCTAGATTCATAGTAGGATAAAGACACCCAAATCTAAATCGAAAACCTGTAACGATTTCATCTAAAATAAACAATGAATTATTTTTTCTTACAAATTCTTGAATTCCCTTAAGATAATCCCTAGCAGCTGGAATACATCCCCCTCCTCCGAGAACTGGTTCTATGATGGTGCATGCTAAGTCATTTTTTACTGATTTGAGAATCTTGAGTGATTTTTCTAAATCATTTAGAGGTAATGATACAACATATTTCTCATCTACAAGCCCACTACTTTCAGAAATATCAAATGGCCAATTTACTGTTTTAAGTAAATCTGAAGTATATCCATGCCAGCCCCCATCAATTTTTGCAATAGTTTTTTTCCCTGTTACCGATCTTGCCAATCTAACAGCATACATTGTAGCTTCAGTACCAGATGTCACATACCTTATTTTTTCACAAACTGGAACTGCTTTTTGAATGGTATCTGATAATTCCAAAGTCATTTTATTTACAGTTCCATGCATCCATCCTGCATTAAGCTGCTTTTGAACAGATTTTTTTACGGCCTTTGGAGCATGTCCTAAAATTAGACTCCAATGTCCCATCCAATAATCAACATACTTGTTAGAATCCACATCTTGTAGAAATTTTCCTTTTGCAGATATTGTTACAAAGGGATAAGGTTCAAAAAATCTAATGTTATGGGATACTCCATTGATATGGATTCTTTTAGATTTTTCAAATAATTTGGCAGAATTTGGTGTCTTTTTTTTGTATAGTTTGGTTATATCTTCCAATTAACACTCCTCCTTTTTTTGTGATAATATTTTTGATCGCAAATTATGTCAAAGAACGGAAACTCTAGGCATGGTTTATATGTATTTGACATACTCGAGTTTCTGCATACGTAACGCAAGAGCGGCGCTTGTGATGAAGTATGGTAGTATTTGCCATTTTATGATTTACAAGCCTCCAGTTACGCATACAAAATGAGGATATGATCATATGATCTTATCTGAGATGTGAAGATTATGTGCATTCCGTCAATTCCAAAATAAGTACAATGTACTTCAATAATCAATATTAATAATTCAGAATCCGGTTGATCCTGCCGGACCTGACTGCTATCGGATTGGTACTAAGCCATGTGAGTCATTGTAGCAATACAAGGCATACGGCTCAGTAACACGTGGTCAATCTAGCCTATGGACGGGGATAACCTCGGGAAACTGAGGATAAAACCCGATAGATCATTATGCCTGGAACGGTTTATGGTCCAAACGATTCGTCGCCATAGGGTGGGACTGCGGCCTATCAGCTTGTTGGTGAGGTAATGGCCCACCAAGGCTATTACAGGTACGGGCTCTGAGAGGAGAAGCCCGGAGATGGGTACTGAGACACGGACCCAGGCCCTATGGGGCGCAGCAGGCGAGAAACCTTTGCAATGTGCGCAAGCACGACAAGGTTAATCCGAGTGTTTCCTGCTAAAGGAATCTTTTGTTAGTTGTAAAACCACTGATGAATAAGGGGTGGGCAAGTTCTGGTGTCAGCCGCCGCGGTAAAACCAGCACCTCAAGTGGTCAGGATGATTATTGGGCCTAAAGCATCCGTAGCCTGTTCTGTAAGTTTCCGGTTAAATCCATTAGCTCAACTAATGGGCTGCCGAAAATACTGCAAAACTAGGGAGTGGGAGAGGTAGACGGTACTCGGTAGGAAGGGGTAAAATCCTTTGATCTATTGATGACCACCTGTGGCGAAGGCGGTCTACCAGAACACGTCCGACGGTGAGGGATGAAAGCTGGGGGAGCAAACCGGATTAG